>DASPJR010000024.1:0-31350 GCA_035628505.1 Planctomycetota bacterium | reverse complement strand
TCATCCAGCGTGGGGATACAGGGTGTGGTCAGAGGCATATTGATCTGCCCCATGCCACGATCTCCTCCCATGCCGAAAGCATCGCACCAGTTGACGCCAATGCCATCGAGCAGGCGGGAGGTGCTCTTATCACCCACGGTGATCGTGGCTTGTGGCGTGCGAAGAATAAACGGCATAAGAAACACGCTAATTCCTGCAGCTCGTTAAAGCAAATGGTGTAACAGCACAGCGACGTCTTGCCTGTCCAAGCTGGCCAGAAATTTTTTCTTCGACGAATAGCCATCGCTGGTTTATTAACAATGCGTATAATATTCAAGCAGCCGCCTAGTCGAGACTTACGCGCATGGTGAAGCTCATTGATGTCGCTCAAGCCGCAGGCGTCAGCGTAACTACGGCGAGCATGGTATTAAATCCCGGCAAGCAGGTCTGCCGCGTCCGCCCGGAATGTGCGGACCGTATCCGCCTGGCGGCCAAGAAGCTTGGCTATGTGGGTAATTATCACGCGCGTGCGATGCAGCTTGGCCGCGCCGAGACTATTGGCATGGCCATCGATGTGGGCCGCGCCGGACATGCCGAACCGTGGATTGCCGCGATGGGCGGACCGTATTTCAGTACGCTCGCTGGCGGTGTCGAGACACACACTCATTTTAAGGGCTACAACCTGGCGCTGATCGGTCCCGGCATAAACGAGAATGCCGCCGACCGAGGGTTAAAGCAGATTCAGCAGCGCCGCCTTGACGCGCTGGTGGTAGCGGCAGTGCTGCCTTCGGTGGCCGGCAGCCGCCTCATTACTGAGCAGCCCAAGGCGCCTGTCGTGCTGATGGAATACGAAGGAACAACGCAACTGCCCAACGTTACTTACGGTGAAGCTGAAGGCGTTCAGAAAGCCGTTAAGTACCTGGCAGAATTCGGGCATAAGGAAATTGTGTGGCTCGGTCCCGATACGCGGCTGGGCAATCAGCGGGAACAGATGTTCATCCGCGCGGCCTGGGATTGCGGTCTGCGCGGGGCGTCCTGCCGCTTTGAGCAGACCCGGCATACGGTGCGTGCCGAAGACCCCGTCGCCGACGCGTCCGAGGCGGCGCTGGCGCGATATCTCACGCAGAAGCCGGCCTTCACGGCGGTTCTCGGATACAACGATTCATGCGCAATCGGTGCATACGGCGCGCTGATGCGTGCGGGCCTGCGCATCCCGCAGGATGTTTCAGTCATCGGTTTCGACGACGTCTTCGCATCGCACGTGTTCCCGCGATTGACCACTATCAGCCACATGCTTCACGAGATGGGCCTGCGCGCAGCCGAACTGGCGACCGAGATCTCGGCGAGCGCCGAAGCCATCGAGCAGCGCCGCGGCTATCGCGATGTCATTATTCCTGATCTGATTATCCGCGACAGCGCCGGCCCAGCGCGCAGTTGAATCAGGTATTGTTCCTAGTCTCAAGTTTCTGGTTAGCTCAACCCGAAACCAGAAACCAGAAACCCGAAACTATAAACCCTTCACTCCAGCCCTTCTCGAAGCTGCTGAATCGATAAATACTTTCCGGGGCAGGCGGTGCTTCCACCTCGGCGAATGGCGTTGTGGCCGACCACCTGATTGGTGGGAATGTTGTAGTCGGCGCAAAGTTTCAGAATCAGCGCGCGAGTGGCCGCCAGCTGCGCAAGCGTCGGCGGCTGTTCGTCGAAATTGCCGACCAGGCAGATGCCGATACCATGCTCATTGTAGTCGGATGAGTTGGCGTGCGCACCCGGCTCCTGCGTCTTCCAACGCGGTCCTGCGACGATGACGCCATCGCCCTGGTCGGTGCCGTTGCCCACCACAAAATGGTAGCCCAGCCCGCCTGTCCATTTGCGCTGATAGCGGTGGTACTGATCGAAGCTCTGAGCACTCCCGCGCTGCGTACCGGAATGGTGGATGACAATATATTTCCATTCGCGCGGCGCTGCGCCGGGATCGGGTGCGATGATTTCTGCGGTCAATGCCGGAGCGATAGCTGTAAGGGGCGGCTGGCTCCCGCTATCCACTGGCGGTTTGCGCGGCGTGCTTCCAGAAGCTGAAAGCGCAAGCGCGCCGATGCCGACAGCCAGCAGCAGCGCGAAGAAGCGACCGATGGCCTCCTGCGTGGACGAGCGGATGCGGCGTTGCGGCCGCACTTTGACTGGCTGAGTGATGGTGTATGATCCCCCCGAGTCGCTGCCGCGGAGCCCGTTGGCAATGCCGGAGAAGAAATCGAACACCACCCGCATTTACAACTCCGCGACGCCGCCTTCGGCAGGTTGCCGAAGCGCCGGTCTTTACCGGCCCGGAAGAGGAAAGAGTCCCTTCATCGGTATCGGCAGAAGAGCGGGTGCGTTGCAGGATATTGCGGCAGGGGCGGCGAAATTCGGGAATGCGTGAGGCGCGCAGTGCGTCAGGCGCCTCAGGCAAGGAAATGAGCATGGAAAAATCGAAACAGGCCGCGCCGAAAAAACCTTTCAAACAGATCGTGGCGACAAACCGCAAGGCGTATCACGATTATCTCATCACGGACAAAATCGAAGCAGGCCTGGAACTCAAAGGGAGCGAAGTAAAGAGCCTGCGCACGAAAAACGTGCAGTTTGCGGACTGCTACGCACGCGTATACGACAACGAATGCTGGCTCATCGGACTTCAGCTGAACACATACGAAAAAACGCACGTCCAGGTCCCCGATCCAACGCGGCGCCGCAAGCTGCTGCTGCACCGCCGCGAAATTGACAAGCTCCGCGCAAAAACCGAGAAGTCGGGTCACACGCTTGTGCCGCTCGAAATATATTTTCATGGGCCCTGGGCCAAGGTTTTGCTTGGTCTCGGTAAAGGTAAGACTCACGGGGACAAGCGGGCGGCATTGAAAGCGGCGGAAGTGCGGCGGGATATCGATAGAGTTCTTCGCACAGCTAGAAAATAATTCGCCAGATCAAGTCACACCTGCTTTCCACGGAAAGTCTCCTGAACGCATTGCCAGTTCCCCGGCTCCGCCCGTATGTGTGGCGGCCCGGGAACTCCGGGTGATGCGCGAGAAGAGGAGAATAGTTCACATGACTGTGCAGCAGGCTGCCAAGCAACCCGCCATCGCCGGACCCGAAATGACAGTCCTCCAGGGCGCAGAGCTGATGGCTGAGCACGAGACAGGAGCGCTCGTTATCACCGATGCGCAACGCCGCATCCTCGGGATTTTCACTGAACGCGACAATCTGTTCCGTGTCACGGCACGCGGCCGCGACCCTCAGCAAACGCTGCTGCACGAAGTCATGACCAGCCCGGTGGACAGCGCTTCACCCGAAATGAGCATCAACGAAGCGCTCAGCCGCATGATCGGCGGCGGACACCGGCACCTGCCTGTCGTCGACGGCGAAAAGCGCGTGGTCGGCATCGTTTCCGTGCGCCACCTGCTCACACGCCGCATCCGCGAGCAGCAGAGCAATATCGAAGTGCTCGCGGCCTACGCCGAAGCCGGCGGACCGGGCTGAAACCACGCCAGCCTCAGCCGTCTGGAATTTCGCCTGAATTGTTATACAATCCGCACCTGTGCGGCGTCTAATTGCCGCACGGGGAATCCACATGGGCGGTATGGCGTACGCGACATTCGAGGAAGAGCCGCAGCCGGCACCGCTGCGGCTGCTTGGCGTCTGCGCGCTTGCCGCGGCGATTCATCTCGTGCCGATGCTGTATCTGACGCTGCCGCCGGCACGGCTGCTGGACGAAAACCTCACCTACGTGGCGCTGGACGTCGATGATGCCGCGCTCGCTGCCGCACCATTCCCGTCCGAACAGCCTAGAACCGAGCAGCCCAAAGTGTCCGAAGCTGCCCCAACGCCGGAAGTCAAAGCTGCGTTGAAAGAAAAGAAGGCGCCGCCTCCGGAACTGCTTCCTGAACAGCCGAAGTCGGCCGCTCCAAAGACAGTCGCAGCGCCGAAACCCATTGAAGCGCCACCCGAAAAACCGTTGCCGGCTCAACCGGCGCCCGAGCAGCGTGACGAAAAGAAGGTGGCACTGCACGAACCGAATCTGCCGCCGCTCAATCCCAAGGATCTTGCCGCCTTTGACGAGAGCAAGACAACAAAGGAAATGCCCAAAGAAGGTTACGCGTCTGATCGCAACAGCACCGCCGCGGATCGGGGGCCGAAGAATCTGCCGCGGGGAGACGCCTACATCGATAAGGGCCAGAGCACGTCCATCCGCTATCTTGAAAAACGCGGAGAAGGCAATCTTCCGGCACTGCCGTCCAGCGACACAGCGGGCTCCGTAAAGAAGGAGGGCAATCCGGACGCCGGACGCGGCCTGCCGGATGAGATTCTGCCTGAGAAGAAAATGCCGCCCAAGAGCCGCGTGCTCCCCGACGAGGTAAAACCCGACCAGAAGCCGCAGGAAAAGAAGGTCACCGAAAAGCCCGCTCAGCCGCAGCTGAAAGAAATTCAGACTCTGCCGGCCGCCGCAACGGCCGCGGCTCAGGAAGAAAAAGGCGACACAAAAAAGCTGGGTTTTGAAAAGAGCGAGACCGGAACGCAGCCACTGGCGACCACGCCCACTCCGAAGGCTCCGCAGCCCGAAGTAGCGGAGACGAATGCGCCAGTAAAGAAGGAGGCGCCGCCGGTTCCGACGCTGACGCCGGAAACTGTCGAGATCGCCGCGGCCGAATCTCCCCGGCGCGACAAAGCCGCCGACGAGCTCGCCGCATTTCGCGCGCTGCTCGACGGAAAGGGAAAGACGCCCGGCAAAGGCGGCAACGCCGGCGAGAAAGCGGGCATGCTGTCACGGCCAGGCGCTAAAGGCCACGAAGGCGACGGCTCGGTGCGGCCCGGACACGATGACGCGGTAAGCGATGTAACGACGATTAACCTGATCTCAAGCGCTGAGGAGTTCGACGAAGCGCGTTTTGCCAAGCGGCTCGATCCGAAGGCGGCCTACGTTAAGCCGCTGGCGCGCCGCATTGACGCCAAATGGAAAGCAGAGCTGATCGTGCGCAACCGTTTCCGGGCTGTGCGCGGCATTGTCGCGATCAAGATCGTCATGCGCAAGGACGGCAAGCTGCTCGAAGCCAGCGAAGTTCCGCCGCGCCTGGCCGGCATGCCCGATGAATACGTCGCGGTCGCGAAGCTGGCCGTGCATCAGGCGAGCGAACCGCTGAGCGAACCCTTCCCGCCCGAGCTCGGCAATCGCGAGACGATTGAGTTTATTTTCAGCTTCCAATATTGAACGCTACGCAGGTTTGCGCAGCGGGTCCTGAAGAAAACACAGCGGCAAATCGCGCTAAGCAAATACGACGAATGCTTCGGCAGCCGGGTCTGAGTTTGCTTCGACTTTGCCGATGATATCGCTGCCCAGGCCGGTATCCCGCAGGATCTGCTGGATCACATTGGCGTTATGCGGCGGGCAGATGATGGTCATGCCGATGCCCATGTTGAACGTGTCAAACATTTCCGCATCGTCGACGTCGCCGTGGCTCTGGATCAGCGTGAAAATCGGCGGAACTTTCCAGCTGCCCTTCTTCAGCTTCACAACGAAGCCATTGGGAACGGTGCGCGGAATATTTCCCGGCAGGCCCGAGCCAGTGATATTCGCCATCGAGTGCACAGCATCCTTCACTTTGTAATGCGAGAGGACTTCGCGCACGGCTTTGGCATAAATCGTCGTGGGCTTCATAAGCTCATCCACCAGCTTGCAGTTGAGCTCGGGAATGTGCTGGTCAAGCTTCAGGCCGCCGACTTCGAGCAGCGCTTTGCGGACGAGGCTGTAGCCGTTGCTGTGAAGGCCGGACGAATGCACGCCGATGACGACGTCCCCCGCCCCGACCTTTTTGCCGTCGATGATTTTGGAACGCTCGATCACGCCGACGCAGAAACCCGCCAGATCGTACTCGCCCTTCATGTACATCGAAGGCAGCGAAGCCGTTTCACCACCCAGCAGTGCGCAGCCGGACTGGCGGCAGCCTTCGACGATGCCCAGCATCAGGTCGTGGCAGACCTGCGGGTCTTTTTTCTCAATTCCAATGTAGTCGAGGAAAAACAGCGGCTCGGCGCCCTGCACGATCAGGTCGTTCACGGACATGGCGACCAGATCAATGCCGACCGTGTTGTGCCGTCCGGACATGAACGCGATTTTCAGCTTCGTGCCCACGCCGTCCGTACAGGCGACGAGAACCGGATCCTTGTACTTGCCGCGCAGAAGCTGCACTTCGCCGCCCATCGAGAACAGGCCGGCAAAGCCGCCCACGCCGCCGATCACCTCGGGGCCATAGGTGCTTCGCGCGAGCTTGCCGATATTGTCCGCGATTTCATCGCCGGCATGAATGTCCACACCGGCGTCTTTGTACGTGAGCTTTTGTTTCATGTCAGTCATCTGTTTTCACCACAGAGATCACAGAGGACACAGAGAACAGATGAAGAAGAAACTCTCCCCTGTGTTCTCTGTGGCCTCTGTGGTGAGAAGTTGTTAATCCTGTCCCAAACTGCGGCGGCCACCTTCGCGTTCCATGCTGTATTTGTTCATCTCGTCCACCGGCTTGACCGGGTATTTACCCGTCCAGCAGGCCGTGCAGTAATGAGTCGACGGCTTTGAAACAGCAGCCAGCAGCCCGTCAACGCTGAGGTAGCCCAGTGAATCGACGCCGAGATACTCTTCTATAGCCGGAATTGTTTTCAAGCGCGCGGCAACGAGCTCTTCGCGGTCCGGGAAATCAATTCCATAGTAACAGGCGTTCAGCGTCGGCGGACAGGTAATGCGCAGGTGGACTTCAGTCGCGCCTGCCTCACGCAGAATGCGCGCCTGCTTCTTGAATGTGGTGCCGCGGATGAGGCTGTCTTCTACGACGACCACGCGTTTTCCGCGCACCGCGCTGCGAACGACATTGAACTTCATCGCCACGACATTTTCGCGTTCATTCTGGTTGGGTTTGATGAAGCTGCGGCCGACGTAGTGGTTGCGGATGAATCCCATATCCATGGGAATGCCCGACTGCCGCGAATACCCGATCGCTCCCGCGTTGCCTGAATCAGGCACGGCGAAAACGACATCGGCTTTGGCCGGCTGCTCCTGCGCCAGGCGCTGGCCCAGGCGGATGCGGACCTGGTGGACGTCGTCGCCGAAAATCATGGAGTCCGGCCGCGCGAAGTAGACGTGCTCGAAAATGCAGTGCGCCGGCTTGATCTCGTCGGGCTTCATGAACAGCGACGAATGCACGCCGTCTGAATCGATGGTGACGATTTCACCCGGCTCGATCTCCCGGACGAACTCGGCCCCAACCTGATCCAGTGCGCAGGTTTCGCTGCAGAGCACATAGCCTTCGCCGATGGTGCCCAGCTGGCCTTCGCTGGCAAAGCGCCCGAGAATAAGCGGGCGGAAACCCTGCGGATCGCGCGCGCCAATCAGCTTGTCTTTGGTCATGAACAGGAAACTGTAGGCGCCGCGCAGGGCGCGCAGGCACTTGGCCAGATGGTCCTTTCTGCCGACGTTCTCCGGACGCGCCATCAGGTGAACGATGATTTCGCTGTCGGACGAAGTCTGGAAAATGGAGCCGTACGCTTCGTATTCGTCGCGCAGCGTGCGCGCATTGACGAGGTTTCCGTTGTGCGCGACAGCGATGAGGCCGTTGGAATAATCGACAACCAGCGGCTGGATGTTCTGCGGCCGGCTGGAACCGGTCGTGGAATACCGCACGTGGCCAATGGCAATGTGTCCTTCAAGCTCCTCCAGATCGCGCTTGGAGAAAACTTCTGTAACAAGACCCATGGCCTTCTTCGAGCGTACTTTCCGGCCGTCGGAGACGACAATCCCGGCGGATTCCTGACCGCGATGCTGAAGCGCAAACAAACCCAGGTAGGTTTTTGACGCCGCACTGGGGACGTTGTAGACCCCGAACAGGCCGCAATGATGGCCAACACTGTCTTCCAAAACGTTCTCCTGCTTTTTCCGGTCGAAGATGCCCTGAAGGCGTGAACTCAGGGAACGTATTGTGCCTGAATTTTCCGCAGGCGCAAGCGTGCGACCGAATATCCTACACAAATCCGGTTTGTGGTTTATAGTCGACCCTCCTGCCCCCGGGTTTTCGCGACACGCTTTACCCACAGCCGTTCAATTTGCGTTAGCCGAAGGCAGGGGTGTTTTTTCGCTTTAAGGAGCTGATCGATGGGCAACGTCACAATCATCAAAACTGCGGAAGAGATGCAGGCTAAGTCCCGCGAACTGCTGCGGGCGGGGAAACGAATTGGATTCGTGCCTACCATGGGCGCTCTGCATACGGGGCATATGAAACTGGTGGAACGTGCGCGGAAAGAAAATGATACGGTCATCGTTTCCATCTACGTAAATCCAACGCAGTTTGGGGAAGGCGAAGATTACGAAAAGTACCCGCGTCCGTTCGATGCTGATCAGAAGCTGTGCGCAGAAGCGGGCGTAGACATCATCTTCGCGCCCGAAACTCTATACGCCGAAGACGCGCGAACTTTTATCCATGTTGGCGAGCTTGACGAGCCGATGTGCGGCATGTCGCGTCCGGGCCACTTCCGCGGCGTCGCCACCGTTGTCACCAAGCTGCTCTCGATTGTGCGGCCTGATAAAGCGTACTTCGGACGCAAAGACGCGCAGCAACTGCTGATCGTGGAAACGCTCGTGCGTGATCTCAACCTGGGATGTGAAATCGTTCCCTGTGAAACGGTGCGTGAAAGCGATGGCCTGGCGATGAGCAGCCGCAATCGCTATTTATCACCTTCAGAACGCAAGCAGGCGCCGGCGATTCACAAGGCGCTGGAGTACTGCCGCCTGAAGATCAGCCAGGGTGAGCGCGATGCCATGAAGCTGATTGGCGAAATGGCCGAAATCCTTGAGCAGCAGCCGGACCTTGAGATTGATTATGTCGTCCTGGTCAATGCGAAAACACTCGGCGACCTGACCAGGCTGCGCGGAGACGTGCTCGCCGCCATCGCAGCGAAGGTCGGCACCACCCGGCTGATCGATAATGAGCGGATCGAAGGAATTCAATAACACTTTCGATGCTGGTCTGAGTCTTGCAAACTTCCCAGATGTACCGCAGCACTATTTATGCGCGGTTCAACGGGAGGTTCTTGCGAGATGAGCGACGAGAAAACTCAATCAATCTGGACGGCGACGACGCCGCAGACACATTACCCCACACTGGACCGCGACCTGGCAGTCGACGTCGCCATCGTCGGTGGCGGCATTGCGGGACTCACAGCCGCTGTGCTCCTCAAGAAGGCGGGGCGAACCGTTGCCGTGCTGGAGAAATCCCGCATCGTGACGGGCGAAACCGGGCACACCACTGCACATATCACCGAAATATTGGACTCGCCCTATTCTCAGCTCTCGTCAGACTTCGGAGAGGACGGCGCAACTCTAGCGGCCGAATCCATCCGGGCGTCCATAAACCAGATTGCCGAACTGGTTCGCGAGTTCTCGCTGGATTGCGATTACGTAAAAGTGCCTGGCTATATCTACATCGAATCCGAGCGCGAGTTGGGCTCGCTCGAACGGGAGCTCCGGGCAATGCGGAAAGTGGGACTTTCCTGCGAACTGGTGAATGATGTGCCCCTGCCCTTCCGCGCTCCTGCTGCGATCCGTTTGAACGACCAGGCACAATTCCATCCGCGCAAATACCTGCTCCCGCTTGCGGAATGGGTCAATGCAGATGGCTCTTTTGTTTTCGAGAATACGCCGTGTGACGAATTCCAGGACGGCTCACCCTGCCGGATTCATACGCCACACGGAACGGTGACGGCTCTCGACGTCATCGTTGCCGCGTACAGCCCGATTTGCAACTGGGCGTTTCTGCATTCCAAAATTCCGCCGTACCGCACATACGCCATCGGTGCGAAACTCAAGAGCGGCAAGGCGGTGCCGGGACTCTTCTGGGACACTGCCGATCCCTACCACTACATTCGCAGCCAGCCCGACGGTGAGAACGGCGAAATCCTGATTGTTGGCGGCGAAGACCATCGCACCGGCACCAAGGAAGATACCGAAGAATGCTTCAAGCGGCTGGAAGAATACACTCAGGCGCGCTTTGACGTGGAGTCGTTCCCGTACCGGTGGTCGGGCCAGATCCTTGAGCCTGTCGACGGCCTTGCGTACATTGGCAAGAACTCAATGTCCGAGCACATCTACGTCGCCACGGGTTTCTCGGGCACGGGTATGACCTGGGGAACGCTCTCAGGTATGATCCTGTCAGACCTGATCGTGAAGGGGAAGAACAAGTGGGCGAGCCTGTACGACGCCACGCGCATCAATGCGCTCGCGAGCGCCAGCGATTACATCTCGGAGAACATTGAGTTTCCCAAGCATCTGGTTACCGACCGCTTTGCGCCGGCCGCCGAATCGCTCGACGAAGTCCATCCCGGCGAAGGCAAGCTGGTGAAAGTGGAAGGCGACAAGGTGGCGGTATACCGCGACCTGCATGGCGAACTGCACGGCTGTTCGCCAGTCTGCACGCATATGGGCTGCTACGTTCATTTCAACAATGCGGAGAAGACGTGGGATTGCCCGTGCCACGGTTCGCGCTTCAACGTTGATGGTGAAGTGGTAAACGGACCGGCTGTCACAAATCTGAAGAAGGTCGAACTGCCAGTAGAACACCGTGCTTAACGGCGGGTTCCCCGTCCGCCGCGCGCCCGCTATCCGGGCACGACTGTGCGAACGGGGAATCGTTGTTATGAGCCGATGTACTTTGCGTAAGCGGTGCGGGCATCAGGAACTTTCTTCGTTCCCTTGATGATCGCACGGCTGTCTGGAAAGACGGTGACTTCCAGGCCCGTGCCGTCATCGCCGCCGGGCGCGTTGAATTTCAGCAGGAACTTATTGGCGCTCACGTTAGTGATCCCGCCGGTCGTCGCGAGGCGCTTTGCCATTTCCTGAAGATCCAGCTTCGCTCCGTTGCGCGGATTGATCTGCACGGCGTTGCGGCCGCACAGACCCGTCGTCGTGCTCGCGCCCTGTCCTTCGAGGAATTCAAAGTTGCTGCGCTTGCAGCACGGGCAGTCCGCGACTTCACGCGCTTTGGCGATCTTGAACTGATGCAGTTCGCCTGACCACATATCGATCTGGAAGAGCTTCGGATTAATCGCGTCACGGCGGCCCGCGAGAATTTTCAGCGCTTCAGCCGCTTCGTAATTGCCGATCAACCCGGTGACCGCGCCGAGCACGCCCGCGGTGTCGCAGGTCGGCGTCATGCCGGGCGGCGGAGCGGTTTCGAAAAGACAGCGGATGCACGGCGTCTGTGTGGGAATGATCGTCATCGAGAGACCCACTGATCCTACAGCCGCGCCGTAGACCCACGGAATGTTGTGCTTCACGCAGGCGTCGTTGATGACGAAGCGCGTCTCAAAGTTGTCCGCGCCATCGACGACCACGTCCGCGCCCTTGATGAGCTCTTCGACATTGGCCGGATTGATATCCGTAACGATGCCTTCGATCTTGATGTCGGAGTTGATCAGTTTGAGCTTGCGTTCGGCGGCCGCGGCTTTGGGCATGCTCTCGCGCACGTCCTGCTCATCAAAGAGCACCTGGCGCTGGATGTTGCTGAGCTCCACAAAGTCCCTGTCGATGACACGCAGATTGCCGACGCCCGCTCGCGCGAGCACGTTAGCGATGACAGTGCCCAGCGCTCCGCAGCCGGCAACAACAGCGGTTGAGTTGCAGATTTTTTTCTGCGCTTCCTCACCGATGAACGGAAGGAGGATCTGGCGGTTGTAGCGATCGAGGTTCATTTTTTCACCACAGAGATCACGGAGAACACAGAGAAGAGCTAAAGGACTCTTCTTTTTATGCCGTCTTTCAGCATCTTCACGTTGAAGTTGATGAGCAAGCCAACCTTGCGCCCAGACAGCTTCAAGTACGACAATAGCTGAGCTTCGTGAATTGGCGCAATTTCCTCAACAGACTTCAATTCAACAATAACAAGGTCTTCAACAAGGAAATCAATGCGGTAACCGCAATCAAGCCGAACTTCCTTGTATACCACGGGCAGTGCCTTCTGAGTTTCGAACCGAAGACCGCGCTGAGACAGCTCGTATGCCAGACAAGATTCGTAAGTCGATTCCAGGAGTCCGGGCCCCAGAGATCTGTGCACTTCGATAGCGGCACCGATCACGGTTTCAGTAATTCCGTTCGCGTCCATGCCGTTCTCTGTGCTCTCTGTGATCTCTGTGGTGAAGATCCGTTACGGCTCGACGACATTCATTTCAATCGGGTCAACCTTCACACCCTGCTTGCGGGCGTAATCGAGGGCCTTGTCGACCGACTCCCGCGGACCGCTGATTTCGACGCCCATGATGCCGACGTCTTCGGTCACCGAGGCGCTGCGGATGTTCGGGATGACATCGAACTTCTTCACCAGCTCATAAATAATCGGCTTGGTGCAGAGTTCCTTGTTGAATGTCAGATAAACGCGGCGCGTCACTTCGCCGTTACCTGAATCGTTTTTTTTTGCAGGCTTTGCACTTCCGCCTGCGATCGCCGGAAGAATCGAAACTTCCGCGCCGGCCGGCAGCGCGGTCTCGAGGTTCTCCTGAAAGCGGATGTCTTCTTCATTAACGAAGACATTGACGAAGCGGCGCACGTTGCCCTTCTCGTCGCAGATGCGCTCTTTGATGCCCGGATGCGCCTTCTCGAGCGCCTCGATCATCTCACGCACGTTGCTCGCTTCGAGCGCCACCGTGTCGCTGCCATTGGTGAGCTTCCGAAGGACTTCAGGAATACGAACTTTAACGGCCATTGAATGAGCTCCTTAGTTTGTTTTGAGCAGAGACACAGAGAACGGAAAATCTTATTCCAAATCCGTTCTCTGTGTCCTCTGTGTTCTCCGTGCCTCTGTGTTGAAGTCGTGCGCCGTTCGGTCGTGTTCCGTTACTTCGCTGCTCCAACGAGCTGCGCGCTTGCTTTGCGATCTTTAATTGTTTCGACCAGCTTCTCGAATTCGCCGAGGCGCGCTTCGATGACGTCCGGCTTGGGTACCCCGTTCACTACGGCGTCGAGCGTCTTCAGACCGTTGCCCGTGATGCAGATGACGGTGCAGCCGTTCTTGTCGATCTTGCCCTGCTCAACCAGCTTCTTGGTGGTTGCGACGGTCACGCCGCCGGCCGTTTCGGTGAAGATGCCTTCGGTCTCGGCCAGCAGCTTGATGCCTTCGACCAGTTCATCATCGGTGACGTCCTCGCCCGCGCCGCCGCTGGTGCGCATCGTCTTGATCGCATAGAAGCCGTCGGCCGGGTTACCGATGGCGATCGACTTGGCAATCGTGTTCGGCTTCGTCGGCTTGAACAGTTCCCAGCCCTGCTTGAAGGCGTGCGTGATCGGGTTGCAGCCGGTTGCCTGCGCGCCGAAAATTTTCGTCGTCGTGTTCGGGTTGATCAGGCCCGTCTTCTGGAACTCATGAATGGCCTTGTCCACTTTGCAGATCAAGCTGCCGCCGGCCATCGGGATCACCACGTTGTCGGGCGCGCGCCAGCCGAGCTGCTCGACGATTTCATGGCCCATCGTCTTGCTGCCCTCGGCGTAATAAGGCCTCATGTTAATGTTGGCAAACGCCCAGCCGAACTTGCCGGCGATTTCGCTGCACAGGCGGTTAACGCCGTCGTAATTTCCAGTGATGCCCACCACGTGAACGCCGTAGATGCTCGTGCCCAGGATCTTGCCCTGCTCGAGATTCGCAGGCATGAAGATGTAGCATTCGAGGCCAGCCCGAACGGACTGCGCGGCGACGCTGTTGCCGAGATTTCCGGTCGTGGCGCACGCGACGGTCGTGAAGCCGAATTCTTTGGCTTTGCTCAGCGCAACCGAAACGACGCGGTCTTTGAAGCTCAGCGTCGGATAGTTTACGGCGTCGTTTTTCACCCAGAGCTCTTTGAGGCCCAGACGCCTGGCGAGTCGGTCGGCTTTTACCAGCGGCGTGTAGCCGGTGTTGCGGCCGACGGCCGGGTCGTTATCAAGGGGCAGGAATTCAGCGTAGCGCCACATGTTGCGGTCGCGCGCGATGATTTTTTCGCGCGAAATGTCTTTGGCGATCGCCGTGTAGTCGTAATCGACTTCCAGCGGCCCGAAGCAGACTTCGCAGACATGCACGGGCTTGCTTTCGTAGTAGTGTCCGCACTCGCGGCACTTCAACCCCTTGACGTACTTGGCCGGCATGGCAACCTCCCTTTCAATTTCGAATTGCGGATTTCGGATTGCGGAGTGGGCAGGCACAACGCCATCCCAAACCGGTGATCAATCCGGAGTCCCAACTTTCGAGTTTGAAGGAGAACGTGCACGGAGGAGAGGTTTCTTGGATTCAGGAGATGCGCGGCGACGCAATCTGCAATCGCCAATCCGAAATCCGCAATCGTCTACCCCGCTCATCTCCCGATCCGTAGCGGCAACTTGATTCTGAAATCAAACTGCCGTCCGGCATCGCAGGATTTAGCACTTTCGAGCACTCACCCGCGGCACAGCGGCCATCGGGTGAACGCTTTCGGATGCTGTGGCTTCAAAGGGCCTGTCCCTCAGCCACTCTCGATAAGCGGACCGATATTAAATTGTCAGCGCAGCTTTTTAATAGCTTATGCGCATATGTCAACGGCTAAATCCACACAGAGATCACAGAGAACACAGAGGAGGTCTCAATAATATAGAATCTGCGCTCGAGTCTCAGCCCTAAAAAGCCATCTCCGTGATCTCTGTGTTCTCTGTGGTGAAAAAATCAGTTCTTCTTTTTCTCGACGACTTTTCGCATCACCGCGTGCACGCGGCCATCGGCCAGCACGACCACGATCATGCGACCGTAGAAGTGCAGGAAGCAAGTGTCTGACTTCTGTATTTTTTTCGCGTCTCCATATTTACTCTGCAGTTCCTGGCTGATCGAAATGCAGGGAGCCAGGAACACATAGAACAGCGCGTTCTTGGAACTGCCCTCCATATAGAAGCCATCGCCGACCAGGTCGGCGTCCATCAGCATGCGAGCTTCGATCTGGTCGGTTTCGGGAGTCGGCGGCGGGCCGTTCTCGAGATCATCCATGGAATCGACCGGATCGGTTTTGTCGAACATCATCTTCGGACCTTTAGCCGGATTTGGCCTGACAACGTCTTCGAAATCCAGCCGCTTGTCGTCCGGGCGGAACACCTTCGCGTTGTAGCGCCAGTGCCGGTCCTTGGACTGAATTGCAAAGCGCACGAACTTTTCAACGTCGTCTGCCGGCGGCCCCTCTGTCGCGGGCGGCTGCTGCGTTGCAGCGGTGGTCGTCGCCGGTGCTTCGGTGTTCAAACTGACGATGCTGACGTTTGTCAGGGGCAACGTGTACACGGCGTCGAAAATCTGGGTACCCTCAGCCGTCTTCTCGCGGAATTCATTGGATTGTTTCATTCCCGCGGCAAGCGTGCCTTCAAAGACGATCTCGGTGCCCGAAGGAATCGGCGTCGCCGGCGGCTCCTTAAGCTTCAGCGCGGCCTGGTAAGTGGTCGTGCTGCCGGAGGCCAGCGTCTCCTTTTTCAGGAACACAATTGTCGCACCATCTTCACTCAAGCCGCTGACGACTCTGCCCGACCACTTCACGCTTTTGTTCGTCACGCCAATCATGGCTTTATTGAATTCAGTGCTGGGCTGTGCGGCAGGCTGCTGCACTGGAGTCGCGGTGACCACCGCCGGAGGCGGCGCCTCGTTGGACTGTGGCGGCGTTTCCGGTGTTCGCGCATTCGATGGCGGTTCGCTCCGGGTGGACATGTAAATGACGGCAGCGATGATCACCACCGCGGCAAAGCCGCCGCCGACCAGCATCATCTTCTTCACGAAGCGCGCATCAGCTTCCTGCTGCATCTGGCGCTGCAACATAATTGCGGCGGCTTCGGGCGAAATCACTTCTTCATCGTGGACTGGCTGCTGATGGGAGGGAATCTGCTGAATGAGCGGCCCCGTGATCGTCAAAACCTGTCCGCAGGCGGTGCATTTGGCGGTTTTTCCGGCATACTCGTCTTTTGCCTGGAAACTTTTGCCACAGGAACAGGTTACGATGAGCGGCATGATAGCAATCCTCCCGGCCGAGGAGTCCAAGCGAGCACAGCTTGTAAACCTTTATCCTTACGTCTGGGTATCAGGTCAATCTGAATCAGGGCATAATTTGCAAATCTTAAACGGGCGGTATGTTAAGGGAAGACAATAAAAAGGGAAACGCATGATTGATTCAGAAGATCTCCTGCAGCGGTTTTTAAGCTATGTGCGAATCGACACGCAAAGCGATCATCATTCCGAAACAACGCCCAGCACGGAAAAGCAATGGGTGCTCATTCGCAAGCTCGAAGGCGAACTCAAGGCTCTGGGGCTGAAGGATGTGACCGTAACTCAGTACGGCTACGTGCTGGCCACGATCCCGGCGACGACGAAGAAGACTTCGGTTCCGCGCGTCGCGTTTCTGGCGCACGTCGACACTGCCGATCCCTGCTCGGGCCTGGCGGTACCGATCGTTCACCGCAAGTACGCCGGGCAGAAGATCGTGCTGCCGGATGATCCCTCTCAAACGATGAGTCCGGAGGATACGCCGCTTCTGAAAGAGAAGATCGGAGAAGACATCATTACCGCTTCGGGCAAGACGTTGCTGGGCGCCGATGACAAGTCGGGCGTCGCAATCGTGATGGCCGCCGCGCGCTACCTCGTATTGCACCCGGAGGTCCCGCACGGCCCGGTCCGAATCTGCTTCAATCCCGACGAGGAGATCGGCCGTGGCACTGAAAAAATCACGCTGGAAGAGCTCGGCGCGGATGTCGCGTACACGCTCGATGCTGAAAACCTTGGCGAGATCGACTACGAATCCTTCAGCGCCGATCGCGCGGTCGTCACGATCGACGGCGTGGCCGCTCATCCAGGCTGGGCCAAGGGCGTAATGGTCAACGCGCTGCGCCTGGCGGCTGATTTTGTTCAGGCGCTCAAGCCCGGCGGAGCACCCGAGCTGACCAGCGGCAAAGAAGGCTTCATCCACCCGACGGAAATACGCGGCACGGCCGAGCGCGCTGAAATCGCGATGATCCTGCGCGACTTCGAGCTCGACGGCCTGGAAACCAAACGGCGCGTCGTTCAGGATGCCGCGGAGAAGGTCCGCAAAGCCGAGCCGCGCGCGAAAGTCGAAGTGAAAATCACGGCGCAGTACCGCAACATGCGCTACTGGCTCGAGAAGGACATGCGCCCCGTCGAGTACGCGCTCGAAGCCGTGCGCCGCGCGGGATTGACGCCGACCTCGGAAGCAATCCGCGGCGGCACAGACGGCTCACGCCTGACCGAGCGCGGCCTACCCACGCCGAATCTATTCACCGGATTTCATTACGTCCACAGCCCGCGCGAATGGGTGAGCCTGCAGGACATGGTCAAGGGTGCCGAGACGGTGGTTCATCTGGCGAAGCTGTGGGAAGAGCGGTCGTAGGTGCTAAACAGCTAACGACTTCACCGCAGAGACGCAGAGGACGCGGAGGAGCGCAGAGAATTTTTATGGGCTATGACGTTCACATCACACGGGCGGAAAACTGGTTTGACTCCGAAGAGAATGCGATTTCGCACCAGGAGTGGAAGCAGTATGTAAACCGGGACAAGGAACTTCGTCCAGAGGGGTGCATTGAGTTCGAAACAGACGAGGGCCTTGTAGAGGCGGACGTGCTCGCCTGGGGCACCGAAGAAGACCTGGCGCTACACTGGTATTCCGGCCGCATCACTGCCAAGAATCCGTCCCCAGCCGGAATCGCCAAGATGTTCCAGATCGCACAGCACTTCAACGCGCGCGTTCAGGGCGACGAAGGTGAGTTTTATGGGGCTTCGGGAGAGCCGGAGTAACTTCTTTGTTTGATCAAGCGGATGAGAATTTCTATGACATCCAGTCCGGTTTTCTTTGCAATCCTAACGATGGCGCTGGTGTTCAGCGCCTCCGCCAGCGAGATTCATCGCGCCGCCAAGGAAGGCGATCTTGAAAAGATCAAGGCGCTCGTCAAATCCAATCCGGGCTGGCTGAAGGTAACGTTCGATGGACGCAGACAGCCGCTGCACGATGCCGCCGCATGGGGCCAGCCGAAGGCTGTCGTACTGCTGCTGGAGTTGGGCGCCGACATCCAGGCCGTCACCGAAGGCGGACATACCGCTCTGCATCTGGCTGCGATGAGCACCATGCGCGAGGCGCCCGCCGTGGCCAGGGCGCTGCTCGAAAAAGGATTGCCTGCGAGCGTACCAACCTCCGACGGACACAAAATCACGCCGCTGCATCTCGCCCGCGACCCGGCGGTCGCGCGGCTGCTGCTCGAACACAAGGCCGATGTCAACGCGCGCAACGCCAGCGGAACCACCGCCCTGTACCAATCTTTCACCCACCCCCGCAGCCTGGAACTGATTCAGGTTCTGCTGGAGAAAGGGGCATTAATCGAAGGCATCGGAGAGCGGAACAAGTCGGCGTTGCACGCGGCCGTGATCAACGGTCACCTCGAAGCGACAGAACTTTTGATCACGCAGCACAAAGCCGACATCAACGCACGCAGCCAGGACGGTCAGACGCCGCTGGACATCGTCGACGCACAACTGAAAACCGCCATCGGCGACCGCCGCAAGCGCCTGCTGGAAACACAAGCACTGCTCAAGAAAAAGGGTGCACTCAACGGCTCGGGCGGCAAACAGTGACTGAGGCGAGTGAGAACTGATTCAGCCATAGCCATTCGAACCTAAACGCGAAATTGCACCGCCGTTACATCGCATACTTCAAAAAGTACTCAAAGAACAAAGCCAGCTCTTCGCGCGTTTCGGCGGTCATCGGATGAGCTGGACGGTTGGACATGCCGATGCGGTTCTCCTGTCCCAGGATTTTGTTAACAGCAATCGTGTGATTCAGTGACATCCAGCGCTTGGGCGGGTCCTCCGCTCCGGCGGAAACGAAGAACGGGCGCGGCGCGATCAGCGCGTGAATTTCATGCAGATCGTGGCCGTCTTCGACGATTTTCTTGTACGCACCCCTGCGCGGATCTTCAGGGGTTAGCAGCCCGTGTTTGCGGAAGGGCTTGTCGTCATAGCCCAGGTACCAGGGCTCCCAGTAATTCACGTTGCCTCGCGGCTCATCGAAGACGATGCCCGGATCGGAAATGGCGACTGCCGCAAACTCCTCGTTCAGCGCGCCGGAGAACATCGCCCACTTTCCGCCGTACGAATGTCCGACGACTCCGATGCGCTTCGCATCAACTTCGGGCATGTTCGCCAGCGCCCGGCGGCAATTTCCTGAAACATACGCGTTGTACGACAGCGGCTGCAGCGTGGCTGCCTCAACGCTTGGAAAGTAAATATCGCCATGGGTCTTGCGCGGCTCCAGGCCCACGCACAGCGCCACGAATCCGCGCTTGGCCATCGTCGCGCCGAAGTCGTGATAATAGGTTTTTGTCGTCGTCAGGCCGGCGCCATCCAGCGGCTGGTAGAAGACATCCAGTATTGCGGGAAACGGGCCTTTGCCTGGCGGCACGAGCAGGTACGCGACGACGCTGCGTTCGGGGGCGACCTCGAGCTTGATCTTGTGGCGCGTGAAGTCCTTCACGTCCTCCTTTTCGAGAAACTCGACGCGTGGCTTTTCGATCGCTGCCGGCCAGGCGCCCATGACGGTGTGCCAGTATTTCAGAAGTTCCTCGCGGCGGCGCTTCCAATCCGCCGCATTTGTCACGACAGAGCCGTCGTCCATTTTCAACAGCGAGCAATGCGGCGCGAGCTTGTCTTTGAATTCATCGGGGACCTGGAAGAGTGGTTTGATCTTCTGCCAGATTTCGTCTTTACGCTGAGCCGAGTCTTCGGCTTTGCCAGTGAAATGAAGTGTCGCGATGGTGAGAAGAGCGACTAAAAAATGTCTGGCCATGAATAGAGTTCTCCTTGGACCGGCGCGCAGCGTTTTTGCGTTTGCCTGTAACGTTACATACAACGGTTGAGAGCTTTCTGGACCATCCACCCGCAAAATAAACGATCCAAATAAATCCTGAAATTCCGGCCAAAATTCATGCAATAAACCGCTGCCAGACTCGTCTATTATTAGGGTACAGCCCGCGTACTTCTTCTTAGGCTGAACTTGGAGTTTCTGCACGTGTGCAATAGTTTGCAGGATTGAGGCTCCCACAAAGGGTGAGAGAAGTTGAGTCATCTTGCGTTCAGGTAGACGATTGAGGAGTCTTTCGAGTAAGGCGAGTGATTGGACAACTTTTTTGAGTGACGGGCCGGCTCAAAGCCTGCGGAACACCAACTCGTGCGTTCGTGGACAGAATTATAAGGCAGGCGAGTAGACGGCATATGTCGACAAGCGAGTGATTGGACAACTTTCTTAAAGAGACTCGCAGGCTGGAAGCGTTCGCTTCAACTTCCCCTTGTGCGTTTCTGGACAGATTCGGACTGGAGGCAGACTCGCCGATTGAAAATCGGCGTTACATCGGATTGGCAAGCCCGTGCGTTAGACGGCTTGCGGGATGCGCACTTCGCGGCGGATCGTCGCAAGGATCCGGGCGGCATTGGGGCGGCGGAAGGTGCGCAATTCAACTGCTTTCGAGGCGCGGACTTCCTTGTGGCCGGAGGCACACTGGGCACAGCACTCACCACGCTTGATCGCGTTCGGGAGAAGGATGCCGCAGCGGTCGCAGTAGATAATAAGTTTCATCGGGTTGGCTCCTTTTATTTATCGTTTTCTGAAGAACAGGCTTTCGACGCACCGGTGCTGCACGGGTTTCGAAAAAACTTGGACTTTGCCTGATTTTCTCTCTAGTCTGCTCGTTAAGAAGAGGTTCGACGAAAGGTACTGCCTACCGGTGAAGGTGCACCCCGTTTTACTCCTGTTACTGCAAGCTGCCTGCGGGGTAGTACTTGCGCTGCCGCTCAGTCATCTGGATAGCTCCTGGCCTGCCTGGTTTGCACTCGCGCCGGTACTCTTTTGCGTCGCACGCGCCGAGTCGCACCGCATGGCGCTGCTCGAAAGCGCCGTTTTTGCGCTGTCGTGGACGCTGACGGCGTTCTGGTTTCTCGCGCCGCTCACGCCTCCCGGGATGGTGGCGCTTTGCATTTACACGTCGCTCTATTACATCGCGGCACTCATGGCCATCCGGCACATGGCACGAATCTCCGTCTGGCGAGCGGTCTTCGGCACGGCTGCAGTCTGGACGTTGATCGAGATCATCCGTTCAGTCGTTCCCATCTTTGCCTTTCCGTGGTTGCTGATGGGTCACAGTCTCGTCTACCACGAGCAGTTCAGGCAGGGCGCGGATCTGCTTGGCGTTTACGGCTTGAGCTTTTTGATTGTGCTGGTCAACGCCTGGCTTGCCTTCGTGCTGCCCGAATACCGGAAACAGGGAGCGCACTCCCCTCGCCTGCTGCACGCGATTTCTGCTTCGATCGCGGCGCTCGTTCTTGCGGCATTCGTATATGGAGAGCTGCGCATCCGCGAGCTGTCTCCGTTGCTGAAGAAGGGGCCGCCGATCGCTGTGATCCAGGGCAACATCCGCCAGAAGCTGGGACGCACATCGGAAGAGATGGAGCGGCAGCTTCATGGACACCTGGAGATGCATCGCCAGATCATCTCCCAGGCGAAGGCCAGCGGGGAACTTCCGGTGCTGATCTGCTGGGCTGAAACCATGGTTCCAGGCTCAATGAATTACGATGACTGGGGCAAGCTTTTCAAAGCGCAGGTGGCCATTGGCGGCATCCCTACGCTGGCCGGCTCCAATTTCACCGAGTTCGATCCTGTCACGAAGCTGCGGCTGGATTACAACAGCGCCTACCTGCTCAATGACAAAGGCGAAGAAGTGTTTCATTACTTCAAGCGGCGACTGGTTCCCTTTGGCGAGTACAACCCGTTTCCGTCGCTGAGCTTTCTAGGCTCGATTACGCGTGATCAATACATTCCTGGAACAAAGCCCTCGCCTGTGGAGACCATTCCGCTGGAAGGCGGCGAGAACTCGTTTATGGCAGCCATTAACATCTGCGTAGAAGACATTCATCCTGATCTGGCGCGCGAAGCGGTGAGCGCTGGAGCGGATGTGCTGCTCAACATCACCAATGACGGCTGGTTTTATGAGACGTTCGGCCCGCGAGCACACTTGAAAGCCGCCGCGCTCCGGGCAGTCGAAGTCCGTCGGCCACTGGTGCGTGTGACGAACACAGGAATCACCGCTGCAATTGATCCGCTCGGGCGAATCGAAGCCGTTCTTCCGGAGCTCACTGCGGGCACCGCAACGTTGCGCTTTCAGCGGCTGGACCGGGCTGCGCCTGTAACGCTGAGCCTGGTTCTTGGGGAGCTTGGACCGGCGCTGTTATTTTTTGGGATTTTTTGCGGCTGCATGATTCGCCGCAAAGAGACAACACAAGAGTCTGCACGGCAAGGGGTTGCAGGAAGCCCAGCCGTTTGAAGCAATGGACTTTCTGGCAGTAAATGTGCAGCTCGCACCGTCTTACCTCTTAAGGTCTTCCGTTTTTGATTGCAGATATGGGACAAGCGCAATGAGAAAGCATCGCCGGCCTGTGGGACTCAACACTAAGGTGGTCGAGAATCCTTTGGCAGATACGGAGAGAATGCGTATGCGCGTGGGATTGATGTTGCTCGCTCTTGTGGCGGCGCTGTTCAGCGCACGATTTGCCAGCGCGGAAGAGGATGCCGCCAAGGCCTATGAGGAGCGTTTGAAGCAGGCCCGCACCAATGCGGCACTGCAGAACGCGGTGAACAACGCCCAGACTCCTGAGCAGAAGAAAGCAGCGCAGAGAGCTCTACAGGATGCTCAGTCCAAGATGCAGGCCAAGAAAGACATGGCCGACTTTAAGCAGAAAACGCTCGATAATCTGGCTTCAATTAAAGAAATGTTCGCGAAGGCCGAAGACAACTGGAAGAACAAGCTCTACGGCGAGGCGGCTCCGCTGTACCACTCCGTTTCAATGGCAACTGTGCCCGGCGCGGAGCAGTTCGTGGAGACAGCCCGCGGCCGAATGGTAGAGATGGAAGATCTGGCCAAGCAGCGCCTGAATGCCGCTGACGACGCCGACCTGAAGCGCGAATACGTCAAGGAAGTCGAAGAGCTCGCTTACATCAACCGCGAATTCGCCCTCACCAAGACCCGCGAGGTGGCCCTGCGCCGGCTGGTCAATCTCAAGAGCAAGCCCGAGGTCTCCGGCTACGTTGAACTCGCCCAGGCGGAAGGCTTTGAAGCCGACGGCAAGCTGATGGAATCGGTCAAGCTCTACCAGGCCATTGCCGCAAACCCGCGCTACGACAACACGGTTCCCTCGCTGAAAGCAAAGCGCAAGCTCGAGGAACTCAGCAAGAACGTCGAAACGCGTGAGAAGATCAAGTCGGAAGTCGATGCGCGCGCCGACCGTGAGGCGCCGGTGCTCATCTCCAGCGCGAAGAATTTCGTCTCGAACAACATGCCCAAGCAGGCGATCGAAAAGCTTCAGCTCGTTATCGAAAAGTTCCCGGAGAGCAAGCACGCCGAAGAGGCCAAGAAGCTGCTCTCCGAACTCAAGTAAGCCGCGTCTACGACCGCTTGCCAGTGGGAAATCCGCCGGAAAGTTCCGGCGGTTTTTGCATCTCTTCAGACGCTGCTCCCCTGCCCGGCTCGCTTTTGCGCGCGGCGTGAGGTAAGTGAATCATGGCATCGTGGGAGATTCACTATGGGTAAAGCCATCCTCATCCTCGTTGTTCTACTCGTTGGCGGCGTCGCCTTCATTCTCTTCAAGGGATCACAGGTCGCCGCGCCCACAGAAACGGAGTCGGTCACAGAGACGCTGCCTGACGCATCGGGGGCATCGGTGCTTCCTGGTTACGATCTGAAAAATAAAACCTCAGAACTGACGGGGAAGATTAAAGAGGACATCAAAAAGGCGGCGGTGAGCACGGGCATCTCCACAAAAGAACTGCTCCTGCGCTTTGAACGCGAGCCACTCGAAATCAAGGCTCCCGGTAAAGCCCAGGTGAAGGTGATCCGCAGCGGCGGCGACATGAAAGCATTGAAAGTCGAAGTGATTCCTGCACCAGGCTCGGCGTTGACCGGTGCGGCCACGGAGTTCCCGGCGAACGGCACGGAAGCGACGGTCCACATCGAAGCAGCCGCCGGCGCGCACGACGCAAGCGTCACCGTTCGAGCAGGCGATGCCACTAAGATTCTGCCAGTTAAAGTTGTGAAGTAATCACCGGGCGGCGCGCGCAGCCGCTTTGGCGGCGTCGATGACCTCACGCAAGGCAACGCCTTTTTCCGCGGCACGCGCGCGGCAGTCGTCATACTCGGGATGGATGCTCACGAGCTGGCCTTTCCATTCGCCAAGCTTGACTTTCACGCTGCCAAAAGGCGTTTCGACAGAAATACTTTTGCGAGCGAGTTTCAGGCGCGACTGTTTCTGATAGCGCAGCCCGAAGCTGGTTGATTCACGGAAAATGAGATCGGCAATGACATCGAGCTGATGTTCTTCAGCCAGCACGCTGAGCATCGCTGCGGGCCGGGACTTTTTCATCTGGATTGGCGTAAAAAAGACGTCCAGAACGCCGGCGCTGAGCAGCAGATCAGAAAGATGCCCCAGCGTTTCTGGCGTGGCATCATCGATATTCGCGGAGATCTCAAGAATGCTATCGCCTGTAGATTCGGCGGCTTCAACAGTACCGAGTACGACACGGAGAATGTTCGGAACGGGCTGCTCAACCCGCGTGCCGGCTCCGTAGCCGATCTTTTCCACGCGCATTGGCGGAAGCGGGCCGAACTGCTTGACCAGCGCTTTGACCAGCGCCGCGCCGGTCGGGGTCGTCAGTTCCTTCTCGATGCTGGTCTTGCGCAGAGGAATGTCCTTCATGATTTCAAGCGTCGCCGGTGCCGGCACGGGCACGAGCCCGTGGTCGCATTTGACATAGCCGCCGGAGCCCAGCGCGACAGGTCCGCAATGAACCTCATTGACGCCAAGCAGTTCAAGCCCGATGCAGGCCCCGACCATGTCGACGATGCTGTCCAGCGCGCCGACTTCATGGAAGTGCACCTGCTCAAGTGGAAGATTGTGAATCCGCGCTTCGGCCTGCGCGAGTACCGCGAAGGCGTTCAGGCTCTGCTCTTTCACACGCTGTGAAAGGGCAGAGTCCGCGATGATCTTCTTGATGTCGGAGTAGTTGCGGTACGTTTTGACGCTCGCGTCGATTTCGACGTCGAACTTCGTGCCGCTCATGGCGCCGCGCATAACCGATTTGGCGCTCAGCCGGTAACCGCTGAGCTGCAATTTGGCGAGTTCGTAATGCAGCTTCGCCTGATCCAGTCCCAGATCGAGCAGCGCGCCAATGAACATATCGCCGGCGACGCCGGAAAATGGATCAATATAAAGGAGCCGTCCGTTCACATTCATTTGCATTGCCTGCTTTTTATGAATCATGCATCATGCATTATTCAGTTCTAAATGGCGTAGTCGTTGCCGCCCATGACTTCGCGCACTTTCGCGCCGATGTCGTTGGCGCGCATGAACGCTTCGCCGATAAGCACTGCGTCGATCCCGGCGTCGACCAGCCTCCGGGTGTCGTCGACTTTGCTGATTCCCGATTCGCTGACCAGCAGAATCCCGCCGCGGCTGCTGACCGGCAGCTTCGAAGCCAGGCGGAAGGTCGTATCTAAATCGGTGCGTAGCGTCTTCAGGTTTCGATTATTGATGCCGACGATGCGCGCCCCGCTTTTCAGAGCCACTTCGAGTTCTGCTTCGTCATGCACTTCGACCAGCGCGTCGAGTCCCTCGCCTTCGGCCGCTTCGCGGAAATCGCGCAACTGTGAGGAATCCAGGCACGCGACAATCAGCAGGACCGCATCAGCGCCGTAACGTTCGGCTTCGACGATCTGGTATTCATCGACGATGAACTCCTTGCGCAGTATGGGAAGCTTGACGGCATTGCGCGCGGCAGCGAGGTGATCGACGCTGCCCTGAAAGTATTTCTCGTTGGTCAGCACCGACAGCGCCGACGCATTGGCGCCTTCGTAGATCTTCGCGATCTCTGCTGGATTGAAACTCTCGCGCAGCAGTCCGCCCGACGGGCTGGCCTTCTTTATCTCGGCTATGAGCGAGAGTCCCGGCGCTTTCAAGGCGTTGTAAAAGCTGCGCGGCTGAGTCCGCAGCGTCTGCTTGGACCGCAACTGGTCAAGCGGCACGGCGGCCTTCGTCGCGGCGACCTCGTCGTGTTTATCGTCGACAATCTTTGCCAGCACGTCAGCCATCTCAGACACCCCGGATTTCTCCTGCCGATGTTTTTCCTTGAAACGTCGCAGCTCTTCTTGAACCTCCAGCAGCTTTTCCACCAGCGGATCGGGAAGGCTGGTCTGGTCGAGTTGCTGAGCGGGGATGCGCGTGCCGCCCGAGGCCACTACTTTGCCTGGAACGCCCACGACTGTCGAGTCGGGTGGAACAGCGTGGACCACCACGGAGCCGGCGCCGATTTTGGAATTGCGTCCGACGGTGAAATTGCCGAGCACCTTGCAGCCGACCCCAAGCAAGACGCCGTCTTCGATTGTTGGGTGGCGTTTGCCGCCCTGTTTTCCCGTTCCGCCCAGGGTGACCTGATGCAGCATCGTGACGTTGTTTCCGACAATCGCCGTTTCGCCAATAACGACGCCGTGGGCATGATCGATGAAAATCCGGTTGCCGAATGTCGCGCCCGGATGAATGTCCGTACCGGTCAGAAAACGAGAAACAAAGTTATAGACGCGAGCCACTGTACGCAGCCGCCACTTGTAGAGCGGATGAGCAACCAGACGGTGAATTACCAGCGCCCACCAGCCCGGATAAAGGAGGCACGCGATCCAGCCTTCGGCGGCCGGATCACGCTCGCGAATGGCGCGCAAGTCCGAAAGGATCGCGCTGAGCGTGCCTGGGTCGGTTATTCCCCGCAGCAAAGCGACGAGCAATCCGACAACTAGCAGTAAAGCTGGAATTGTTGCGATAAAGAAAAGAATGACCTGCAGAATCTGCTCAAAAACCATGGCTGTTTTCCCCTTCGTCCGGTGTCGTGTCTGGGCCGCTTAAGAACGGCAACAACACGGACAGGCGCGCATGGGCGCCGCGAGGAGGCGCATGCGGTAAGCGAAGAGAGTGCTTTGCAGCACTGCAACCATGGTCACGTAACTCCCAGGAAAAATAAAAGATACGCGCAAGATCAATAAAGGTCAAGCGCGACGGCGGAGTCCAGAACAAAGCAGAATTCCGCACATGTGATCAGAATTGTTGCAACCGAACGCCGCTGTATACGTCAGAACAGATAAGCGGACAGATCAGTTGTAAACTGCGGGTAAAAAGATACCTATTCCACCTTGTGTGGGAAGGAAAATCAGATACAAGGTTACAGGCTCCTAAAAACCTGTTCAGAGGGATATTGTGCAATGGTTAACAAGCGTGCTCTTGCGTTATTGTTTTGTGCGTCCGCGCTCATCGGACTTGTGACGTCCGGATCCGCCGCTGCTCAGGATGGCGAGGAACTTTACTATTGGAGCGGCGATAAGAAGGTTCCCGTTTCACTGGGCCTGAGTCAACTGGTCGTGCATGTAGAAGGAGCCGATTCGGCGGCTGCCGTGCGGCAGAAAGTGAGCTCGAGCGTACAGGGAAAAGACAGCGCGCTGCGTGTCGAATTCCCCGCTGTTGCCGATCGCGCCGCTCTTGAAAAGAAGGCCAGTGATCTGGCTGCAACGCAGGGCGTGCAGAAGGTACATGCCGTGCTCTTCCATAATAAGAGCAAGAAGGATGAGCGTGTATTGACCCGCAAGCTTTCGCTGAAAGTCAAAAACGGGCAGGACATTAAAACACTCGCGCAGCAATACAATCTCAAGATCGTCGAAAAGATTTCCTACAGCCCGAACACTTATATTGTCGAAGCCCTGAACGACTCGCCACTGGCCGCGCTCGAGGCCGCCAACCAGCTCTACGAAAAAGAAAAACTGGAATGGGCGACTCCGGAGATCAAGCAGCAGCAGTCCAAGCGCTTTAATCCCAACGATCCCTTCTTCAACAACCAGTGGCATCTGAAAAACAACGGCGGCGGCACGCAGATCGCCGGATCTGTCGCTGGCAACGATGTGAACATCACCACCGCTTGGGACAACTACACGGGAACGGGCATCAACATCGCGATCGTCGACGACGGTCTGGAAGTGGCTCACGAAGACCTGAGCGCCAATGCTCGTACCGCTATCGACATCGATATCAATTTTGGTGACAATGATCCTTCCCCGGGCGTCGGCGACGACCACGGTACAGCGTGCGCGGGTGTTGCTGGAGCCAGAGGCAATAACAGTGTTGGTGTCACTGGCGCGGCTTTCAACGCCGGGCTCGTGGGCATCCGGCTAATTTCACTTTCGACCAGTGATGCCGAAGAAGCGCAAGCGATGGTGCATCAGTCCACTCCGGCCAACGCAAGTGACCGTGTGCATGTCAGCAGCAATTCGTGGGGACCGTCCGATGATGGCCAGACTCTAGGCCTTCCCGGTCCGCTGTTGAAGGCAGCCTGGCAGGACGGCACGACCAACGGCCGCGGCGGCAAAGGAATCGTCTATCTCTGGGCCGGCGGTAATGGTCGAGGATCGTCGGACGATTCGAACTACGACGGCTACGCCAATTCACCTTATGTCACGGCTGTCGCCGCCAGCAACCAGGCCGGGCAGCAGTCGACCTACAGTGAAAGCGGCGCCAATGTTCTGATCAATGCTCCCTCGGACCCAGGAAATCTATCCACCGGTGTCGAGGGTATCGTTACAGTCGATCGCACCGGCACCGACGGCTACAACGAAGCAACGCTAAGCAATAACAATTACACCGATCGCTTCGGCGGCACCTCATCGGCGACTCCGCTGGTTTCAGGTATCGTGGCGCTGATCCTGGAAGCGCGGCCGGAACTGACCTGGCGCGACGTACGTCATATTCTCGTCGAGACTGCCACCAAGAACGATCCTGGTGACACTGGCTGGGTCAACAATGGCGCCGGCAAGCACTTCAATCACAAGTATGGCTTTGGCCGAATTGATGCGACAGCCGCCACAAATCTGGCACAGACCTGGACACTTGTTTCCGCACTGGCCACTCCGCTGACCGGTTTCGAAGCCGTCACCACTCCAATTCCTGACAACAACTTGACCGGCATCTCGCGGACGGTCAACGTCTCCGGACCCACGGATTTCAAAACTGAAACGGTCGAGCTCACCGTTGATATTCAGCACCAGTACCGCGGCGACCTTCACATCCAACTGCGCTCGCCCTCCGGTACGATTTCAGACATCGGCAGGCGTAGTGGTGACGGCAGCACAAACCTGAATTTCACCTTCACCAGTGTTGCCTGCTGGGGCGAGAATCCGAACGGCACGTGGACGTTGACGGTCAGCGACGAAGCGAGCAGTGACACTGGCACTCTCTTGAGCTGGTCCCTGAAGATCAACGGCACCAGCGCCGGCGGACCGGTTACGCCTCCTCCTCCGCCGCCTCCTCCGCCGCCGACGCAGGCCGAGCTGATTGTCACCGACATTCTCTTTGATAACCCGCCGCTGCTGGCCAACGAGCCGTTCAGCTGCAAGATCCGCGTGTACAACAACGGCCAGACCGACGCGGGCGATTTCACGCTCGCCGTATTCCTGAATCAGTCGAGCACCCTCCCCGATGATACCCAGGCTAATCAGACCCAGGTTGTTTCAGGCGGTCTGAAAGCAGGCACGTTTAAAGACATATCGGTGGCGGGACTGTTTTACGGAAAGCCCGGCGTGTACACGATGGCTGCGTTCGTCGATTCCAAGTATGCCGTGCTTGAATCCGACGAAGCCAACAACTGGTACTTCAAAAACGTCAGTGTCCTGACGCGCGGTGTTGATCTGGTGATTACGTCTATCACCAAGGTTGAGCCCAATCCCGGCACGAATGCACAGTTCACCGTTACGATTAAAAACCAGGGCAACCTGGATTCCGGCGCATTTTCGACCTCCTTCTATTCGAGCCTGTTCTCGTCACCTGGCACAGCCGACACTGCCACGACCGTGACGGATTCAGCCGGCCTGGCGTCGGGCGCCAGTAATGATCTGTCGTTCATCCTTCCCAACCAGAACGCGCCGCGCGGCGGCCGAGCCTGGTTCTTCGTTGATTCCAGCAACACCGTCAGCGAACTGGTCGAGACTAACAACATCGATTCGATCGTCTGGGGCATCTCGAACTCCGCGCCTGCAGTAGCCTCTCCGGTTGCCAGTTCTCCCGAAACGGTCGGTGCCGGCGAACTGACGACCTTTACTGTAGGCGTCAGCGACCCCACGGGCGATCCGCTGGGTTACATCTGGAATTTCGGTGATGGCACGACCGTCGTCGGCGGCCCCAGCATCTCTCACGTGTTCGGAGCGCCTGGATTCTATACGGTGACCGTCACCTTCAGCGATGGTCCATTCCACACTCAGCAGGCCACGTTCCAGGTCGAAATTCTCGATCACATCGTTGACCTTGGAACCGTTCGGCTAAGCGTAAAGAAGGGCAAATACCGGTTCAACCTTTCAAAACCCAAGGTCTTCGGCGAACGCGAACGCTTCAAGTCTGCAGTTGTCTCAGGCAATGCAGGCAAGAAACCTCGTATCGCCAACCTGCGGATGAGCGGGCAGGCCATCGAGAAGGGTGTGCACACCTTCACGATCGAACACCTCTCGAAGCTTGGATCAATCTATCGCGGCCGCTACAAATTTACGGTCATTGATTAAGCCGAGTCTTTCCTGACATCCTCAAAACCGCCGGCGTTCATGCCGGCGGTTTCTTTTTTGAGTACCTTGAATTCCGTTCAACAAAGCGTCAAATATTGCCTTGTCCGCAACGTCCTCTCTTTTGAAGTCCAATGCTTTGCGGGAACAACATTTTGAGGATCCACACATGCGTAACCGCCTTGCTCCTACACTGCTTCTTTCCCTTCTGCTTCTGGGGACGCACGTGCTCCCTGCTGCGGACGCCAAGCCGACGGATGAAAAGCGTGAAGCCGACAAGAAGGCGCTGGCGCCGATTCAGGCGTTCGTTGGCGACTGGAAGGGGGTCGGTGCAGGCCGCGGCGGCGCTGGTGTGAAGGATGCCTGGGGCGAGGAATCCGAATGGGGCTATGACTTCAAAGGTTCCCGGATGGCCATCGTCTTCAGCGCTCCCAATGGAAAATTCTTTACCGCAGGCCGCTTTGAGCCTGGCGACAAGGCCGGCACCTACACTTTCACTGGCACTGCCGCTGGAACGAAGGCCAAGGAAACCTACTCGGGCGAACTGACGAAGGAAGGCGACCTGGTGCTGCTCGCAGCCAATCCGGCAGAAGGCCGGCCGGGCCGCATCACCATCAGCATTGTTGCCAAAGGCAAGCGCCTGGTGACCACGTACGAAAAGCTCATGCGCA
>DASPJR010000023.1:0-24310 GCA_035628505.1 Planctomycetota bacterium | reverse complement strand
AATCAACGACAACGACGCGCCAAGCGTTGCGTTCAGCGCAGCGTCCTCAAATGGCAGCGAAGCGACGACGCCGGCGAACCTGGCCGTCACACTGAGCGTTGCGTCAACACAGAGCGTGAGCGTGAACTATGCTGTGACTGGCGGAACTGCGACCGGCGGCGGCACAGATTACACGCTGGCCAGCGGGACGCTGACGTTCAATGCTGGCGAGACGAGCAAGAACATCGCGATCGCTGTCGTGAACGACACGATTCCCGAAGCGAATGAGACGATACAGGTCACCCTCAGCAGCCCCGTGAACGCTGCGCTGGGAACGAACACTGTTCACACCTACACGATCAACGATAACGATGCCCCGAGCGTTGCCTTCAGCGCAGCGTCCTCGAATGGCAGTGAAGCGACGACGCCGGCGAACCTGGCTGTCACACTGAGCGTCGCGTCGACGCAGAGCGTGAGCGTCAACTACGCCGTGACGGGAGGAACTGCGACCGGCGGCGGCACGGATTACACGCTCGCCAGCGGCACGCTGACGTTCAACGCCGGAGAGACGAGCAAGAATGTTTCGATTGCAATTGTGAACGACACACTCGGCGAGCTGAACGAAACGATTCAAGTCACCCTCAGCAGTCCATTGAATGCGACCCTCGGCACCAACACTGTCCATACCTACACGATCCTCGCCAACGATACGCCCACGGTTGCGTTCAGTGCCGCAGCCTCCAACGGAGGCGAAGCGGCGACTCCCGCAAACCTTGCCGTGACATTGAGCAATGCCTCATCACAGACTGTGTCCGTGAACTACGCGGTGACAGGCGGCTCTGCGACAGGCGGCGGCACGGATTTCACGCTCGCGAGCGGCACGCTGTCCTTTACCGCTGGCCAGACCAGTAAACAGATTGCCATCGCGATCATCAACGACACGCTGAGTGAAGCTGCCGAAACCATCGAAGTAACACTGAGCACACCCGTTAATGCGACGCTGGGTACCAACACTGTTCACACGTACACGATCAACGATGACGACGCGCTGCCGGCCGTCGCGTTCAGCTCCAGCGCGTCGAACGGTGCCGAGTCGACCGCAGCGGTGAATTTTGACGTGACCCTCAGCGCGCCGTCCGGCCAGGTGGTCAGTGTCCAGTATGCAGTGACGGGCGGAACCGCATCGGGCGCGGGCGCCGATTACACTTTGGCGAGCGGAACACTGACGTTCAATCCAGGCGAAACGACTCAGTCGATTGCTGTCGCGGTCGTGAATGACGCCATCAAAGAGCCGGATGAAACGATCGAAGTTACCCTGTCGGCGCCGGTGAATGCCGATCTTGGGACTGCGGCGGCGCACACCTACACCATCACCAATGACGACAATACGGCGCCGGTCGCACAGAACGGATCGGTAACAACGAAAAAGAACACTGCCGTCAGCGGAAAACTGAATGCGACGGATTCCGATGGTGACGCGTTAACTTTCTCGCTTGTGGCCAATGGAACCCTGGGGAGCGCGACGATTACGAATGCCGCGACGGGCGCATTCACCTACACGCCGAATCCCAACGCACGCGGAACCGACACCTTCACCTTCAAAGCTTCCGACGGCACAGCGTTCTCCAACGTGGCGACAGTCACCGTCTCAATCTTGAACAGCAAACCTGTGGCGAACTCGGCGCAGGTGTCCACCCTCAGCACCACGGCGGTCACGGGTACGCTTGCCGCAAGCGACGCCGATGGCGACGCGCTGACCTACACGCTGCTGACCAGCAGTACTCTGGGCACGGTGAGCATCGATCCGCAGACTGGAAACTTCACCTTTACGCCCAGTGGCGCGGCCGGCAGTGAAAGCCTGAACTTCTCCGTCAGCGATGGTACGGAAAGTTCCGATCCCACGGTTCTGACGGTGAATGTGCGCGCGGCACTGGCGATCGTCAGCGGCCCGACGGCGAGCGACCCGGCGATCGCGGGAGTTCCCGTGCAGTTCAGCTGTGCGGCGAATGCCAGCGGCCTGGATTGGATCTGGGATTTCGGTGACGGCAGCACGGCGAGCGGCGCATCGACGAGCCACACGTATTCCGCGGCCGGCGTCTACCAGGTAACTGTGAGCGCCTCCGGAAACGGTGAAAGCGTCACGGGCAGCTTGAGCCTGAACGTGCTGGCCACCGGCGGCGGGCTGCCTCCTCCGGGTGTTGATTCAGACGCCGACGGCGTCAGCGATCTGGATGAAGCGCTCGCCGGCACCAATCCGCACAACCCGAACTCCCGCCCCGGCGGCCCCGGCGACTTTGACGCCGACGGCATTGCCGATGACCTGGACACCGACGACGACAACGATGGCGTCGACGACGGCACGGAGACATCCTCGGGCACCGATCCGTTCAACGCGGGCTCGGTCCAGAAGCTGCCCATGACAGTCAGCAGACTTGGCCTGATGGCGAAATTCAATCAGACCGGCAAAGACAGCTGCAGCGTCTCAGGCGTCATCCCTAATGTGCCCGCGAATACCAAAACTGCCGGCATGACAATCATGCTGAATGTCGGTGGCGCGGTCGGAACGTTCACGCTGGATGCGCGCGGCAAGGCCCGGACAGCGGCGGGCAGTGTTCAGCTGAAGCTGAAGGGCAAGCGCAATGCCGCGACGCGCACAGTGGACTTCGCCGGCGGTGACGTTCCGTTCAAGGCGAAACTGGTGGGCGATTTCGCCGATGAGTGGCTCGATGAAGGCATCGATCCGGCCGCCAATACGAAGATGGATAATCTCGCGGTCGTGGTCGACCTGTCGTTCGGCGGCAAGGTCTATACCTCGACGGTCAACGGCAAGTACACGGGTCAGGCTTCGCGCGCTGGACGCTTCAAGAAGTAAGCAGCAGCCGGGCTGGGCGAGTGGGATCGCCCGGCCCTCAATTCTTCATGCGCGCGGCGTGGCCTGACATCTTCAGAATCGCTTCACCGCCGTAATCCTGGCCAAAAGCACGAACTGAATACGGCACGCTCACTGTTCTGGCTGCTTTGCGTTTCATGCCTGCATCAGAGAATTCCTGCGCAAAGGACCCGGCGAGCACGATCGAAACGACGGTCAGTCCGCTTTTTGGATTGCGCCGCACGTTGCAGCGGCCGTCGCGATCGGCCGATCGCCCGCGCGCGTTCAGCACGAAGGTCTTCGCCGCTCCGGCAACATCCACGCCGATCGTCTGCCCCTCCCAATCAGCGTGCCCGTCCGCGAACGGAATCTCGAGCCGCAGGCGCACGGCCTGCCGCGTCGCCGAGCTCATGTTGATGGACAGCGACGCTGCGGTCGCCGGCACAAACTCGGGAGCAGGCACGTCTCCTGCGGCAGCAACCGCGCCTCTGCTGGCGGCTGCGACGCTCGTGATTTCGGCAAAGCAGATCTTGTTGTTTCTCGCGCCGGCGGCGTTTGCGATCGTCAGCTTGCCGTCGCTTACGCTGACCGTTCCGGTCGCGTCCACCCAGCGCTGAGTGGTGGTCGGTGTTGCGTTCACGATGAGCACGCCTTCAGCGGAGATCTTGTAAATGCTGTCGATGTTGCTGGGATCGCCGGCGACGATCCGCACCGTGTAGTCGCCGTTCGGCACGGCAAGTTCCCAGAACGCACCGGCGATCACCTGCATGTGCTGCAACGTGTCGTAGCGCTGGTCGGGAGACGATGACGAATTCCGGTCGCGCGCGGTCGACGAGTTGTTGACGCTCCAGCCGTAGCTCAGCCCATTGCCCCGATCGCCGAAAAGCACTCCGCCATCAGGCTGGTAGCCCGCGGGAATCGCTGCCGCGGCCGGCTGGAAATTGATCTTCACGCCGCCTGCTGGAAAGCCGCCGCTGCTGCTCATCGTTGTGGCGCTCGCGCTGGCGAAGTCCGACTTCGCAGTGCCGTTGACTGCGCGCACAACGTAATAATAAGTGGTGGCTTCCTGCAGCCCCATGTCGGCATGCGACAGGGTGTTTGCGGACGGACTGGCAATTAGCGACCAGCCGTTGCCATCGAGGCTGCGCTCTATTTCGAAACCTGTTTCGTCCGATGCGTTATCCGTCCAGTTCAGATCGATGCGCGACTCGGACGCTGCCACCGCGATCAGTGACGACGGCGCCGCCGGCGGTTGAGGAGGCTGCGACGCGTTCGTTGTGGCACTGACCGGACCGGCGTAGGCGGACGCGCCCGTGAAACTCACTGTTCGAACTCGGTAATGGTACGTTGTTCCTGGCTGCAGATTCGTATCACTGTAGTTCGTGGCATTGGCGGCGGTCGAGACAAGCGGCGTCCACGCAGTGCCGTCGAGGCTGCGCTCGATTTCATATCCGCGCTCGCCGGTTGAAGTATCAAGCCAGCTCAGGTTGATCTGTGTGCTTGAAACGGCGCCGGCGAGCAGGTTCGCGGGAGAAGAGGGCGGACCTACGGCTGTGAGCAGGCTTTGCGGAATGATGGCCTTGGGCGTTGACGGGCTGCTCCACAGCAGCTGCGCCGCAGCGGACCCGCCGTTCTCGTAATATTCAAAGACCAGTTCGACTTTTCTTCCCGCGGTGAGCGCGATCGATCCGCTCCATTCTGTGAATCCCTGGTTGACCCATTTATCGATCAGCAGCTGCCCATTGACCCACAGCCGGGCACCGTCATCACTGCGCGTATAAAACGTGTAGGTTTGCGAATACTGCGGATGGACATAGCCGGTCCAGCGCACGCTGAACGTATCGGCGCCAATTCCGGCAATCGGCGAATTGGTTCCCCAGTTGAAGCTGACTTGCGGATCGATGCGCGTTGCCGTGGCACCGGTGAAATCACGGTTGTCGTGGTACGTGCCATACAATCCCGTGCCGGCGGGCAGCCCGTCGATCCACTCCTTAATCGCCGCGACGGCCTGAGTATCGATGACACTCCGGCCCAGCGGCGGCATGCGCGTGGCCGGCGCTGTCGTGTCGGTCCGGTGGAGCAGGATAGAGCGCGCGAAATCCTGCGGCGTTACCACTTTCGCGCCGCTGATGCCCAGATCATTCTCCACTGTTCCATTGATGAGCCCCTGGCTGCCAATGGGCACGTCGAAGCGCGCATCAAAGAGCGCCGGCGATCCCCCCGGACGGTGGCACTGCGAACAGTTTGCATCCACGTAGGAACGCACACGCTGCTCAACGGGAGCGGTGCTGTCGGTCAGCGGCGAGAGCTTCGCATAAGTTGGAATTGTTGCTTCGTTCAGAGCCGCGCTGAACAGATTCAGGTGATTCCACGTGCGGAGCTGGTTGTCTGTAACGCCCGTGGATGCATACGTGAACATTCCGTTCAACTGACGCGTTTTCACGCCCAGCACGCCGCCGGCGTTCTGTGTGTGACACTGCAGGCATTCGTTTCGGCTGGGATAATGCCAGCTTTGTGTGCGGGGGTTGCCGCTCGCATCAATGATCGTCAGAATGTCGTCGGCACCATCGGGGAGCAGATCGGCATCACTGCCGTCCTGGCGCCACTTGTAGGTGACTCCGAAAACGCTGCTGTCGGCGCGCACAAACAGCAGTCGCGTCTCCAGGCGCCTCTTGATGGCGGCATTGCGCTCATCCGTATTGATTTCAAAGTGCTTCACCAGCACGCTGCCGGCGGGGAATGTCCATTCACCTGTCGCGGCAAAATTGATCGTCTCGTCGGCTCCGTATGGCGCGCCATCGTTGGGCACTGAAATCCAGCGCTGCTTCGTTGCATTGTCCGACCACAGAGGCGCGTTTACGCCGTACGGAATCAGCATCGGGGCCGGCGAAAGATTTGACACGTTCGTGAAGACTCCGGTGGCACTGAGTGTCGCCGGCAGTGCATTGATATTCAGGCCCAGGTCGGCGCCGGCCAGGGGTCTGCCATGCAATCCGTAGTCGGTCACCGTGACCGAATAGTTCTGGCTCGCTGAGGGAGAAACTCCATTGCTAGCATTGACAGTTACGGCAAACGTGCCTTTCGCTGCCGGCGTCCACGAGATGACGCCCGTGCCGGCGTTGATAGTCATGCCCGCTGGAGCGCTTGAGAGAGAGAAAGTGGACTCCGGATAGCCGCTGACCGTTACTGCGTAGGTGTACGGCGTGCCGATGTTCGCCGAGGTAACAGGCGAAGAAACGATCTGTGGCGCCGAGTCGCCCTGTGCGACGCTGATTGAGAGCTGCCGCGCGCTGCTGGAATTCGCTGCATCGACAAGCCTGATCTGAAATGAAGAAGTGCCGGGTGCTGTGGGCGTGCCGGTGATCTGGCCGCTGGCTTCATTCAGAGTCAAGCCTGCCGGCAGCGAACCGGAGCTCACCGACCAGCTCAGCGGCGCGGTGCCCCCTGTGCTCGCGAGAGTCTGGTTGTAAATCACGCCCACGTTGCCAGCAGGAAGCGTGGAGGTCGTAATCGACGGCGTGGCATTGACGGTCAAAACAAAGTCTTTCTGGCCGGTCAGTCCCGCACCATCGATGACTTTCACACTGAAGCTGAACGTTCCACCGGCTGACGGCGTGCCGCTGAGGACACCGGTGCCCGCGTTGAGCGTTAGACCTGCGGGCAATGCGCCGCTTGCCAGCGACCAGGAATAGGGCGCGCTTCCGCCTGAAACCGCAAGAGTCTGAGAGTAAGGCGCGCCCACGGTAGTGGCCGGCAGCGGCGAGGAGTTGGTGATCGTCAGGGCGTTGTACACGACTTTGCGGATTGTTCCGGTGTCGATTACGCCGTAGTAGAGATTGCCGTCAGGGCCGAAGGTCACATCGGTAATTCGGCCGCCACCGGTGAGAAATGTATCGACCTGCTTGACGGAGTTGTCTGCATTGAGCTGCACGCGGACGATGCGGCCCGAGCCGTAGTCGCCGAAGAAGAAGTTGCCCTGGTAGGCTGCCGGCCAGGCGGTACCTGTGCAGAATGCGCCGCCAGTGATGCAGTTGCCCAGATTCTGCGTTGCCGCGCTTCCGCCGCTGCCGTTTCCATTCGCTCCTGATTGCGCCGCGGTGAAAGTTGTGTCGCTGGGGGTGCTGAGGACGTAGACGGTTCCATTGAATGACGCCGGCGAGACGCCGCTGATGGTGATCTTTTCACCTTTGCGGAAGCCATGCCGCGCCGTCGTCGTGAAGGTGGAGACGTTGTTTGTGCGGCTGGAGGAACTGAGCGTGCGCGTGTCGGTGCCGCTGGGCCGGTATTTTACGATCGGCGTAATCTGCCGGCTGGCGAGTGTGTTGTCGTTCGGATTGGCGCCGTTCTCGAAGTCATTATCGCCCGCCCAGGAACCGGGCGTCGGCAGAAAAATCTGATCGTATTGAACACCGACCGCGTTCACCCACAGTTTTCCGGTGCTGGGCTGAACGGCCATCGTAAAAGGACTGGTATAGCCGTAGGCCCAGATGTAGCCGGATGCATTGAAGCCGTCAGAAGGAATCGAACCATCCAGATTTGAGCGCCCGATCTTGCTCGCGAGCGTACTGTTATCGAGCCGCTCGCCGAGTTCCACGCTCGCGCTGAGGTTTCCGCAGGCCCAATACAGATAACGGCCGTTGCCGTTATGGTCCGGCCCGATTGCCAGGCCCCCTCCGTTATGAACCAGCCCCGAGCTGGGAATATTTTTTATGACCGTTACTGGCGCGCCGCTGGCGACGTAATTTCCATTGGCGTCGACCGTTTCCGTTAAGCGAAGAATGCGCTGCTCGCTGGTTGACACGGTCACGTAACAGAAGAGCTGCCGCGTGCCCGACGCATAATCGGGATGAAAAACCAGGCTCTGCAGCCCGCACGAGTTGCTGCTCTCCACGTTCGAAAACGTGTAGAACGGAACGCTCTGGATCACGCCATTGCGGATGACCTGGATTACCGCCGTGGCATTCGCGCGCGCCTTGATGGTTACATACAAGCGATTCGAACCGTCAGGCGCCCAGGCCATGCAGGTGATGCCGTTGTTCACCGTGGATGGAACGTTCCCAAGCTTCGCGGCGTCGGCGACCACCAGCGTGTCAGTGAAACTCGGATCGGCCGGCGTTCCGGCTGCGGTGCCGCTCTGAAAAAAGATACCGAGCGACAGAATGCAAAAGGCGAGAGTCTGTTTGAACAAACGCTTAAGCGAAGTTTTTTGGTTTTGAAAAGGCATACGGTTCTTCTTTTTAGCTGAGTCTGCTTATAGTTCCGCCGCGCGGAAAAAAGTCAGCGGCGCACATGTGAACTGTGACGAATTGAATGCCAATAGAAGAGGCTGGCAGGAGCGGACGGAGGTGAGGAGATTGGAGGCGCGTTGTCTAAGACAGTGCCGCAGCGGAAAGGCGCTGCGGCAGTGTTGACACATGTAATCAGTGCGTTGATCAGTTCGCGCGACCTGCTTTTTATTTCGTGAATCGTCCCGCTTTTCCGATCTTCGCCGAATACGCCGCGGTCACATTCTCAGCATACGGTGTGCTGCCCAGGCGCAGCGTGACGGCGAAGTCCGTCGCCGTCTTCTGTGCGTCGGCCGAGATGACGCCTTCGTCGCTCCAGGCAGCGGCGAAGTTTCCGCGTGAGAGTTTCAGCGAGAAAGGAACATCGCCGCCGGCGAAGACCATCTTGCCACTCTGTGGATCACGAGTGCCCTTGATCTTCAGCGCCACCAACCCAGACGCTGAACGCGCGCGGCCTTTTGAATCGAGCGTAAACGTGGCGGTCGCGCCGCCGATGTCGACGGCGATCGTTACGCCCGCGGGCGCGAAGCCGGACGCCACTTCCGGAATCGTTCCGGCGACGAGCAGCGAATCGCGTCCTGACGCTGCGAAATTCACCGAGCCCGTCAGCTTCGTGATGCGCAGGCGCTTCGGCGCAAGCGGTTCGCCGCCGGGAATGACTGTTTCGCCGCCGGGGGTAACCGTTTCGCCGCCGCCGGGAGGCTCGACAGGCGGAGCCGGTGGATTGTTCGGCCCGTTGCCATTGCCCAGGCCGTGCTGGCGATGGAAGTGCGTATCCGTGCTTCCGGAGACCGCTTCGTCTTCATCGGTGATGCCGTTGCCGTCGGTGTCCACTGAGTGCGGCAGCAGCCCAATGCCGAGCTCGTAATGGTCCAGCAGACCGTCGCCGTCGCTGTCGCCATCGTGTTTCCACTGCTCCGGAGAACGCACGCGCGAGTCGCGCGCAGCGCCGCCCGACGCCGGCTGAATAATCGGAATGTAGCTGGTCTGCGCGCCGGACGCGGGCGGCTGCATGTTTGCGCCGAGCGTCACGCTTCCGGCGGCGACGGTTTTCGAAAACACTTTCATCGGCGATGCGGCCGCATCGGTCGTCGAGATCGCCAGCGTCGTCAGCGTCCAGGTTCCGTCGTTGAGCCACTGCGGCAGCACGGTCGCCCGTTTGTCATAGCAGACATAAACGATCGCGGCCTGGTTCACCGTGAAGGAGAGGTGCGATGTCGTAGTGAGCAGCTTGTCGTCATTGGCCTGCCGTATGAGCAGACCGCCGCTGAGCTGCGTGCTCAGCGAATTTATTGTATAGCTTCGATCGATGTACTGTAGCGCGCCGACCTGCGCCACGCCCATCAGGTACGTCTTGCCTGAAGAAACCGCCGTAATCGAGACGAGCAGCGGGTCGACGACTTTGAAGGAGATCGAAAGAGTCGTGCCGGCCGTTCCGCCACGAGATGAGGACGTGTACGGCGTGGCGCTCAGCGTGTGGGAGCCGACGGCCGGCGTCCAGCTTCCGGTGTCTCCAGCCAGGAAGTAAGGCGCGACATTTTCCGTGTGATAATTCGCGTTGCCGTCCAGGTTGAAGCCGACGCTTCCGACCGTCGCCGGCGAGGTATTGGCGCGGATGTTCAGCTTGCGCGTTGGCAGCGCCGAAAGATCCAGCGTCGCGTTGTTCGGAAGCGGATCAAACCCGCTGATCGGCTGCCCCGTCTCCGCATTCACCAGCGTGAAGCTGGCGACAGACTGCGCCGGCGGCGGAGCGGTAATCGTGAAGGCGGCGCTGGCGGTGTCGCTGTCGGTCATGCCGGACTTGAAGGCGCGTGCTTTGAGTGTGGCACTTGAGCTAATCGTCAGTGCGGCCGTGTACGCGGTGGAAGTCGCCGAAGGCGTGCTGCCATCGAGCGTGTAGCGGATCGTCGCGCCAGTGGTCGCGCAGGCGAGCGTCACCGACGTTGAACCCGTGAACGAGCCGCCGTTAGGCGAAATCGTGGGCGTAGCGACCTTCGCAGGAGCGGTAATCGTGAAGGCGGCACTGGCGGTGTCGCTGTCGGTCATACCGGACTTGAAGGCGCGCGCCTTGAGTGTGGCACTTGAGCTGATCGTCAGCGCGGCAGTGTACGCCGTGGACGTTGCCGAAGGCGTGCTGCCATCGAGCGTATAGCGGATCGTCGCGCCTGTGGTCGCGCAGGCGAGCGTCACCGAAGTCGAACCCGTGAACGAGCCGCCGTTAGGTGAAATCGTGGGCGTGGCGACTTTCGCGGGGGCCGTGCCGCGGAATGGGGTGAGCGTGCGCTGCGAACCATCGCCGACCGCGGCGGCGCTCACACCATTGACGCTGCTGAGAAACCATTTGCCGCTCGCGTCTTTGGTGAACACGATCGAGTCCGTGCCGCCGCTGCGAACGACGCTCAGCGTACCGTTCGTTGTGTTAAAGCTCGCGGTCGGGTTTGTTCCCGTTGAGCCCGTAGGATAAAGCACGGTCACGAACGTTTCATTGGCGCGTTTGACGCCCGGGCGGATCTTCACGAACTGCCGCGTGACTGAGTTATTATCGATGCTCAGCGTTCCCATCGATACTGCGGCATCCGATGGCGCGGCGGCAACGACGTGGAGCTTGTTTGACCGGCTGATCGTCGCGCGCTTCTCGGCGGCGACGGCGCTGACGGTGCCGCGCGTCTGCAGCCGCCATTCAAAGTCCGGCGTGCCGGGGCCGCTCAGGTCGTCGAGTAGCACGATGTAGCTGTCGTTGACCATCACCGCGTGGCGCAGAAATTTTGTCAGTCCTGAGCCGTAGCAGGTCGACAGATCAACCGCGAGGTAGCGGAAATTGCTGCCTGTGCCGAAACGCTTATAGCTGCCTTCGACGTTCTGGAGCTGGCCGGTGCCATTGAGGACGATAGTCGAGTGCTGCGCGGAATCGGTTTCGCCGTACCCGTGATCACACACGAGCCGCTCGTTGTTGTAGTTGAGCACGAACGTTCCCAGGTCGCGGTTGTAATGCGACTGATTGCTCGTCCAGCCGCCGTTCAGCGCGAACCACAACGACGGCGAGCGCCAGATGGCCTGTCCCGATCCGCGGAACAGCGTCGTCGTGTCGAGAGTCGGCTTCGTGACGGAGGGCGCGTTGCGACGCCACAGGAACCAGAAAGGCGAGCTCGACTTCCAGTACCAGCTGTCGCCGCCAACGTCCGCCGCCCAGGTCAGGAGCTGATCGCCGCCGCTTACTTTGGATTCGAACAGAGCGGCAAGCCCGCTGTTGGGGCCGCCTTCGTAATTCGCGGGCGGGAAGTTTTCAAAAGTAGATTCATCCATATTGTTGAAGTTGGCATAGCGGTTGTCCGTGCCCTGCATGTAGACGCTCCAGTAGCCGGCAAACTTGCTGGTCGCGTCCGCGAAGAGGCCCTTGTCGTTGCCGAAGAAGCGTGAAGCGGCCGTGGTGAAGTAGTAGCCGAACTGCGCGCCGTAGGTGTAGTACATCACGCCTTCGTGGCTGCCGCCGTCCATTTCATGCAAGCCGGTGAGAAAGGTGGGGATCTTCGTCCAGGCCAGGTTCACCGCCGTCTGCGCGTCGGCGTGCGTGTCGTAGATGGCCAGCGCCGCCAGGCCGCATCCGCCATTCACGACGCCTGACCAGTTGCTGACATAATTGTTCGCCCACCACGCATTGGTGTTGACGGCGTTGATGTACGGCCGGATGCCCTTGTCCAGAAGCTGCGTGCGGAAGGTCGCGCGCTGCGTTTCGGTCATCGTGTCGTAGCACCAGTCATAGTAGAGCGCCGCGGCCGTACAGGCTTCGCCGGTGGCCAGGAATTGGACGCTCGTCCACGACGAGGCGGACATCAGCCCGTCGACTTCCTGCTTTGCGCGAGTGGCATACTTCACATCGCCGGTGACGACGTAAGCGAACGCGCAGAGCCCCGTAATTCCCAGCGCGCGGCGCGTGCGCGGAATATCGAACGTGCCGCTGCTGACCGAACTGGAGAGCTCGGCGTTGGCGTTGTTGATCAGCGTCGTGCGCTTGGTTGCGTACGGTGCCGCCTGGAATCTGGTGCGCATGCCGGCGATCTCACTGGCGCTGAAGTACAGGTACGGATGCGCGCGTTCGACGGCATTCGCGCTGGCGGTGAGGACGATAAGGAGGCAGGCGGCTGAGGCGGACAGGTTGCGCAGCATGGCGGTTTCCTCGCGTGAGATCGGAGCCCTTTGTCGATAGTGGGGTGCCGCTGGAACGCGTGCGTCACACGTGCTTTAGAAAATATTTTCTGCACGAGTGCATTAAGTCCGTATGGCCGCTTGCGGGCGGCAATTGGATTCGTCACTACGGATATAAGAGGAGAGCTGGAAACAAGTTGGCAGAACAATTACCTGAGCTGGTGCTGTTTCTATGATACGCTTTGTGAAAGTGGTTGAAGCCGAAGAGGTGAGATGGGCCTCTACTATTCTTACGTTTTTCCGTGGCTGCTTGACCTGGCCATGTCGGCCGAGGTCTTAACCGAGCAGCGCCGTATCCTGATCCCCACGGTTCACGGTTCTGTTCTGGAAGTCGGATTTGGAACGGGGAGAAACGTTCCGTTCTATCCTGAAGACATCAGCGAGCTCACCGTCATCGAGCCCAATGGCAGACTCAGCAGGAAAGCCGAGAAGCGCGTGCGCGAATCTGGCATTCAGGTCAAAACGCTGCCGCTCGATGCCGGCGCGCCGCTACCTCTCCCGGAAAGTACCTACGATGCCGTCGTGAGCACGTGGACGCTGTGCAGCATTCCGAACGTCGAGCAGGCACTGCGCGAAATTCACCCGGGTCCTGAAGCCCGGTGGAAAATTCCTTTTCGTCGAACACGGTCTCTCGCCCGAGCCTTCTCTGGCGCGCTGGCAGAACCGTCTTAACGGCATGCAGAAAGCCCTCGCCGGTGGCTGCCATCTCAATCGCGACATGGAACGGCTCGTGAGCGACTCGCCATTAGCGATTCAAAGATGCGAGAAATTCTACCTGCCAAAGACGCCGCGCCTGTGGGGCTACACCTATCGCGGCGCGGCATTAAAAATTGGCAGATAAAAGTGGTTACCTGGCACAACCCACCTTCAGCAACTATCGTTCGGTCTCTTTCAACTCTCTCCGTTCACCATCCTGCAGGCCGATGCGCTCGCCGGAGTTCAGGACGACGGTCTGCGGCTTCTCTGCGGCCTTGCCCATGTCTCGGAAGTGCTGCGTGGACTGAGCGACGAACATCTGGCCGAGGGCGGTGAAGACGCCGAGCTTGAACAGGACGAAGACGAGGGCCAGCATCATAAGGGCGGCACCGGCTGCGATCAGTTGACGGGTTTTTTGTCACGGCGCACGGGTAAGTTCTCTCCCGAAAAGGGAGTCGTAACGTTCAGTCCGCCGCCCAAATCTCCTTCCCCGGCATCCTTCTTCATACCTTTCCCGCTGCGGTCGCGATGCCGGACTAAAAAGTAGGCTGCGATAGAAGAAAAACGTGCTTCCAGTTAGCGGAAGTTTTTCTAGGTAAAGACTTCTATGTCAATACTAGCCTTTTCGAAGACTCTGTGGTTTCTGTGTTATAAGTTCTATTAAAGTAATAGCAATAATGATGGTGCAAAACCCAAAAAATAAGTTAAACGCTACTTCTAGGAGCATCACCGGACCAAATGCGACTTTTGTATCCCTACTTCCCAGTTGGCATTCCGTCACGCCGCGTCTAAATGTTGTTGGCCAGCCCTGCTCTATCAGAGCTAACTCGATGATCCCTTTCGAGCTATCTCTCTGTCCGCGGGATGTTACTGTTAAGCTAAAGTTGAGCCACATTAAAATTCCAGCCAGAACTGGCATAAGAATGATGGATATTAAATGTATTCGCGGTCGAAACAAGTCTTATCTCTCCTACGGATACTGAGCTGTAATCTTAGCCGAAATTATTTCGACCGCACACGGTCTCTCGCCTTCTCTGGCGCGCTGGCAGAACCGTCTTAACGGGATGCAGAAAGCCCTCGCCGGTGGCTGCCATCTCAATCGCGACATGGAACGGCTCGTGAGCGACTCGCCATTAGCGATTCAAAGATGCGAGAAATTCTACCTGCCAAAGACGCCGCGCCTGTGGGGCTACACGTATCGCGGCACGGCATTGAAATCTTAAAAGTGTCTCAGGGTTGGCTTCGCGAACGAGCGTGGAACTCACCCCGAACCGCTTCACTTCGCCAACTGAAGCCGCGGTCCGAGACGCACCGATAGTTTGCGGAAAAGCAATCCCATGCTGACGCCGAAGATCATGTGGGCCGCCAGCGTGACGACGACGAATGTCGCGGCTACTTTGATTCCGAAAAAAGTGGGATAGGGCGTGAGCAGCATGGCCAGTTCCAAGCCCACCGCCATGACCACCGCCCATCCCCAGTGCCGCTTCGTTCCATCGCCGATCATGGCCGCGTACATCATGCCGAACGTGACTCCATTGCTGAAGTGGTAGGTCCAGCCGATCACTTGCGAGGCCAGTGAATACGAAGTCTGCTCAACCGGCTCGCCAAGAATCATCGCTCCGAACCGAGGGAAAACCTTGAACAGCGGCAGATGCGGCACGGTGTCGCTGATTCCCAGCTCGCTGGAAAAGACGAACGGGATGCGGAACAGGTCATAGGCAATGGCCGCAGCAAAGCCGACGATACCGCTCAACACAAGCATTCTCCAGAGCCGGCCGTCACCCAGGCGGGCATCGAGAATTCCAATCAAGCCAAGCAGAGTGAGCGCCGGAATTGAAACGTACAAGGTGAACGTCTGCATCGAACACAGGCCGTAGAATTCAGCCAGCAGGCACCAGATCGACGACGCAGCGAGAGTGAAGACGATCAGTCTCCCCACAGGCGTCCACTGAAAAGCAGCGTTGATTCCGGCGCTCATTGCTGTCCTTTGTACAGCATCGTCCCCGGCACGTCACCAGGGTAGTTCGGGGGACACCTTACTCAATCTCTCGCGCGATGTTCGATAAAAACATTGGGTATGGTGTCCCCGGAACTAACAAGACGCGGTCTTCAGGACGACGGTCTGCGGCTTCTATGCGTCCTTGCCCACGTCTCGGAAGTGCTGCGTGGACTTAGCGACGAACATCTGGCCGAGGGCGGTGAAGACGCCGAGCTTGAACAGGACAAAGACGAGGGCCAGCATTCCAAGGGCGGCAAGGACTGCGATCAGTTGACTGGTTTCTTTGTCAGGGCGCACGTTACTCTTCTTCTGCATCCAGCTCACTGCGCGTACCATAACCAGCCCTGCCAGATCGTGCTCAAATTCACACTCAGTCCGCCCCCGAAATCTCTTCCCCCCCCCGTGCTCCTTCACGTCTACACGTTACACCTCAGTTCAATGGTAAAACCGTTTTAAAATAGTGGCCACGCAGATAATCTTGAATCTTTTGTGAGTACAAAGCGAATTCTTCCTTATGGGCCATCCAGATTCTATGCGAATGCGGCAAATGCTTACTTAAATTTTTAAACCTGTATTCAATTCGCGCCTCGCGTTCACGAAATAGTACAATTTGTCCAGACGCTGCTAGCATTGAAGAGAACGGAACTTTTAACATCTTGCAGTAGTGATCCGCTATGAGCGGGTACCATATTCTACCTTCGTCAAGTGGCAAAATATTCTTCCGCTCCATCTCTGCAATTTGCCCCATAGTAAAGAATTTGCGATCGCCGATTTTTATGGCACTAATCTCCCCTTTTATGGACGATCCCTCGGTACCTAAAATGTTGTTCCGTGAAGCGCCAATTGAAAAGTAATTCTTGGTGCAAATGCCGCATTTCGTTCCGAAAACAAAATCATGCTGGCTGGATATTTGGCGAAACCATCTTTTTGAATGATCCAAGTCTGGTTCGAGGTCGCGACAAATACCGATATTTATGATTCCCAAGTGATGTAATTGATAGGTGGGTTTTAACTCGTGTTCGACTAACGCACGGGCGCCAGAAAGATCGAGCGGACCGTTAGCAACAATTCGCAAGTAAGTAGGGAAACTCTTTATTCCAAGAAGTTTAATGCGTCGCATCTTGTGAGAAATAAACGAATTAAATCCGCGATCGAAGTTAGAGTTCACTATCGAGAAAGACCCTTCAAGAGTTGGCCATAACTCACACGTAGGAGAGACTTCAAGGTGAAGGTGGAACTCAACGTCCTTCAGTAGAGGATTGTGTCCAAATTGTGACAATCTCCACGTTGCTTGAAAAAGTGGAAAAACCTTAGTTGGAAGTTCTTTTGGCGATATGATTCCAGTTTCCGACATTATACGAATTGCACTCACTCGACAATTATCAGATTTAAGAAAGTCGAATAGCCGAAAAACGTCTTTGCCTTGAGCGTAGGTTCCAAGTTGAATTGAAATCATGTCATTTACCATTTCAGCATACCTTGTACCGAACGCTGGGTTTGTCGTTGAGCAGTTCTCGAAGCATTAACGGTCTGTACCATTCGTTCAAATCTGCCAATTTTAGCACCTGGCGGGTGGCATCCGTCTATCGCTCCCACATCAGCTTGCGCTTTTGATTTCGGGTGCCACCCGTCCCGCCGTTGGGACGGGTGCGTTCTTGGCGCTCAGTCTTCCAGTAGAGTCTCGTCCCAGGCATCCAAGCGCAGCGGCGCATCCTCGCGCTTACCTTGCACCAGCCAGCGGAAACTCGACCAGCGCCATTCCTCTGCTGATTTCACCAGCCGCCGCTTCACCGGATTTCCGTGACAATACTCCGCCTTCTCGATCGCCTTCTTCATCGACCAGATGTTTAGATCGTGTCCGCCGCCCTCCTGCCAGACGCGATAGCCGTTCTTCACGCGCAACGACTGCAGCAAAGGCGAATTCACTCGCGACAAGTGAACAATCAGCTTGCGCGCAAAGGAAAGTTTAAAGCGCTGCTCAAATTTGGCCAGATCGTACATCTCGCGGTGCGGTTTGAGCAGCAGGTGAACGTGCTCAGGCATGAACACATACGCCCACAATCCGTATTCAAACTCATCACATTTTGCGCGGATTGATTCCGCAAGCCACTGCCGCCAGGTGTCGTTGGTGAGAAACGCCATGCGGCGGTAACACGAGAACGTCAGAAAGTGAGCGTGCCCGGGGGTGTTGTATTTCTTGTTGCGCTTGCGGTGCGGAGTTGACTGTTCCATATCGCCTGAGGATGCTAAGCCCATCCTGCACCCGTCTCAAACGGCGAGACGGGTGGCACCCGAGGTTAACGAGCGCAAGCTGACGTGGGAGGTAGACGGGTGCAGACTGACACGTCCAGCGTTGTCGTATGTGTAGCACTACGGCGTGTGCGCCATCTGAATGAGTGAGCGGAGATTGATAGTTGCCAAGCGACTACTCCTTGCCACTCGGAGGCCCTGGTCGTCATAACCTCCGCTCGTATCGACACTTGGAGATAATCCGGTGGTTTGTTCCAGAAGGTTTTGCAATACAAGAAGTTGCGTGTTGCGCAACACGTAACGCAACACGCGAAAGTTTTTATTCCTGTGGCGGACTCGACTTAGTCAAAACGTAATGCAACAAAATGAGCGTATAGTGTAAGGCATCGTGATAGGTGGCGTGCTGAGGCGCTTTGCTGATTGGAGGGCTTATCGTCCCCTCGCTCGCCGCAATAGCATTAGAACTCTGGGCATCACCACTGCCGGATTGTGCCGTCGTAGCTGCTGGTGACGAAGGTGCTGCCGCCCGGCGCCACGCTCACGGAACTCACCCAGCCGCTGTGGCCGCTGAAGTTTTTCAGCTCCGCGCCGGATGCCACGTTCCATAGCCGCACGCTCTGATCGACGCTCGCCGAAAGCAGCCGCGAACCCGTGCCTTCGAACGCCAGCCCGCGCACGTCAGCTGTGTGGCCGCTGAGCGTCCGGCGTGTCTGGCCGCTCGCGACATCCCACAGCCGGATCGTCTTATCCTGGCTGCCGCTGGCCAGAAGCGTCGAGTCCGGCGAAAACGCGAGCGACAGAATCACGCTTGTGTGGCCGCGCAGCGTGCGGAGCTCTTTCATTGTCCTCGCGTCGAAGAGCTTGATGATCGATCCCGTTCCGCCGGCGGCCAGATACCTGCCATCCGGCGAGTACGCCAGCGCCAGCACTTCACTGATCGCCGGATCGATATTGCGCTTCTCTTTTCCGGTAGCCGGATCCCAGAGCCGGATTGTTTTGTCGAACGACGCAGACGCCAGCGTGCGGCCATCCGGCGAAAACGCCACGGCCCAGACCTGATGCTTGTGGCCGCGCAGCGTGTGCGTTTCCTTCAGCGTCGCCGCGTTCCAGATTTTGACCGTGTGATCCCAGCTTCCCGTCGCGATAAACTCGTTATTCCGCGAAATGGCGACCGACCGGACGCGGTCGGTGTGGCCCTTGAGATGAGTTTTCTCGCCGCTGGCAAGATCCCACACATGCGCGCCATCGTGGCAGCCGGCGAGCAGGCGCTGTCCATCGGGCAGATACGCAACCGCATCCGTCGGCACGTTGACGTTCACGACCGGCCCGAGCGGTTTGCCGAGCGGCTTTGCGGCCAGCTCCACGCCCGGCGCGACTACGGCATAAGTGCCTTCGGCCACGTCGATGCTCGCGCCGTCGGCTTTGCGGATGAATCGCACGCTTCCTTCGCGCACTTCCAGCCGGTCGCCGCTGGTGCCCGAGACGAGTTTGAATTCGGTGCCGAGAATTCTGACTTCAGCATTCGCCGTTTCGATGCGCAGCGCCTGGCCTGGCGCCTGCTTCGCCGCTTTGGCGCGAAGCGTTCCGGTAACCCCGGCGAGCAGGATCCCGTCTGCATTGCGAATGTGCGCGATGTTCGACGCGCTGGACAGGTCCAGCATCGAACCGTCAGCGAGCTTCAGAGTTACGCTTGCACCATCCTTAACCGCGATGCCATTACCGTCAGCGACTTCGGCACCGGGGCGCGCGGTGGAAAGACTCGTCTGGGTTGTAATAGTGACCGCGCCGCTCAGCGCGGTAATCTGCGCGACGATCTGCGGCTGGACGTTTCCCTGCGCGGGCTGAGCGACTTCGGGCGGCGGCGCATGAAGCGACCTCCATGCGGCCGCGCCCGCGATCAGCGCCACGCTCGCCGCAGCCGCCAGCGGCCAGAGCCACGCGCGCTTGCGCGGCTTTAGGCGGATTGAGCGGTGCGACGTGCGCGTGCGAGACGAAATCCCGCTGGGCCGCTCGCTTTTCGGCGCGGTCTTCACGACATCGGCTTGAACGCTGCGCCGAATGCGGCTGGCAAAACGCTTGGCATCGCCTTCGACGCGAATGCGGTCCGAGAACTCCTGCGCAAAAGCGGCCGCGTCTTCTCTGCTGCGGCCGAGCGCGCTTAAGCTTCCGTCGAGCTGTTCGTCACGCAGGAATTCTTCGCGCAGCTCGCGATCGGACTCAAGCGCCTCCAGCAACGCCGCTTCATCCGGCGGCGAAAGCGCCTCGCCATGCAGGCGGCGTGACCAGAGCTCGCGCAACGCGTCGCGGTCCATCGTCTACGCGCCTCCTCTTGCGAAGCGTACGGAACACGACTGCAACACGGAGGCAGGGAGGTCACAGAGGACACGGAGGACTTCTTGAATGTACTTTTGCCGCAAGTCGCTCCGAGGTTCCTGTCCAAATCTCCTGGCGTTCTTGGCGCCTTGGCGTCCTTGGCGAATAGCAGTTAGCCGCATCGTCTACGCGCCTCCCGAAAGCAGGCGGTTTTCGATGCAGTCTTTCAGCGCGTGGCGCACGCGCAGCAAATTCATGCGCACGGCGCTCTCTTTGCGGCCGAGCTCCTTTGCGATATCGACGAGATTGCGCGCCTTGAAATAGTACTCGCTGACCAGCTTGCTGCTGTGCTCGGGAAGCGTTTTCACGCACGCTTCCAGCGCCGTGATTTCGCGGTTGCTGAGCTTCTCGTCTTGCGCCTCGGCCTGCTCGATCCTCCATTCGACCATCTGCGCTTCGAAGCGGCCGGATTCGCGCGTCTTGCGGCGCGATTCATCGCGCAGGAATGTCAGCGCGCGGTTGCGCGCGATGCCGATCAGCCACACGCCCAGCGTGGACGAGCCGCTGTAGGTATTCAGCGTGCGGTACGCGGCAAGGAAGACTTCCTGCGCGAGGTCATCGGCCGTGGCGGCATCACGCACGTACCGGCCGAGGTAAGCGCGCACGCGTCCCTGGTGCAGAAGGACCAGTTCGGAAAAGGCTTCCACCGACCCGGCTGCGGCATCCTGAATGAGTTTGGCTTCGTCAGGCACAGAGGCCTCCTTCATAGGTGAGGTGCCGCCGCTGGCGTTTCGTCACACACAATCTACGAAAATGCGCAGAAAGTAAGTGTACAGTATTCCCCGGCTTGCGTTTACAATACCAGGACAATAATCAAAAGCGTCTCTTGAAAGGATGCCAAAATGATCAGATCCAACAAAGCTTCCTGGATGACCGCACTCGCGCTGCTGCTTGTGAGCAGTCTAGCCTTTGCCGGCCAGGGTGGTGGTGGCGGCGGCCAGGGCAAAGGGGGCGGAGGTGGAGGCCCGGGCGGTGCGCAGGGCGGCGGACAGGGTGGCGGACAGGGAGGTGGACAAGGTGGCGGCGGCCAGACCGGTGGCGGCGGCCGGCAGCGCCCATCGAAGGAGGAGATTTTCAAGAAGGTCGACACCAACAGCGATGGCAAGATCAGCGCTGAAGAGTTCAGCAATCACAAGCCGCCGCATGAACCGCCTGCGGGCGCGCCCAGCCGAGAAGAAGTTTTCAAGCGCATGGATGCAAACGGCGACGGTTCCGTGACGCTCCAGGAGTTTCAGCTGCCGCCTCCCCGCGGCCAGGGCCAGGGCGGACCCGGCGGTGAAGGTGAAGGCGGCGGAAATGGCGGCCAGGGTGGCGGCCGGCCGGGCGGTGGCGGCGGACAGGGCGGTGGCCAAGGCGGCGGACAAGGCGGCGGCCGGCCCAGTGGTGGCCCGGGCGGTGGAAATCGCAACGGCGCAAAATAATCGCCAGCTCGCTTGACGAAAACAGTACAAGCCAAGAACCCGCGATGTTCGCGGGTTCTTTTGCATTCTGATGGTAAACACTTATCGTACGCGGCTGCATCAGTCTTCCATAATCAACGAGTGTCTCGTTTGAATCGCCCATTGGAATCAAGAGAAGCAAAGCCGTCACTGATCACACGCATCGGCTGTTCGGTATTGCTCGCCTTTTTACTCTTCGGGTTTTTCCTGCCGCTGCGCCAGCGCGCCTTCGACTCACAATTCTATTGCCATTACAGTTTTGCTTCGGCGCAGTCGGGAGCTGTCATACACTTCGCGACTCAGCCAGGCTCGACTACGCTTTCAGTATTTTTAATGATCGTCGCCGGCATATTCGGCCTGCTCTGGCTGACCTCTGTGCGGCGCTATTCACTTGGCAGGCTTTTGATCTTCGTGCTCTTCGTCGGCGCCGCGGGCTGGTCCGGTGTTTTTCTCGATAACGCGCGGCGAACGGTTGGCGTGTTTGACGCGAGTTTCGAAAAGCAGCTCCCGACGGAGTCCATGTCGCACTGCAAGCGCGCGCTGACGCTGGATTTCTCGGACGAATCGTTCGGGGCGCGCTATAAAAATCTACTCACTGGCGACGAGCTTGCCCTCATCAGGCGGTCTGAGCTGCGCGTGGAAACCGATCCTGAAAACTGGAGAGTCAGTTCGATGTTTATTTTCTCCGCACCGCAGAGTATCACTTCGCGCGAGCAGGCCGGCCGCGCGTACATGAAACTATTTGAAGCCGTCGTCACGGATGTCGCCATTGCGGAAGGCCTGCAACCGTTGTCCGAGAAGGACCGGCGCATCAAGACGGGCTACATCGAACGCTAAGATCTTCCGCGTCCACCGATCATTGCCGCTCCAGATACCCGATCGCCGCCTCGCGGCAATCGAGAACGCTTTTGTAGGCGGCGGTCTCTGTTGGCAGATTCCGCAGCGCGCTGGCCAGATCCTGTGCGCGCGGCGGCGATGAGAAATCAGACAGGGGGCGGACGTACGTGCGAATCGTAAAGAGGATCGCACCGCTGCTTGGCAGGCGCCGCAGCGTCTGGCGCTCGGCGCGCAGCCACAGCCGCTCGCCTGCGTTCTCGCCCGTGATCGGCCCCGGCGCCGCGGGCGGCGCTTTCACCGGCTGAAAAAGTTCCGGGCTGTCATGCAGGCTCCAGTTGATGCGCCCCACCGGCTTGTCTGGCGTGAGCAGCGTCATGAACCGGTCCGTGGCCGCGCCGATTTTTTCGTAAAACGGCACCGGCGCATGAATCTCACGCATCGGCGCGCCGATCTTTTCACGCAGCTTCCAGCGCGACGGAAAACAGACGCACGCCGCCGTGAGGCAGTACGCGTCGCCGCGTTCCTGCATCAGGCAAAGATCTTCCTGTACCAGCCGCGCCGCCGCTTCAAGCGGGTGGCAGTTCAGCTTGCCGAGTTCCCACGTCTCCCCCGTGAGTGCGTTCCTGACGACTGATCCGTCGCGCGAAAAAAACTCAGAGTGGTGCTGCGCCAAATGACTCGCAACGAGTTCCAGAACTTCGGCGCCGCCGGACGCGCTGCCGGGCTCTGCCGCGAATACGGCTTCGTGCTGCTGCGCGAGCAGACTCTGTTTGCGCGAAAGCTCCTGCGGATAGCTGCTGTCCAGTTCGAGCCACTGTTCCGGCGCGAGCGGCTGAAGGCCCATGGCCATGCGGAAGGGCCCGGCAGAGAACGGAACGTAATCGCGCGGCTGTGGCAGGGGCATCAACGCGTCCTGGGCGGCGTGAGTCAAGCTCAGGCGCCGCTTCCACTCTTCATCATCGCATCAAAGCGTGCCTGCATCTCCTGCACGCTCACGTCTTCGATGTGCGTGGAAAAAATCCAGACATGACCGAACGGATCGGCCAGCCGGCAGGTGCGGTCGCCATAAAACTGGTTCTGCACCGGAATGATTATTTTCGCGCCCGGCTGCACCGCGCGCGCGGCGACAGCATCCACATCCGCGACATAAAGATGGATGATCACGCTGGTGCCATTGAGCGTCTGCGGGCTGGTGTTGAAGCCCGGGTATTCGTCGGCGAGCATGATCAGCGCATCGCCGATCTTTATCTCAGCGTGCCCGATTTTTCCTGACGGTTCGCTCAGCCGCATCACTTCCGTCGCGCCAAAGGCTGCTTTGTAGAAGTCGAGCGCCTGGGCCGCGCCACGAATTGCGAGCATCGGAATAGCGCCGCTCATGCCGTCGGGAATTGCTTTGGGAATATGAACAGGAGGCATCGATAGGTTCTCCGTACTGGTAAACAGGATAAGCCCGATTCCGCCGCGCACAATCCCCGCGGACGATGTAACGCGAATTTTCAATTCGCGAGTGGCACGTCATCAGCCGATGCCGTCCGTTTGAGTTGTTAACTCCTGTAAGCCCGACACGACTGTACGCGACTCAACGCTACTCAACGCTACTCAACGCTACTCAACGCGACTCAACGCGACTCAACGCGACTGGAGACAACTCAACACAACTGGACGTTCGATTTCAATATTTCATCCGTTGTATAGATAAGGACTGCGTCACTGGGGCTCGTGAGCCAGTGCGCCCGCGGGAAGGCGCGTGAAATGTCCGATCATCGCCATTCGGCAGAGCGCGCGGCTCCCTCTCCCCTTGCGGGAGAGGGTTGGGGTGAGGGGTTAGCCGTCCGCAATCGTGGACCGTCATCAGCAAACCTGTCTACGTAGCGCTCTTAGAGTGCCGTAGCCCGCGAAGCGGGCGGCAGCATAGTAGCCCCGGGCGCGAGCCCGGGGAACCCGTCGCCCCCCGCAACCGTAAGCCCCGGAACGGGGCGGCAGAGGGTCATTCCGACTTGTCAGGTTATCAGCCCTCTAACGCCCTGTAACGCCCTCAAGAGCCCTTGAGTCCCAAAATCAAAATTTCATCCGTCGTATATGTGAAAGCTCCTGATTGCGGATGTTAGATTTCGGAATGGCAATCCGGCGTTTCAGTGCAGATGAGTGCGTTTCGATGCATTTGAGTGCATTTCAGGTGATTTGAGTGCGTTTCAATTCATTTGAGGCGATTTCGATTCATTTCAGTGCTTTTCGACAGCTAGACTTCCAAAATCAAAAATTCATCCGTCGTATATGTAGAGCACTTTAGTTCGGGCCTTCAACCCTTAGAGGCCATGGGGGCACCGGTCCCTGGGGCTGCGCCCGGCTCGAAAGCCGGGCTCCACCCCAGGCTATATTA
>DASPJR010000022.1:0-32120 GCA_035628505.1 Planctomycetota bacterium | reverse complement strand
TAATATAGCCTGGGGTGGAGCCCGGCTTTCGAGCCGGGCGCAGCCCCAGGGACCGGTGCCCCCATGGCCTCTAAGGGTTGAAGGCCCGAACTAAAGTGCTCTACATATACGACGGATGAATTTTTGATTTTGGAAGTCTAGTTGTCGAAAAGCACTGAAATGCATCGAAATCGCCTCAAATGAATTGAAACGCACTCAAATCACCTGAAATGCACTCAAATGCATCGAAACGCACTCATCTGCACTGAAACGCCGGATTGCCATTCCGAAATCCGCAATCCGAAATCTGAAATCCGCAATCAGGAGCTTTCACATATACGACGGATGAATTTTTGATTTTGGGACTCAAGGGCTCTTGAGGGCCTTTGAGGGCGTTACAGGGCGTTAGAGGGCTGATAACCTGACAAGCGTTGACAACTCGGAATGACCCTCTGCTGCCCCGTTCCGGGGCTTACGGTCGCGGGGGGCGATGGGTTCCCCGGGCTCACGCCCGGGGCTACTATGCTGCCGCCCGCTTCGCGGGCTTACGGATGCGGCGTTCTAAGGGTGCTGCGTTAACAGGTTTGCTTGTTGGACGGTCCACGACCGCGGACGGCTAACCCCTCACCCCAACCCTCTCCCGCAGGGGGAGAGGGAGCCGGCGTACTCTGCGCCCGACGTGGATCGAATCCGCGGTCAACTCGTAATCCGAAATTCGCAATCTGCCAATCCGCAATCCTGATACGAAATCAGAATTCGCAATCCAAATCCGCAATCTGCAATCCGAGTCTGAAATCCGCAATCCGCAATCCAAAATGCTACCGTTCCAGAATCGTGCCTTTCCAATCCGGGGCGTCTTCGCGGCGCTGCGGACGGGTGGGGGAGGTACCTTTGAGCACCGGGCGCGGCGCAGGGCGCTCGCCGCGTTCGAAGCGCTGCAACGCCGCGGTTAGCTGGCCGCGCAGGCTCGGGTCGGAACCGTCTTCGCTTTTGCGCGTGAACTCAACCACGCCGAGCTGTTCGGCGCGGTCCAGCGCGTCGAGCCCGGCCTGGCATTGGCGTGCATCGTTCTGCAGCGCGGCGCAGGCGCGGGCGAGGCCGAAGTTGGCGCGGCCCGATTGCGGTTCAAGCGCCAGCACACGCGAAAACATGCGGTGGGCCTCGTCCCACTGGCCCAGCTCCAGCAGCACTTCGGCCTGAAGATTCAGCAGCGCGAGATTGTTGGGACTGAAGACGACGGCTTCATCGAGCAGTTTTTTGGCGGTGCTGAAGCGGCCGAGCATCACGTTGCACTGCGCCAGCTCGTAATACGGGCGCCACATGCGCGGCGAAAGCACAACGGCTTCCTGGAACTTCATCATCGCTTTGAGCAGCGCGTCGAACATCGGATTCTTGATGATCTCCGTGTCCGTGCTGCCGGCGCGGGTCTGGGCCAGCAGCTTGCGGAAGGCGGGGTCGTCGAGCGCTTCGTCTTTGTAGCGGATGCCCTCGTCACAGAACTGCGCGGCGCGAGCGTAATTTTCGCGTTCATCCGGCAGCGGCGGCAGATTGCGCTTCTTGCGTTCTTCGTTTTCTTTCACACGTTCGTCGGCGCGGGCCTTCGCCGCGTCGAACGCATCTTCCAGCCGCGCGATGGCAAAGCCGGCACGCTCGGCCACGCCGGTGCTTTCAGCTTCTCCGGCCTGCTCGGCGAGCTTCTGTGCGCGGCGGTAAATCTCAAGAGCATCTTCGAGATAGCCGGTTTCTTCCTTGGCGAGAGCCAGCGTGTAAAGTCCCAGCGCCAGAATGGACGGCGCTTTATCCGGTTGATCGGGCGCGCCGGAGGGGTTCTCACTCCACGGCTTGAGCAGCACAGCGGCTTCATGCGGCTGTCCAGCGGCGCAGTAACCGATTGCGAGAGACAAGCGGTTGCGCGGATTAGATGGCTCAAGTTTGCAGGCATCGTTGTAGAGGCGCAGCGCGGCGCCGCTGTCGCCGGCGCGTTCCATCAAGCCGCCCAGCGTGCGGCGGATCAGTGCTTCTTTCTCGGGCGTGAAGCGCAGCTCGCCGGCGAGGGGCGTTTTTTCCGCTTCGCTTTTTTTCTGCATCACGCGCGCGCTTCGCAAGGCGGATCCGAGCAGCTCCCGAGCCTGGCCGAGCTGTTTTCGTTGGACCCAGAATAGACCGAACTCAGCGAGCGTCTGGGGGTGCTCGGGGTTCTTGCGCAGTGCATCTCGGAAGAGCTGCTCGGCCGTATCAAAAAGTGCCGCCTGCTGGTCGAGCAGCCGCACGTATTCTCCGCCGCCGACCGCCAGCGCGGCCTGCACTTTCGGGCCGAGTGCGTGAGCGTCGGAGAGCGCCTTGCGTGCACGCTCAAGTTCGAGCGAACCGGGGATTTCCGAAGCATGCAGAAGCGGGCAGATCAGCGCAATTATCAGTAGAAAGCTCAAGTGCATGCCGTAAGGCTAAAGCTTTCAGGCGGAAAGTTCAATGCGTTCGGCAGGACCTTCTGAAGCCGCTGGCGCAACCCGCCACAGCCGTTGTCACTTTTTTTCTTGTAAGTCGTAGAATTGCGTATACTAACAAGGCATGGCAACTTCGCCGAATGCACCGGGTAACTCCGCACCTAAAGGTCCTACTTCAGCAGCTTCAGCCGCCAAGCCGGCAGCGTCGTCAGCACCTAAACCCTCAGTTGGAGCGCCCTCGGGCGTGAAGGCCGCAGTGGCGGCTCCACCTGCAGCCAAACCCGCAGCACCAAGGCCCATCGCGCCAGCCGCAGCCGCGCCGAAACCGGCAGCTCCCGCAGCGCCGCGTCCGGCAGCACCAGGTGCCGCGGCGCCAAGGCCCGCAGTGCCGGTAGCAGCAGCGCGTCCGGCAGCAGCAGCTCCCAACGCAGCAAAGCCAGCGGCGACTGCCGCGGGCGCAGTTTCCGCGGCACGTCCGGCAGTTTCGGCCGCTGCAAAACCCGCATCTCCGGCGCCGGCGGCAGCAAAAACTACAGTAGCGGCTGCCGCAAAGCCTGCAGCCCCGGCGGCAGGAAAACCGGCAGCTCCCGTTGCTCCGGGTGCAGCCAAGCCCGCTCCAGTGGCGCCGGCTAAACCTGCGTCATCTCCTGCAGCAGGCGCTTCAAGACCGAACATGCCTGCGGCAAAGCCCGCTGGAAGTCCGGCTGCAGTTCCAGTGAAACCAGCGTCCGGCATGAAGCCGGCTGTGTCCATGCCAGCAGCGGCTGCAGCGTCGCCCGGCGCATCGGCCAAGCGTCCGTCGGTTAAAGCGGGCATCGCGAACGATCGCGCGGCACTCGGGCTTTCGACGCTTAAGCCGTCCGAGATGATCGCCGGACTCGACAAGGTTGCCGAACGCGCGGAGAAAATCGAAGCGCGCGAAGAAGCCAAGCGAAAAGCCGGCGGCAAGCTGAACGCAAACATCGCTCTGCATACCGACGACACCGGGCGCAGGATGTCGCGCATGGTGTACCTCACCATTTTCGTGGTCCTTGTTTCCATCGTGGGACTCGGCGCGGCGCTGTTCTATTTCGCCAACCGGGAAATCAAAGATCCACGCAAGATGCGCGCGGAAACGCAGGAGACGCTCACCAAGCTGAAGGCGCTCTCGCTGCGCATCAGCCCCTTTGAAGACGGGGACACGATCACGCCGGAGAAGGTGAAAGAAGCGTTCCTGAAGGTCATTGATGCCGATCTGAAGGTCCTCAACGAAGAAATTGAAAAAGACAAGAAGCGCCGCGAGAAGACGGACAAATTCCGCACGCCCGATCGCGTGATGTCGGCCGACCTGGCGAACCTGACGCGCCTGCGCACGCTGACGAACGGCTGGGGCGCGCCGCTGATAATCACCATGAGCGACGCCGATACGATCAGCGTTGCGGCGAATCTGCCTCCGGATGCGGGAGTCGAACCGATCGAGCCGGTGCCCATTCGCGTGCGCGCCGCAAAACCTGCCGCGCCTGAAAAAGCGCCTGCCGAGAAGGCTTCACCCAAGTAACGCGTGCGCCCGCGCCCGCCTTCATGCCCTGGAAACGCTGCCGCCATGTTGCGCGCGATGTGTGCCTTCGTTTGTCTGTGTGCGGCGCTCGCGACGCATGCCGGAACATCCGACGCGACGGACGCGCCGCGCAATGCGCCTGCTGAAATCCGCCTGATCGACCGCGAAGGCCGCGTGCTGCTCAGCCGGGACGGTGTTCCGCTGGCGGCGGTGCAGCTGCGCGCGGCCGGAACGTCGGCGACACCCGCGGGTGTTCTCACCTTTGATCAGGCCAGGCGCGCGCTGGCCGGAGCGGCTCCCGAACAGCTGCTGCAGTCCGGCGCCGAGCAGATTCGCGAGCTGCAGTTTCCGCTCGCCGGAAACCAAGCGGGCAGACTCAACGTTCTTCTTCGCGCAAAGAAAACTTCCGCCGGCGCGCGACTCCTGGTGAGCAGCACCGTGCTTTCAGAGACAGCGCCGCCCGAGCTCGGATCTTACGAGCTGGCGGTGCAGATTTTTTCAGCCGACGGCAAGATTCCGGACATCCTGCACATCGACGGCGTGCGCGAGCTGCCGAAATTCGATTCGCCGTTTACGCGCCGCGCGCGGACGTGGTCGCTTGAGAAAAAAGATTTCCGTGTCGTGCTGGCGCGCTCGGCTCCGGCGACGTGGAACGTTCATCCCGCCGGCGGCGATGTGATCCTCACGCAGCGCCTGCTGCCGGACTCGCGCAACGCAGCCGAGCTCGGCACGTTTGTGGCGTATGTCGGAACTTCCGTCGACGAGGGCCTGCCTGAGCTTTCGCCTCTGAAGCTCGACAAGGTCGAAACGCCCGCGCGCGATTTTGTCGAAGGGCGCGTGCGCGTTTATTCGTCGGGCTCGAATCCATTCGTGCTCGCCGAGACGGCCGTCGTTGCCGAAGTCGCTTGCCCGCCGGCGCCGAACGGCGAAGTGCCGATCAAACGTTTGCCGTGCTTTTTCTGGGAAGCGCCCTCGCGCGCGCCGGCTGAATCTGAATTCCGGTTCCGCTTTGCGCCGCCGGCCGAAGGCATTTACGGTGTGCGCATCGTTGTGGTCACGCCGGCCGGACAGGCGCGAGGCGAGGCGCTCTCGTTCCGCGCGGGGCCGCCGGCAAACCCCGGCGTGGTGAAGATCCGTTCCGACGAGCGTTTTTTCAGACTCGACGATGGGCGCCCGTGGATTCCCGTGGGAGGCGATCTCTCCGCAGTCGGGCCGGCAGGCGGGAAGGTCGATGGCCTGGCCGGCGCGTTCCGCACGCAATTCACACGTCTGATTCGCGGCGGCGGCAACGCCGCGAGAATTACGCTGTCTCTTAACGGCCTGCAGCTGGAGAAAAACGCTGCGCAGTTCGACGCCGACGCGGCGGCGGAGCTCGATGAGATCCTGCGCGCCGCGCAGGCCCGCGACGTTCGCGTGATTCTCTGCGCCGAGCGCGCTGAGGACATCTCGAAGAATTCGGCGCTGCATCCTTATTTCCGCGAGCGCGGCGGGCCCCTTGCTGCGACGCCTGAATTTTTTCGCAACGTCACCGCCAAGCGCTATTTTCAGAACCGCGTCACCTACCTGGCGGCGCGCTACGGCGCGTTCCGCTCGGTGTGGTCGTGGGAACTGCTCGAGTCCGTTGACACCTGCTGGCCGATTCTGAAGCAGGACCCGGACACGGCAAAGCTGAAGATCAACGAAGTCGATCTCGCCCGCCGCGCGCGACGCGATGTCCAGGAGTGGATCGAGGAGATGGCGCTGTACCTGCGCGGCATGGACAGCCACGAGCATCCCATCTGCGTTTCGCTGACGCTCAACCCTGAAACGCCGTGGCTGGATTTGGAACGCTCCGAAAATCTTGACTGGATTTTCACGCGCACGGAGATTCCGCGTCCCGATGCAAAAATGGCACCGCGCGAAATTCCGGCGCTGCTCAGCGAGTGGTCCAGGACCTCGCGCCTGGCTAACCGCCGCGTGCGCCCGTATGCCATTCTCGGCCTCAGCCCATTTGCGCAGGACAATGCGTCCGAGGCGGCGCTTGCGTCCCTGGCGTCGGGCTTCGCCGCGCCGGTTTTCGCATCTGTTGATCCGGCCGGAACGCAGCCGCTCTCAGAGCTCTCCGCGGCCAATCTTTTTGCGCTCGCAGCCGCTGCACTGCTGGATCTCGACGGCAAAGAATGCCGGCTTGTCGATGACGAATCAGCGCAACTGCGCGTGCGCGGATATGTCTCTCAGCGCGGTGCGGCGGTATGGGTGCGCGTGCCTGCATCTGAAACCGTTCCGAAAGCAACCGAGCTGCGCCTGCCGGGAGTTCACGGCGGGAACTATGGCGTCAGCTGGCTCGATGCGGCCAGCGGACGCATCATCGCGCATTCGCAGCATGTGGCGGCCGCGGTGAAAGCCGGGCAGGCACCGGCGCCGCTCAGTTTAAAGATTCCAGGATCTGTGCGCGACGCGATTGTGCTGATCCTGCCAATGAAGTAAAAATCAGTTGATTCGTCACAAGCAAAGGCGCGGCGAGAGGTCGTTTGCGCCGGAGGAGAAAAGACGCATGCCGTTCCATGCCCGATCATTCCGACTGTCTCTGGCCGTGCTGCTTGCCACGCTTCTTTCCGCGAGCGCCTTCGGCGCCGCTGAATTTGAAGCGCGAATCTTCAAGGATGCCGGCGGCGCGACGCTGCCGTACCGCCTGCTGCGGCCGAAGAATTATGATCCCAAGCAGGTCTACCCGCTGGTGCTTTTCCTGCACGGTTCGGGCGAGCGCGGCAATGACAACCAGCGCCAGCTCGTTCATGGTACGAAGCTATTTCTGAAGGAAGAAAACCTGACGAAGTATCCCTGCTTTGTCGTCGCGCCGCAGTGTCCGAGTGGAAAGCAGTGGGTCGATACGCCGTGGGGCAACGACTCGCACGTTATGCCTGAAAAGCCCAGCGAGCCGATGCGTCTGGCGCTGGAGCTGATCGAGGAACTGAAAACAGAATTACGCATCAACGAAAAGCGTCTTTATGTAACCGGTCTTTCGATGGGCGGCTTCGGCGCATGGGATGCGATTCAGCGCAACCCGAACATGTTCGCAGCCGCGATTCCGGTGTGCGGCGGCGCGGATGAGACGAAGGCAGCGCTGATCGCAAAAATACCGGTGTGGGTCTGGCACGGCGACAAGGATACCGTCGTGAAAACAAAGCGCTCGCGCAACATCGTTGATGCGCTGAAAAAAGCGGGCGGCGATCCCAAGTATAACGAACTGAAAGACACCGGCCACGACGCATGGACCAAAGCCTACAGCGAGCCGACGCTGCTCGAGTGGCTCTTTAAGCAGTCGAAGTAAGCCGTTCGTATCTGTTGTTTCCCCTCCCCTTGAGGAAGGGGGTAGGGGGAGGGGTTAGCCGCTCGCATTACCAGTCGCGTGCGCATCAACAGAAACAGAAACTAAATTTCTCATTTCACATTTGTCATCTTTCATTTTTCATTTCTGAGAAAACGTGCGCACGGAGTTCTTCAATGAGAAATGAGAAATGAAAACGTAGAGATGAAAAATTCTGTTCGTCGCGCGCGAATCCTGGACGGGTTGCTTATGGGCGAACCGAATTTTAAAATTGAGAGTTTAAAGTTTAAATTTGAAATTGACCGCAGCAGCAGCGTTGCAGTTCGGTTTAAAATTTAAATTCTAAACTTTCCAATATAAAATTCTGTTCTGTTTCGCATGCCGCCCAGTTATGTGAGCGCCTAACCCTTCACCCTAACCCTCTCCCGCAAGGGGAGAGGGGACTGTCTGTCCGGCTTTCGCGGCGATCAGCCGCCAGCTTCGCGGTCCATGAAGAACGTCACCTGCCCTTTGCATTTGCGCAGCAACCGCGCGATGGGCGGATCAGCGGGCTCGTTTTCGCTGAACACTTTTGCCAGCGGCGCGGCTTTCTCGGCGCCAGTGGCCATCACGATCACGTTGGCGGCGTTCCAGATGACAGGCGCGGTGATCGTGATGCGTTTGACGGCGGGCTTGATGTTCGGATTCGTGCTCGCCGGGTCGCACCAGGTCACCCACTTCTGTGTTTCGCTCGCGGCCGGGGTTCCCGGAAAGAGCGACGCGGTATGTCCGTCGGCGCCGATGCCCAGAAGGATCAGATCGAAGCCGGGCAGGTTGTCGGTTCTGCGCTGAAAATGAACGCGCAGGAGGTCTTCATAGAATTCCGCACAGAGCGACACGTCGTCGTTGTCCGTTGGAATGGGAAACACATTTTCAATCGCGGGCGGAATGGCTTTGAGCAGGGCGTCGTAGGCCATGCGGTAATTTGAATCGGCATGCGTGTGCGGCACAAGGCGCTCGTCGCCAAAGTAGATTTTCGTCTGCTCCCACGGCATTTTCTGAATGAGCGGCGAAACGGACAGCAGCGTATACGCCGCGCGCGGCGTCGAACCGCCGGCCAGCGCGACCGAAAACCGGCCACCGGCCTTCACGCGCTGCTGAGCGAGGTTGACGATCGCATCAGCCGCCTGTCGGGCTACGGTGCCCGCGTCGGTAAAAACGTTACGGACAAAGTTCATTTCGGTTCCTCAGGTCTTGCCATAACGCCAGATGACGTAAATGACAAGCAGACAGAGCGGCAAGGGCCAGAATAAGATGCAGAGCACAAGTAACGCAAGCGTCACCGGTATTGCCAATACTATAAGGATTTCAATCGCAATCACCAGAAGGATGCGAATCACAAATGAGTGCATCTTCTGTTCGGTTGCGCGCCGCAGGGCCAGGTAAGCCGACCCGAACGTGAGCGCCGCAATGATAACAGCCCACCCGGCCAGCCTGCGCTGGTGCTCAGCCAGGTGTGGCCTGAATTCGCCGGCATGCTGAATGTAGATAAGCTGAGCGCCGATGAGAGCGCTGATGGCGACCACATCTAAGATGCCGAAGCGAATCGGAAATTTTGACTTCTCCTCCACGCTCCGCCTCGCAATGTAAGTCGTCCATCTGTTCTACAAAACCGCAGATGATTTAACGCCAAGGTCGCCAAGAGCGCCAAGGGCGCCAAGAGACTCTTTATAGGAATGTGCCGGGCGGCCTCTGAGTTTTTGTGGAGAAAACGCTCCGCCTCGCAATCGTAAGTCGTGAATCGTCAATCGTAATTCGCCCACCTTGGCGTCTTGGCGCCTTGGCGGTTCATCCCCGATCACCAATCCCAATCCGCAATCCGCCATGCTAAATGTTGTGCCAGCCGCGGCAGGATTTCTTTAGCCATTCATCGGCCTCAGCCGGGCCCCAGCTTCCGGCTTTGTAATTCGGGAACACCGGCGGCGGCGCTTCGGCCCAGCCGTGGTGAATGGGCGTGATGAATTTCCAGGCCGCTTCGACTTCGTCGCCGCGGATGAAGAGCGTCTGGTCGCCCTGCATCGCGTCGAGCAGCAGGCGTTCGTAGGCGCTGGGGTTCTCGACGTGGAACGCGTCCGGGTAGCGGAAGTGCATCGGCACCGTCTTCACTTTGTTGTCGCAGCCGGGAACTTTCACCTCAAACGAGAGCGCCACTCCGTCGTTGGGCTGGATCTGCAGAACCAGCATGTTGCTGCAGGGCGGGATTTCGAGCGACTTGAATACGACGTGCGGCGTTTTCTTGAAGACGATGGCCACTTCGGTGTCGGCCTTGGCCAGGCGCTTGCCCGTGCGCAGGTAAAACGGCGTGCCCGCCCAGCGCCAGTTATCGATGTACGCGCGCACGGCAACGTACGTTTCGGTGATCGAATCGGGTTTGACGTTGAGTTCTTCGCGGTACGCCGGCACTTCGTTTCGGCCCACGCGGCCGCGGTCGTACTGGCCGCGCACCGTTTCGTTCACAGCATCCTTGGGCAGGATCGGACGCAGCGCGCGCAGCACTTTCACTTTTTCATCTCGGATGCACTCGGCTTCGAACGTCACCGGCGGCTCCATCGCCACCAGTGAAAGCACCTGCATCAGATGGTTCTGGATCATGTCCCGCAGTGCGCCGGCTTCTTCGTAATAGCCCGCGCGTTTTTCGATTCCCAGCGTCTCGGCCGCGGTGATCTGCACATGATCGACGTGGTTGTGATTCCAGAGCGGCTCGAAAATGGCGTTGGCAAAGCGGAAGAACAGGACGTTCTGCACCGTCTCTTTTCCGAGGTAATGATCGATGCGGTAGGTCTCGTCTTCGCGCAGCACCGTTTTAACCAGCGCGTTACGCGCCTGTGCCGATGCCAAATCGCGTCCGAACGGTTTTTCGATGATCACGCGCGCCCATTTCCCTTCGCCACGCGCGGCCGCGCCAATCAGCTTTGCTTCGGCCAGCCGCTTGAATGCTTCGGGAAAAATGGTGGGCGGCAATGAACAGTAAAACAGGCGCCGTCCTTTCAGACCGCGTTCCGCTTCGAGCTTTTCGATGTACTCGCGCAGGTCGCCGAACACCGCCGGGTTCGTCAAATCGCCTTTGAAGTAATACACATTCTTGAGGAACGAATCCCAGTCGCGGGGCTTTGGCAGCATCATCGTCTGCAGCCCCGGCGCGCGCGCCTGGCCCTTGGAGACTTCCTTGCGGTAGTCGTCGGTATTTGTGTCCACGCGATCGAAGCCGACAAAGAGCATGTTTTCAGGCAGATGATTTCCGCGCGTGAGATGGAAGAGCGAGGGCATCAGCTTGCGCAGCGCAAGATCGCCGTGAGCTCCAAACACGACCACCGTGCACGGCTCGGTAAGCAGGCTTCTGTCGGGCTCAAGCGGCAATGTTTCGGTCGGCATTTCTCAATCTCCGTGGATGAACTTCCCGGGTGGCCCGGACAGTAGTCCGGGTGCCGCAGGCACATCCAACCCTACTTGCACGTACAACGTCTTTTGTTTTGTCACGTCCAAGTAAACGGGTGGCCCGGACGATAGTCCGGGTGCCGTAGGCACATCCAACCCCTGCTTGCACGTCCAATGTCTTTTTGTTTTGCAACGTCCAAGGAGGGTTGATTGTCGCTTCGCGACCCGGACTCTCGTCCGGGCCACCCTTCTTGTTCGTCACCCGTCACGTTGTTACTTCACGATCTGATGCCCGCCGAACTGATTGCGCAGCGCGTTCAGGTAACGCATCGAGTAGGAATCGGTCTGGCGCGAGGCGAAGCGCGCGAAGAGCGCGGCGGTGATCGTCGGCGCCGGAACAGCCATGTTCACAGCCGATTCGACGGTCCAGCGGCCTTCGCCGGAGTCGTTCACGTAGGGCTTGATGTCTTTGAGCTCCGGATTTTCCTTCAGCGCGGCGGCGCTCAGTTCCAGCAGCCACGAACGCACAACCGAGCCCTGCATCCACAAGTCAGCGATACGTGCCACGTCGAGCTTGTAGTCGCTCGCCTTCATGATGTCGAAGCCTTCGGCGTACGCCTGCATCATCGCGTATTCGACGCCATTATGGATCATCTTCACGAAGTGCCCGGCGCCGTGCAGACCCATGTAGGCGTAGCCATTTTCGGGCGCGAGCGTCTTGAAAATGGGCTCCAGGTGATCGAAAGTCTTCCTTTCGCCGCCGACCATCAGGCAGTAGCCGTTCTGCAGGCCCCAGACGCCGCCGGACGTGCCGGCATCCATGTACTGGATGTTCTTTTTCGCGAGCTCCGCGGCGCGCCGCACGTCGTCGGTGAATTTGCTGTTCGCGCCGTCGATGATGATATCGCCCGGCGACATCAGTGCGGCGAGTTCGTTTATCGTATCATCGGTCGGCTTGCCGTGCGGCAGCATCACCCAGACGGCGCGCGGCGCCTTGAGCTTCTGCACGAGGTCCTTGAGGCTTTCGGCTCCAGTGGCGCCGTTGGCGACGTTTGCTTTAACCGCGTCGGGTGAGCGGTCGTAGGCGACGATCTGGTGTCCACCGCGCATCAGGCGCGTGGCCATGTTGCCGCCCATTTTGCCCAGGCCAATCATTCCAAGCTGCATGCGTGCTCCTTCCCGGCCATTCGACCAGTCGGTTCAGTTTCAAGAGTGTCAGGGAAACTGCAAATACCTTAAGTCCGCTCAGCCGTTGTTCAAGGACAATGCGAGCGCGATGAACTTGGAAGTTTTTCATGCGCGCGTATAAGAGTCTTGAGTCGGGAGTCTTGGAGTCTTGAGTCGGGAGTCCTGTGAGTGGACGCCAGACTCCTGACTCCCAGACTCCAGACTCATTTTTAGGAGTAATGAGAAATGCCCATCAATGTGTGTATCAACGGAGCCGCCGGACGGATGGGGCAGCGCTTGATCGCGCTGTGCCTGGAAGATCCGGAGCTGAAGCTCGCATATACGATGGAGCATTCCGGCCACGCGTGGATCGGTAAAGACGTCGGCCCGCTCAGCGGGTTGGGAAAGAACCTGGATGTGCCCGTTGCGCGCAGCCTGTGCCCGAACTGCGGCGTGCAGGTGATCATTGATTTCACGATTCACAGCGCTGCCACCGAGCATGCAGAAGAGGCGGCCGAGCAGGGCATTCCCATCGTCATCGGCACAACCGGCATGACCGAAGACGAGAAGAAGCGCATCGCGAAAGTGGCCGAAAAAGTCGCCGTCATCCACGCGCCCAATTTTTCAGTGGGCGTGAACGTACTCTTCAAAGCTGCTGAGATGGTGGCGCGCACGCTTGGCGACAGCTACGATGTCGAGATCACCGAAGCGCATCACAATCAGAAACTCGACGCGCCCAGCGGTACTGCCATCGGGCTGGCGGAGTCGATTGCGCGCGGGCTCAATCGCAATTTGAAGGAAGTCGCCGTGTACGGCCGCCAGGGCATGACGGGCAAGCGCACGCAGAAAGAGATCGGCATTCACGCGCTGCGCATGGGCGACGTGGTCGGCGAGCACACGGCCTATTTCGCGATCGGCGGCGAGCGTCTTGAACTGACGCACAAAGCCTCCAGCCGCGACACGTTCGCGCGCGGCGCATTGCGCGCGGCGAAGTGGCTGGTTCAGAACAAGAAAGGCCCCGGCATGTACACGATGGCGCAGGTGCTGGGGTTGTGACGGGTGGCGAGTGACGAGTGACGACTGTCGATTCACAACTGACGACTGACAACTACGGAAAAATTCTTGGCTGATACACAAACAATTCTGCTCGCAGTTGGACGCGGCTTAACGATCACGCCGCCTGCGTCGGCACAGGTGCTGCCGCTGGTTGCGAGCGTCGATCCAGGTTCGCCGCTGCTCGGCACGCAGCAGCAGGAGCTCATTCGCACCGCGCTCGCGGGCAGCGACGGCTCGGCGCCGCTGCGCGAGATCGCCAAAGACCATCGCCACGTCGCGATTCTGGCCGGCGATTTGTCGTTGCCGGCGCCTTATGACATCGCTCTGCCACCCGTGATGAACGCGCTCGTTGAGGCAGGTATTCGCCCGACGCGCATTTCGATCATCGCCTGCCCGGGGCATGGAACCCCGATTCTGGGCCGCGGCGCGATTCACCGCTACGGCGAAGAAATCGTCGGCGATCACGAACTGCATGCGTTCATCAAGGACGGCCCCGGCGAAGCGCTGTATGCGAAAGCCGATCTACGGATCGCGGTCGTGCCGTCCGCCGCGGGAGAAAAGCCCTTTGGCGAAGACTTCCGCCACGACTACGCGGTGGCGCTGCAAATCGGACGCAAAGCAGTAATCGACATTGTCGGAGCGTCGGCGGGTTCCGCTCTGCCAGCGCATATGCAGAATTCCAAGCCCATTGGCTCTGCTGACGTGGCGTTTACAACCGGCGGCGGCGCGGAGTGGGAGAGCACGCTTGAAGAGGCGCTGCCGGGACTCTGGCACGCTGCGCCTGAAAATGAAAATTCTAGCGCGGTATTGGCTTTCACCGGCGATGAAGGTCTCGGCTCGGCGCATTTCACCAACGATCTCTGGACTCTGCTCAAGCAGGCCGAAGAAGTGCTCGCGCAGGGCGGTTCGTTTAAAAATGCCGTGCCGCGGCCTCTGCGCTTTGATCCGGCGATGACGCTGGCGTACGCGCTCAGCACGTTTGAGCGTGTGATTTTCTATTCGCCAGAATTCGCGCAGCATCCCGAGGGCGACGAATTGAACGAGCGGCTTGCGGAACTGCCGCAGCTCTCGCAGCGCCTGGGGTTGCTCGGTTCCGAAAGCGGCGTGTGGGAACTGCTGCAGCGGGCGCACGGCACGCATTGGACGTTGCGCGTCAATCCGCTGGGCTGGCGCGGCGTGTACAAAGACTGAAGAGCGCGGTTTGCGCTATAAAATGCCGATACCACTCTCACGTTCTTTAATGCAGCGAAAAGTGAAAATGAATTCTCGCGGGCATAACGCCTGCGGTACAATCGCGCCTTAAGTTCGCTGGAACGAATGCTTGAACACCGAGCCCACCATTATCGATAAAAAAGCTCCGCTGACGCCGCCGCCGCTTCCGGCGCGCAAGCGGCACGGCCTTTACTGGTGGTGTTCGCTGCTGCTGGCGATCCTGCTGGCTATTCCGCTGCTGCTCTACATCGCCGCGATGTCGTACGTCTCCTTCGGGTATGTGAAAGAGCGCATCGTCCGGACGCTCACTAAAAATTTCGAGACCGATGTACGCGTGGGCGACGTGCGAACGCAGTGGCTCAATAATCTGCTCGTGGAGTCCATCACCGTTGGCAGCGGCGATGCCGCGCCGCTGAAAGTTGAAGCGGTGAAAGTCGACTTCGATCCCATGCCGCTGCTGCAGGATAACCGCATCAAGCTCGTCTCTGTGCAGCAGCCGCGTATCGATCTCCGGCGCTCCCCCGACGGAAAATGGAACCTCGTCCTCAAGCCTTCCGAAAAGAAAGAGGGCGGCTACCGGATCGAGCAGGTTCAGTTCAGCGAGGGCTGCCTGGATCTGCAGTGGGGCGGTGGCGCGGGAGAATCTCAGCGCGTGCGTCTGCAGGCGCTGCGCGGAACGCTGACCGACAACGGCAAGGAATCGCCGAATCTTTTTTCGTTCAGCGGCATCTTCGATTCGCTTGAGGAAGTAACCGTGAATGGCAGCGCCGGACCGGGCGCGGCCTGGAGTTTCGGCGCCTTCGGCGGAGTCAACCTGGAGCGCGATCTCGGTTCAGTGCTGCGGAAGTACTCTGCAGGCAGAGACGAAGCGGGCATTCGCGGACTGGTCCGCTTTGAGCTCGGCGGGCGGCGCGAATCGCTCCTGATGAATGCGGCGCGCGGCGGCCCGGTGAACGTGAACGGGCGGCTGAACCTTGCGCGCCTGCAATGGCCGTTCTCCAGCAACTGGTCGATTCAGATGCCCAGTCGCACGCTGGACTTTATTGGACGCATCGATGTCGAAAATTCTGAAGCGCTGGCGGTCGTCGAAGATCTGCAGCTTCGTCTGGACGGCGTTGCTTCGCTGCGCGGGCCTGGAAAAGTTCTGGAAAAGCCGGCGCTGTACCTGAGGTTTGATGAGCTGAGCGGGAAGGTCGACCTCTCAGCGCTGAACGAAATTTTCTCGCCGCGCCTGCTTCCGGACAGCATTCGTCTGAAGGGCTCGCTCGATGTCTCCCGCTTCACAGGCCAGTTGGGACTGGCAAATGGTGCTCCGCCGCAGCAGTTTGCCGCCGCGCTCTCTGCCAACGGAGTTCGCGCCACGCTGCAGACACTCGGTGAACTACCGGCAATCGATTTCGCGGGCGAGCTGGCCTGGCCGGCGCTGAACGGTGCGACGCTTTCCATTGGCGAACTGGGACGGATGAATGTTTCAATCCGCGACGTGAAGCCGAGTGATCCGAATTTTCTCCTCACGCTGGCTGCGGGCACGAAGCTGCACGATTTCCGCATCGATGTGGGCCGCTTCTGGGAAAGCGATGTCGGGCGGCGCATTCTGACGGGTACGTTCGATCCGAAGAAAGCCATTCCCGCCGTGTCCGAGATGCCATTCATTTTCAGGGGCTTCCTGAGCGGCCAGGATGTGACGCTGGGGATTGCCCCAAATGTCGCGCAGGCTGAGCAGCTTTCGATTCGCGGACTGAAGCTTGAGGATTACAGCATTGCGAAGTGGCCGCTGCCGGTGAAAGTTCCGGAAAAGAAATTCGCCGGCGCGATGGACCTCGCCGCGAGCATGAAGCAGAACGTTGTGGAAAGCGTCACGGTTTCGGCAAACCTCGTTGAACCGGCGGTGAAGGGAAAAACCGCAGCACGCGTGGACTTCGAGCATACCTACTATCCAGTCGCGGCACCTGAAAAACGCATCGGGCCGGTGAAGATCCGACAGCTGCTTCTGCCGCTTGAAACCTTCGATGATTTCTTCGACATCAAGCGCAACTTCGGCGTGAGCGGCACGGGTTTAATTGCGTTCAAAGACGGCGCCTTCGACATCCTGTCGCAGAGCGGCACCTCGATTGTCTCGCTGGATAATTCCACACTGCTGCTTCCCGTTCCGCCGGCGCTCCAGAACGCGGCGGTAAGCGCCCTGCGCGCGAGCGGCAACAACGTCCTGGCGTCGACGCTTGAAACGTTTCCGATCAATACCGTAAAGCTGGCGAACGTGAATGCCGCCTTCGAAGCGAGCATCGCCGGACGCAGGATTAAACTCAAGGGCACGATCGAGGCGCTGCCAATCAAAATTAAAATGCCGCAGAACGTTCCGCTGGTCAGCCTGTTTGGCGACAGCGACTACACGGCGTACACACTACCGGCGGCTGATGTCGAGATCGAAGCCGATGTCGGAACCGCGCCGGGCACGTCGACCTACAAGCTGAAGCTTGCATGGCAGAAGAGCAATAAGCTGGAACTGCTCGCGCGCGAAGTGGCGTCAATCACGCCCAATCCGGCGGACACGACGTGGCATTTTACAGGACGCTTTGAAAATCCGGGGATCAATCTCGGCTTCGCTATTCCGCTCGATGAGAACAAGCGCACCGTAGGTCCCATAAAGCTGACAGTCACCGAGATGGATCTGTCGACTCTTCCGCAGAAGTTTCTGCCCGCGGCCGTTCAGCACCTCAGCGGACGCGCAAAGAATCTCGAAGCCGTCGTGAACGCCGTTTCGTACGCCAATCCAAAGCTTAAAGATGTGGCCGCGCGCATCGAAGGTGTGCTGGCCGGCGTGAACCTGCGTGCCGCTGAGTCGGAGGTTCTCCTGGATGGAACTGCCGTTGTTGTTCTGCCCGGCGGCGGCGAGGGACTGGCGTTTACGACACTCCTTAAGATGAAGAGCTGTGACGCGCTGCTCGGCAACGGCGCGCTGTACATACCCAGAACGCCCGCGGATCTGAAGTTCGTTGGAAAATGGAGCGAGAAGGACGGCATCAGCCGCCTGGCGATTCACACGTGTGAAATGACGCTCGGCAGCGAGCTTCAAATCTCGACCGGCGGCAGCGTCGTGCTTGCCGGCACTGTTCCAACGGAAGTGAATCTTGAAGGCTTGCGAATTTACCTGCCGGACATGGCGCGGGCTGTTCAGAAATACGGGCCGGACAATCTGAAGAATCGCGATTTCTGGTTTGGCAGCATCAACCTCGCGGGCGCCGGCGGGTTTGACGGCAAAGTCTATTGGGACGCGAAGGGGAAGTCTGAAGTTTCAGGCAAGCTCGGCCTGGACAAAGCCACTTTCGCGCTGGGAGACGCCGGGAATTACAAACTTGTCAATGCCAGTGGCGAGATTCCACTGATGCTGCGGTTCGATGCAAAAGCAGAACCGGCTGCAGCCTCGCCGCAACCAGAACTGCGCGGAAAAATGACAGTGGGCTCACTGGTCAGCCCGGTTGCCACGGCTGCGCAGCAGGAGCTGGCGTTTGTCGCGAAGACCAATCAGATCAAAGTCGAAAATGCGATCGCACTATCAACCGAGCTCGGCACGGTTTCGGTCGGCTCAGTTGTGGTGAATGACTTCTTCTCTCCACTCAAGCTGCCTGAAGTCGCGTTTCAGCTCTCCACCAGTCTGAATCTCGACAAGATGCTCAAAGCGGGCGGCCTGGGCATAAATGGCATGGAAAGCTGCGTGCTCAATGGAGCTCCTTTCAACTGCCGGTTGCGCAAGACGCCGCCATCCGATGTGCGCGGCCCGTGGGCGCTGGACCTGGATGGTTCACTGCGCGGCCCGTTCTTTGGCGGAGAAATAATCGCGCAGAATCTCAGTGCCCGTGGCCTGTTTGGCCCGGCGCCGGCGTTCGGAGCTGACCTAGCCGTGCGCGGCACGGAAGGCATTCGCATCAAGGCATTCACCGATGCCAATCAGCAGCTCGGCGAAACGATTACCGGTCTGCCGGGCAAGAAACTGGGGAAAGTTTCGCTGCGCGCCAATCTGGCGGTAAATGGCTTCGAAGCCATCTCCGCCGGTATCGCTGGCATTCAGAAATTCGATCTCGAAGTTGAATCGCTGGATTTCAAAGACAACGAGTTCTGGTTCGACGGCGAGTTTGCGATGACGATGAATGCACCGCTGGTGCGGGCCGCCTTCCCGTCGATTCTGTTCGGCGACGAAAAGATCAAGCAGCTCACGTTTGGCGTGCGCAATCTCGCGTTTAAATACATCCTGCGCGACGGCTGGCTGCGCGGCCCGATTGCCACGAAGCTTCCCAACGACCTGATCATGCAGGGCTATGGCAGCGATAGCGCTGTCGGCGCGCTGCTCGAAAAGCGATTGAAACAGGACATCAAGGCCGACCCCGACTATCGCCTCTCGTGGCCGGGCATCGTGAAGCAGCTGAAAAAATAATGTTCTACGAAGCCACAGGCGAGGGCATCTTTGCGGTGCCGCCGGTATGCCTGTCTTTGGCTTCCGAGCCGAGCAGGTCGTAGCAGCGCACGAGCGCCCACTCGATGTCGCTGGCAATGTTTTCAGGTCCCAGCTTCTTCAGAAAGCCTGTCTTTTCCATGACCTCGCGGGGCTGCTGGCGCACGCCGGAAATAACCAGATGCATCTTGCGTTTGCGCAGATGCTCCAGGATTTTTTCGAGCGCGTACAAGCCCGACGCGTCCATGACCGGAACACGGTTGAGGCGCAATACCACGATGCGCGTGAGCCCGCCGATATTCTCCATCGCCGTGATGGCCTTCTCGCTGGCGCCGAAAAAGAACGGGCCGTCGACGTTATAGAGCGTCACGCCACGCGGGATATCCGTGGCTTCCAGGTTGTGGCTCTGCAGTTCAACATCGCCGCGAAACGAATCGACGGCTTCGATGCGCGTCATCTCGGACATGCGACGCATGAACAGCATGGCGGCCAGAACGGTTCCGACGCTGACGGCAACAGCCATGTCCATGAAAACCGTTAAACCCAGGCACGTCAGCAGTACCAGCACGTCGGAGGGCGGGGCGTCGAGCATGCGTCTGAAGAGGGGGATGTTGGCCATGTTGTAAGCGACGAGCAGCAGCACCGCGCCAAGCGACGCCATGGGGATATGTCCGATGTACGGCGCGGCGATCAGCAGCATGAGCAGCAGCGTGAAACAGTGGCTCAGCGCCGCCAGCGGGCTCTTTGCGCCATTGTTTGTGTTCGCAACCGTTCGGGCCACTGCGCCGGAAACCGCAATGCCGCCGAAAAGGGGAGAGGCGATGTTGCCGAGGCCCTGGCCGATCAGCTCGCTGTTGGCGTCGTGCCGTGTGCCGGCCATGCCGTCGGCGACGACCGCGGAAAGGAGCGATGCGATCGCGCACAGCAGCGCGATGGTTGTCGAGGACATCAGCAACTCGCTGAATTGCTTGTGATTCCAGTTGAATGCCGTGAAGAACTCCAGGTTGAACGGCGGCAGGCTGCGGGAGAAATCGCCGAAGCGGGAGTGAACGGTGGGGATATCCGACCAGCACAGCAGCGTCTCGGTCAACATTACAAACGCTGTCCCGATGATGATCCCCGCCAGCGGTGGCGGCAGGCGCTTGGCCGCGCGCGGAAACCAGCGCGGATAAAACACTAGAAACAGGAGCGTCACCAGGCCGGTGGCGGCAGTATGCAGGATTGTGGGCCAGGGTGTGTGGCAGAATCCATTCCAGAGCACGCAGAGTTTTTCATGGAACAGATTCGGCAAGCCATTGATGTGCTGGCTTTCTATGACATGAAAAATGCCCGATTTACCGTCCACGACCATGGGAACCTGCTGGTCGATGGTGCGGTCGAATTCGACACTCAGCCCCAGCAGATCACGGATTTGAAGCGTTGCAATTATGATCGCTATGCCAGTGTTGTAACCGGTCGTCACAGGATAGGGGATGTACTTGATCAGCGAGCCCATCCCGCTCAGGCCCATCAGAATGAGAATGATGCCGGCCATAATTCCCGCCAGCGTGAGCCCCGCCATGCCGTGCTGCGCCATGATCGGCGCGAGGATGACCACAAAGGCGGCCGTAGGGCCGGAGATTTGCAACCGCGATCCGCCAGTGAGCGCCGCAACGGCGCCGCCAACGATCGCGGTGTAAAGCCCTGCAATCGGGGTGGCGCCGGCGGCGATCGAGAGGGCCATGGAAAGCGGCAAAGCAACAAAGGCCACATCGATTCCAGACATGATGTCCGCTCGAAGTGTGCTTGAGTTCGTTGTTTTCAGGCTTTCGAGGAAGGCTGGGCGGTAGCGAAGGCGGGGCGTAAAGTTGCGAAGCGAACTCCAGGTTCGGGAGACGGTGGTTCGGCTACTACTACTTGGGTCTGGCTCCATTTTGAAAAATCCAGTCGACGACCGCGACAAATACTAGATTACCTATCGGCGTGGGAAGATCAAGGTAAGAGCGTAGATACAAGATAGGTAAAATGTAAAAACCTCTGGGACTCGGCGTGCGTTCCTGCGCTATGCGGTGCTAAGTTGAGTTCGCTGAACCACTTAAATGTATTTTTGCGCCGTAGGATTGACACGGCGGGTGTATGGAGTAACGTAAGGCCGTCCTGAGAATGATTCTCATTCCACGATGGTGGATGAGGCAGTTGGGAGAGATCGATGAGCGCCGATCGTCTGTGCTGCTGGAAGTCGGGCGACGAAGGGGTCATCACCGAAATCGTTGGCACGTCCACGCTCTCGTCACGCCTTCAGGAACTCGGCGTCATCCCTGGCGCCTGGGTGAAGATGATTCAGCATGGCTGCCCGATGCTCGTTCAAATCAACGACAGCCGCATCTGCCTGCGGCGCGAAGACGCCAGGCAGATTGGCGCTCAGGTCGTAACTTCCACCGAAACGATTCAGGACGGACCGGCACTGAATAACCTCGGCGTAACAGCCTGATTTCACTGACTGGAACTCATGCAGACTTTAGATTGCCTGAAGCCCGGACAACGCGCGACCGTGAAAAGCGTTTCCGGAGAAGGCAGCGCCGTGTACCAGCGCCTGATGGAGATGGGCGTTTTTGAGGGCGTCGAAGTCGAGGTTATCCGCTTTGCGCCGCTGGGCGATCCGATGGAACTGCGCCTGCACGGATACAATCTTTCCGTGCGCAAAGCCGATGCGCTGAATGTGCATGTCGAGGTGCTTCCATGAGCACCGCGGCGGTCAAAGATGTTTCATCGACCGCTGTCGTGCGCCAGGATCATCTCACGGTTGCATTGATCGGCAATCCCAATACTGGCAAGACAACTCTGTTTAATGCGCTTACCGGCCTCAAGCAGCACGTCGGCAACTACCCGGGTGTCACGGTCGAACGCAAAGTCGGCACACTACAGCTCGACGAGCAGACGCGCATCGACCTGGTCGATCTGCCGGGAACCTACAGCCTGGCTGCACGCAGTCCCGATGAAATGATCGCCGTTGACGTGCTGCTGGGGCAGCAGGACGGCGCAGAGAAGATCGATGTGGTGCTCGCCATCGCCGATGCGAGCAATCCCGAGCGCAATTTTTATCTGATCTCGCAGCTTTGCGAGCTCAATCTGCCCGTCGTCATTGCGCTGAACATGATAGACGTCGCGGAGTCGAAGGGACTCGAGATCGACGCAGACAAGATTGCCTCTGCGCTAGGCACCGCCGTCATTCCCATCTGTGCTAACAAGGGAAAGAATCTCGATCGTCTGCGAGCGGCGCTAAAGTCGGCGCTGAACGAGCGCAAGGCACCTGCAGGTCCGCTGCCGGCGTTCTCGGCGGAGATGAAGGGCGAAATTGACAGCCTGATGCATGAACTTCAGGCGCAGACGGCGAAGCTCAATCGCCACGTTAATCGTCTTGAAGCATTTCGCGTGCTCGTCGACAAGGGCGGCTACGCCGAACAGCGCCTGCAGAAACTGCTTGGCGCTGATTTCACCGCCAACCTGGACAGCCACCGCCAGAAGGCGAGCAAGATTCCCCTGCCGGCTGAAGAAGTTCGCGTGCGCTATGCCTGGGTGAAAGAGATTCTATCCGGCGCCGTCAAGCGGCCGGCGCAGCCGCCGGCGACGCGTTCGGATGCGATCGATAAGGTGCTCACACACTGGTTCTCTGGGACGCTGATCTTCGCCGGAATGATGATGATCGTCTTCCAGTCTATTTTCCGCTGGTCGACGCCGCTGATGGATTTGATTTCGGAGCTGTTTGACAAGCTCGGCGAAAGTGTCGGGGCATCGATGGCCGAAGGCGCGCTGAAAAGTCTCGTCTGCGACGGTGTCATTGCGGGCGCAGGCGGCGTGCTTGTCTTCCTGCCGCAGATCTGCATTCTGTTTCTGTTCATCGCCATTCTCGAGGACTGCGGCTACATGTCGCGCGCGGCCTTCCTGATGGACCGCCTGCTCTCTCACGCGGGGCTGTCGGGAAAATCGTTCATCCCGATGCTCTCCAGCTTTGCCTGCGCGGTGCCGGGAGTCATGTCGACGCGTACGATTGAAAACTGGCGCGACCGCCTGACGACGATCCTTGTGGCGCCACTGATGAGCTGCTCGGCGCGCCTGCCTGTCTATTACATCATGATCGCGGCATTCATTCCCGAGCGTAACGTGGCTGGCGGATGGCTGTCGCTTCAGGGGCTGACGCTTTTCGGCATGTATGGCGTCGGAATTCTCGTCGCCGTTCCAATCGCGTGGCTTTTGAAGAAGACGCTGCTGAAAGGCGAAACGCCGCCGTTCCTGATCGAGCTTCCATCGTACAAAATGCCCGACTGGCGCACGGTGCTGCTGCGCGTTTATGACCGCGGCAAGGCGTTCGTCCTCCGCGCCGGCACGATCATCCTCGCCGTCAGCGTCGTTGTCTGGGCGCTCTCGTACTTCCCGCACGATCCAGAGATCGGCAAGTCATTCGACCTGCAGCGCGACGCGGTGAACGCATCTGCCGACAACGACGAGATAAAAAAGTCGAAGCTCGACGACATCGACAAAGCCGAGTCCGGCGAGTACCTGCGCCAGAGCTATTTCGGTGCGATCGGCCGGACGGTTGAGCCCGTGTTCAAACCGCTGGGCTGGGATTGGCGTATTTCGATGGCCGCGATCGCTTCGTTCCCTGCGCGCGAAGTCATTGTTGCGACGCTCGGAACGATTTTCAATCTCGGCAGCAACGAGGACGAAGAATCGCAGAGCCTGCGTGAGGCATTGCAGAGGGCCACCTGGGATGAGAGTCCCCGCAAGCTCTTCAACATTCCGGTGGCGCTCTCGATCATGGTCTTCTTCGCGCTCTGCAGCCAATGCGCCGCGACGCTGGCGACGATTAAGCGCGAAACCAACGGCTGGAAGTGGCCGCTCTTCTCGTTCACGTACATGACCGCGCTGGCGTATTTCGGCGCGATGCTCGCTTACAATGTCGGGATGTGGCTGGGCTGGGGATCGTAAACGGGCAACACAAAAATTCGAAGACACGAAATGCGTTGCGCCGGTAAATTCCTAACCCCCGGCTTCAGCCGGGGGTGGAACGTGAAATTCAGATCGAATAGCCGGATTTATCCGGCTCCTCCGGGGGGTAGAGGGCTTTAGCCACAACAGCTATGGGCTGAAGCCCTCCGGCGTGCGGGTCAACCCCGCTAAAGCGGGGTAACGCAAATTAGTGAGTGCCGTTCCCCCGGCTGAAGCCGGGGGTTAGTAAAAGCGGTAACTGCGCAAGGCATACGAAGTCACAAAGGGGGCCTGAAAGATCTCTTCGTGTCTTTGAGTCTTAGTGACTTTGTGTTTTAATTATCACATGAACGCAAGCTGGCAAAACATCATCGCGATCGCCATTGCAATTCTCGCTGCGATCTGGGCCACTTACATGATCGCTGTCCCACTGATCGCCTCCTTCCGTCCCGAAAAGCCCGGCAAATGCGCGGGCAGCTGCGGCTGTGGGAAGGAAGAGAAGCCTTAGTTCACCGCAGAGGCACCGAGAAGAGCGTACTAGTGTATCCGTACGCCCGCTGGCAGGGACTGGATCAGTTCGGCTTCGGCGATGCGCATTTCATGCAGGCGCTTCTGTGTTGCTTCTTCGCCGAAGAAATCCGTGCCGAGCTCGACGAAGAGCTTGTAGTGGTTGACTTCGCTGGCGTAGAGATCTGAATAAAAATTGCCGAGCGTGCTTCCGCGCGCTTCGTCGGCCAGCAGCTTGAAGCGCTCGGCGCTGCGTGCTTCGATGAGGCTGCAGACCAGCAGCATATCCAGGAAAGTGTCGCGGCCTTTCACCTGCCAGAGCTTGCGCAGGCCCTGCGCGTATTTGTTTCCGCCCAGGATCGGGAACGGGCGCGGCATGTCTTTCAGGAACGCTTCGCACTGTTCGGCGTGCTGCATCTCTTCGGCGGCCAGATCTTTCATGAGCTGCTTGAGCTTTGGAAAGCGTGGGCCATGGCAGCGCAGAGTATGCAGCGCCATCGCGGCGGCTTTGCGCTCGCAGAAGAGATGGTCAAGCATCAGCGCGCCCGGATCGGCGAGCACGCGTTTGGCCCAGTCGGGCGGAGTTTCGTAGAGAAGTCCGAGCATCGTATGTAGAGCAAGCTGTTAGCTTGCTTGATCCGTTCCCTATGCAGGCATGCGCAAGCTAACAGCTTGCGCTACATCAGAGCTTCCGCATGCCCGCCATCACGCGTTCGGCGACCTGCAGGGCCCGGAGGCCTTCGGTGCCGTCGACCAGCGGCTTTTTCTTTTCGCTGACGCACTGAGCGAAATCAAGGAGCTCCGCTTCGAGTGCCGGCGTTTTGTCGCCTTTGAGGACCACGCGTTTCACGAGCTTCTCAAGCTGAAACGTCAGCGCCGCGACGCCGATGGAAGCCAGGCTCAGCTTTGAGACGTCGATCTCGCCCTTCTTCAGTGCTTCCGACTTTTCGATGAACACGCCTTCATTCTCGAGCAGATTCAGCGAAAGATAACCGTGCTCCTGGAAGATGCGCCACTTGCGCTCCTTCTTTAAGGAAACGCGGCTGGCGGCGACGTTGGCGACGGAGCGCGAAAACTCCAGGCGCGCGTTGGCAATGTCGTCAGTCGCAGAAAACACAGGCGTGCCCGCGGCGTGGATCTCGAGGGGGTCTTCCTGCGTGACCGAGAGCGCCAGGTCGATGTCGTGAATCATCAGATCGAGCGTGACGCTCACGTCGGTCGAGCGGAACGGGTAGGGGGAGATGCGAGTGGCTTCGATAAAACGTGGGCTGCCGAAGTACGGCGCAGCCGCGCGGACAATCGGATTGAAACGCTCGACATGGCCGACCTGCAGCAGCGCTCCGGTTTTTGCCGCGCGCGCAACAAGGTCCTGCGCTTCCTGGACAGTCTTCGCGAGAGGTTTTTCGATCAGGCACGAGACGCCGCGGTCGAGAAAGAACGTTCCGACCTCGTGATGAAACGTCGTCGGCACGACGACCGAGACCGCATCGACTTTGCCCTCGAGCTGCCGGAAATCCTTGAAGAACGGCGCGTCGAAGCTGCGGGCGGTCGCTTCACCGGCCGGCATGGAATCGCATACCGCGCTGAGCTTCAGCAGCTTCGGATTTTTCTTCGCGAGCTTCGCGTGGTTCTCCGCGTGGAACTTGCCCAGATGGCCAAGGCCAACGACGCCGATGCGAATGGGATTCATGCGCTCCATTTAAACACAAAGACACGAAAAAGACAGGGTATAGGGTTCAGGGGTCAGGGTCTAAACCCCTGTTTCCTGAACACTATACCCTGAACCCTAAACCCTGGACCCCGAACCCTGCCGTTAGAGCGTTTTCACAACGTACGGATGATTGCGCTTGGAAACGACCGTTACCGAGTTGATCTTCATTTCGGGATTTGGGCGGTCGCCCGGGAGCGTCTTGCAGTTGCCGAGCTTATCAACGACATCATGACCCGATGTTACCTTGCCGAAGACGGTGTGCTTGCCGTTGAGCCAACTGCAGCCGTCGGCTTTGGTGACGATGAAGAACTGCGAGCCGTTCGTGTTGGGACCGGCGTTGGCCATGCAGATCGTGTAACGGTCAACACCGTGCGGGTTGCCCTTGCACTCATCGGCGAAGCGGTAGCCGGGGCCGCCGGTGCCTGTGCCCTGCGGGCAGCCGCCCTGGATCATGAAATCTTTGATGATGCGGTGGAAGTTCTTGCCGTTGTAGAAGCCCTTTTCGGCCAGCGAAATGAAATTCGCGACCGTGTTCGGTGCCACGTCTTCGTAGAGCTCCAGCGTAATGTCGCCAAGCGTGGTGCTCATCTGGACGACGGGATTCGGTTCAGCCATTGATGACACTCCTCTAATAAGGATCGATTGGATGCGCTGACGTGGTGTCCGCGCTTATTTTTTCTCGTCGGTCTTCTTCTCAGTCGTGGCCGGAGGCGTGGTCGTCGCCGGCTTTGGCGTATCCGGCTTCTTGATTTCAATCTTCGGCTTCGGCGGCGCGACGGACGACTGCTGGCCAAACGAGAGTCCCGGCGGCATACCCGGAGGTGTCTTCTCGTCGACCTGCTTGTACCGCACAACGTACGGATGATTGCGCTTGGAGATCACTTTGGCTGACTGGATAATGACCTTTTCCTTCGGTCTGTCGCCGGGCTCGGTTGGAACGGCGGCGATCTTGTCGACGGTCTCTGTACCCTTCGTCACTTTGCCGAAGACGGTGTGCTTGAGATCGAGATCGGGACGCGGGCCGGAGGTTCCGGTCATGATGAAGAACTGCGAGCCGTTCGTGTTCGGGCCCGAGTTCGCCATGGCCAGCACGTACTTGTCGATCTTGTTCGCACGCAGCTTGCTTGCTTCGTCACGGCCGCGTACTTCGTCGGGGAACTTGTAGCCCGGTCCGCCCATGCCGGTGCCCTGCGGATCGCCGCCCTGGATCATGAAATCTTTGATGATGCGGTGAAATGTCAGGCCATCATAGAATTTGGATTCAATCAGTGAGATGAAGTTGCCGACGGTATTCGGGGCTTCGTCTTCCCAGAGCTCCAGTTCGATTTCGCCGTGGTTGGTGACCAGCAGCACCTTCGGGTCCGGCTCTTTGGGCTTTTCGGGCTCGGGAGTGTACGGCAGAGCGGCACCGGTGTACGGCTTCTCGCCCGAACCGCAGCCGATCAAGGCCAGCAGCGCCAGCGTGGCGAGTCCTGAAAATTGGAAACGAAAAGTCGCTTTCATTGCTCTCCTCTTTTTTGCAAAGGGTGTTTCGTACCGCAGGGGTGAATAATCTAACACAGTCTCACGAAATTGGCTCAGTCAAAACAAGCGACAAGCGACAAGCGACGAGTGACGATGCTTTGTAGAAATGCCCTAAACTTCTCAACGCCAAGGACGCGGAGAACGCCAAGATCGCCAAGGTTGTCCTCATGTTCTTTCTTGGCGCCCTTGGCGTTCGTGGCGTACTTGGCGCTAAAAGAAGACGTTTTCTTCTGAGCAGAGTGACGAGTGACAACGTCACTCACTCGAACCCGGATCCTCCGGTTTGATCTTAAAATTCAGACGCCCGTCGCGCTCTTCGGCGGGGACGATTTCGCGTTCGGCCTCCAGCGCGCGACCGTGCTTGCCCTTTGCCGTCGCTTTGAGGAACTCAATCAGCATCGCCACTTCAATGAAACGGTCGTGCCCTTTTTCAGTCAGCTCCTTGAATGCATGCTCCTGCGGCAGGTGTTCGCGGAAGCACAGCCGGAAGGCTTCTTTCATCGCTTCCTGCGCATCGGTGCTCAGCCCGCGCCGCTTGAGGCCTTCCTTATTAAGGGCGCGGATGCGCGCGGGGTGGCCTTCGGCGAGCGTGAAGGGCGGAACATCCACCGAGAGTTTGGCGCAGCCGGCGACGAATGCGCAGGCGCCGATCGTGACAAAATGATGAATCGCCGCCAACCCGGAGATGCGCGCGCCGTCGTGGACGTGAACGTGTCCCGCGAGCTGCGCGCCGTTGGCAATCACGATGTTGTTGCGCAGGCGGCAATCGTGAGCGACGTGGACGTAGGCCATGATCAGATTGTTGCTGCCGACGACCGTTTCGCCGCCGCCGAGCTCCGTTCCGACATGCAGCGTGCAGCATTCGCGGATCATCGTGCCGTCACCAATGATCAGCTTCGTTTTCTCGCCCTTGTATTTCAAATCCTGCGGCGCGCCGCCGACGACAGCTCCCGGAAAGATCTGCACGTTTTTGCCGATCGTGGTGAAGCCTGTGAGTGTGACGTGATTGTGGATGGTGCAGCCGTCTCCGACAGTCACATCCGGACCGACAACGGAGTACGGGCCGACGCTGACGCCGGTGCCCAGTTTCGCCTTCGGATCGATGATGGCAGTCGCGTGAATCATGTTCTTGTCGAGTCGGGAGTCTGGAGTCTGGAAGTCTTGAGTCTGGAGTTTCTGTGACTCCCGACTCCTAGACCCCCGACTCACGACTCTAGACTATTTCTTCTCCGGCATCTGGATCATGAACTTGATCGTGGCCTCGCAGCACAGTTCCCCTTCGACTGTCGCCTTCGCGTTCATGCGGCCGAATGGTGCGCGGATCTTGTCGACCTCCGCTTCCAGGCGCAGCTGATCGCCGGGAACGACCTTGCGGCGGAAGGCTACGTTATCGGCGCCCGTGAAAAGCGCAATACAGCCTTGCACATTCAGGTCGCGCAGCACCAGCACGCAGGACAGCTGCGCCAGCGCTTCAAGAATCAGCACGCCCGGCATGATGGGCTCGGCAGGAAAATGTCCCATGAAAAAGCTTTCATTTGCCGAAACGTTCTTGATGCCCACCACGCGCTTGCCCGGCTCCATTTCAATGACGCGGTCGACCAGCAGCATCGGATAGCGGTGCGGCAGAATGGTTTTGATTTCGTTGACGTCCAGTTTCATGTACGGCTCCTTAACAGCTTTTCACCACAGAGCACACAGAGAACACGGAGGAGGGATGGGGAACAGCGGAACGAGCCGTGCCCAACGTCCAGCGAAAGAAAAATTCCATCTTAAATCCGTTCTCTGTGCTCTCTGTGTCCTCTGTGGTAGATATTATGTCCCGAACTCTTTTTGCAGCAGCATCGCAAGCGAGCGATTTGTGCGGTGGCCTGAGCAGTGTGCAACGATGTGCGCATGTACGGGGCGGCCGAGAATGTACAGGTCGCCCAGCAGATCCAGAATCTTGTGCCGCACCGGCTCGTTGGGAAAACGCAGCGTCGTCTCAATGGCTTTATCGCCGTCGATCACAACCGTATTCTGCAGCGTCGCGCCTTTACCCAGGCCCGCGGCGCGCATCTGTTCGGCGTCTTTCTTGATCGCGAACGTTCGCGCCGAAGCGATCTCCTTCATGAAACTGTCGGAGGTGATCTCGATCGAGTACGTCCCCTGCGCGAGCGGGTTATCGGGATAGTGCAGCGTGTAATCGACCTTCATGCCGCCTTTGCGCGGCTTTGCGCTGATCTTTGCGATGCCTTCTTCGACGTTCACCTCGCGCGAAACCACCAGCGCCGGAACGCTGGCATTCAGTTTCTCAATTCCGGCTTTCTGAATCGCGTCGACAAAGTCGCGCGCGCTTCCGTCCATGCCGGGCACTTCGATGCCATTGAGCTCGATGATGCAATCCGTAATGCCCAGTCCTGCCAGCGCTGAAAGGATGTGCTCGACGGTATGAACCTCCGCCGGGCCATTTTTGATCACGGTGCGGAAAGGCGCGGCGTTGTGGTCGATCTGCTGCACGGCTACAGCTGGCGATCCGGGAAGATCGATGCGCTTAAAGACAATGCCCGTTTTCGCTTGAGCCGGAAGAAGTCGAAGTGTGGTGATCGAGCCCGAATGGAGTCCGGCACCGCTCAGAACGGCTGTCTGCTTCAGGGTTTTCGCTGAAACGGTCGCTGCCACGTAGGTGCCTTTTTGCCTTGCCTGCGGAAAATTCAAGCGCCTGACTTTAGAGCAAACGCGCGAGGTTGCAACTGGCTAAAGAAGGCCCGCGGGACAGCTTATTTCTCAGAACCGGGCCGGATGACAACGGCCCCCAATTCAACGGACCATTCGGCACCGGCGACCCGCGCCAGTTCATCCAGCAGCAGCTTCAAGGAGTGCTTTCCAGGTGGAAGAAGCTCGGCCTGCTTTGGCGTGAACTGGAACGAGGGCGCGCGTCCATCTGGCGAATCATCAAGGAGGATGGCGATATTGCCGCGCTTGCGAAGCGTCGGCAGAAGTTTTCCGCCAGTCATGCCTGTGCCGTCCCAGTCAATTTGCGTGCGGAGGCGAGCATCGATCGTCTGCCGCCAAGCCGACGGCTGCGGCGGTGCATCTTTCGACCGCCATTCCCGAACGAGCTCCAGCGTGCGCAGGCAGGTGGCGTATGGGCCTTGCAGAAACATGCGGCCGCGCAGCACAATCAGGTCGCGCTCGAGATTCACAACCGGAAACAGCGCCAGGTGCGAGCTCAACGTTTCGCGCAGTGTTCTGGCGGCTAGCGCATCCGACTCGGCGCCGGGGCGGCTGCCGCGCGGATAAAGAAATCCCGCATCGGCGCCACAAAGATAAAGCTTCAGCGTCTCACGCGAGCGCGGCTGCAGGCGGAATTGCAGCCGGCCTTGCGGCGTGATCTCGTAACCCATCGCTAATTCAGCCTGCTGTTCGGCAGGGAATTTTGTACGCCGTTCAACCCAGCGCAGCGCCAGGCCCAGAGGAAAATCATGCAGTGACAGGCGCAAGGGCGAAGCGCCATCGATGTCGCGCGGAAAGGGCGGGTTCTGCAGCGCATCGCCGTCCGGCGCATCGGTGGGAGCGACGAAGACATCGTGAGATTGTTTCTTAAGCTGCTGGATGACGTTAAGCGGATCCTCGGACGCAAGCGCGATGGAGACGGGCGTACTGAGCTTGCGCGTCAGCTCGCCGATCGCCGGAGCCGTTTGCGGCGGCGGCCAGATCGCATCCGCGGTGCCGGGCCGAAGCAGTGCGATCAGGCGCGCGGCGCGCTTGATTGCTTCTTCTTCGCCGCGCACTGAAAAGGCTTCGGAGCCCGTGTGAATCTCTGTTTTTGGCGCGGGAAAAAAGACCGCGAGCGACTTTCCAATGCGCTCAGCTTCTTCACGCGAGAAACCAAGCTCGCCCCATTGAAAAGTATGGCGCTGCGTCGCGAGACGCTCGGCTGTTTCCGGGCGGGTAATCACAAAAAAATCCCCGCGTGGAATGCCGCCGAGCTGCAGCCAGCGTTCGTACGTGGCGAAGAACTCCCGGAGCGTTCCCTGCCTTCCTTTGAGACCTTCTTCCGGCATTTCGATGCCAAAGGGAAATTCCGCGACTTTAAAATTTGGATCGAAATAAAGCGGCAGCCCCGCCGTTCGGGCACTCTCGTTTAGAAAGGCAACTGGATCGGTGCCTTTATAGACCCAATCGATTTTCTTGTTCAATGCTTCCGAGATCACCGGCGAGGTCGGCAGATATCCATCGTAATTAAGCAGGAGGCGCTGCCTGAAATTGCGGGCCTGTGCTGCAATCTCGGCATCGGCGTGCGATGAAAACTCTTGAGCCAGCTTTAACACCGCGGGTCCGAAGGCGACCAATTGCTGTAAAGCGCGCTCGCGTGTATCAAAATTTTCGGCGGCAAGCTCCTCGAAAAGTTTGCGGCATTTTCCTTCCGCAGCGCCTGAAAGCGCTGCTGGCAAAATGCTAGAAGCGGGGTCAACAGTCGCCGAAATTTCTTCAGCGTACAAGGCGCACGATGTTATTGTGGCTAAAGCAACAAAATAATATATTGACCTTGATGAAAACACGCTAAGAACCTCACATGTGCAGCGCCAACATTCCTAGGGACGTACGGTACTGTACAACCGCTAACAAACTCAAGAGGATTCGTGAGAAACACTTGAAACTGCGCAAACCCCGGATAACTTACGCAACATTGTGCAATTCTAAACCGGGGAGTGCTCCTTGTGAACACGTGTTCAGCTTGCGGCAGCAGAATCGGTGATTCGGATTTAATGACGGGCCAGGCCGTCCGTCACGGCAACCGAACGTACTGTAACGAATGCGCCCAGTTGATTCTGACGCCGTCTGAACACAACAAGGCAGTGCACGCAGCC
>DASPJR010000021.1:0-26758 GCA_035628505.1 Planctomycetota bacterium | reverse complement strand
TTCTCGGCCTCGGCAATGCCGGAGATCCGGTAACCTTCCATGCCGTTCACCTGCTCGAGATCAGCGCTCGCGGAAGGCCAATACGCGCGGCCGCTCCGAAAGAGCCGCGCCGTGTGAATCTCCTGCCGCTGATTAATCCGGTGCGGGACGCGGTGGTGGGCACATGGACGATGCGGGAGGGCAGCCTGGTTTCAGACAGCACTGGCGAATTCCCTCCCCAGGGGCGTGGTGGCGCGCGGCTGCAGATCCCCTACAAGCCGCCTGAAGAGTACGACCTGCGCGTGTCCTTCACGCGCCTGAGCGGCCTTCATTGTGTGGCGGTGCTGTTTCCAATGAACGGTGAGACGCTCACGTTCATAGCGGGAGGCTATGACAACCGGCTGGCCGGATTCGAGATGGTCAACGGCCATGGCAGCCGGGTGGGCCAGAACCCGACGACCGTTCATCGCAATGGCTGGCTGACCAACCAGCGCCAGGAACTCGTCCTTCAGGTCAGGAAGCGGCAGGCTCGCGTGCTTCTGGACGGAAGCGAAATCATGCGTTCGCCCGACAATTACGCAGGCATGAGCACTGCTGTCTGGTACCGCTTGAACGATGGCGCGCTTCCCGGAATTGGCAGTTGGGCCAGCCCGATGGCCTTCCATGTTATCGAGCTTACTGAAATCAGCGGCACGGGCAGCCCTGTTCGCTAGTGATTATTCGGTGCTCTGCTCGGCAAGCTGCGACTTCCTGCAGGTCGCGTATAGAAACCAGTTCGACCCGCTTGCATCGGACTTCAATGCTTTCTTAACACTCGCAAGCAGTACGTCAGGATCGAACGGTTTAACGATGAAATCGACGGCACCAGCGACGGGAGAACAGAGGCGGTAGATTGAGCGATTATGGGCGGTAACAAAGATGATCGGCGCGCGGTTTTCGCGTTGCTGCAATTCGTCGGCAATCGAGAAGCCATCGCGATCGGGAATGCGGATGTCGAGAAGAATCAGGTCCGGCCTGTTGCGCTCGAACTTAGCGAAAAACTCCTCATGCCCAGTGGCGGTTTCCACCGCGTAGCCCTTGGACTTGAAGAGGTTGGACATCATTTCCAGAATGTCCGGCTCGTCATCACAGATGAGAATGCTTTTGGGCCGAGGCTCGTTTTCCATGATGTACCTCCCAAGGTGCACAATATCATAGAACCACATTCCAGTTTGTTTGTAAACCCTTTAGCATAAAGATTTTGAAAGTAGAAAATGTATACAAAAAAAGCTGGCGCACTCGTGCGTGCGCCAGCTTTTCTTGCAGCTTCAAGGATATTATTACTTTGCTGCTTCCTTTTTCTTCTCTTCTTTCTTTTCGGACTTTTTCTCTTCCTTCTTCGGCTCTTCCTTTTTGGCTTCCGGTAGCTTGTCAGCCTTCACCACTTTGCCGTCTTCGCTGATCTCGGCCTTGATCTTCTTGTCCAGCATTGTGCCCGAGATTTCGTAGACCGGCATCTCGCCTTTTTTCGTGGAAACTTCAGCGTTCTCATTCCATTTCGCTGCCGGCGCCCACTTCTTGGCCGTGTCAATGACGTTCACCACGACACTGCTGGTCGGCACTACACGCTTGCTTTCGCTCCAGAGTTTTCCATCGGCCCCGTAGACCACTTTGAATTCGGAGTTCAGCGCATCCTTGGCTTTAATCTCGAAGCTGTCCTGCTTGTCCTTAATTTCAATGACCTCGGCGCCCTTGTAGCGGGAATCCCAGGCTTTCTTCACGGCATCGTTGAGGACGACCGGCTTCTTCTCGTCTTTCTTTTCTTCCTTCTTCTTCTCTTCCTTCTTTTCGGCCTTCTTCTCTTCCTTCTTCGGCTCCTTCTTTTCCTCAGCGTTTACGCTCAGGCCGAGCGAAACGAAGAGGGCCAAAAGACACACGGTCCAACGGTTCAACATGATAAACCTTCCTCCAGCGGCGAGCGGCTGAATCGTCTCGACTCAAGCCATGCGGCTCTCAGCCACCACTTCTTTTCAGAGAAATTACGAACATAGCCCTTGCCCGCCACATAGCGGTCCATCCAGACTGAGGCCAGTCCAGGTCTCTCCGATCAACCTGTAAAATGAAGACGGAATGATACAGCCTTCATTCAGAATTCAAAATGCATTTCTGTATACAGGCGCTATGCGCATGCGTTGATCAGAGCTCTGAAAATCGCCTGGTGCGCCGCCTCGTCTGTCTGCCTCTCAGGATGCCATTGCACTCCCAGCAGGAAGCGACTCAAGTCCTCTTGTCCTTCAAGCACCTCGATCACTCCATCCGGCGCCCAGCCCGTGGCTTTCAAGCCGCGGCCAATTCGGGAGGGCAGCACCGCCTGGTGGTGGTAAGAGTTTGTCAGGACCTTTCTGCAATTCAGGATCCCTGCAAGCGTGCTGCCTTCTTCAAGGCGGACTTCGTGGCGGTAGATATTGCCTTCCTGCGCGCTGCCTTTGCGTTCATCGTCTGAATGCTGCAGCGTCGTAGCCTGTCTCTCCTCCGGCCGCCACTCGCTCTTCAGGTCCTGAACAAGCGCTCCGCCGCGCGCAATGTTCATCAACTGATGACCACCGCAGATGCCGAGCACCGGTTTGCGCGTTTTGTCGAGCAGCGTGCGTGCAAGCATGAGATCGAAATGATGCCGCCGCTCATGCATCAGCTCGGCCTCCGGCTGCGGATGCCCGCCATACTCCGAGGGCAGATAATCCGGGCCGCCGATCAGCAGGAATCCATGCAGCTTTTCGAGCACTGATTCGATAGCCGCTTCATCCGCGCAGGGCGGAAGCAGAACAGGAATGCCACCCGCACCGGCGACAGCATCGATGTATTTAAGATGGCAAAGCGCCCGCGCCTTCAGGGGATCGTGCATCTCCATCAGCGTCATATTCAGGCCGATCAGTGGGCGCATCGTGCGAACTCCGTTTCATTTCTTCTTTGCAGCGACGTAGGCGAAAATATCTTTTACCTTCACGATCCGAGCTGCATCGTCCTCGTCGATTTCGATCTGCAGCTGATCTTCGATATCCGTAAGCACCTGCAACTGGCGGGGCGAATCGAGGCCCAGATCCGCAACCAGATCATCGTCAGGCTTGATCGCGGATTTCTCACGCTTGCCAACTTTGGCCAGGATAGTCAGGATCGTCTCTTCGTCTTGAGTCATCATTGCGTCTCGCCAATCTGACCGTTATCCCAGCCGCTCCAGGCGCCCATCCAGATAGCGCTGGCGCAGCTCGCGCCGCTGCACTTTACCACTGGTTGTCTTGGGAATCTGCCCGCGTTTGACGAACACCAGATCCGCCAGCGGCAGGCCCAGGGCGCGAGCGACGCGCGTGCGGATCTCATGTCCCGCCGTCTGAAGCTGCGCCGCATCTACGCTGCCGACTTCCACCACCAGCACGGCCTGCTCGCCTTCGCTTCCGCGCGTCACGCTGAAGGCGCCGCTGCGCTCGCTGCCGCCGCCTCCGCTGACGCTTTCAGCGAGCCACTCCAGTTCGTGCGGCATGAGATTATGACCGTGGATGATCAGCACGTCTTTCGTGCGGCCGGTGATGTAAAGCTCTCCGTCGATCAGGAACCCGATATCGCCGGTACGCAGCCATTTTCCCTCATGCAGTGTCTCGGCCGTGGCCGCCGGATCGTTGTAGTATCCAGCGAAAACGCTCGGGCCTTTGACCCACACTTCTCCCAGAGCGTCATCGTTCAGGAATTCACCCGGCTTTGACAGCGAGCTGATTTTCACGTCGGTGTCGATAACCGAACTGCCAAGGCATACGACCTCTTCAAAGCCCAGACCGCGTTCAGATCCGGCTGGCATCGGCCGGGTACGCACGCCCACGCGCTTGCGGTCGGCTGTCACAGCCAGAGTGGCTTCTGCCATGCCAAAGGAGGGCAGCAGCTGCCACTCCTGAAATTTATGATTCTTGAACTTCTCGCACAGCAAGCGGCAGGTCTGCGGGTGAACCATTTCAGCGCCCGTCAGTGCCACGCGCCAGGAGGAGAGATCCAGGCCATCGAGATCGGCTGGCGCGAGGCGCTCAATGCAGAGCTGATACGCAAAATTGGGAGCTGCCGCCATCGTGGCGCGGTTGGCGCTGATCGTCTGAAGCCAGAGCTTGGGCCTCGCGAGAAATGTATCCGGCCGCATTAGAAACAGGTTGATGCCGTGGATGAGCGAATACAGCAGACAGCCGACCAGGCCCATGTCGTGGTTCAGTGGCAGCCACGACACGACTGCGTCGGCGTCGGTAAACGCCTTTACTTTGGAAAACTCCGCCATTGCGCGAGCATTATGGATCACGTTTGCGTGCCGGATCTGCACGGCACGCTGGCGTCCCGTCGAGCCGCTGGTGAGCTGCAAAAAGGCAAGATCGGCTGTTGTGACCGGCGGCTCGGGAACGCGATCGGAAGGCGTGATTCCCGCAAACTCCTGGCTCGTGAGACAGATGCTGTTGGCGGTTGGCGCGCCAAATTCCACAAGCTCTATCTGCAAGGCCCCGTCGCAGATTAAGCGCCGCGGGTTCAGCAGCTCAACAAGACCTTCGATTTTCCGGGCATGCGCGGCCGCGCCGCCGAGCGCCGCCGGTGGAGCGACAAGCACGGGATAGGCATCGCAGAGGATCGCTCCAAACCAGATCTCAAGCAAATCCCAGGACGTCTGAAGACAGACCAGCAGACGGTCGCGCGGCTGAATACCGATAGCACTCAGGCGCGCGGCGCCGCGGCGCGCCATCTCAAGCAACTGAGGATACATGCGGCGTTCCGGATTTTGTCCGCGGCGGTCGAGAATGGTAATTCCACGCGTGGGCGACAATCGCGCGGCACCAAGCATGGCATCGCGCAGCGTTGCGCGTTCAGGATCAAAGGGGTAAGGATTTTCCAGCGTCATGTCCTCTCTCTGCTGCCTCTCGTTCAGACAGCGTTTTGCTCAAATGCAAGAGCGCTGCACGTCCATCAATGCGCAGCAGCCTTTGCAGTATCGTCATTTTCGACGTCAGTCCTGACGTGCTGGGTTTCAGGCAGGAATGGAATCACCAGCAGGCCAAGAATGTACACAGCGCCAATCACCGCGCCGGTCACGGAACGCGTACCAAACCAGCCGAGCAGAATACCAGCCAGGAATGGCCCCGGCGCAGCAACGACGCGTCCGACGTTGTAACAGAACCCCGCGCCCGTGGCGCGAACACGTGTGGGGAACAGCTCCGGGAAATAGATGGTGTAGCCGCTGTAAATCCCGCTCGAAAACATTCCACCGATGAAGAACAGCACGAGCCAGCTCGCGTAGGTCTTGGCGAACAGGAAGGCAACCGGAAGTGAGATGGCGCTGGCCAGATAGAACAATCCGAAGGCCCAGCGGCGGCCGACTTTTCCAGTGATGGGAATATAAATCAGGAAGCCCGTCAGGATACCGACGTGAAAAAGCTGAAGGCCCCAGAACATCTTATCTTTGAATTCAACGCTCTTGGAATCAATTCCGAGCCCCGCCAGTACTTCCTTCAGTGATTCGGGGCCCCAATATGTGGTGCCCCAGTACGCAAAAATTCCGATCGTCGCCAGCGCCGTTCCGAGCAGCGTACGGCGGCGCAATTCACGGTCGCCGAAGACTGCGCCAAGCGAGCCGACATCGTTGCTCCCCTTTTTCTTCGCCGCCACCCACGTTTCGGGCTCATGAACACCCATGCGCACCACGACGGCGAGGAGCGCCGGAATCGCGCCTGCAAAGAACATATATCGCCACGCGTCCGGACCCGTGAAGTAGCCGCCCACGATTCGCCAGAGGAACGTCGCAGCGAAGAATCCTGTAGCCGAGGCCGATTGCAGAATTCCCGCCGCAACCGCACGCGAGCGCAGCGGGAAGACTTCGGCAATCAGCGATGCACCCGCGCTCCATTCGCCGCCGATTCCCAGCGCAGCGATAAAGCGGAAAATGAACAGCTGCCACCAGTTCTGAGCGAATCCGGCCAGCCCCGTGAAGACGGAATAGATGATGATCGTCAGCGCCATGGTGCGCGAGCGGCCCCAGCGATCTGCAACGACGCCGAAGATGAGTCCGCCGATGGACCAGCCAATGAGCGTCAGCGAAAGCGCCAGGCCACTATACGTGGCAACGTCTTCTTTGGTCGCGCCTTTGCCCAGCAGGTCCGTCATGCAGGGATCTTTAACCAGCGTGAGCAGGTAGACATCCATGATGTCGAAAACCCACCCCAGGTAGGCGACGATCAAAACCAGCCATTGCCGGCCCGTAAGACCGCTCCACCAGTGCGCGGGCGGCTGCACCCGCGGCGGTTCAGGTTGTGTCAGCGTTTCAGACATGGGGCGGAAGTTTACTGCGTGAGTTCGCTACGGTAAAGCGATGGAGAACAACTTCAGCGCTGCAGAAATCCCCAGCCGCCTTTTTTCTTGAATGCATTGATGGCGCTGTCGAGATCGTCTTTGATTTCAATCATTTTATCCAGCTGCGTAATCTTGAAAACTTCGCGTACTTCCGGGTTGACGCGGCAGAGCTTCAGATCGCCCTTCTCCGCCTTAATGGCTTTGTAGAGCGCGATGAACTGCCGCAGCACAGCTGAGGAGAGATACTTCACTTCACCAAGATCGATCACCATCTTGATCATGTACCGCTTCACGACCAGGTCCATGAGCTGCCGGCCGATCTCGTTGATGTTGTTTTCGTCCAGGATGCGGCTTTCGAGAATGCTCACCACGGCAATGTTGTCGGCGTGAACGGTCGTGGTCATTTTCGGCTGCAGGCGTGCGGTCGAAAGCGGACCGACCGTCCGTTGTGGCGGGTTCGATCCCGGTGCCGGCGGAGTTGTGCTCATAGGCGGCCTCCTCCTTAAATAATTGAATTAGAAAGAGTCTACACTGGCGGCGCGAAATACCATCTTCTTTACGGCATCAGCTCCCGGTAATGCGCTGGAAGATCTGCCGCACCTGCTGCGTGTGGTTGGCGTAGTCGTTTTTCAGAAGGTCTTCAGCCTTCCAGTCGTCCTGGTCGCTGTAACCGGCTCGAAGCGCGAGCTTGCGGAGCGCATCGGGTTTGTCTGGAAGATTGTGCGCCGAGAGTCCATGGACAATGCGCACGCGGTTTTCCATGCGCCGCAGGAACTCGTAAGCATTTAAAAGGGTTGTCGCATCAGCCGCGCTCAGCTTTTTAAATTTCATCAGCGCACGCAACCCGTTCTCGGTATTTGCATGCCGCAGCGGCGGAAACGCGGGGCCGTGGATCAGCTGCAGATACTGGACAATGAACTCAATATCCATAATGCCGCCGCGGCCGCGCTTGAGGTCGTCCTTGTCCGCCGTTTCCTCCAGCCGCCGGCGCATGCTCGAAACTTCGCGTCCCAGAGTCTTGGTATCCTTCAGCGGCGAATAAACGGCGCTGCGGACCAGATGCAGCGCACGCTCGCCGACGCCTTCGTCTCCGGCAACGACACGCACACGCGTGAGCGCCAGGCGCTCCCAGTCGGCGAGCTGGCCTTCGTTCCAGTACTTTTTAAAATACTCCAGCGACAGCGCGAGCGGTCCCTTTGATCCATTGGGCCGCAAACGCGCGTCGAGTTCGTAAAGCAGACCAAGCTGCGTGGGCGTGGCGGTCGCACGCGTGATGTCCTGCGCCAGCTCGGTGAAATAGGTGACGGCCGGCATGCCCTCGTCTGTCTGGCCCTCTTCGCTGTAAAAAAAGATGACGTCTAAATCCGAGCCGTAATTCATTTCACGGCCGCCGAATTTTCCAAGCGCCAGGACGGCGAATCCGATGGGCTTTCCATCTTCCGTCTTCACCGTTCCGCGCCGCTCGGCATGCGCGCGCAGGCTGTGCTGCAGTTGCGTACGGAGGATGGCCTCCGCCAAATCGCTGAGCTCCCCCTGCGTCTGCTCGAGGCTGGCATCGTGAATCAAATCGCGCACGCCGATGCGCAGCAATTCCCCCGAGCGGTACGCGCGCAGCGTGTCGGAGATGTCGCCGCCATGCGTGATGCGGCCGAGTTCCGCGAGCATCTCGGCCATGCTTTTGGATTGCCCCGTCTGCAGCGCGTCAACCAGTTCATCGAACAGTCCTGGGTTGGCGACGAGAATATCCGTGAGGTACTCGCTCCACGCCGCGAGCTCGACCGTCATTTTCATGAGCCACGGGTTTTCGTTGAGCATCTGGAAGAACACAGCTCGCGCGCCGAGCGATCCGACAATGCGCGAGAAGCGCCGGAGCGCCACTTCCGGTTCGCCGGTTGCGCTGAGCTCCCGCAGCAGGCGCGGCGCGACAGACGCAAAGAACTTTCGCGTCTGGGACGGCGAGGTGAGAATCAGGTTGTCGCGGCCCATGGCGACGAGCTCGTGCGCCGAGGACTCCGATTCCGAGAAGCCGAACGTCTCCATCAGTTCCGCGATGTTTTTAACGTCGGGCTGCGGGGCCAGCAGCAATTCCGACAGCCTGCCGTCGGGTCCGGTCTGCTCGCGGAAGAGATTGGCAAACAGGCGCATGAAAATTTCGCGCGTTTTAGACGTATGCTTCTGGCGATCCAGCTCAAAGAGTTCCTGCGCGCTCAGGCCGGGCTGGTTTGCTCCGCCAGGCTGATCCAGATAGCCCAGACTGCGCGCGATGCGGCGGCGCGTGAGCGGATCCGATGGCAGGCGATGAACCTGCAGATCGCCGTGCAGCTGCAGCCGGTGTTCGACGCTGCGCAGAAACACGTACGCGCTGGCGAGCGGCTCGGCATCGGCATCCTGCAGCAGGCCCTCGCGCCGCAGGTCGTAAAGCGCTTTCATCGAATTTCCGCCGCGAACGATTGGGTGTTCGCTGCCGTGCAGCAGCTGCATGAACTGTACGGTGAACTCGATGTCGCGAATGCCGCCGCGCCCGAGTTTCACTTCATCTTCGCTCTCGCCGCGCTGAGCCACGCTCAGTTCGATCTGCCGCTTAAGAGCCTGCATGTCGCTGATTGAATCGAGCGTCAGATATTTGCGGAAAATGAACGTGGTCAGATTTCCCAGCAGTGCCTGGCCGAGCGCGACGTCGCCCGCGACCGCGCGAGCCTTCAGCCATGCCTGGCGTTCCCAGGTGCGCCCTTCGGACTGAAAATAATTCTGCATCTGTTCGATCGTCTGGGCCAGCGCGCCGACCGAACCGTGCGGACGAAGCCGCAGATCGACGCGGTACACCCGGCCGTCTTCGGTGACCTTGTCGAGAGCCGAAATGATCTCTTCGCCAAGTGCCGTGAAATAGGTGAAGAAATCGACCGGTCGCTGCGAATCGATTGTTTCACCATCACCGGCGTAAGCGAAAACAAGGTCAATGTCCGAGCTGTAATTCAGCTCGCGCCCGCCCAGCTTGCCCAATGCGAATACCACGAACGGCATCGTCGGGCTGGGCTGGTGCAGTATTCCGGTTTCGACGTTCGGCGGGATAGCTCCGTAACGCGGACGGAGCCTCTCGGCTGAAATGCGAATAGCCCCTTCTATACACGCATCTGCCAGGTCGCTCAGCGCACGCACGGTATCCTGCATGGGTACGCGCAGCGTGAGATCGAGCGCGGCGATCTGCAGCATGCACTCGATCCGAATCCGCCGCAGCGCGGCGAGCTGTGACGTGTAATTTTCGCAGCCGTCCACACTCTCGTTGATCGCGCGCCGCCAGGACATGCCGCCGGAGACCTGCCGCCGCACGACGGGCCAGATCACCGCGCCGGCGCGTGATGGAAAGCGAATGAAGTATTCACTGAGCGCCGGCGTGGCGGCGAAAAGCTGAAAAAGGATATCCAGAAACGCCGAATCGGCCCAGTCCGCTGTCGCCGTCGCTCCACCCGCTTCAAGCCAGCGCTGCGCGCTCCCGAATGCCTGGTCGGGATCGCAGCTCCTGGCGAGCGCGCGCAGAATAGAGGGCGCCTTGCCTTCGAGGGCCTGCTTAAGATCCGGGCGTAGTTGCAGAAAGGCGAAACCAGCTTTGGCGGAAGCCGTGTTGCGAAAACCAAGCGCCTGCCACTCGGCGTCACTGAGCGATTCGGGAGCTTTCAACGTGAGTTCGTCGAGCGACGTGGTGGTACGGCCGTTCATGCAGGTACTCTAAGTCGGGATGGATGTTTTTCAATCAGAGTGGGCGTCGGGCAGGCAGGCTGGAAGCTGAATTGGGCAGGCGACGGCGCGCCGGTGATCTGGCGCGCCATCAATCTCTGCCCTCCCCCCCTTGGGTCTGGTGAACACTGCAGAAATGGAATCGGCAGTTATCGCCGCCGAGCCAAACCTTTTTTCGCAAATTAGCACGTCGCGAGGCGCGGGTGGCCCAGCCCAACGCTGGGTTCGCGGAGCGAACAAGATGCCTCAGTTCGGACGCGTGTTCCTGTTCGGCCGCACGCATCGACAGAGCACGTCTCATCCGAGGCTTCTTGTCGCTGCGCGACACGGCCCGTTGGGCCGTGCCACCCAACATGTGGCGCGAGCTTCAGCTCGCGAAGGCTTCGCGGAACGGAATGCGCTCACTATTTCGCGAACTAAAGTTCGCGCCACAAACGTGGGCGTTGGGGGGAACAGGGATTCAGGAGGGTGAGGGTTGCGCCGATACCCAGATGTGTATTACTGCGAACTCTGCCGCACGCTGCTTGGCACGTTGCACGTCGTGTGCGCAGTGAGTATAAACAAGCGCGGCAATTAAGGTTAAGGCGATTAACGAAGGAGTCGTGAGCATGGGCCAGACCACCATAATGCGGACCGTCCGCTCCGTCGTGGATTCCAAGCGCATCCTGGATGTGCTGCTGCGGAATCTCACCACGAAGAAGACGATCACGCCCGAGGACATGGACACCATCCTTGGCATCACGATTCGAAAAATTGCAGACACGCTTTTCGCTCAGGCCATCACGGTTTTTACCGTCGACAAAGCAACCAACCGCATCCGTTTTCAGAACGTCTACTACTCCCCCAGCCTTTACGGTCTGGACGACGTTAAAAAGAAACTGTTCGAGAAGAAAGCCGAAGAGCTGGAAGCGCTCACGCTGCCGATGAACCAGGGCGTCGTCGGCCAGGTGATCAAGAATAACGAAGTCGCCTTTATCGCCGACGTGCGTCTTGATCCTCGTTTCTACAACCAGATCGACAAAGATACAGGCTTCGTGACGCGCTCGATGATTGCCGTGCCGCTGACGGTTGGCAAGGAGGTCGTCGGCTGTATCCAGGTGCTCAACAAGTCCATCGACAGCAAGACGGTCACACAGTTCTCACAGGACGACGTATACCTGCTGCAGGACGTGGCCAGCTACTCGGCCAAAATCATCCAGAAATGCAAGGACCCGAACACGCCGTTTTCCGACCGCGAAATGGCCAGCTACGTCGCGCGCCTGGCAAAAGTCGAATTCATGGAACTGGACGGGAAGACGGAAGTGGACGTGCCACTCCTCCAGCAGATCGGCGAAGAGACGCTGAAGCGCTATCAGATTCTTCCGCTACGGAAAACCAGCGATACCACTCTTAAAGTGGCGCTGTCGAATCCCATCGATTTCCAGCGCCTTGGCGATTTTGAAATCGTGACCGGAATGAAGGTAGCGGAAAAAGTCGTCGCGGCCGCAAGCGACATCAAAGAAGTCCTGCTGAAGGTCTTTCCGGAAGCTTCGCAGGTCGCGGAAGTCGCCGATGCCGTGAAGGAAGAGTACGGCGAGCCGGGCACTGAAGGCGGCTCGCAGCAGGAATTTGAAGACGACGAAAACTCGGCACCCATCGTGAAGCTCGGCAACCGCATCATCGAAGATGCCTACGTCAAGGGTGCGAGCGACATTCACATCGAGCCGTATGAAAATAAAGTGCGCGTACGCTACCGCATCGACGGCATCCTGAAGGAACAAATGGAGTTCCCCAAGCAGGCGCACCGCGCGCTGATCAGCCGCATCAAGATCATGAGCGACCTGAACATTTCCGAGCGCCGCCTGCCGCAGGACGGCCGCATCGTGTTCAAGAAATTCAACCCGAAGTTCGATCTCGACCTGCGCGTATCCACCGCGCCGATGAACCACGGCGAAAAAGTCTGCGCGCGTATTCTCGACAAGACAAAGTCCACGCTGCCGCTCGATAAGCTCGGCTTCAGCGACTACAACCTCGCGATGTACCGCGACCTGATCCAGGTGCCCTACGGAATGATCCTGCACTGTGGGCCAACCGGTTCGGGAAAATCGATGACCCTTTACGCTGCGCTGAATGAAATCAATTCGCCGGAATGGAACATCTCGACGGCCGAAGACCCCATCGAATACACGCTGCCTGGCCTCAATCAGATGCAGATGCAGAAGCAGATCGGCCTGACCTTCGCGGCGGCGCTGCGCTGCTACCTGCGCCAGGACCCGGACATGATCCTCGTGGGCGAAATCCGCGATACGGAAACGGCGGAAATCGCAATCGAAGCGGCGCTCACCGGCCACGTGCTCTTCTCGACGCTGCATACCAACGATGCGCCTTCGACGATCACGCGCTTTGATGAAATGGGCATTGAGCCGTTCATGATTTCGACATGCCTCGTGACGATCTGCGCGCAGCGACTGCTGCGGCGCCTCTGCAGCTGCAAGCAGCCGGCAGATCCGACTCCCGAAGAACGCAAGCTGCTCGAGCGCGCGCTCGACGGCCACCCGGTTAAGAAAATCATGCGCCCTATTGGCTGTGAAAAGTGCAACAACACGGGCTACAAGGGACGTCTGGGCACGCATGAGCTGCTCAAGAATTCGGACAATTTGCGTGGGATGATTAACAAGAAGGCGACCGTCGAGGAGCTGAAAATGGCTGCGCGTGAGGCAGGCATGCGCACGCTTTTCGAAGATCTCATGGAAAAGGTCAAGCAGGGCCTCACGTCGCTACCCGAAGCAGTGGGCACGGCGCGTCCGGACGATACGCCCAGCCCGCAGAAGCCCTCGGCGCCCCCGGCCGCCCAGAAAGAAGACGGCAAGCAGGCTCTGGCAAGCCTGCTGGGATTGGCTGACGAGAAGAAAGAATAGCTGCCTGGGTGGGAATCGCCTTAAGGTTAAACAGCTCCGCCTTGAGCGGAGCTGTTCTAGACAGCGAATATAAGTACCAATACGCCCAGGATGATGCGGTAGACGCCAAACGACGCCATGCTGTTGTTCTGAAGAAAGCGGATAAACCATCGCACCACCAGCCACGCTGAAAAGAACGACGTGATGCCGCCGACGACCAGGATCGGCCAGTCGCCCGGCTGGATGGTTGAGAACTCTTTGATGAACTTGTAGCCGAATGCGGCGGCCATGGTCGGAATTGCCAGGAAGAAGGAAAATTCCGCGGCAGCCCCGCGCGAAAGTCCCATCGCACGCCCGCCAATAATTGTCGCCGCCGAGCGGGACGTTCCGGGCATCAGCGCCAGCGCCTGGAAGAAGCCGATGATGATCGCCGTCGCCAGCGGCGTGTCTTCAGCCCTTTCTATCGGAGCAGTCGTTGGTGAGGCGGACGCGGCGGGTACTGCTGCTGAGCGGCGCTCGATGAGGATCAAAATGATTCCGCCAACGATCAGGGCAATGGCGACCGGACGCGGATGCATCAACGCTTCTTCGATTTTTTTCTTGAAGACCATACCTAGCGACGCAAGAGGAATAAACGCGAGACCGATACCCAGCCAGAAATTGCGCGACCGTGTCTCTGAAAAAAGTCCGCGCGCGGAGGTATAGAGACGCTGCCGGTACAGGACCAGAACGGCGAGTATCGCCGGGAACTGAACAACGATGTCGAACAGATTCTCAAGCCGGCTGCCGTCGTCCGGCGCTGCAAGCGGAAACAGATGCCGCACCAGCACGAGATGGCCCGTCGACGAGATCGGAAGAAACTCGGTCACGCCTTCGATGACACCTTTGATTGCGGCGTTGATCAGATAACCCGGCACCCGGTTCCCTCCGCCCTGGTTGGCGAGAGCCTTGAATTAGCCAATAGCGTGCTCAATCGTATCAGAACCCGCACGCACAGTAAGGCCGTTCAGAAAGTATCGGATGTAAAAAGGTGACGGGCGAGTAGAAACAAACGGACAGTCGGCGAGGACGGAAATGCCCACTGCTTACATCTTCGAATTGGCTCGAACGGCCTCGGCTGCTTCCTTGATCTCGACATTGACCAGGCCCATGTTTACATCGGTTTGCAGCAGGACGAGCAGTACGGCCTGACCGGCGCTGATCACGGCAATCTTATTTTCGCTTCCGGTGATAATGAAGCGCGTGAACTTGCCCATATTAATGCGCTTTAGAGCGCCGTCGAGAGCTGCGAGGATGGAGGAAGTAACCGCGCCCATGCCTGCTTCATCGGCGTCGACGGAGAAGTCACTGGCGACAACGATGCCGTCGCGGTTGACAACCATGCTGCCGCGGATGCCATTTACTTTGTTCAGCTTTCCCAGAATCTCACGCACGGTTTTACCTGCTCCTCGCCGCTACACCCTTTCCGATCAGGACTGAACTACGGCACCGGCAAAGTCACGAATGCTCTTCTCGAGCATGCCCATCTTCACATCGGCCTTCGCGAAGACGGCAAGAATCATTTCATCGACCTGGACGATGTGGATATTGCCGTTGTCGCCCTCAACGAGTCCTTCTTCGAAGGCGCCGACGTTCAGCTTGACGGAATTCGCGGAGGTGGTGCGGTAAATATTCGTGATCAGCGCGCCGGCCAGACCTTCATCCAGCGAGCTGTCGAGGTCGGCGGCGACGACCAGGCCGTACTGATCGACCAGGATTGCACCGGTGACGCCAGGAACCTGGCGCAGGCTGACGACGCCATCGTTGAGCGCCTTGTCCCGCTGGTTCTGCGCCGGCTTCTTCTCGGCAAGCTTGAGAATGCGCGTGTTGCCCTTGGACGCACGTGCTTCCTCGCGAGGCTTGGTCTCAACTGGCTGTCCGGCCTGCTCCTTGGCCTTTTTGAGCAGTTCCAGGATGGCTTCGTCGCCGGGAGCAAAGTACAGGATGTCTTCCAGACGCTGAGCGGCATCGGCCGGCCGGCCCAGTTCCATGTAGACCTGCGCCAGCAGTTTCAAAGCAAGATAGTTGTATTTGTCGAGCTCAACGGATTTCTCGAGCTCACCCGACGCCTGCTGCCACTGCTTTTTCTCGACGTAGATCTGCCCGAGCACGAGGTACGTTCCGCCGTACTTTGGGAACGCCTTCACGCCCTTCTGGCAGATGTCGATGGTCTTATCGATTTCGTTATCCGCCTTGTAGAGTTCGGCAAGGCGCGCGTACAGGATGGGATTGGGATGGCTCTGAATCTTTTCGATGAGGCGCTTCTTTTCCGCCTCGCGTTCGATCTTTTCCGCCTCGGCCTGCCGGCGGATGATCTCCGGCGCGCTGGGGAATCGGGCGGCTCCTAACTTAAGCACTTGGGCGGCCTTGCTGGAATTGCCGGCCTCTTTATGAGCATCTGCGAGTTGCAGGTAAAGCTGAGGAGTGGGCCGTCCCTGCAGCGCCTTCTCCAGGGAACCGATTTTGGCGTTCGTTCGCCATTGGGATAAGAAACCGAGCAGACCCATAGGCCCTTGTTTCCCCTTAGCCGGCACGTAACACGACTGACGGCGCCTTCTGTTTACATGTACTGCTACGAAGGGCAAGACCCATCAAGAGTGTTCAGTGCCTACTGAAAACATTCTTTTTCGATAACCTTTCTTAGTCGTTTATTACATTCAAGTCAAGGCTGTTTAACACAGCATTTTTGACCCAGATAACAGGCTCAACAAGAAATGGCCCACGCGCAAGGCGTGGGCCATTCTTCGATACTGATGAGGCGGGAAAAGTTTATGCGGGCTGAGGCGCAGCCGAGCCGCCCATCGTCGGATCAATTTCGGGCTGCTTGGACTTCGTTTGAGCTTTCGGCAGAGGCCGGTGCACAACCTGCTTGGCCGGCGTTTTCTTTTCGAGCTTGCCGGTCTTCAGCAGCGTATCCAGTTCTTCGCCGTTGATGACCTCATGCTCCATCAGCGCCTTGGCGATGATCTCGATCTCAGAGCGCCGGTGCTCCAGCAGTTCTTCCGCGTCTTTGTAGCACTGGTTGATGATCTTCCGTACTTCCTCATCGATCTTGACGGCGGTCTCGTCCGAGTGTCCCTGGCGGTGGCCGATTTCGCGGCCGAGGAATACGTCGTCTTCCTGTTCGCCGTACTTGATCGGTCCAAGAACTTCCGACATGCCCCACTCGCAAATCATGCGGCGCACGATGCTAGAGGCCTGCTCAATGTCGCTCTTGGCGCCGGTGGTGATATCGCCAGTGAACATCTGCTCAGCGATGCGTCCGCCATACATCATCTTGATGCGGCCCAGCAGCTGTTTCCTGCTGAGGCTGTAAACGTCCTTCTCCGGTGTGGAGATGGTGATGCCGAGCGCGCGGCCACGCGGAATGATGCTGATCTTTGTCGGCTTGTCGCACTCCGGCAGTATGTATCCGATCAGCGCATGGCCGGTTTCGTGATAAGCGGTGACCCAGCGTTCGGCTTCGTCCATCACCCGACTCTTCTTTTCGCGGCCCCATGCTACCTTGTCGCGGGCCTCGTCGAGATCGACCAGCTCGATGCCGTCCTTGTCCTTCATGACAGCGATGAGCGCGGCTTCATTGATGATATTTTCAAGATCAGCGCCGCTTGATCCGGCAGTCGACTTGGCCAGCTGAGCAAGATCGACTTCCGGCGCGAGCTTCACGCGCTTGGCGTGCACGCGCAGGATCTCTTCACGGCCTTTAACGTCGGGCAGATCGACATACACGTGGCGGTCGAAGCGGCCGGGGCGAAGCAGCGCTGGATCCAGCACGTCCGGACGATTGGTCGCAGCCATGACGATGATCTTGTCGTCAGACTCCATGCCGTCCATCTGCACCAGGATTTCATTGAGCGTCTGCTCGCGTTCGTCGTGACCGCCGCCGATTCCTGTACCGCGGCGCCGGCCGACTGCGTCGATTTCGTCCAGGAAGATGATGCAGGGGCTGCTCTCGCGCGCATTCTGGAACAAGTCGCGCACGCGTGAGGCGCCCACGCCGACGAACATTTCAACGAAGTCCGAACCGGAGATGCTGAAGAACGGTACATCCGCTTCGCCGGCGATTGATTTGGCCAGCAGCGTCTTGCCCGTGCCTGGAGGTCCGATCAACAGCACGCCCTTGGGAATGCGGCCGCCCAGGCGCTGGAACTTCTTGGGATTCTTGAGGAATCCAACGATTTCTTCGACTTCCTGTTTCGCCTCGTCGACGCCCGCAACGTCCTTGAAGGTCTTCTTGATCTTTTCCTTCGTGATCAGCGTCGCGCGCGATTTTCCGAACGACAGCACGCCGCCGGGACCGCCCGGACCGCGCAGCTGGCGCAGGAAGAAGAAGTAGATGAAAAGAACAATCAGTATCCACGGCAGAATGGCCAGGAGAATGCCAACGAGCTGGCTTTCCTGCTCAAAGCGGATCTTGACGTTGTTGGCTTTAGAAAGCGTTTCGAGATTGTTGATCACCGGGTCCGGCAAGGGGTTCGACGGACCGACCACATGAACCTGAGTTTTGCCTGCAGTGCCGACACTTTCGGCATAGTACCCCGTGATGTCGCGGCCTTCGACCTTGATCTCTTTGAGCTTCTTATCTTCAAGGAGCTTAACGAACTCAATCCAGTCCACCTGCTCCGGCCGGCCAGAGATCGGACGCGTGCTTGCGAACACGGCTACGATAACACCGAGCACCAGGATGATGAACAGGAAGCGGCTGGACTTGAAATCAACACCCTTGGGCTTATCCGGGCCGTTGGGGTCGCCGCCTTCAGAACCGCTGTCGCCATCGCGCCGCTTTTTCTTTGGATCTTCATCACCATCCAGCATTGTATTACCTCAAACCTTTGCACGCATGAGCCGGCAAATATGCCAGACATGGCCGTTAAGCCGATGTTAGCGTTTCGCGGAGGCTCTGTCCATTCAATTCAACTCAAAAGCCCGCTCTATATGCGGACGCCTTTTATTCTGAATGTCTGTTTGCACGGCTGCCATTCAGACAAAATACACGAAGTTCGCATCTTTTGCCGCTTTCGGCAACTTCCCCGCGATTTTCACATGCGCAGCTTCTATGCCGATTATGAAAGGGGATTTCAGGACCGAAAGCCAGCTGCGCCCTCACCCGCTAGTTCGACCAGCGCCATGCGGCGGAGCCTACCAGCGTTCGGTGATTCGGCGTGCGATGATTTTTCCGAGGTCTTCAATTGCCCGCTGACGGCCAAGGTTCTCGTCCTCGCCGCGACGGATGTTATAAACGCCCGATTCGTCCCGCTTGTCATTGTTGGTCACCAGCACGTCTTTAAACAGGTACTTGGCTTCTTTCACGTCATAGACGGAGATTCGCGCGCGAATCGTCAGCCGCACTTCAGCCGGGTCGCCGAACCGATTGGCGCGCAGAAGTTCGCGGTCGAACTTGGTGACCGTTCCCTCGAGGATGAGATCCGCGTCTTCGCGTCCAGCCAATTTCAGTTCGCCGGCCTGGATGAAAGCAGACCGCACCGACTCCGTCACTTCGACTTCCAGTTTGCGCGTGTAATCTTCGATGAACGTCTTGTTCGCGAACACAGGCACGGCAATGGTCTTCATGTGCTGCGGCAGCGAATTCCTGGCGCGGTAGGCGCAGCCGCTGACTACGAAAAGACCCAGCAGAAAGCACAATCCAAGCATCAACTTCTTCATCGAATGTCCTGTTCGTTTGTGTAGCACGGGCGTCTCGCCCGCATCTTGGGACTCCTGGTACCGCCGGCCCCTTCGTCTCCGACCTTGAGCGCCTTCCGCCCTATCTTCGTCGCAGCTTCTCGAGCTCCGCCGCGGCCTTCTCCGCCCACGTGGACTGCGGATAGCGTGCCTTGATCAACTCAAAGTAAACTTCCGCGGCACGGAAGCGGTTATTTTTCATGTAGAACAAAGCCTGTTCGTAACGCTTGCGGGCCTGGCGTTCAGAGAGCAGCTTTTCGTTTTCTTCCAGCGCTACGAGGTCCAGGTCGACGTCTTCGGCCAGCGCCTCGTCCTTTGCCTGCTGGATGCGGCGGCGCGCTTCTTCCGTCTCGGACTCCGTGTATTCCGGCTGCGGCTCGCGCTTGTTGATACACGCGGCGATGTGGCCTTCGGCCTCGGCGCGCAGTTCTGAACGCGGGTACTTTTCGAGCAGCTCTTTATACTTCTTGATCGCCGTGTCATAATCAAAGAGCGTCTCGGCCACCTGGCCCAGGCCGAACAGCGCGTCATCAGCCCAGCGGCCTTCGGGGTCGTTATCGAACTGGCGCTTGAAGATCGCTTCAGCTTTGCGAAGACGGCTCTTCAGGCGGTAAGTTCCCCCCTCACCCTTCCCTTCCAAATATCCGCGGCCGAGCGCGATTTCCACTTCACCGATGGCATCGAGGAAGCTGGGATTGGCATAGCGCCGGCGCAATTCGGTGAGCTGGTCGCGGCATTTGGTGTAATCGCCGGCTGCAAGATAATTGCGGGCTGAAAGAACAAGGCCTTCTTCGGCAAGGTCCGATTCGCTGTAAACGTCGGCCAACCGCCGGTACTGCTCTGCGGATTGGCGCGAATCGCCGATTTCCTGAAAGCGCTTGGCTTTGGCGGCCTGCTTGTCGGGCGTATTTTCCACCGATAGCGGTCCGCGCGGCCAATTGCCTTCATTCGCCCAGTCGGAAGCGCTCTCTTCGGCCGCGCCAAACAGCACCGATGAGGAAGCTATCCCCGCGCAGAACACGCCCAGAATACCGCCAATCGATCGTTTCATGGCCACCATCTTTAACGGACTGAACCTTGGAACGCCAGTTTAGTTATCGGTCAAGACGCGCTCAAGCTCCACGTTCTTTGATTTTTTGTCCGGCCTGCCCCATTGCGTAAACCATCCGCGCCGCGTTCTGCAAGGTGCGCAGATCGTATTCCAGCGCGGAATGCACCAGCGCCGTCAGCGCCACAGCCAGCTGTTTGGCGGCCTCGGCGCTGACTTTCAGCGCCTTCGTCGAGCGCGTGAAATGAACCAGCGCGCGGTAGCCTTCTGGCGAAAGCCACACCCCGCGCTCCAGTCGGTCCACCGTTCCCAGCGCAATAACCTGCTCGGCGCGCTTTGCCATGCAGTCGGCACAGCGCAGGCCGTGGCCGGTCATCCAGATTTTCTTCTGCGCCGCGCCGCTCTTCGACAGATTCCTGCGGCACGCGCTGCAGAGTTCCAGATCGGGCATCAAGCCTTCGATCGAAAGCGCCCGCAGCGTAAACGTCAGCAGCAGCGGACCGGGCTCGCCTTCGGCGGCGAGCGCATCCGACGTCGCCGCCAGCAGATCAAAGAGCGCCGCACGCGCTGTATCCGTGGCATCCGTGTCTTCGCCGACGGAGCCAGCCGTTGGCCGGGTTAACGCCTCGGTCAGTTCGCAGAGAAAGCTGGCCGCACGCAGCGTCGCGAGGCTTCCTCCAAGTTCCGGCCGTGCGCGCTCGTCCCATTCTTTGAAGACCCAGAGCGTCTCGCCTTTACGCGGATAGACCAGGATCTCCCCGCGCACGAGCAGATCAAAGCCGCCTTCGAATCCTTTTTTCGGCCAGCGCCGCGCCCCCTTTATATGCGTGCGGAACTGTCCCAGCTTTCTGCCGAGCATCACCGCCACGAGGCTGGTGTTGCCCTGCTCGTGAAGGTTGAGAACGATGGCTTGGTCTTTCAGGATGGCCATGGTTCTTAGTCTCACGCAAAGACGCAAAGACGCAAAGAACGGATTTTTTGAGCCACGAAGGGCACGGTTTTACCACGAAGATCACGAGGCTGACGAAGCTTTGGGTTGGGGTTGAGCCACTTCGAGTTCTGCGATCTCACGGCGGCAAGCCGGCGCGTGGGCGTGCTCCGGATTGATTTCGAGCGCGCACTTGAAATCGGCGATCGCCTCCGCGTTTTTATTGAGCTTACGGTAGGCACGCGCGCGCCAGACGTAGGCTTCTACGTAATCGCCGCTTTTTTTGAGGACTTCTGTATAGAGTGTGATTGCAGTTTCGAACTCGCCAGCCAAATATCGTTCACCGCCTTCAACAAAACAATTATTCGGATTTAACAGCGATGGTGAAGAAGCGGGAATTACAACTGGCGTGAACTGAATTCTTGCCGCAATCACGGGCCTCTTATTGATTTCAATTCGATCAATCTGCAGAACACCCGCAAGCGCATCAGAAATTTCGTTCAACTCGCCAGAAAAATCGATGTGGCTCGCCGTGATCAAGAGCGCCACCCCTGTCTTTGTTTCAATGAAGAGCTCGACGTCAATATCTTTCACGACGACGACGCGTTTTAGGCTGTTGAGTTGAACATTGTAACTTTTCCCGCCGAAAGCATGGAGGGCGATCTCGCCGAGTTCGCGATCTGCAATCAGCACTGATTTGAACAGCAACAGTGACGCACCAAGGACTGCAAACAGAACAATCCAGAAGATCAGCACCGTTATGTCTTTAACGGCGAGCGGAGTGTCTGTGATCAAGATGCTCAGCATTAACAGGCTGGACAGGCATAGAAATAGTCCAAAGCGCTCACGCCAGGGGCTCCCCGTGAGCACCAGACGCGAGGGCATACTCTCTTTAATACGCCACATCCGTGAGTACATTGAGTCGAAGGCAAAGAGCGGCTTAATCGCCACGGAAGTCGCCACTGCAGGCGGCTCACTTTTACTTTTCTCTTGTGAACCGCCGACCGTCATAAAACGCTCTAAGCTTAAATATCTCTTCTCTTTCTTCGCGTCCTTCGTGCCCTTCGTGGTTTAAATCCGTTCGTTTCTTTGCGCCTTTGCGTCTTTGCGTGAAACCAATCCGCTCACTTCGGCATCTTCAGTTCCAGTGTCTTGACCTCTTTCGTCTTCAGGTCCGCCACGCGGATGCGATGGTTATTCGTGTCGGCGATGTAGAGCTTGTCGCCGAGCAGCGCCAGGCCGCCGGGTTCGTAGAACTGCGGAGCTTTCCCATCCACGAGGCCAGGCTTGCCGTCGCCCAGGAATGTCGTGGACGTCTTTGCCACCGGATCGATCAGCTTGATTTTGTGGTTGTACGTGTCGGCCACGTAGAGCTTGCCTTCATGATAGAGCACCGCCAGCGCGTGCTGCAGCAGCGCCGTGCCGATTTTCCCGTCGACGTCGCCGAAGGTGAACAGTGACGCTTTTATGTTTGGATAGCCGATCACCGTCTCGACCACTTTTTTCTTCAAGTCCAGCGCGCGGATCGCGGAGCCTTCACTGTCAGCGACGTAAAGGATGTCGTTGTGAAGCGCCAGCCCACTGGCCTGTGCGTAGCTGCTGTTCGCAAACGGACCGTCGATAATCGCTTCGCGCCCGTTGCCGGCCAGGATCTGCACCGTGTCAGCGGCGATGTCCATCGACCAGATGCGGTGGTCACCGGCCATGGCGATGTAGAGCGTGTTGCCATCGGGCGAGAGCAGCACGTCCCACGGCGAATTGAGCGGACTGGTCTTTGCTGGCCCGCCCTGCCGGGTCCAGACCTGCTTACCGGTCCCCGCAACGGTCTCGACTTTTTTGGCCTTCAGGTCGATTTTGCGGATGACGTGATTTTCGCAGTCCGCCACGTACAGAATGTCTCCGCGCTCCGCGATGCCGTGCGGCATGTGGAACTGTGCTTCCGCAAACGATCCATCTTTCAGGCCCAGTTTGCCGCTGCCGATCACATCCGTAATCTGGCCATCAGGCGTGGCGACGAGGATGCGGTGGCCGTTGGTGTCGGCGATGAACAGCCGCTGCGTGGCGGACTGCGCCGTGATCTTTGCCGGGAAGTGCAGGATTTCCGGCTTGATCTTCTCGGGCTTGCCGACCACTTTGGCGCGATCGACTTTTTTCTTTTCGTCGAAGACTTTAATCGTATGCGCGATGTACGCTTCAAGCACATCGAAGTGCCCCTCGCCGCTGACGCGCCCGATAAATTTGCCGTCGGGATCAATCAGAATCAGCGTAGGCCACGAATTGACCTGGTAGCGTTCCCAAATTGCCATCTTGTTGTCATTGACGATAGGATGTTCAAGCTCGTAGCGTTGCGCGGCTTTGCGGATGTTTTCCGTAACGCCTTCGTGCGGGAATTTTGCCGAGTGGACGCCGACGACCGTCAGCTCCTTGCTATATTTCCGTTCCAGCTTCTTCAGGTCCGGAAATATATGCACGCAGTTGATTCACCCGAACGTCCAGAAGTCCATCAGCACGACTTTGCCTTTCAGGTCGGCAATCGTCAGCGGCTTCTCCGTGTTGATCCAGGCTGAGCCGCCATCGAGTTCCGGCGCATCGGGCCGGTCGGTAGCGCGGATCTTCTCATCCATCTCTTTATCCACTTCCCCGGCGTGCAGCGACAGCTGGCAAAGCAGTGCCAGACTCAAGCACGCCCCCAGCGCGATTGCTCGTCTCATTTACGAAGGTCTCCGAATCGAGTTTCTCTCATCTTACAGCCATCTCGCGTCTCTCGTTGTGAAAAAAGTTGCACAGTGCGCGATACATCACGTGGACTACCCGAAGTGCACGAAGGACACGAACATCGCATTTAGATTCTGTCCACGAACGCACAGGTGCACCTACCGGCACCGTCGGAAACCAAACTCAACCCTAATAGGACGAGTCTCGCCTCCTTTTATTGTCTGAAATCTGATAAAAAATCCGCTCTCCCGGTTACGCATCCGAAGTTGATTCAGCAGCGGTCACGCGGAAAAGCTCGTAACAAACCTTGGGAGCAGACGTCAGTTTAATGCAGCCGACGAGGAAGTTCAGGAGCGCAGATGCAGTACAGAAAGTTTCTAATCTTTGCATGCGTCCACGTGCTGGCGTTCGCCGCACAGCCCGAGAGTGAACTCACAATCGCTCCGCGTCGTGACAGCGTGAAGGTCACGACCGTTCGCGACGCCGAAGAGATCGCGCTACGACTCGGCACGCAGACAGCTCCGCTTTCGGATTCTGCCGCAAGCGAGCTGGCCAGCGAACTGCAGCGCGAGCGCGAGAAAACCAGCGCACTTATTTCCGAGCTGCTCGATCCGGCGAAGTTTTCGAATCCAGCCACGCGCCTGGGCGCCGTTCGCGCGCTGCAGCTTGCCGCTCCGGCCGCGCCGCTGATCGGCAAGCGCCTTGGCGCCAGCGCCATTGCCGAAACGAATCCAGACGTGCGCAAAGCCGTAATCGAACTGATCCGGAGCCGCAAAGATGCAGCGGCGTCCGCGGAAGTGCTGCGCTACTGGCGCGAATCATACGACAGCGAAGTCGGCTTCAATGAAGCCTCGCGCGCGGCGGCCGTCGCCGCGATGCGCGACATAGGCGACAAGCGTCTCTTCCAGGTGCTGCTGCATCATGCCATCATCGAAATCCGCACGGGCGTGGCCAGTGCGCCGAGCGTGGACAACGTGGCCATCCGCGGGCAGCAGATCAATCTTCCCATCGACCTTCCGGGCATGCAGCTCATGAGCTTCGAAGGCACCCTCGCCATTCCGGCGCTGGGCAGCCTGCGCGAAGCCACGGGCCAGAATTTCGGACGCGAAATCCCCAAATGGCGCGAGTGGCTTAACGCTCAGCCCGCTTTTCAGAAGTAATTCCAATCAAAATTCTTGAGATTCACACGCAAAGAGTTTAAGACAGGAGCCGGCTCCTTCAGGAGAAGCTCCCGTGCGGAACAGATTCCTCTGTGGATTGGTGATCCTGTCTGCCAGCTGTGCTTTCTCAAAGGAGGAAGGACCCAACAGCAGCGATGCCACGATTATCGTTGAATGGTTTTTCGCCCGCGATTCAGATTTCTATCAGCACCGGAAAGCGCCGGCGGCCGAGCAGAAAAAGTTCAAGGACGCTCTGGTTGCCGAGCTTGCTGCTTTGCCGGACGCGGCGGCGCTTGAACGCCATCTGAAGAAGCACACGATCCTGCTGAAATGGGTGACGCAGTACATTGAATACGCCAACTTCACAAAGAAGGGGAAGTACTCGCCCGCCGAGACCGAACTGGTTCAGAAGATGTCCGCCGATCTGAAGAACATCCCGAGCAAAGCGCAGCTGCAGCTTGCCGGTTTTGAAGTCTGCGAAGCAACCGAAGCGCTGCTTGCCGGAAAAATCAAGATTGGCACGTTCTGCCTGACCAAGCGTTATGAACGCAAGCTGAAAGCGCCCACTGCCGAAGATGAAGCGGCGCTCATGGCCGAGCTCTTCGCAAAAAAGTAGAGCTGACGCTGCTGCGTCACTTTTTCTTCTTAAGCTCCCATTCCACACACGACAAAAACTGGCGAAGACCGGTTTCGTTTCCGAACACGCCGATATCGATCTCTTCTCCCAGGGCGTCAATTTGGTCCTTTGCCAGTTTATATTGCAAGGCGCTTGCAGCATGAAGAGCGTAGCGCGTGCGAATGCGTGTTGATTTCGGAAATCGCTTCAGCAATAACTCGTAGACACGCTTTACGTCGCGCCAGATCTCAGGTTTCGAAAAAAAATCTTCGGCTCGTCCACGCTTGGCTCGTACAAAGTCGCTCGCGAGATTTTCGAGCGCGTACACATACATCTCAGGCTGCATCGGCTGTGCTGTCGGATTATCCTCAAACGCCTTGATGCATTCCTGCCCGAAGGCCACAACGTCTTCCACCGAGCCATGCCAGCGGGGTTGAAGGTACGTAAATTTGGCGCCGTAGACATCGGCATCGTTGGGATCGGCCGCAATCGAGCGCTTGAACCAGGTTTCCATCTCCTTGCGATCGAGGGAAAGCCCCATGGCAACCGTGACCATTTGACGCGGGGCAAAAATTTTCTTCGGGTCGAGTTCCCACGATTCTTCAAGGGCTGCGCGCGCTTCATACAAACGTTGACCAAACAACTTGAAATTTTGCGATGATACGGTGCTGGCAAAACCGGTTCCGCGGGCGTCCCAGGCATATTGAACCAGCGTTTTGCCTTTGATCGCCAATGCGAACGCCTTATCCGCTTTCTCAAGAATTGGATAAAGCTTCAGCATGCTTGCTTTGCGATCCCCGCTGATCTTAACGTCTTCGTTGATCCAAAACTCACACATGAGCTCGAAACTTTCATCGAGCGGAACTGTCTTCTCTTCAAGCGTTTTAGGAAGGAGCTCATACGCCTGTTCGATGAAGTTCTTGTGCCTCTTCTTCAGTTCTGGAGTCGACCCGAATTCAGCTGCGTACTGCGCAGCGCGGCAACATGCTGTAAATTTGGTGTACGCGGAATAATCGCGTGCGAGCAAGTCATCCAGAACTGGAAAAAAGCTGGCTTGCAGTTGAGCGCTGCGGGTGTCGTAACGGACAGTGGAATACATGCGAAGATAAAAATAAAAGACAAGTGGATCATTACAGCCCTTGTCGATTGCTTCCTTGCATGCGTTATAGAAATCCCGGTGTTGAAGCTCATAATTCCACCGTCCAAGCCGCGAGCCCGTTACAAGTGCTTTAACAACCTGCTGGTCCCACTCCGCATTTCGAGAGCCCGCATTCAGATAATCATTGATCAGACGTCTTTGCTCAGCCGCCAGATAAGGATCATCTGGCACTTCTGGAATTAAGAGAGTTGCATTCAATCGTTCGCGATCTGCGTCCGAGAGTTTGCCGGCCTCGCTTTTCGTAAACTTTCGTAAAACAATTGTGGGCAGCGGACTGGGCACCATCGCTTGCGGCTGTTCAACGCGCGATGGCGGTGGCGCAGCGGGCGGTTCAGGCTCAGCGATGTGAACCCAGACATACAAAGCGAGAAGTACCACAAACGCCGCGATGAATATACTCAATCGGCTTTTCATATATCCTCCGGTCAGGTTTTTATCGGCATTGAATAATAAGCGAATGATAAATGAAACTGTGCCAGGAA
>DASPJR010000020.1:0-4763 GCA_035628505.1 Planctomycetota bacterium | reverse complement strand
CTCTGGAAGGGCTACCTGGTCGACATTCTCAATCCGAACGAAACGGGTTACACGTACGCCCGCGCGGCAACGTGGGGTAAGGCGATTTTCCGCAAGTAACACAGCAGTTTCAAACGCAACGCCGCCTGACAGGCGGCGCCTCTAAAAGGAGGACGGTGATGACACGGTCCAGCGGGCGCTTGTTTGCCTTTTTTCTAGCAGCATCCATTTTGATCAGCTCTGCAGCGAGCGCATGGGCCGCCGATCCGGCGCTGCTTCTGCCGCTAAACCGCACGGCCTATCAGACCAACGAGCGCATCGATCTGGCCGTGGTCCGCTCCAGCGACAAGGAGCTCGCGGCCGGCGAGCTGACGCTCACGGTCAGCGGCGACGATGGCAGCAAGCTCGTCTTCACCTATCCGGTGAAAGCCGCGGCGGTCAGCGGCAAAGACGCGCGAACGACGGAGCACCTCTACCTGAACGCGTGGCTGCTGCGGCCGGGAAAGTACTCGCTTGAAGCGGCGGTTGATGGCGGCGTGGGCAAGGCCACGATCGACGTCTACAACCACGTGCGCAAATCCGATTTCAAGCTCGTGAACTGGGGCCGCGCGAAGGATGTCGCCGATCAGCTACCGCAGGGTGAAGACAGCATCGGCTTCAATCTCTTCTACGGTCATTACGGAAACGACGACCAGGCCGGATTCATCCGCGCGGGCGTGGATTTCATGTCGTGCTGTACCATGAGCGGGGCGCACCAGATGGACATCCGCAGCGAGTGCGACTGGTCGGATCCGTACGTCACGCGCGGCGGGACGGTGCGCGTGGTCCGGCGCGCTTTCCAGGACCGCACGCGCGGCAACGTTCCAGGCGTTCACTTCTACGACGAGCCCGGGTTGACGTGGAGCAAAGATCCCAAGAGCGGCGAAATGACTCCGCACGCCGTGCCGGCTCAGGCGTGGTCGTACGAAGCCGCGTTCGGCAAAGCGCCGCTGCGCTACACGGACGTCGATCCAAAGAATCCCGATCACATCGCCCGCTGGGAGCACTGGGCGCGCTGGAAGCTCAGCTTCATGGATGCGGCGTGGAAGGAAGCGCAGTTCGGCGTCAGCCAGGTGCGGCCGGACATGATTTCGCTCACGCAGAGCCAGTACGGTTACTCCGCGTTCACGGATGGCTATTACTTTAACGTCGCACGCAGCCTGCCCATCACAAGCGGCCACGGCGGCTACGACGATTATGGCCCGGGCTACTTCAATCCCGGTTACACGATGGAAATCGCCCGCGCGCGCGACTTCTGGAAAGCCAACTGGTACCTGCCGACGTGGTACGGCAACACGACCACCGACACCTTCCGCCTCGAGCAGTACCTCTCGTTCCAGACGAACATCCAGGGCATGCTCAGCCCGCCCGACATCGATCCGTTTGTGGGCAATCAGCAGAAGCCGGCGGCGCAGGGCGTCGTCGAATCCAACCACCTGATGATGAAGCTCGGGCCGATTTTCAATCAGATTCCCGTCAACAAAATGCCAGTGGCGCTGCTGTACTCGGTGTCGAACTGCATTCGCGCGCAGACCGCGGACATGAAAGCCAACTACGCGCACTCCATGCCGCACGGTGAAGGCCTGCCGCTGGTGTATCTTGCGGGGAAAGTCATCCAGCAGCCGTTCACGACCGTGGTCGAAGAAGATATTCTGGACGGCACGCTAGCGCAGGACCACAAAGCCGTCGTGCTGAACGCGATCAACTATCTCGATCCGAAAGTCGTCACGGCGTTGGAACAGTACATCGCCACGGGCGGCGCGGTGCTGATGACCAGCGACAGCAAAGTGGAGATCAAAGGCGCGATCAAAGTCCCGACCGTCGCGAGGATGCCCGATCAGGAGATCATCGATCAGCTCTCGAAAGAAAAGAAGTACAAAGAGATGGCGCCGTACACGACCAGCGGCAAGCATATCGAAGCGGCGATCAAGATTGGCGCTGCGTTCAAAGCCGAGTTCGACAAGCTGGGCCTGAAGCCCGTTTTCGAGACCGACAATCAGGCGATCATCGCTTCGCGCCAGGCCGCCGGCGATATCGAATACATCTTCGCCGTCAACGCGACGTACGATAACGAATCAAACGGTGCCAAGAATGCGGTGAAAGCCGCGAGCGCCACGATCAGCCTCGCTGACGACAGCCGGCCCGTGTATGACGCGGTCACCGGCGGCATCGTTCCGCAGTTCCAGAAAGCCGGCGGCAAGCTCACGGGCAGCTTCCGCTTTGGCGCCGGGCAGATGCGCGTCTTCGCGCGGCCGGCCCGCACGATCGGCAGCGTCTCAGCCGGCGCGCCGGTGGTCGTGCGCGAGCTGGCGCTTGAGAAGAGCCCGGTGCGGCTGGATCTTTCGGCGAGCGTCGCCGACGAGAAAGGCAAGCTGCTCAGCGGTTCGGTTCCCGTTCACATCCGCGTGGTCGATCCGCTGGGCGCCACACGCCATTAACTTTTCCGCGCCACAAAGCAGGGCGTGCTGAACGTCAGCGTGCCGCTGGCGGCGAATGATCCGGCGGGGCAGTGGACGGTGCTCGTGCGCGAGCTGCTCAACAACACCGAAGACAAGTCCACGTTCGCGTATACGCCCTCGCCGCGCAACGCCGCGGTCTCGGGAGCTGCTCACCGCGCCATTTACGTGCAGAACGATCTGGACAACATCTTCCGCTTCGCGCGCCTGCATCAGGATGTCACCATCGTCGGCGGCAGCAGTTCGTTCGCCGAGCCGGCGGCCAAGCGGCTGATCAGCATCCTGGAACCGTGGGGCGTGCGCTGCCAGTACATGGATGTGGCAGCGGCGAGCAAAACTCGTGAACTTTCAGAAAAGGAAGCCGCGACGTGGGTCGGCCTGCAGTTCGGCAAGGCAAAAGCCGGCGCAGGCAACAAGCCCGAGATGAGCGGCTTTGCGGTGCAGGGGCCGGTTATTCTGCTGGGCAATCCGGAAGACAACGCCATCATCAAATACCTCAGCGAGCAGAAGTATCTGCCGTACAAGCCCGACCCCCTCTCGATGCCCGGCCGCGGCCGCGCGCTGCTTGCCTGGCAGCGCGACGGCGTGGGCAAAGGCCAGGAGTCCGTCACGCTGATTGCCTACGACGATGCGGGCCTTCAGGAAGCCGTCGGCAGCTTCTACGAAGCCGTCGCCGGTCTCGATCCGCTCACGAAGTGGGCGCTGCCGCTGAACGCGAGCGTGGCTCCGGCGAAGAGTGCTCCGGGTCTTGCGCCGGCGGCGGGGACGCTCTGGACGGCGACGCTGGTGGACCGCGTGGATGGCATCAAGGTCAGCGGCGACAGCCTCTCGGTGCTGACCCACGATGGCTCCTTGGCAACGGTTGACGCGAGCGGCAAAGTCGGGGCGGCCAAGGTTCTCACCGGAGCCGAACTGGAGGCTGCGCGCAAGGAACTGGCGACACCTGTCGACGCCGCCGCGAAAAAGACGTACGCTCGGCCGGACCGGGTCTTTAAATTCAGCGCCGCAAACGGCGGCAAAGTCGCGGTCGCTTACTGGGGCGGAACGCTGCGCGTGATGGATGGCGCCAACGTGAAATCCGAGCAGCGCCTGCCGCAGGACATCACGGCGCTCGCATGGTTGAACGACAAGCTCATTGCGGGTCTGGCCGACGGCCGTGTGGTGGCGCTGGACGCGAAGTAGGAAAATTGAACACCAGTGCCGCCAAGTACATCAGAAGAGCGACGCGGGATCGATGTATACTGCTTGGCGAGCCCGGTAACATGAAGAAGAGGGGAACTGCGGCATGATAACGAGCGTCGGCAGAAGTGGAGTGATAGTCGGGAGGTCGGCGTGCGCCGGCCTTCTGGTTTTGTGCTGCTGTCTGTTCCTGCTGTCCGGCTGCGACAAGGAACGCGATTCGGACGAGCCGGGTAAAGAGAAGAAGGCCAAGGGCACGGCTTCTGTTGCTGCGCCCGTCCCGAACGCGGTTCCAGCTACGCCCGACGAATGCCGCTGGACGGAGAAGCCGCCGACGATCGATGGCGTCGCCGACGAGGCCGAATGGAAGTACGCACAGACGGTCGACAATTTCTATCTGCCCTGGCTGAAAGCCAACGCGCGGCCGTCAAAGACGAAGACAAGCGCAAAGCTGCTCTGGGACCGCGAGAATCTCTATTTCTTCGCCGAGATGGAAGATAGCGACATCTACGCAGACATCACCGAGCACGACGGGCCGATGTGGAACAACGACGTCTTCGAAATCTTCTTCAAGCCCGCCGACGACAAGCCCGGCTACTACGAATTCGAATTCAGTGCCAACGGCGCGAAGATGGATATGTTCCTGCCGCGGCGGGCTGCCGGCGGCTATGCCCGCTTCAAGGGTGACCGTCCTTTCAATGTGACCACGGCGGTGAAGCTGAACGGCACGCTCAACAAGTGGGAAGACAAGGACAAGGGCTGGAGCGTTGAAGGCCGCATTCCGTGGCGCGACTTTATGGCCAGCGGCGGAAGGCCGGCGGAGAACGAGATCTGGAAGTACGCGTTCTGCCGCGTGGAAGTCTCGGTTGACTTTGAAGGCGTGGAGCTATCCACGAACGCGCCGCTGGGTACGCTGCATTACGCGGACTTCCATCGCTATGAAGATTACCTGCCGCTGAAATTCGTGGGCCCCACGAAGACCGCCGAGACCAGGCCTTACGGCATCGAAAAACGCATCCCCTGGAACGACTCGCGCGTCGTCGGCTCGCCCGAGCCGCCGCTGCCGTTTCGTGCAAAGAAAGCATTCGAGAATCTGAAAATTCCCAACCC
>DASPJR010000019.1:0-60074 GCA_035628505.1 Planctomycetota bacterium | reverse complement strand
ATGCTGGCGCTGAGCAGTAGCAGCGCGCTGAACGGCCCGGAGAGAATGCCTTTCTGATCGAAGAGTTGAAACCTTCCCGAAACGCCAACGCCGAACGCCGCCAGCAGCGCGAGCGACAGTCCGATCAGGAGAAGTTTGTGAGGAATACGTTTCATAGATAAATCCACCACAGAGGACACCGGGAACACAGAGTTTTAAAAACGTTCCTCTGTGTCCTCTGTGATCTCTGTGGTGAAAAATTCAGCTCGCGATTTCCTGCAGCGCCTTCACCACCTGGTCCGCTTCGTCGAGCGTGCTGAAATAGCCGGGCGCCAGGCGCAGCGTGCCGGTGGGGAATGTGCCCAGATGCTTGTGCGTGTACGGGGCGCAGTGCAAGCCGGGGCGCACGGCGATGCCGAAGGCCTGATCGAGGATGCTGGCCGTTTCAGCGTTGTCGCGATCCTTGATCGTGATTGAGAGCGCGCCGACTTTGCGTGAAATGTCTTTCGTGCCGTAAATGGTGAAGCGGCTGTCGGCACTCAGCGAGTCGATGAGTCTTTTCACGATCGTGCGCTCGTGTTCTAGCACTTTTTGCGCGCCGCCTTCTTTGTTGATGAAGCGGATGCCGGCCAGCATTCCGGCGATACCCATTGTGTTGGGCGTGCCGCCTTCCAGCCGGTGCGGAAGCTCATCTGGCTGATGCGGACTGGTGCTGTCGCCGCCGGTGCCGCCTTCGCGCCAGAACCGCAGGGCATTGTCCTTCAGGCGCGAACCGATCAGCAGCGCGCCGGTGCCGGTCGGAGCGAAGAGTGCCTTGTGTCCGGGGAATGCCAGCAGGTCGATGTGCGCTGCTTCCAGATCCAGCGGCACGACGCCCGCGGACTGCGCGGCATCGACGAGGTACACGATCGTGTCGCTCTTCGCGCGCAGAGCTTTGCCGAGCTCGGCCACGGGATTGACAACTCCGCACACGTTGGAGCAGTGTGTGAGTGCTACGAGTATTGTTTTTGGTGTGACGGCAGCAAGAATTTCTTCGACCTGCCATTCGCCGGGCCTGGAGGGAACCACGCGGGTGAGCGTGATGACGCCGTCATCGGCCATCTGCTGCAGCGGGCGGCTGATTGAATTGTGTTCGAGCGCCGTGGTGATCACGTGGTCGCCGGATTTGACGGTTCCCTTGATCGCCATGTTCAGCGCGTCGCTGCAGTTGAGCGTGAAAATGCAGCGGTTGGGATCCTTGCCGCCGAAGAATTTGCTCAGCGCATTGCGGCATTCGTTGATCATCGCTTCGGCGCCGGTGGCCATGCGGTGCCCGCTGCGGCCGGGATTGCCGCCGAGCTCCTGCATGAACTTCAGCATCGCCTCGTAGACTTCGGGCGGCTTAGGGTAACTGGTTGCGGCGTTGTCGAAGTAGATCATCGTTTACGGCAGTCCTGAGTAGGGAGTCTGGAGTCTTGTGTCAACAGAGAGTGAATTTTCGGCGGTGAGCGCTGCGATTCAAGTGCGGTTCCCCTCTCGCTCCGGGAGAGGGCGGACACGAGCGCAGCGAGTGCCGGGTGAGGGAAAAAGCGTTGGCTGCAATCAGAGCCTTTCCCTCACCCCGCGTTCGCTTCGCTCACGTCGGCCCTGTCCCGGAGGGAGAGGGGATTATGCGCCTCCTGTATTTGCCGCGCGTTTCAGCCGGTCGTTGATCGCGCGGCCGAGGCCTTCTTCCGGAACAGGCTCGGCGAGGATCACGTCGAGATCAGCGGCGTCCAGCGCACGCATGGCAGCGTACAGCTTCGTCGCGGCCTCACGCAGATCGCCCGCTGCCGAAAGAACCTCGATCGTGGCGAAGCCTCCTGCCTCACAGGGGCCCAGTGTCAGAAGGCCGGCACGTTTCCCAGCGCTGGTAAATGTGTTTCGGTCGCCAAGAACCAGCGGCGTGCGCGGCGCGTAATGTTGCGGAAGATTTCCCGGCGCCTGCGGCTTTGCCGGATCGACCTTCTGAATCTCGACGGAACCAATGGCACGCTCGAGTTCTTCTATCGTCACGCCGCCAAGGCGCAGCACGCATGCACGCGGGCCGTCGAACGCGACGATCGTCGATTCGAGTCCGACACGGCACGGGCCGCCATCGAGAACTATATCCACGGCGTCGCCGAGCTGATCGCGAACGTGCTGCGCCGTCGTGGGACTCACGCGGCCGAACAGATTGGCGCTCGGCGCGGCGATCGGCGTGCCGGCCTCCTTAATGAGGAGGCGCGCGATGGGATGATCGGGGACGCGCACGGCGACGGTGGGCAGCCCGGACGTCACGATGTCCGGCACGGCGTCGGTTTTCGGCAGCACGAGCGTTAGCGGTCCCGGCCAGAAGTTTTTGATAAGCGCTTTGGCCTGCTCGGGAACATCTTTGGCCACGCACGGCAGTTCATCGGCCTCGCTGAGATGGACGATCAGCGGATCAAAGAACGGCCGATTTTTGATTTCAAAAACACGCGCGACAGCAAGCGGATTGAGCGCGTCGGCAGCCAGTCCGTACACTGTCTCCGTTGGCATTCCGACCACGCCGCCGGAGCGGATTCGTTCAGCAGCAGCGGTTATCAGCAGGGGTGCGAGCACAATGTACGGCGTGGTCACTGGTCTACTCAATCCATCTCCGGAATGCACATCCCAATTCTCCAGTCAAGGCACCGATCACTTTTTCGACTTCCTCGGGAGTGATGTCAATGACTGGAGATCCGATAACGTAGGAAGTAGTGGAGAGTCCGGTTGCAGGGAAGTCCGGATGGTTCGCGTTGATCAGAAAGTGCTGATCAGGTTTGTACAGATCAAGCTTGGAAGAGATCGCAAGCGCTCCAGCAATTCCATCAGCGCTTAGAACAGTGATCGCGACGCAGGGACGGGGATATTCGACTTCCCCAACACGGATCGCAACGATGCAAACCTGATAAGGGTGAATCACCAGTAAGGAAAGTCCAGATACGGAACGTCCTTGAGCTTATAGCGCGGACGGCCTTTCCATTCCCCGGTTGGCTTGGGGAGTGGAGTTACGCGAACAAGATCACCACTTGCTCCTGTTACCACTACAGCTTCGTTGTTCTTCTGAACCTGCTCAACAATTTCTTCAAGATGCTTCTTCAGTTCTTCGATAGGTATCCGGGTCATAACTTATTGGTCCTTCGTGTTCTTACGTCGCCGACGCCGTGACCGGCTTCTCTGAATAGACATGTGCGGCTTCGTTGGCGTTGCGGATGTAATGGCTCGTCAGCACGCCGCTTGATATCAGTTCCTTGCATTCGGCGGCATCGGTCATCTGGATCGCGTCATGCGGGCAGATTTCCGCGCAGAGCGCGCAGCCGATGCAGACCTTCTCGCGCACGAGGCTGCTGACCTGAATGTTGCCTTCACCGGTCATTTCAAGGCAGTTTTCAGGGCAGTAGTCGACGCAGTACGTGCAGCCGGTGCAGTTGTCCTTGTTGATCACCGGACGCGGCCGGTCGGTCATCTTCTTCTTGGCAACCGTGCGGTCAAATTGATCGGTGATGCAGGTGACGGGGCACACATTGCCGCAGACGCCGCAATCGATGCACTTCTCATCGATGATGACGTGAAGCGTCTTCTTGTCGCCGACGATCGCTTCAGTCGGACACTTGGTGGCGCAAGCGGTGCAGCCAATACAGGTATCGTGAATAAAATGCGGCATGATGTGGTCTCGTCCCGGGGCTAGTGCACACAGCCCCCGCTGAGTGCCTAACAATCTATAAATGTAAGCAGCAGCCGGAGTGCTGTCAAACCCAATCGCCTGACGATCGTGCGGCGATGAAGATTGTGACCTTCTGGCCCTATGGCGCGGTGTAAACCGTCATACGTTCTCACTTAACCCTGGAGATTGATAATGATTCAGTGGCTGGCGGTTCTTTCAATCTGTTTGCTTGCATGCGCCGTTCGGGGTTCCGAAATTCAGCCCGTTAAAAAGGGCGATCGCATCGTCTTCTTCGGTGATTCCATCACGCAGGGTGGCGGCGGTCCGAAGGGCTACATCACGGTGATGAAGAATGCGCTGACGGAGAAGCATCCGGATTTCGGGCTGGAATTGATCAACGCGGGCATCAGCGGGCATAAAGTCACGAATCTGCAGGCGCGCGTGGACAAGGATGTCATCGCCAGAAAGCCGACGATCGTCTTCATTTACATCGGTATCAACGACGTCTGGCATTTCACTCATCCGGCGACAAAGGGACAGGGCACGCCCAAAGACAAATTTGAAGAAGGGCTCAAAGAGCTTATCGCGAAGATCACTGCCGCCGGCGCGCGGGTGATTCTCTGCACCCCCAGCGTGATCGGCGAGAAAACCGATGGCAGCAACGGACAGGACGGCATGCTCGACGAATACAGCAGCATCAGCCGCAAAGTCGCGACCGAGACCAAGACGCAGCTATGCGATCTCAACAAGGCCTTCCGTGAGTACCTCAAGGCCAACAATCCTGACAATAAGGAAAAGGGCATTCTCACCGGCGACCGCGTGCACCTGAACGAAAAAGGCAACAAGCTCGTCGCGGACGAAATGCTGAAGGCGCTCGGCGAATAAAAAGTTTCTGGTTTCTGGTTCATAGTTTCTGGTTCAGTGCTACTCTTGAGCCTGCTGGGAACCAGAAACAAGAAACCAGAAACCCTAAACCGTTGTTCGGGGGGCACATGAAGCGAACGGTCGTTTTTCTCGCCGGATTCATGAGCTGCATGCTGCTGGGCGTTGCGTTTCTGCTTCCGTCCGGCGGCAACAAGCGCCGGACGCTGGAACCCCTCACAACCGCCACGCCCGCCGGGAAACAGTCTTCGAAATTGCCCGCTGATGCCATCGTTCTCACCATCGCTGATGGCGCTGAGGTCAGCGCACCGCTGGTCGTACGCGAAGACGCATCGGCCGCTGGCGGCGTGTCGCTCGCGCTTCCAGCTGGCGGACGCACGAAAGAGCGCAAGGGCCGCGCAGTTTTGAACCTCACGATTCCAAAAGACGGCACGTGGCAGGCGTGGGCGCGCGTGCGCTGGAAGGATTCCTGCGGCAATTCAATATCGCTGAAAGTGGCCGACGGCGACGAGCGCATGGTCGGCGAAGACAATCTGTTCGGCTGCTGGCACTGGGTCGAGGCCGGCAAGCACAAGCTCAGCGCCGGAAAAACGACGGTCACCGTGATCGAACGCGAAGATAACACGGCGCTCGACCAGCTGCTGTTCACCACCGAGCCCGCGTATCAGCCCGTCGGAGCGATCAGTCCGGCCGGCGAAGCACGCGGCGTGCGGCGCTTCGCCGATGACTTTTCACGCTCGCCCGGCCACGGCATGGAAGCCTGGGACCTGGTTTCCGGCGACTGGAAAATTAATTTCTCCTTCGATCCCAACCGCATTCCCAACCAGTACGCGCTGGTGTGCGATCCGCCACCGGCGGGGAAGCCGGCCACCGCTTTGATTAAGGGGCACACGTGGTATGGCGCGCGAGCGAGCTTTACCTTCTTCCCAGAGAAGCCCGGCCAGTACGGGATGCTCCTGGATCGCCGCGCCGAAGATGCTCTGAAAATCGTCTTCGATGTCGCCGAGGGCAAAAGCAGCATCGCCCTCAGCGGACCCGGCGTAAGCCAGACCGTCGAAGCGAAAGCGGCAGTGCGCCTGAAGCAGTGGCACAAAGTTGTCGTCGAACGCTGGGCCTGGGTGACGCACGTTTTTGTCGACGATGTGCTGATCGCGAAAAACTACAGCGCCACGCCGCGTGCCGGGCAGATTGGCTTCTTCGTCGATTCAGGCACCGCGGTTTTTGACGATGTGGAAGTCGAAGAAATCGCCTGGCAGGCTGATGACGGCAATGAGCTCAGTATTCCCTGGGTGATCAGCGAGGGCGGCGAATGGTTCCGCGCCAATGAGCCCATTAATAAGGAGGCGCCTGCTGCAAGCGCCAGGGTCAGCAAGACGCTGATCGGCCACAAAGGAACGATTGCGACCCGCATGGGCGATCTGCCGCTTGAAGAAATTTATTGCGAGCAGGACGTTGTAAATGGAATCGGCGAAGCGGATCTGGCCGTCGATGGGCTGAAACTCGTGCCTGGAATCACATTCTTTAAGAGCGATCCGGAAGTCGCGGCCGGCGGCATCGTTGAAAAGCACCTGCGCCGCCCGGATGACCTGCCGCCAGGCGCGATTTTGACTCCACTGCGCCGCGAGGCCGGCAACGTAACGATCAAGGTCGCCGGAAAAGAGACTCGCATCAAGCGCATCGCCTTCCGTTATGGCGAGCGCACTCCGAAAAAGTATGTGATCGGGCCGTACCACTTCAGCGAAGCGTACATTCCCGATCCGTCGGACTATCTCGATTTTACGCCTGAAGAATACAAGAAAATGGCGTCGCTGCCCGAGGCCGACAAGCTTGCGCGGCGCGCGAAGTTCCGGCCGCTGGTCGGCGACTGGGGCGATGAGCTCAGCCCGTGGATTCGCGAACGCGGCGGCTGGCGCGTCAACGATGGCGTCCTGATGAGCAACGGTCCGGCGATCGTGCGCATGGCCGAAGAGATGAGCGACGATCTGGAGCTGCGAATGCGCCTGCGGCTGCTCGATCCTCGCGCGTCGGCCGAGATAGAGTTGTACGCTATCCCCGATCCGGGAATCCGCATTCTGATCGCGGGCGCCAAGTCGGCCCAGGCGCCGCAGGGCGCGGCCAAGCCGTCCCGGCCGGCGGCGGCGCGGCTGGAAGTGCCGGAAGACAACAACTGGCATGACGTGGTGGTGCGCGTGACCGGGAACACGCTGACGGCGGCGCTTGATAAAGATGCGCAGAAAGACATTTCCGTCACACGCGGCGACGGTGCGCGATTGATGCTTAAGAATTTTTACGGTCGCATCGATTTCGACGACATCGAGCTGACCTTGCCCAAGCGCAGCGAGTCGAGCTCCCGCTACGTGTTCTCCAATCGAGAAACAGAATGGTGGCGCGAGACTGACGCAGATCCCGCGTCGCAGTGGATGGATCACGCCGGAATTTCATGCGTGCTCGCGTCCAGCTGGGTGTCGCTCCTCGCACAGAAGGGCGAGGGACTGCTCTGGAACAAGCGCTCGTTCGGCCCGGACACCTCGGTTGCGTTCGACATTGAGGAAAATACAGAGTGGTTCGGCTGGGATCACGCGCACAGCCATGAGCATCACACGTTTGATAACGTGTCGGTGGTCCTGGCAAAAGAAATTCCTGCCGCGCCGCTCAAGCGCGATGCCGAAGGCTACCGCCTCGAAGTGAATGCCGACAACCGGAGCGCCTCGATTCTTTACCGCAATGGCAAAGAGGTCGCGCGCGTGGCTCAGGATCACACGTTCCCAATCCGCTATGTCGGCGGCCACGCGCCCTACTTCCCGCGCGTCAACCGCATCTGGCTGGTCAAGCGCGGTCCGCTGGTGCGTGTGATGGTCAATGGTAAGGAAGTTCTGCGCTATACCGATCCGGAACCCGTGGACGTCAAGCGCGTCGCGATCGGCGGCTACAACACGCGCATCAACTTTAGCCACATCGAAGTCCGCTCGCTGCCGCCGGCGGAGGCCGCCCAGCCCGCCGAAACGCTGAGCAGCTCTGAGAAGCCCGCGCCCGCAACGCCCGCCGCGCCGAAATGAGGCGCGCGCGATGGAAACAGCGACGAAGAAAACGATCGGATGGGCGGTGCTGCTGACCGCAATCGGCGCCGCATTCATTTTTGCGCTCATCGTTGGGATCGATCGCCGTGTTCCGCCAGAATCGCTGACACTTCCGCTCTTTGCGGTCACCGGAAGTTCCCTGGCGATCTGGTGGCTGCGCGCACTTTACCGCCTTGAGCCGCGTGTGCCTTGGCAGCTTTCGATAACCGATTTGCTGGCAATTACGTTCTTAACCGGTTTGCTGCTCTCGTTTTTTCAGGCTGTGATCCCGGACTATTTTCTGCGCATCGGGCTGCCCTACGGCCTGGTTGTGGCTGCCGGATTGCCTTTCGGCGTGATGTCGGCATCGCACAAGGGTCTTCGCTACTGGCGCGGGCGTTACATTTATGCGTTCGGATTCAGCACACGCGCTGTCGGCGCCATCATGACCGGGGGGCTCGTGGTACTTTTCGCGTTGATGCTGGCAATGGAAGGGCGGCCGCACAAAGTTGTTGATGTGCTGGTCACGATTATTGGTCTGGATTATCGCGAGCAGGGCAGCGAATGGGCCATCTGGATGTTCCGCATCGGATTCTATTTTCTGCTGTTCGGTGCCGTGTTCTGCGCGCTGGCGCCGAAGATCAACCCAAGGCAGAAGGGCTAATTCAGCTCTCCAACTTCAGATTCGACTGCCGCGATCAGCTCGCCGCTGCTGAGAAGCTTGCGCACTTTCTGAATGTCGCTCGCCACGACCCGGTCTGCGTCGAGTCGCGGAACATCGCGGCGCAGCAGTTTCATCGCGGGCAAAAGTCCCGCGCCGGTGGGCATGCGGCGCAAATCAATGGCCTGCGCGGCGCAGAGGCATTCGATCGCCAGCACGGTGAGAACATTTTCGAAGATCATGCGCGCGCGTCGCGCTGCGGTCAGGCCCATCGAATTATGATCTTCCTGGTTGCCGCTGACGGGAATCGTATCGGCAGAAGACGGCCCGCAGAGTGTCTTGTTTTCGCTGACCAATGCCGCCGCAGTGTACTGCGCGATCATGTAGCCCGAATGCAGGCCCTCACGCGGCGAGAGAAACGCGGGCAGGTCGGTGAGATTGGGATTCATGATCCAGTCTACGCGCCGCTCGCTGATCGAGCCGAGTTCATGCAGCGCCAGCCCGAGGTAATCCATGCGCAGAGCGATGGGCTGGCCGTGGAAATTTCCGCCGCTGACTACGCGGCCGTCGCCGAGCACCAGCGGGTTGTCCGTCGCCGCGTTCATTTCGATCTCAAGCATCGAGGCGACATGCGCGACGGCTTCGCGCGTGGCGCCGTGTACCTGCGGCAGGCAGCGCAGCGAATAGGGATCCTGCACGCGCTTGCAATGTTCGTGCGAGGCAAGAATCTGCGAGCCGGCCAGCAGCTTCCTGATGTTCGCCGCCGCCGCGCTCGTTCCGGCGTACGGCCGCAGCGCGTGAATGCCCTCGTCGCACGGCACACGGCTGGAGAGCGTGGCATCGATCGACATGGCGCCGCTGATGTCTGCGATTTTGCAGAGTGCGCGGCTGTCGGCGTAAAGCAGCGCCGCCATCGCGCACATCGCCTGCGTGCCGTTGAGCAGCGCGAGGCCTTCCTTCGCCTGAAGCTCCAGCGGGCGGATGCCTGCATTGGCGAGTGCTTCCGCGCCCGTCATTGTCACGCCGCCCAACTCCGCTTCGCCCTCGCCGATTGCAACAAGGGCGATATGCGCGAGCGGGATAAGATCGCCGGAGGCGCCCAGCGAACCGATCTGCGGCACGAGCGGGTGAACGCGCGCGTTCAGCATGGCCAGCAGCGTTTCAACGACTTCAGGACGCACGCCGCTTGCACCTTTCGCGAGTGCGTTGGCACGCAGCAGCAGCATGGCCCGCACGACATCAGTCGGAAAAAGCTCGCCCACGCCGGCGGCATGCGAGCGGACCAAGTTTTTCTGCAGCTCGGTGCGGTGATCGGCATCGATGGCAATCGTGGCGAACTTTCCGAAGCCGGTGCTGACGCCGTAAACGATATCGCCGGCCGCGAGATGGTCTTCGATGACTTTGCGCGAGGCAACGATGCGCGTGAGCGCGTCCGGCGCGAGTGCTACCTTTTCAGTCGCGCGTGCCACGAGAAGGACATCTTGCCAGCGAAGAGAATTACCGTCGATTTTGAGCATTATTGCGCTCCAAAAATCCCTCTCCAGAGGGAGAGGGCCGACGTGAGCGGAGCGAACGCGGGGTGAGGGGAAGGCATGGCAGAACAGAAAAGTCTCGCCACTTAGCTGTAGTCAACGCCTTCCCCTCACCCGGCACTCGCTTGCGCTCGTGTCCGCCCTCTCCCGGAGGGAGAGGGAACGGCTACATCGGGTGCGACGCCTGCTTGTAGAGGCTCGCCAGTCCGCCTTCAGACGTTTCGCGAAACGCCGACGGCAGCGCCTTTCCCGTCTGCTTCATTGTTTCAACCACCTGGTCGAACGAAATCCTGTGCTTGCCGTCGCTGAGCAGCGCGAATTCGGCGGCTGTCAGCGCGCGTGTCGCGGCGAATGCATTGCGCTCGATGCACGGAATCTGGACGAGGCCCATCACTGGATCGCACGTCAGGCCCAAGTGGTGCTCCATGCCCATCTCTGCAGCGTACTCGATCTGCCGCGGCGTGCCGCCCAGCAACTGAGCGGCTGCGGCCGCGGCCATCGCGCACGCGGTTCCCACTTCGCCCTGGCAGCCGACTTCGGCGCCGCTGATCGAAGCGTTCGTCTTCACAAGATTGCCGACGAGCCCGGCCGTCGCGAGCGCGCGCAGAATGTCCTGCTCTGAAAAAGTGTTAGCCTCTTCGAGGTACTTCAGCGTCGCCGGCACGACCCCGCAGGCGCCGCACGTCGGCGCGGTCACCACGATGCCGGCCGATGCATTTTCTTCCATGACCGCCAGTGCGTACGACGAGAGCACGCCCGTCGTTCGCGAGAGTCCCTTTAAAGGAGAGGCGGCGCTGTAAACATTCCTGGCGCGACGCTGAAGCTTCAAGCCGCCGGGCAGAATGCCTTCGGCAGAAAGCCCGCGCGCGATCGCGTCCTTCATGGCGCCCCAGCATTGCGCGAGATAATTCCAGATCCCGGCGCCCTCGGTCTGTTCGACAAATTTCCAGATGGGCGCGTTGCGTTCGCCGCACCAGGCTACGATCTGCTCCATCGTGTTCACGGGATAGACGCTCGGTGGGACGCCTGCGCCCTCTTCGCGCAGCGCGCCGCCACCAACGCTGAACACGCGCCACTGTTTTATTTTCTGGCCGGCCGAATCGAGCGCTTCGAAGTCCATGCCGTTTGGATGAAAGGGCAAAACGACATCGGCCTTGAAATGAATCTCGACGGGCAGCGGCGAGAAGGCTTTCTCGAGCGCCGCATCGGTGAGATGGCCCCGGCCGGTCGCGGCCAGACTTCCGTAAAGAATTACGCGGAACGATTTCGCTTCGGGCGTGCCCGCGCGTAACTGCAGCGCCGCACGCTGCGGCCCCATGGTGTGGCTGCTGGAGGGACCCGCTCCCGTGCGGAATAATTCGCGCAGGCTTTCCATAGGTGTATTAAACCTCATTCGCAACGTTTGGCCAGCACGCGTCGTTTCCCTCTCCAAAGGGAGAGGGCCGACGTGAGCGGAGCGAACGCGGGGTGAGGGGAAGACGTATCTTGCAAGAAATGGTCACCCCTCATCACGGTCTCGCTGCGCTCGCTCGGCCTCCCCGGAGGGGAGAAGGATTACAGCTTCGCGAAGGCGTCGAGGGCTTTCTGGATGTGCGCGTCAGTGAGCGCGGCCGAGACCTGCACGCGCAGGCGCGCCTGGCCCTGTGGAACGACGGGGTATCCGAAGGCAACGACCCATACGCCCAGCTCGAGCAGGCGCTCGCTCTTGGCAATCGCCTCGGCGGTGTCGCCAATCATGATGGGGATAATCGCCGAAGGTGACTCGTGGCAATCGAAACCTAGTTTTTTCAGGCCCTCACGCACGCGTCGCACATTGTCATGCAATCGTGCTACGCGCTGCGGCTCGCGTTCGACGATCTCGATGGCCTTGTTCGCACTGAAGGCCACAGTCGCCGGCAGCGCGTTAGAGAACAGGCTCGGGCGGCTGCGCTGAACGAGCAGCTCGATCAGGTGCGGCTTGCCGGCGACGTAGCCCCCGGCTGCCCCGCCCAGTGCTTTGCCGAGTGTGCCGGTGATCACGTCGATCTGGCCGAGCAAATTGAAATGTTCGGGCGTGCCGCGGCCAGTTTTGCCGAGAACGCCAATGCCGTGCGAATCGTCGAGGATCAGCATGGCGTCATACGTGCGGCACAGACGCACAAGATCGGGCAGCTTGGCCAGCGAGCCTTCCATGCTGAAGACGCCATCGCTGATCACCCAGCGTACGCCGTGTCCCGCAGCTGCCTTGAGCTTGGCTTCAAGATCGCCGAGATCGCCGTGCTTGTACACGGTGCGCTCGCGCGGCCGCGCCAGGCGGCAGCCATCGATGATGCTCGCATGATTGAGTTCATCGGAGATGATCACGTCTTCGGGCCCTGCGCAGGTCGCGATCACCGCTTCGTTCGCGTTCCAGCAGCTCACGTAGGTGAGCGACGCGTCGGCGCCGACGAATCGCGCGATGGACTGCTCGATGCGGCGATGGCAATCCAGCGTCCCACAGATAAAGCGCACCGAAGCGGTGCCGGCACCGTACTGCTTAAGGCCTTCAGCGCCGGCGGCGATCACTTCCGGGTGATCGGCCAGGCCCAGGTAATTATTCGAGCATAGAACGATCAGCTCGCCGGCGCCTTCGACGCGGACGGTCGCGCCCAGCGGACCACTTACGTAGCGGAGACGCTTGAGCTGGCGGCTGTCGCGGAGCGAATCGAGGAGCTCACGGGTGCGGACGTCGAACGCTGAACAGGGCATGATGTTTTCTCCGGTGCAGGAACACGCAGGACGACTTTGATCGCGTCGCCGCTCTGCATCAGCTTGAAGCCTTCGTTGAAATCGTCGAGCGGAAGTTGATGCGTGATAATTTTGTCAGCGGGAAAACGCCCGCTGCGGACATAGTCTTCGACCTGGTACCACGTCTCGTACATGCGGCGGCCGTTGATGCCAAGCACCGTCGCACCCTTGAAAATGATTTCGTCCGCGAGGTTGAATGAGACCGGCCTCGCGGGAATACCCAGCAGCGCCGCCGTGCCGCCATTGGCCAGCGCCTTGAAACCCTGGCTGATGGCGCGTGCGTTGCCGCTCATTTCAAGCAGCACCTGCGGACCGAGTCCGCCAGTGGCTTCACGCGCTTTTTCCGGCCAGCTTTCATCCGTGGCGACGTACGCTTCGTCAGCACCCAGTTCGCGCGCTAGTTTCAGGCGGCGCGGATCGATGTCGCTGACCAGAATCCTGGTGGCCCCGGCGTGGCGCGCGATTGAGACGGCCATGAGTCCAATGATTCCGACACCGGTAATGAGCACGGTCTTGCCGCTGACGTTTGCGGCCATGACGGTGTGCATGGCATTGCCGAGCGGATCGAAAATCGCAGCGACGTGATCGGGGATGTCAGCGTGGACGGGCCAGACGTTTTCTTCAGGCACGGAGACGAACTGCGCGAAGCAGCCGTCGCGATCGATGCCGATGATGTCGACCTTGTCGCAGATGTGCGCGTTGCCGGTGCGGCAAGGGCGGCAGACGCCGCAGCCGATGTGACCCTCGGCACTGACACGCTCGCCCACGCGCGTGCGCGTCACCGCATCTCCGACAGCGGCAACGCGGCCGACAAATTCATGGCCGGTGGTAATGCCCACCGGGATACGTGCGGCGCTCCAGGCGTCCCACTCATAGATGTGGCGGTCCGTCCCGCAGATGCCCGCATGCGTGACCGCGATGAGCACATCCCGCGGTCCAACTTTCGGGACCTCGACGCCTTCAACGTGCGTCAGCCCCGGGGCCGCGCTGATTTTTTTCAGAGCCGTCATCGTGCGGGGAAGGGGAGTGCTCATGCAAAAAGTCTCCTTTATATCGAACCATCATTCCACTATATTGAACACGGTTTTGTGCGGTTTACAAGACAAAAATTCGATATAATGGAAATATGGAAGAGGGTCTGGCGGTCGAACTGAACGTGTGCGCGCGTAGACTGAGAACGGCTAACCCCTCACCCTACCCTCTCCCGCAAGGGGAGAGGGAGAAAAACGGCACGGGAGTAACGATGGCGAAAAAAGAGAAAGCTGATACCACGGAGCCGCTCGCGAAGCATCTCTGCGACCGCGTGAAAGATCTGCGCAAGAAAAAAGGCTGGACGCTGGAACAGCTTTCGTCGGCGTGCAACGTCAGCCGATCGATGCTCAGCCAGATCGAACGCAATCAGGCGAACCCGACGCTCGGCGTGGCGTACAAGATTGCGCAGGCGTTCGGGCTTTCGCTTGGCGACCTGCTCGATTTGCCGTCGAGCAAGCCGGCGATCGATGTCATCCGCGCCAGCGACCGCACCTTTCATTTCCGCTCGGACGAAGACTGCCGCATCCGCACGCTTTCGCCGTTGAATCTGGAAAAAGACGTCGAGTTCTACGAGCTCGTTTTAAAGCCTGGGAAAACGCTGGCGAGCTCGCCCCATTTCACCGGCACGCGCGAATTTCTCACCGTTCAGCGCGGCACTCTGAAAGTCACCTCCGGCGGCGAGCAGCAGGAATTACAGCAGGGTGATTCCGCGCACTATCCGGCCGACGTTGCGCACTCGATCGAGAACACCGGCCGCACGGAGGCGGTGGCATTCCTGGTAGACATTTACCGGGCTAATGCATGATGCATAATGCATGAACCGAACCGGGTGGCCCGGACGAAGTCCGGGTCGCGAAGCGACATTCATCCCTCCTTGGATGCTGCCCTTCCTTTATGCAGCGACTCCAGTTTAAGCACACCCAAGTAGGGTTGGATGTGCCTGCGGCACCCGGACTTTGTCCGGGCCACCCCCCATCTCGCTTATGCGTTACCCAATCTCTGCCGTGCACTGCGGGCAACGCGTGGCCTTGGGATTAATCGCGCTGAAACATTTGGGACACTCTTTCGTGGCAGGCGGCGGCGGCGGAGTCGGAGCGGGGCCGCGCCAGCGGTTGACCTGTTTGACCAGCAGAAAAATGGCGAACGCCACGATGGTGAAATCAAGAACGGTGTTTAGAAATAAGCCGTAGTTGATCGTCGGCGCGCCAGCGTCCTTGGCAGCTTTCAATGATTCGTACTGCTTCCCCGACAGGCTGATGAAGAGATTGCTGAAGTCGAGCTTGCCGAGCATCATTCCAATCGGCGGCATGAGAACATCAGCAACAAACGAACTCACTATTTTTCCAAAGGCTGCGCCGATGACGATACCGACGGCCATGTCGAGCACGTTTCCCTTTACGGCAAATTCTTTGAATTCTTTCAGCATCCCCATGACGGTTTCTTGCTCCGCGCCCAGTCATTGAAAAGCGGACTGCGACGTCCGCATCGGGCACCGTCTTTACGGTACGGCAGTCCGGTGTGCAACTGCGAACTTTCTTCAAACAGTTTTGATGTTTATGCAAGCTCCGTGTTATCTGGAAAATTCATGGAATGACCTTCGTGATCTGGCGCATTAAATAAATGGGACTGCGTGCTTTTTTATCGAGGAATTCCGGACTTGTTGGGTCCTGGGGGCTTTATGAAATGCGTTTCATCCTTCGATCCATTTCTTATTTCCGGCGCGACGCAAAGCTGATCCTGCTGCTGGTCGCGATGATTGCCGGCTCCGTCGGGCTGAATCTCCTTCATGCCTGGCCGATGGCGATCATGATTGACGCCGTTCTCGCGCAGACACCGCGAACGACATGGATTCATACGCTCTTTCTATCACCGTTTGGCACAAACAAAATTGCGCAGGTCCTGGGCATCGCCGGCATAGGGATGCTCATTAAGATCCTGCAGGACACGTTGTGGATGCTGCGCATGATGCTGAACAACCGCATCAAGTACAACGGCATCACGCGCGTGCGCACGCAGCTGTACGAACGGCTGCAGGATTTAAGCCTCGGCTGGCACCGCTCGCGAACGCAGGGTGATTCCATTTACCGCCTTGCCTCCGACAGCATGGGTCCCTGGGGCATTCTCGATACGCTCATCGGCGCCTGCACGGCCGCGGTGACGCTCACGGCGATGATTCTCATCATGCTGTCGCGCAATGTTGCGCTGACGGTCTTCGCACTTTCGATCACGCCGCTGCTGGTCGTGGCCAACATTCACTTCGGAAAAAAAATCAGACGCCGCGCTGCGGAATCAAAACGCCAGGACGCGGCGATGACCACGTCGATTCAGCGCTCCATGGCTTCGATGGGGCTGATTCAGGCCTTCGGGCGCCAGCGCAGCGAGGCGCTGCGCTTCAAAGGCACGGTGGATCGCAGCGTCGGCGCGGCGATGCGCTTGAACTGGCAGGAGCAGCTTTACCCCCTGGCGGTGCAGGTCATTTTTGCGCTCGGCGGCGCGGTGATCTTCGGCTACGGCGGCTACCTCGTTTACCAGGATCAGTTTGTCAACTCCGTGAAGAATGGTCTGACCTGCGGCGATCTGATGGTGTTCATGGTTTACCTTGGGCAGCTCTGGGATCCGCTGGGATTGGTCATTGGCTTCGGCGCGAAGATTCAGACGCACGCGGCGGCTTGCGAGCGTGTCTTCGAAGTGCTCGATGAGAAAACGGAGATTGCGGACGCTCCCGGTGCGATTCCGCTGTCGCTGCGGCCGCGCACGCTTTGGCTTGAGAACGTGAACTTCGCCTACCAAGCCGGCGTGCCGGTGCTGAAGAACATCAGTGCACGCATTGAGCCGGGCCGGATGGTCGCGTTCCTGGGCCCCAGCGGCACAGGCAAGAGCACGCTGCTGAATCTGCTGCCACGCTTTTATGATCCCCAGGAAGGGTCATTGCGGCTCGACGATCACGATCTCCGTTCGATAAAGGTTGCCGACGTGCGGCGGCATATGGCGCTGGTGATGCAGGATAGTCCGCTGTTTCCGGGCACAGTGGCGGAGAACATTGCGTACGGGAACGATGACGCCAGCGAGCTTGAAATTCAGGCTGCTGCGATGGATGCCGGCGCGGCCGAGTTCATCGAGGCGTTGCCGGATGGGTATGAAACGGAGATCACCGAAGGCGGACAGAACCTTTCCGGCGGACAGCGTCAGCGGCTGGCCATCGCGCGCGCGCTGCTGACGCAGGCGCCAATCCTGATTCTCGATGAACCCACGAGCGCGCTCGATCTCAAGCACGAACAATGGGTAATCGAGACACTGCAGCGCCTGAAAGGGAAGCGCACGATCATCCTCGTCACGCACCGGCTGGAGACCGCGACCCAATGCGACTGGATCTACGTCATGCAGGCGGGGACGATTGCCGAGCAGGGCTCGCACCAGCAGCTCCTGGCTCGGCAGGGTCTGTACGCCAGCATGCTGCGGCGCCAGGAAAACGCCGGCGCGGAAGGCTCGACCGATGTGGACGACCTGGCATTGACGTCCTGAAAACACGCGTTCCATTATTCTGTACAAAATTCTTTTATGAAGGAAACGACCGCGAGCGTCGTCTTCTGATGAAGCCGCTGTGCAGGCAGCGTGCGGAGCGAAAGCGAGGGGCGAATGCTGCAGCGTCTGGTTTTATCGGCAATCATTCTATATTCTGCGGCGGCGTGGTGTGCGGAAGCTGATGCGATTCCAGCGCCGAAGCTGAAGGTGAGCGCGCTAATCTTTACGGATGTCGGTGAGCTCGACTTTGAGCCTGCGCCGACGTCTGAGTGGACGCTGCGCTACACGATCGACGGCTGGACGCCCACGGCCAAATCACCGGCGATCTGCGGGCCCTTTCGGGTGGGGCTCTCGCTGCCGTTAACCGTCGCTTACGTGCGCCCGGACGGCAAAGTCGGCGAGCCGCTCCTTATTGAATGCGCGCGTCATGAGCCGCCGGAGGCTGCGGATCTCGAGCCTGGAATTCTGACGGCTGCATCGTCCGGGCCGTTCGAAAAGCTTCCGGCCATCAGCACGCTTTCGAAAGCGACGATCACAAAAGGCGAGCCACGCTTTGCACCGCAGCCGAAGGGCGCGTTAACGCATCAGAGTGGCTTTCTGCAGATTGCAAAAGAAGGCGTGTACCGTTTTCAGATCAGCGGCGACGGCCCGCGCGAACTGCGCATTGCCGGCGCGCGTGTGGTGAACGCGACTGACTCGAACAGCTTCATGCTGACAAAAGAAGGCCGCGTGAAGCTCGCGCCGGGATTCTATTCGTTTCAGGCAGCCTGGATCAGCATCGGTTCGCCAGAAGTGCCGGTGGTATCGATAGAAGGACCGGATTTTGCACTTCAGAAGATTCCGTCGAATCTGCTTTTCCGGAACAGGTTTCACCTGCCGGTAAGCGGCGCGTCGATCCAGTCGACGCTGCCAACGTTCAAACAGAACACATCGGACCTCGCTATCGATGGCAACGAGGGGACGTGGTACTGGGGTAACAAAGCCGCGAAGGCCGACGACGCGTTTACCGTCACATTCTCCGAGCCGCGGAAACTCTCAAGTCTCGAAGCGCTCACCGGAAAACCCGATGGCGACAACCGCCTCGATCACGGCGTGCTCGAAATTTCCAGCGATGGCAAGAGCTGGCGCGAAGTTGGAAAATTTCTGAAGGGCGTTGCGCGCGCTGATTTTCAGGAAGAAGCGGTGCAGGCCGTGCGAATTCGCGTGACGGCGCAGACCGGTGGGTGGCTGGCGATTCGCGAAATCGCTATTAATAAGAAACGCGCACCGCCGCCGGAAAAGTTCAGTGCCGCGATCAACGTCGATTACTCTGAAACGCCGGACCTGAAAGAGTGGGCGGAGCGCGCGCTCAAAGATGCTGACGAACAGTTTCCCGTCATTGCCGAACGCTTAAAGAGCGAGGGCTACACGCCGCCGCGGCAGATCACACTTTTTTTCCGCAAGGACATGAAGGGCATTGCGCACGCCATCGGCTCAAAAATCGAGTTCGCCGAAGGCTGGATCAAGGCGCATCCGAATGACACCGGGACTGTGATTCATGAATTGACGCACGTGATCCAGGGCTACACGCACGCAAACAATCCTGGCTGGCTTGTCGAAGGCATCGCCGATTATGTGCGCTGGTTCAACTGGGAGCCGCTCGCGCGCAGGCCGAAGATCAATCCGCTGAAGGCGAAGTACAGCAACAGCTACCAGGACAGCGCCGCTTTCCTGGTGTGGGCGGAGAAGACGTATGACAAAGAGCTTGTCTGCAAGTTGAACAAGCACATGCGCGAAGGCAGCTACGACAGCTCGCTTTTTCAGAAATTTACCGGCCGCGACCTGGAAGCACTCGGAAGCGAGTTCAGTGCAAGTCTGAAAAGCAAAGCAGACTGATGAAAACCGTACAGTTCGAGAAACCTTTCGTTTGCGAAAGTCAAAAACGAATCGGAACAGTGGTTCTCAGCCGCCTCACGGCAACTGGCTGCTGAGCCGCGCTTCTGCCTGATTAATATAGCGTTTCACCATCTAAGTCTGCTTCGCTTCGTTGCGTTTTCCAACGTGGCGCCGAGGGGGACGCTGGCCCCCTATTTCCTTTTCTCCGAGCGCGCCGATGTGGCTGGGCGCGGCTCGGGAAAAGCAAAGGATGAATGAAACGATATTGAAGCAGCATGCTCCTGAAAAAAAATACCCTGCAACCGATGTGATGGATCTGAAAGCGTACGCGGCAGTTTTCGCTGCCGTCATCTTTCTTCTCTGTGCTCCAATCTGGCTGGTGCGTCACGTGCCCTTGATGGATTATCCCAACCACCTGGCGCGCATGTACATTCTGCACCACTTGAACGAAGCGCCTGAATTCGCAACGCAGTACGACATCTCGCTGAACCCAATTCCAAATCTCGCAATGGATCTGGTGGTTCCGGTGCTGCTGAGCGTGGTTTCGCTTCAAACGGCCGGAAAAATCTTTTTAACGCTGACCGTGCTGGTTTTCTGCCTGGGCTGCCACATTTTTGGAAGAACCCTTCACGGCCGAGCGACATGGCTCGCGCCGCTCTGCGCCTTTCTGTCATACAACATGATGTTTTTGACCGGCTTCGTGAATTACGTTTTTGGCGTCGGCATGTTTCTGATCGCCTTCGCGGCATGGCTGCGCTTTCATCCCCACTGGACTGTCTGGCGTTTTCTGTTGGTGACGGTGCTGTTCTTCGCCAGTTATCTCGCGCATCTCTCGGCGTACAGTTTCCTGGGTTTCAGCTGCGTTGTGGTGTGCGCGGCGGACGTTCTAGCCGCGCGGCGGATCCGGCTCGCCACCATCGTTTCACTCGTGCCGCTGGTACCGCCGGTGATTGCGTTTAAAGCATTCATGAGCAGCGGCGGCACGGTCGGGAAAATCGTCTGGAGCACGGTGCTGGACAAGCTCAAAGATTTTTCTGTGCTGTTTCGCACGTACGATCACCTGTTTGATCTGCTCTTTGCGATAGCGCTGACGACCGTCGTAGCCATCGTGCTGTCCAGGTGCAAAGTGGTCTGGAAAGACGCGCGCGTTTTTGCGGCCGGCTGCTTCCTCGTGTTCCTTTATCTGGCCTTTCCGAAGACACTTTTTACCTCGTGGGGAACGGACATTCGCTTCCTGCCGCCGGCGGCGCTGCTGATCGGCCTCTCCGGCCAGTTGATGCTGCGGCGCTCGGTCGCGCGTACCGCCTTTTTCCTGGTGTGCGTGATTCTGCTTGTGCGAATGGGGGCGATCTACCAGGCGTGGAACGAAATGGACCCGCGCATCGAAACGCAACTGCGGCTGATTGAAAAGCTCGAACCTGGCGCCCGCGTCTATCCCATCACACTCTATGAGGATCCCTATTCGCGCGGCCGCGCGGTCAAGCGCACGCTCAGGCACACGATTCACTATGCGACGATTGAGCGCCATACCTACGTTCCTTCGCTCTTTGCGATCGCCAGCCAGCAGCCGCTGCGCTTCAAGGTACCACCGAAGTCGCGCGGCATTGAAGTGTACGAGCCGCCGAGCGGCGTGAAATGGGACGAGGTTTTTGCCAATTACGATTACGTCTGGGGCAGCAACCTGACGCCGAATTATTTCAGGTTCCTGAACGAGAAATGTGAACTCGTCGCAGCGACAGCGGATGACCAGCTCTTCCGCATCCGCAAGTCTACGGGAGCATCAGCCGCTGCTCGCGTCGCTGAATCGCCGAAGCAAGGCCTTGAGCGCCGCGGCCAGTAGGTGAACGAAAAGCGGAGCACATTCACTTCGCTGCGCGGGGAAGAATCATTTTCACGGGCACATCGTTAGCCTGCGGTTTGCCTGGCGTGCTGCGGCCGTCATCGATGTACTTCTGCAGCAGCGCGCGCAGCTTCTCGACAATTTCGGGCTTATCCGCGAACTGATTTTTCTGCTCGCGAATGTCTTCATTGAGATCGTAAAGCTGCAGCGGTGGAAGACCTTTGATTTCGTCTTTCTTATCGGGGCGGGGCACGCTCCAGCCGCCGGAATCGGGGCACATCACCAGCTTCCAGTTTCCCTGCCGGATGGCGAGTGAACCATTGACCGACTGGTGAACGGTCGCTTCGCGCAGCGGCGCCTTTGCGGTTCCAAGCAGCACGGGCAGCAGGCTCACACTGTCTTCGCCTGCGTTTTCCGGCACGGTGAACCCGACAATTTCTGCGCACGTCGCCAGCAGATCAGTGAGGCACACCGGATCGTCGCACCGCGAGCCGGCTTTGATTTTCGCGGGCCAGCGCACGATGAACGGCACGCGATGGCCACCTTCGAAGATGTCGGCCTTGTTTCCGCGGAACGTGTAATTGGGATTGTGGCCGTGGCTGGCGAGCTTCTTGAAATCGGCATGTGGGGAAAAACCATTGTCGGACGTGACAATGATGAGCGTGTTCTCGGCGAAGCCGTTCTTTTCGAGTGCATCCATTACCTGGCCGATAGTCCAGTCGGTCTCCAGGACAAAGTCACCATAGTCACCGATGCCGCTCTTGTCTTTGAATTCAGCATTTGGAGCTACTGGCGTGTGCGGCGAATTCAGCGGCATGTAAATGAAAAACGGCCCGCGTTCTTTCGCTTTGGCGCACTGCTGAATCACGTCGACTGTTTTCCTGGTCAGCGCGGGAAGAATGTCTTCGTGCTTGAAGCCCGGCAACGTTGGACCGGTTCGTTTTTGCCACATGGCCTTGGTTTCAGATGGAATGCCGATAGTGCGGTCATTTTCAATCAAACACCACGGCGCCATGTCGAGAGATGCGCTGATGCCGAAGTAATAATCGAAGCCGCGCGCAAGCGGGCCGTCGGTGATCGGCTTGCTGTAATCGATATCCGGCGAACCCGAGGATTTGAACTTCCACGCGTCTGCTTCTTCAGGCTTGTTGAACGGCCAGCCCATGCCCAGGTGCCATTTGCCGATGCATGCGGTGTAATAGCCTTTCTGCTTGAGCAGCGAAGCGACGGTGGGACGGTCGGCGGCGATGAGCGGCTTTGAGAATCCCCATAACACGCCGGCTCGCAGATGCGTCCGCCAGGCGTAGCGTCCGGTTAGAATGCCGTAGCGCGTCGGCGTGCACACCGCTGAGCCGGAATGGGCATCGGTGAAAATCATGCCCTGCTGCGCGAGGCGATCCATGTTCGGCGTCTTGATCCTGGAATCTTTGTTGAGGCACGAGACGTCGCCATAGCCGAGGTCATCAGCGAGGATGTAGACGATATTCGGCGATTCGCCACCCAGCGCGACGGCACACGCGATCAGAATGACGATACAACATAGTCTATGCATATAAAACGCTCCGCTTACTTCTTTGGACCGGCAGTTGACGAGCCGTCCTGCAGATAGCCGGTGTTGGGATGCGTACCCGCTTTTGTGACACCTTTGGCTTTGATCAACTCGGGTGCTTCGGCGATGCGGCCCTTATCGTCGGTGTCAACGATCCACTTCTCGAGCACGCTGCGCAACCGCGTGAGAACTTCCTGATGCTCTGCAGACTTCGCCAGGTTCTTGATCTCGTGCGGATCTGTCTCGAGATCGTAGAGTTCCTCTTCGGGCATCGTGGGCTCGCATAGTCGTGCCTGTTCCGGCGTGAGCTTGCCCTCGGCATGCAGCTTCTTGAGCAGGTTCCATACCGGATATTGCGCTTCCTTGTAGGCGTTGGCCTGGAGGAGGGGCTTGTCAGGCGTGAAGTTGCGGATGTAGCGGTAGCGGCTTTCGCGTACGGTCCGGAAACGGAAGGGCGTTTCGTCGCAGCGGTCGCGCGCGCCGAAGGCGTACTGCTTGGGCTGGCCTGCTTTTTCTCCCAGAAATATTTCGCCCTGCATGCCTGCGGGTTTGCTGGCGCCTGCGAGAGCCAGCATCGTCGGCGCCAGATCGATCGCTTCGAGCAGCCGTGAATCGACACTGCCGGATTTGAAATGCTGCGGAACCGGAACGTTTTTCGGGAACTTGATGATCAGCGGAACGTGCAGGCCTGACTCGTAGCAGAACTGTTTTCCACGGACATGTGCTTGTCCATTATCGCCGAAGAAGACAACAATCGTGTTATCCGCAAGTCCATCACGCTCGAGCTGCTCGAGGATCAGGCCGATTTTGCGGTCGAGCTCGCTGGCTGAATCGAGGTACGCGGCCCAATCATCGCGCGTCACCGCATGATCGGGATAGTAAGGAGGAATCTCCACTTTGGCCGGGTCGGCCCGCTTGGGAGCTTTGAACTTGCGGTGCGTCTCATCGAAATTTACCTGCGCAAAAAAAGGCTGCCTGGTCTTCAGGTCGCTCCACAGCCTGGTTTCGAACAACGGTGGGGTTGTGGTGAAGTTCCAATCCGTTTTGCCGGTCCCTTTGAATTTGAACGACTCAGGGAATTGCACAACATTGGCAGTCGTGTAACCCGCGTCACGGAACCAATCCGTGAGCAGGCGCACGCCGGCTGGCAGTTTATACCCGTCATCGCGATGGGAACGGTGGTGATGCGCGCCGATGGTGGTTTGATACATGCCCGTCATGAACGCCGAGCGGCTCGGCGAACACACCGGAGCGGTCGTATAGAAGCGCGTGTAGCGCACGCCCTCAGCCGCGAGCTTGTCGAGATTCGGCGAGAACACTTCTTTGGTGCCGTAGCAGCTCAGGTGCGGACCGAAATCCTCGGCGATCAGCCAGAGGATGTTCGGCTTGTTTGCGCCCTCGCCAGCGGACAATGCGCCGCAGAAGAGCACACATAGAAAAAACGCCACACGCATTCGCATCGTTGGTAAGACCTCCGTGGAATAATGAATACGTACCCCGCGGAAGGCAGATGTTTCAAAAATTTGGAAACGCGGAAGTCACCACGGTATCGGCGCGCGGTCGGCAAAGAATCCGCCGCTGGGACCGCCGTCGGGGAGTGTCGCCGCCCAGACGATCGTGTCGGCGCCCTCTTCCACCGTGCGCGGCGCGTCACGGCCACCCATATCCGTGCGCACCCAGCCAGGGCAGACCGAATTGACCAGCACGTTGGTGCCCTTGCACGCGAGCGCGACATGGCCTGTCACCGCGTTCAGCGCTGTTTTTGAAATGCAGTAAGCGGGGGCGAAGTTTGCTATCGTTGAAAGCTGCCCGCCGCGCGAGGAGACGTTGACGATTCGCCCGTAATTGCGCTGTCGCATCAGCGGCACCACGCGCTGGCAGAGCTCCAGCGGGCCATAGACGTTGCTGCGCATGGTCTTCTCGAGCAGTTCGGTGGTGATTTCAAAAATGCTTTTGCCCGAATCGATCAGCACTGCCGCGTTATTCACCAGCGCATCGATCCGGCCAAGCTTTCCGATATGCTCGATCAGCGCCCCAATGCTTGCCGGATCGGTCACATCAAGGCGGTAATACGAAACATTGAGGTTCTGGCTCTTCAATTCCGCGACAGCAGCCGTGCCGCTTTTTTCATCACGGCTGGTGAGAAGCACCGCGTAACCCAGACGCGCCAGTTGACGGCAGGTCTCCAGACCCAGCCCGCGATTACCGCCCGTGACCACCGCGACTCTTGTATCAGCAGCCATAGCTCCGCTCTCCTGAAAAGCGTAATCATATTTCGAGCCAACGAATCAAATCAGGGATGTGAATGGCGTGCATCATCGATGAGGCGCATGAGTGCTATAAAATCGTCATCGCCCCAGCCGCTGGCAAGGCCCTGTTCATAGAGCTTCACCAGGCCGCGCGTCTGCGGAAGGTTCAACGCGTCCACCGAGCCAAGCGCCAGACGCAGGTCCTTGGCCATGTGCTTCAGCGAGAACTGTGGCGTGTAATCCTTTGTCTGCAGCTTGCCCTGCTTCAGATCCGCCATTTTTGAATGCGACGAATTCAATTTGAGCACCGCGAAATATTTTTCATCCGATATCCCGGCCGCGCGTGCCAGCGCAAGGCTTTCGCACAGCGCTTCCGAGACAAGCGCGATGTTCACATTCATGGCCAGCTTCAGTGCCGATGCGCTGCCGACCGTGCCGATGTGTTCAATATGGCTGCTCAGTCCCGCAAGCACCGGCCTGGCGCGCTCGAGCACGTCCATGTCGCCGCCGATGAAGTACACAGTCTTGCGTGCCTCCGCTGCGGGCTTGCTGCCGGTGAAGGGCGCTTCGAGGAACGCGGCGCCAGTCTTCTGGACCTGTGCCGCGAAGCTGCGTGAGGCCTCAGGAGAAATCGTGCTCGATTGAATGACGATCTGCCCGGACTTGAGCACCGGAAGAATTTGATCGAGCACGCTCTGTACCGCCGCCGGATCTGAGACGACGATGAAGAGCATCTCGGCTTTTGCCGCGGCATCAGGCGCGCTGGCGGTAAAGCCTGGATTGTTTTTAGGCGTGCGATTCCAGCGGAAGACCTCGTGCCCGTCGGCGACGAGATTATCCGCCCAGGCTGTTCCAATAATGCCGAGTCCAAAGACGCCGATTTTCATGTAATCCCCTCGTTTGAATGTGCGTAATCGTCAGGCAAAACGATGCGAATGGAGTATAATCGCGAGACGTTCTGCACGTCCGCAGAACTTTTTTGATTTCAAGGCTTCAGCCTCGCCACATTTCAAGAGCCAAGAGCCCAAGAGACCCCATGGCCGTTCTTCTCAATTGTCAATCCATCAGCAAAACGTATGGAACGCGTCTGCTGTTTGAAAATCTCACCTTCGGCATGAACGAAGGCGAGTGCCTGGGCATCATCGGTCCGAACGGTTCTGGAAAATCCACGCTGCTGAAAATCATCGCTGGCGTCGAGCAGCCTGACTCCGGCACGATCAACATGAAGCGTGCGCTGCGCCTAGGCTTCGTGCCGCAGGAGGATGTCTTTGAAGCCGGCCTGAGCGCCGAACAGATTTTAGCGGCCGAGCTCGAGAATGAGCACCTCGAGCCCGAAGCGCGCGCCAATCGGATCGATGCAGTGCTTAGCCGTATCGGTTTTGCGCCAGACTGGAAAACGGCTTCCGTGGAAACGCTCTCCGGCGGCTGGCGCAAGCGCGTGGCGATTGCGCGGCAGCTCGTGCGCGAGCCAGATCTTCTGCTCATGGACGAGCCGACTAATCATCTCGATCTCGACGGCATCCTGTGGCTTGAAAAACTTCTGGCAAATGCGCCCTTCGCGTGCCTGATGGTCAGCCACGATCGTTTCTTTCTCGAGAGCGCCGCCAATCGCATCTTTGAGCTCAACCGCTGCTACCCGGAAGGCTTCTTCAGCTCTGCCGGACGCTACAGCGACTTTCTTCAGAAGCGCGATGAGTTCCTCAGCGGACAGCTGCAGGCGCAGAAGGCGCTTGAGAGCAAAGTGCGGCGCGAGGTCGAATGGCTGCGCCGCGGCCCGCCGGCACGGACAACCAAGTCGCGCGCGCGCATCGACGAAGCCGGCCGGCTCATCGATGAACTTGCGGCCACGAAGTCACGCAACAATTCGGGCGGAAAAGTAAAGATCGACTTCAACGCCACCGAGCGCCAGGCCAATAAGCTGCTCGTGATGAAAGGCGTGGAGAAGACGCTCGGCGAGCGACAGCTGATCAGCGGCCTGAATCTAACGCTGTCTCCAGGCATGAAACTGGGTCTGCTCGGCCGTAACGGCAGCGGCAAGACGACGTTTTTGCGGCTGCTCACCGGTGAGCTTGCTCCGGACGCAGGCAGCATCGAACGTGCCGAGCGTCTGCGCGTGGTCTGCTTCGATCAGAACCGCGAGCAGCTTGACAAGGATGCGCCGCTGCGCCGCGCGCTGGCACCTTCCGGAGACACCGTCACTTTTCGCGACCAGCCCATGCATGTGGCGGCGTGGGCGCGGCGTTTTCTGTTCCAGGCCGAGCAGCTCGACATGCCGGTGAAGAGCCTTTCGGGTGGCGAGCAGGCGCGAATCCTGATCGCGCGGCTGATGCTCCGTCCCGCCGATCTGCTGCTGCTCGACGAGCCCACTAACGATCTGGATATTCCGTCGCTCGAAGTGCTCGAAGAAAGTCTGGCGGAGTTTCCGGGAGCGCTCGTGCTGGTCACGCACGACCGCTACATGCTCAAGCGTCTCTCGTCTGAAATCCTGGGCTTCGACGGGCAGGGCGGCGTCCATCTGTTCAGCGATTATTCTCAATGGGAAAACGCCCAGGACGAAGCGCAGGAGCGCGAAGCTGAAGCGCGCAAATCCGCTGCAAAGAAAGCGGTTCCGCCGACGCCAGCTCCCGCGAAGGCCGCGTCGAAGCGGCTCACTTATAAGGAGCAGCGCGAGTGGGACGCGATGGAGACGAACATCCTGGAGACTGAAGCGCTTGTCGCGTCAATCTCGAAAGAGCTTGAGGATCCGGACGTGGCCGGCGACTCCCGGCGGCTTCAGGAACGCTGCGCCGCGCTGGCCGAAGCGCAGGCGCGCGTCGACGCGCTGTATGCGCGCTGGCAGGAGCTCGAAGAGAAGCAGAAGTGAGCGCATGCCCCGAACTTGCATTGGCATCCTCGTTCACCTAAGATGCGCCCCTTCGCTGGCGGCGCCATCCGTTGTGCCCACAGCTTAAAAAATCAAAGGAGTCCGCTGCCGCGGCCGTAACGACATGAATAAAGTTTCGTTCATCTTCGGCACACGTCCCGAAGCAATCAAGATGGCCCCGCTGGTACTGCGCTTTAAAAAGCAGCCGGGGATCGACTGCAAAGTCTGCGTCACTGGACAGCATCGGCAGATGCTCGACCAGGTCCTCGATGTCTTTGCGATCAAGCCCGACGACGATCTGAACCTGATGAAGCCCAACCAGACACTGGCGGGGCTCACCGCGCGTGCGATCGAAGCGATTGACGGCTATCTCACGCGCGAAAAGCCGGATCTGATTCTCGTTCAGGGCGACACCACAACGGTACTCTGCGCGGCGCTCACAGCATTTTATCACCGCATCCCCGTGGGCCACGTTGAAGCGGGCCTGCGCACATGGAATCTGCAGTCGCCGTGGCCCGAAGAGGCCAACCGCGTGCTCGCTTCGCGCCTGGTGGCTTTGCATTTCGCCCCCACGAGCAGCAGCCGCGAAAATCTTCTCAAAGAAGCGGTCCCGGCCAGTGACATTTTTGTTACAGGCAACACGGTGATCGATGCGCTGTTTATTGCGCTGGAGAAAGTGAAAGCCAATCCGCCGGAGATTCCGAACCTCGCGCCCGATATTATGAAATCGAAGTCGCGCGTGGTGCTGATCACCGGGCACCGCCGCGAAAACTTCGGCGGCGGCTTTGAAAACATCTGCAACGCAATCGCGGAACTGGCCAAACGCTTCCCTGAAACGCAGTTCGTCTATCCCGTGCATCTCAACCCGAACGTGGTCGAGCCAGTGCAGCGCATTCTCGGTGCGGGCAAGGCCTCCAACGTGCACCTGATTCAGCCGCTTTCGTACCTGCCTTTCGTCGCGATGATGCAGCGCGCGTCGCTGATCCTCACCGATTCAGGCGGCGTGCAGGAAGAGGCTCCGAGCCTCGGCAAGCCCGTGCTGGTCATGCGGGATACGACCGAGCGGCCCGAAGCTGTCTCAGCCGGAACCGTGAAGCTGGTGGGCACCGATTACAACACGATTGTGAATGAGACGAGCAGACTGCTGTCGGATGCGGCGGCCTACGACGCCATGTCGCGTGCGCAGAATCCCTATGGCGACGGCAAGGCGACGGGCCGCATTCTCGAAGCCTGCGAAGCCTTCTTTGCCAAGCGCGCGAAAAAGTAGCGCCGGAACTTTTCATGCTGCGCAGTATTATCCGCTTCAACCGCAAGTGTTCCGAGTGGCTCAGTTATCGCCTGCCGCAGAACCGGCCGCCCGATCTCTTCGATGATTACATCCGTACCGTGATCGAAAAAATGAACGAGCGCCCGGGGCTCCTCGTGGCGGATGTTGGCGGCGGGCGCAGCTGCCGCTTTTCAGCTCACCGCAAGACCGAGCCGAAAGCGCGCATTGTTGCCATCGATATTTCGGACGAAGAGTTGAAATTAAACAACGACGTCGACGACAAGCGCGTCGCGAACATCATGCAGAGCCTGCCGTTCAAGAAAAAAGAGATCGACATGCTCGTGTCGAGCTCCGTGCTGGAACACCTGGAAGATATTGAGCTGTTCATCGCCAACGCGTCGCGCGCGCTGAATGACAACGGTTGGTTCATTCATCTCTGCCCGTCGAAGTTCGCGTCGTTCTCGGTGATCAACCAGCTTCTGCCGCAAGCACTCTCAAAGAGAATCGTGCATTTCATCCGGCCTGAAACGGTCGGCATCTGCGGCTTTCCGGCGCATTACAACCGCTGCTATCCGTCAGCCATGAAAGCAATGCTGACCAAGCACGGCTTCGAGCCCGTGGAGATACGCGTCAGTTACTTTGAAACCTATTGGGATTTCTGCTTCCCGCTGTTCGTTCTCGTTTCTCTTTATGAGACACTGGCGTTCTACGCCGGATTCAAAAACCTCGCGACGTACATGCTGATCGTTTCGCGCAAGAAGCCGGATGCTGTTCCTGCGGTTGTTTCCTCTCCCCTTGCGGGCGAGGGTAGGGAGAGGGGTTAGCCGTTTGACTTACCTGAGCGCCTGCCCATAGCCGGGAGAGAACGGAACACGCGGCGCGACAGGCTTGTCTGCGGCTGGAACGGGAAGCTGGGCGATCTCGGCCGGCGCCGCATCATTTACGAAAATCAAATTCTCCTGCAGCGTGATCACGCGCCAGGTCTTTGCGCCGAACGCCGTGTGATAACCGGCGAAGCCGCGCTTGCCGAAATAAACGCAGGTGGCTTTCGGATCGCCGACAATCTGGAAAGCTCCCGCGCTGAAGCTGGAGGGCTCCTTCCCGGACCTCAGCTGCGGCGTCCAGTGTGCGGTGATGCTGCGGTACGCGTTGCGTTTCTCGACAAATGGCAGATAGCAGTAGGTTCCCGGATCGGTGATCCACGCTTTCCCGTCAACGTAGAGCGTCATTGCGAGCTGATCGTTGTGGGCGTGCCCGCCGTTTCCGCGCTGGCCGATGGAACCGCAGCGGACCGCGAGATAGAGGCGTGACGACGAAAAAATGTAAAGACCAAAATCCGGGTAGGCGACTGTCTTTAGATTACCGAGCAGGCTTGCACCGGGCGCTTCGATTTCGATCTGCTGGCGGCAGTTTTCCGGCTGAGCCGCGATTTCCTTCAGCGTTTTATCGAGTGCATCCTCATGTGATGCCGGTTGCAAACTTGCCGGGTGCCGGTCAGCGACCGGCGTTACGAACTGCCTGATGAGATGAAAGTCGAGCCATCGCGAATCTGATTCGCTCGAAAAAAATCCATCGATCGCCGCCACGAGCGGGCTGTGATCCAGGAAATCTTCGTCCCAGTAAATGGCGCTGTCAGGCAGAGCTTCGTAGCCGTCCAGCGTTGCGTACCTCGCCTTCGCCTCGCGCACAGTGAGCTTCGTCACGAGAGGGTGCAGCTTGAAGAATCGTCCGCTGTCGCTGTCGCCGATCTGAATGATCTTTCCGTCGGGCGCAGTGACGTCGCGGGAAAAGTCGGCCATGCGCGCCAGCCGCTGAAAAATTTCCTGCGGCAGAAGACTCATGCGGCCGGCTACAGAAAACTCCTTTGCCGGAGCCGGCGGCAGTCCTGCAGGGACGGTGACAAGGCGGTGGTCGTACGAAGCGAGCGCCGCGCGTTTGGACTCGGACAGAGCGAGAATCAGCGCGCAGGCGTAGACGGCCATCTCGGCAGAAAGCCGGTGGTAGGACGTGGACGCCTCGAAGTTGGAACCATCGGCCAGAAACTGGTCGAGCGTTTCGGCGATGACTTCTTTCACCGCGAACGCGAGCCACGCGTCGCTCAGCGGGCTGCGCGGCAGATACGCTGCGGCAAAAAGAAGGCCGGCAATATCCGCCAGATAATGATTGCTGCGCAGCTGCGGCTGCCATTCAAGATTGTGCATGATGTAATCGGCATGCTCAAAGACGGAACGGGTAAGCACGCGTTCGAAGTCTGCATCGAACGTCGCGCCCGCAGCGCGGAACAGGTCCGCTGACATCAGCCAGTTGGCGATGCGAATGCCCACGTCCATCGCGCAGCACCAGTTCACGCCGTAACGCGGCGGATTTGTGGCAATGAAGTCGAGAATCTGATTTCTGAATTCGCGCGCGTAGCACTCTTTCGGCTCGAAACCAGGCTCACCCGTTGCGCTGAGTGCATAGGCATACGCGAGCACCGGCAGATGCTGCGCGCGTGAAATTTCCCACGGAACTTTGACATCGCCGCCGGGAACTTTCGGATAAGCGATGTCATGAAACCAGGTGCTTTCGCTCCAGCGCAAGCCGGTTTTGAAATCCAGCTGCCAATCGATGGGAACGTAATCGGCATCGATGAGCGTCCAGAGTTTCTTCGCCTCGCGTAAATTGGAGGGATTGATGCGCCCTTCAAGCCAGCGCCCTTCGCGATCAGCTGTCACGACGGCGCCCGAATCGTAGCGATGACCATCGAAGCCGCGGCAGCGCATTCCGTGCTTCACCTGCACCCAGCCCGAGCCCAGCAGATCAAAGCGGTGGTCCAGATAATTCTGTGCCAGGCCTGTAATCATCTCCCGGTTTTCGCGTAGCACGCTCAAAGGCAGCCGTGTTACGTACTGCAGCAAGCGTGCTTGCGAAAAGTCAGTCGCGTACGTCGGACGGTTGGCGTCTTTAGCGCGCGTGTGCCAAGCCTGGTATTTGTTCCGGCCCAGCTGCCAGGCTTTCCTCAATGCCTGATGCGGCGGCATTGACAGCGCGCGCTTGATGTAATGGGTGGCGTTGAATCGCATGACGCGGCGCGATTATAAGGAGGCCTCCCCTTCAACACAAAGACACGATCCGCTCGTCAGAAAGGAGGCATTTGCTAGCGCCTTGCCGTCCTGGCGTCTGAAAAAAGGCTGATTTTACTGTGACATCAAGCCGGCTCAGCTGTATCCATATATGGAAATACATCCATGGATGGAAATATATGGAAGCTAGAGAAGCATCACAAGTCGAAGCCGAACGTTCTGCATCTCCAGGCGCGGAAAGGACTTTGGTCATTCTTGAGCACATCAGCCGAGCGGGCGATGTGGGATTAACCGTCAGCGAGATCGCCCGGACGCTGGACCTGCCGCATAACTCCACCTGCCGCATCGTCGATACGCTTCATGAGCACGGCTATATCGAGCGCCGGGAAGAAGACCGCCGCTATTTTCTCACGCGCAAGTTGCTGGACTTGGCTCGACCGCGCGTGGGTGATAAGAGTCTGGCGGCCAGCGCGTTCGAGCCGCTCTGCCGCCTGCGCGATCTGGTCGGCGAGACGGCGCAACTGATTGTGCGCTCACAAAATAAGAGCGTGGTGATCGATCAGGTGCCTTCGCGGCAGCCGGTGAAAGTGCTGGGTGAAGTCGGGTTCCGCGTGCCGCTGTACTCCTGCGCTCCGGGAAAAGCAATCCTGGCGGCGCTGCCGCAAAGCGAGCTCGATGAGTTCTTCCGCACGGTGAAGCTTAAACAGTTCACGCCCACAACGCTGTCCACACGCGAGAAGCTCACGCGCGAACTCGAAACGATTCGGGCGTGCGGCTACAGCCTCGACCGTTCCGAAGGAATGGAAGGCATTCACTGCGTCGGCGCGGCGGTGCTGGATCAGAATGGCTACCCGCTCTGCGGCATAACGGTGATCGGGCCCGCGTTCCGCCTGCGCGAAGAACATTTTTCAACAGTTGGCCACCACTGCATTGAGATCGCTGCCGAAATCCAGCGGAGGGTGCTGGCATGAAGTTCGAACGAAAGACATTCGGTCATCTTGGCGTTCTTAGCGCCTTGGCGTCCTTGGCGTTAAGTTTTTCCGCCCTTGTTCACGCCGGCATTCCAGCTGACCAGGTTGAATTTTTCGAGAAGCGCATCCGCCCCATCCTGGCGCAGGAATGTTACGAGTGTCACAGCGTCGCCGGAAAGAAGAAGGGCGGCCTTGTCCTGGATTCGCGAGACGGCTGGAAGAGCGGCGGCAATTCGGGGGATGTCATTATTCCCGGCAAGCCTGGCGAGAGCCTGTTGATCAAATCGATCCGCCACGAAGAAGCCGAATCAAAGATGCCGAAGAACGGCGCGAAACTCGACGCTCAGGTCATCGCTGATTTTGAGAAATGGATCGTGATGGGCGCGCCGGATCCGCGTGACACGCCGCCATCGGATCTGGAAGCTGAAAAAGGCAGCGCGTGGCCGGCCGTGCTTGAACAGCGCAGGAAGTGGTGGAGCTTTCAGCCCGTCGCGAATCCAGCGCTGCCGAGCGTGAAAGACAACGCATGGTCTGAACATCCGGTCGATCGTTTTCTGCTCGCGCGCATGGAGCGCGAAAAGTTGCAGCCCTCGGGGAACGCCGATCCGCGCGTGTTCTTTCGCCGGCTCAATTTTGTTCTCACCGGCCTGCCGCCGAAGCCTGAAGAGATCGATGCGTTCGCTGCGGACTTCGCCAAAAACGAGATCGCTGCCGTCGAATCCGCCGTGGACCGGCTGCTAGCATCACCGCGCTTCGGCGAAACGTGGGCGCGGCACTGGATGGACTGGATGCGCTACGCCGATACGCACGGCAGCGAAGGCGATCCGGCCATCCCGCACGCGTGGCGTTACCGTGATTATCTGATCCGTGCGCTGAACGCGGATGTGCCGTACGCGCAGATGGTGCGCGAGCACATCGCCGGCGATCTGCTCGAGAATCCGCGGATCAATAAGGAACTCGGAATTAATGAGTCCGCGCTCGCGCCGGCGCATTTCAGAATGGTGCTGCACGGCTTCACGCCAACCGACGCGCTCGATGAGCAGGTCACGTTTGTGGATAACCAGATTGACACGGTCACCAAGGCGTTTCTTGGCGTGACTGTCTCGTGTGCGCGCTGCCACAATCATAAGTTCGATCCGATTAGCCAGACCGACTTCTATGCACTGTACGGCATTTTCAACAGCGGCCGCCCGGCGCTCATCGATGTGAATTTGCCTGAGCGCAAGAAAACGAACATTGAGCAGCTCGCTTCGCTCAAAGAGAGAATCCTCGCCGAGCTTGCGTCTGCCTGGCAGGCCAAAACGGATGCGGCTCTTGGTGCGATGAAAGAATGGAAAATCGACAAGAAGCCTGACGTGAATGCCGGACCTCTCGGTGCCTGGGCGCGACTTTCGGCGCTGCCTCCTGAAAAATGGAAGGACGAGTGGCAACGGATTCAGAAGGAATGGGGCGACTATCGAAAGAAGCTCGAGGCATTCCGGGCCCAGGACACGGTTGTTCGCTGGGATCTTCGGACAGCCGAGAGTAAAGCTTGGGTCGCGGACGGTCCGGGTGCTGAGAATGGTCCTTCGCCCGCGGGTGAGTTCGCTGTTCTGCCGAGCGGCGAACGCATTCTTTCCAGCGTGCTGCCGTCCGGAACGTATTCGCATTTGCTCTCAGACAAACACCGTGGACTAATGATGTCGCCGGCGTTCCAGGCAGACGGCGGAAAAATCTGGCTGCGTGTGCGCGGCGAGCACGGACGGCTGCGCTATGTCGTGCAGAATTATCCACGCAGCGGGCTGATCTATCCGAAGCAGGAATTAAAAGGCGGCGGCGAGCAGTGGGTGAACTGGCCGCTGGATTATTGGAAGGGCGACACCGTTCACCTGGAGATCGCGACCGACGGTGACCAGCCCGTCGAGGTTGGCACAATCGAGCGCTCGTGGTTTGGTATTGCCGAAGTGCTCTATGCGAAAAACGCGAATGCCCCCGCGCCGCCGGCCATGAGCGTTCCGCTTGTGGCGTTGCTGAAGGAAGGCCAGCCCGCGCCAGAATCGATCGATGATCTTCTGAAACTCTACGCCGGTGCGTTGCAACGCTGCGTCACTGCATTTTCTGCAAAGAAAATGAGCGACGATGAGGCCGAGTTTCTTTCAGCATTCGTGCGGCAGAAATTTCTGCCTGTCGCTCTGGCCGATGTGCCCGCGGCGGCGCCTCTCGTGGCCGAGTACCGGAAACTCGAGGCGGAAATTCCGCAGCCGACGCGAGTCCCCGGGTTGCAGGAGGGATTCGCATCTGACCAGGCGCTGTTCACGCGCGGCGATCACAAGAAACCCGAGGCAGCGGTGAAGCGCCGCTTTCTCGAAGCGCTCGATCCAAAACCGTACAACTGCGGCAGCCAGCGCAGCGGCCGTCGCGAGCTCGCCGAGAGTATCGTTGCCGCCAGCAATCCGTTGACGCATCGCGTGATTGTCAATCGTTTGTGGCATCACATCTTCGGGCGCGGAATCGTGAAGACGCCTGATAATTTTGGGCGGCTGGGCGAAACGCCGTCGCATCCGGAACTGCTCGATTATCTGGCCGCACGCCTTGCCACGGACGGCGGGTCGCTCAAGAAAATGGTTCGGCTGCTGGTGACATCGCGGACGTTCCGGCTTAGCCATGTCGCGCCAGAAGGCGCGGCGGAGAAGGATCCTGAAAACGCCTTGCTCACGCACTTTAGAACGCATCGTCTCGATGCCGAAGCCATTCGCGACAGCATGATCGCGCTGAGCGGCAAGCTCGATCTGACTATCGGCGGCGCGCCCGTGGATGGCGGAACGCCGAGGCGCTCTGTTTACCTGAAGGTCGTGCGCAACAATCTCGATCCGCTGCTCACCGCCTTCGATTTTCCCGTGCCGAGCGCCACACGCGGCAACCGCGATGCCACAAATGTTCCCGCGCAGGCGCTGGCGCTTTTAAACGCCGGGCTCGTGCAGCGCTGGGCCAATGATTGGGTCGCGCGCGTGCTCAGCCAGACACCCGCCGACGACGCGCGCGTGAAACGCATGTTTGCCGAAGCCTTCGGCCGCGCGCCCACGCCGGATGAACTGAGCGAAAGTCTCTCGTATATCCAGGCGCTGCGCGAATCATCCCAGGCGCTTCTTGCCGGCATCGAAAAAAATCAGAACGCGACCAAGGAAGAGCGCGAGCAGGCCAAAGCCGCGGCGAGCAACGACGGGCCGTGGCGCAGCTTCGCGCAGGCGCTGCTCAACGCAAAGGAGTTCATCTATGTCCGCTGAAACCTGCGGCTGCGCGCCGCTCTCGCGAAGGCAGATGCTCGCCCGCGTCTCCAGCGGCTTCGGGCTGATGGCGCTCGCCGGCCTGATGAGTTCACCGGCGTACGCGGGAAGCAAAGCGCGGCCGCCGCATTTCAAGGCCCGCGCAAAAAACGTAATCTTCTGCTACATGTCCGGCGGCGTATCGCACGTGGACACGTTCGATCCCAAGCCGCGCCTGGCGGCCGAAGCCGGAAAGCCGATGCCCGTTCCCGTCCAGCGCACGCAGTTCAACAACAACGGCACGATCATGCCCTCGCACTGGGAATTTAAACCGCGGGGCAAAAGCGGACTGCAGATCAGCGAACTGCTGCCGCACACCGCGAAAATCGCCGACGAGCTCTGCGTGATTCGTTCGATGACCAGCAAGTTCAGCGAGCACGCGCAGGGAAATCTGTTCATGCACACGGGATTTCCGTTCATCGGCTATCCCAGCGCGGGCGCGTGGAGCAGCTACGGGCTGGGCAGCGAGTCTGAGAATCTTCCCGGCTACGTCGTGCTCAAGTCGGGCGATTCCGCCGTTCCGCACGGCGGCGTCGGCGTTTTCGGCAGCGGCTTTCTGCCGGCCGAGCATCAGGCGTCTCTGATCAGCGCCGACAAGCCGGAGGCGCTGGCAAACATCCGCCCGCGTGAACTTTCAGCGCTGCAGAGACAGAAGCTCGATTTCATCGGCGCGCTGGACAAGAAATTCGTTCTGGCAAACGGCGCCGATCCGCATGTCGAAGCCGCGATCCAGAATTACGAGCTCGCGTGGAAGATGCAATCCTCCGTGCCGGAGCTCTGTGACATCAGCGGCGAGAGTGAAGCGACGAAAAAACTCTATGGGCTCGATGATCCGGAGCCCAAGAAAGCGGCGTACGCGCGGCAGTGCCTGACGGCGCGGCGCCTGGTCGAACGCGGCGTCCGTTTCGTGGAGCTCACGTGTCTCTCGTACAATCTGGGCGGCGGCAATGCTGCCAATCCCTGGGACCATCACGGTGAAGTAAAGGATGGGCACGGCAAGATGGGAAATCAGATCGATCAGCCGATCGCCGGATTGATCACCGATCTCAAGTCTCGCGGGCTGCTCGACAGCACGCTGGTGATCTGGGCCGGGGAGTTTGGCCGCACGCCGTTTTCTCAGGGCAGCAACGGCCGCGATCACAACCCGTACGGCTTCAGCATCTGGATGGCGGGCGGGGGAGTGAAGGGCGGAATTACGTACGGCGCGACGGACGAGTACGGTTATTACGCGATTGAAAAGCAGAGCACTGTTTACGATCTCTGGGCCACGGTGCTGCATCTGCTCGGCCTGAATCACGAAAACCTCACCTACCGCTACAGCGGCCGCGACGTTCGTCTCACGGATGTTCACGGGCATGTGATGAAAGAGATTTTTGTGTAACGTCTTTAACGCCACGTTCGCCAGGGCCGCCAAGACCGCGAAGTATCTAATTCTTCCTGGCGCCCTTGGCGTCTTCGCTCTTGGCGTTAAAAGGTTGTGCCATGACTGAACGGCAACTCACCTTCGCCGAGCACGGCCACATTTTGACGAACATCAACGTCTGGTCGCCGGACAGCCAGCGCATCGTTTACGATGTCCGCTCGGATGCGTCCGGAAGTGTGTTCGACGGTCGGCGCATCGAAACGGTCGATATCGTTACCGGCGAAATTCGCGTTCTGTATGGAGCGACTCACGGACCTAACCCCCGGCCCCTTCCCTTGGAGGGAAGGGGAGAGGGAGCGTGCTGCGGCGTGGCGACGTTCGTGCCGCAGCCCGCCGCCCAGCGCGATGGCACAGTCGTCTTCATCCGCGGGCCGGAGAATCCCACCGCCGACTGGCAGTACAACGCGTATCACCGTGAGGGCGTGACGGTGCGCGAATCAGCGCCGGGCATCGCCGTAAACCTGGACGCTCGCGATATCGTGCCGCCGTTTACGCCCGGTGCGCTGCGCGGCGGCACGCATGTCCATGTCTTCAGCGGCGATGGGAAGTGGGTCAGCTTTACCTACGAAGATCATGTACTCGCGCGGTTTTCCGATGAAAATGCAGAACACGAGATCAATCTCCGCACCGTCGGCGTCAGTGTTCTCGGCAGCAGCGTTGCGGTGCCGAAGACTCATCCGCGCAACCACGATGGCGAAGCGTTCTCCGTGTTGGCCGTTCGCGTGATGGCGCATCCGCGGCCGGGCTCGGACGAGATCCGCCGCGCGGTCGAAGACGCCTGGGTCGGCAGTGCCGGTTATAGAAGGAGTGACGGATCGCGGCAGACTCGGGCGCTTGCCTTCCAGGGGGAAGTGCTGCTTGAGGATGGCCGTGCAAGCTGGGAAGTGTTCGTTGTTGATCTTCCAGAGGACGTCACCGTCGCCGGCGACGGACCGCTGGAAGGCACGCCCACGCGCCGGCCGCTGCCGCCGCGCGGAACAGCACAGCGGCGATTGACGTTCAGCGGAGCGAAGAAGTTTCCGGGCATCCAGGGCCCGCGGCACTGGCTGCGCAGCTCGCCGGACGGATCACAGATCGCTTTTCTGATGCGCGACGACGCCGGCGTCGTGCAGCTCTTCTGCGTCTCACCGCAAGGCGGAGCACTTCGCCAGATCACGCGCAATGCATCGAGCATCGCGTCGGCCTTTTCGTGGAGCCCCGACGGAAGGCGCATCGCTCACGTGATGGATGGCAGCGTCTGTGTAACACGTGTCGAAAGTGGTGAGACCGTGCGGTTGACGCAGCGCGCCGAAGGCGAGCTTGCGCCACGCCCGGAAGCGTGCGTCTTCTCGCCGGACGGGAACTGGATTGCATACGTGAAGCGTGTCGCCACATTCAACCAGGTGTTCATCTGCAAGGCGTGATCTCTTAAGGACTTCAAACACGGGGGATCGAAGACCCAGGAGGACCACGGCGAGAGGCTGAAAATCGTGGATGGCACCGCAAGAATTTTTTAAAAAAGTCGCGACAAATCGACATCGCAAATCGTCTTAGTAGAGATGAGGGAGCAGCCAGCACTGGCTCATGCTATTGGGGCTGCGGCGCTGGCGTGAGCGAAGCCTGTTGCTGCTCGCTGCCGGCAGGGACAAGGCGGTCGACAATCGGCGCCGTCATCGCGGTCGTTACCAGTGCCATCAGTACCATCATTGCAAAAATCGTCGGCGAGATGACTTTCAGATCCAGGCCGATGTTAAGCACGACCAGTTCCATCAGCCCGCGCGTATTCATGAGCGTCCCCAGCGCGGCCGCTTCTCGCCAGCTCATCCCGGAAAGCCGCGCGGCAAGCGTCGAGCCGCCGAACTTTCCTGCGATGGCAACGCCGATAATCAGCGCGCAGATCATCCAGTTCTCCGGTCCGCTGACCAGGCCGATCTGCGTGCGCAATCCGGTGACGGCGAAAAATGCCGGAAGCAGGAGGATGCTCACGCCGTCGCTGAGCTTCACCGTAAGTTCGCGCGAAACGGCGCTGTCGTGCGGGATAATGGCTCCAAAGAGAAATGCGCCGAAGATCGCATGGATGCCGATGTACTCTGTGCAGAGCGCCGAGAGCAGCAAACCGGCCAGGACGAACACGAGCACGCCGCGCGACAGCGTTTCTGAGCGCCGTTCAAGCCAGCGCAGCAGAAGCGGCCGCACGACCAGGAACATCAGGGCGATGTAGAGCACGGCCAGGCCGCAGGTCATCAGCGCACCGCCAACATCGGCCTGCGCCACGCCCACGACAAAGGCCAGCAGGCACCAGGCCGTGACGTCGTCGGTTGCCGCGCACACCAGCGCCATGGCCCCCAGCCGCGTCTGTGCCATGCGCCGGTCGGTCAGGATCCGCGCGAGCACCGGAAAAGCCGTGATCGCCATCGCCACGCCCATGAACAGCGCAAAGCTTGTAAACGGAACGCTGCTGTCTGAGAACCGCGGATAGAGAAAAAGCGAGAGCGCCGATCCGAGCACAAACGGAGCAATGATGCTGGCGTGCGAGATTGCAATAGTTGCGTGCGCTTTTTCACGCAGCCGTCCGGTGTTGAGTTCCAGCCCGACGATGAACATGTAGAGAATGACGCCCAGCTGCGCGATGACGTTCAAGTAGGGAGCGGTGTCCGGCGGAAGAAGGTAGTTCATCGTCTCCGGGCTGATGCGCCCGAGCAGCGACGGACCGAGCAGAATTCCCGCAAGCACTTCACCGATCACCGGAGGCTGCTTAATGAACGTCAATAACCAGCCGAGTGCGCGGCCGGCGATGATGACGGTTGCCATCGCCAGCAGCACATGCCGGATCACGTGCGAACCGGCAGCAGGCGCAGTTTTTTGCAGCGTTTCTGGATGAACCGGCGGCGGCGCACCGAGCGCCTCGCCCATATGCCTGATCCAGCCAAACAAGACAATCGTGGCCAGGATCATTCCTGCATAAAGCAGCGTGTTGCGGAGAGTGAAATTCGATTGAGGCATGCAGGACGAGCCGCGTTATTCAGGATCTTCTTCGCCGATGCGCCGTTTTTTGCGTATCGGTTGTGGCTGTGGTTGAGGCTGCTGGGGCTGCGCGGTGACGCGCTTGCCGGGAACTTCGTTACTTACGTCATCCATCTTGCTGATGCGTTCGGTGACCTCGCGAAGGCGGGGATCATTGGGGAACAGCTGGGCGGCCTTTTTCGCGGAGTCCTGCGCGCCTTCTTTGTCTTTCTTCTGGATGCTGGCATTGGCGGAATTGATCAGGCTGTCAAACGCGACGCGGTTGGGATCAACGGCCGGCGCCGCGAGCAGCGCCTCGAGCTTCTTGATCTCTTCGCGCAGCGCGGGGATCTGCGCGTCAGTGGGCTGAAGCGCGGCGGCTTCGTCGACCTGAGATTTGGCCTGTACGACGTTTTTGTTCTTGATGCTGGTGCTGGCGGACGCGATCAGGCCATCAAACTTCTGGCGCGTCTTTCCCGTTTCGAGCTCCTTGCGAAGCGGATCGAGCGCCGGATCCTTGTCATACAGCACCGCTGCCTTGTTCAGCTGTTCTTCGGCGAGCGCGAAATTCTTTGCGCCCAGGCTGGTCTTCGTCGAGGCGATCAGCCCGTTGAAACTCTCGCGCTTGGCCTCTTCGCGTTTGCGGTTCTGTTCGATTTCGTTCAGCTTCTTGCGCGCCGCTTCCTCGTTCCCCCTGCGTGTTGTGAACGCCACGCGCACTTTGCTGACCTCGCTGTCATCCTTGAAGCGAAGCTCCAGCGTCTTCAGCTTATCCTCAATGAGCGCAATGTCGGCGGCGCTCAGTTCGGACGTTGGCCCCTCGATCAGCTTGCGAGCTTCATTCGTGAGACGCACGCGCTCACGCCGCGTTTCTTCAGCGGCAAGCTTCTTTTTGACGGCCGACAGCTCGAGCTCGGTGGCGTTCGCCTTCTGCGCTTCGTCGATGTTTTTCTTCGCTTCAGACAGGTCCGCATCAGGCAGAATGAGCTTGTCAGCCAGCTCGACATAGTACTTCACGTTCGTGCGCCGCACCTCTTCGCGCTTGGCTTCAATCTCCTTGCGGCGTGTCTCAATTCGGTCCTTGAGCGCGTCAAGTTCGCCGTCACCTTTGTAGGCGCTGGAGAATTTCGTGAACTGCGCGTCGATTTCTTCGATTGTTGCCGTCTTGCTGGACAGCACATCGTTGAGGGATTTCAGGTCGTCGCGGCGCTGCGTCAGATGGGCCAGCGTCTTGTAAAGCGGACCGACTTCCTCTTCAGTTGCGCCGGCTGCTCGCGCTTCCCGCAGTTTTTCGGAGGCGGCGGACAAGTCCGTGTCTTTGCCAGAAGCCAGCAGCGTTCCGGCCGCTTCGGTGAACGGCTTGATGCGCTTTTTGCGCTCAGCCTCGGCCGCCAGCGCGTCGGTTTTTTCGCGTTCAACGATCCTGGCGGCGATCTCCTTCAGTTTCGCGTCGCCAGGGTAGGAGGCTTCGAGCAGCGTGAAGGCATTCTTGATGTCCGCCGTCGCTGCCGACGTGAACATGTCCTCGATTTTCCGGAAGTCGCTGGCGTACTTCTCACGCGCCTTGATTTCGTCGTTGAGCTGCTTCTGCAGCGGCGCAAGCTCCTCGTCGGTGGCGCCAAGGCGGCGGGCTTCGTCCATGTTGCGCTGAGCAGTAATCAGGTCGCTGTGCTTGTTGGCGATCGCAGTGCGCACCGCGATCATTGGCACGCTGATCTTCCTGATGCGGTCGTCTTTCACGGCCTGTTCGCGTTTGGCCAGGGACTGGTAGAGCGCCGCCACGCGTTCGTCTGTCGGGTAGGACGTCTTCAGGGCTTCAAGCGCTTTCTTAACGGCATCGATATCCGTTGTCCGGTCAGCCAGGTCGCGTTCGGCATCCGCAAAGGCCCTGTTGCGCCGAGCCGTCGCCTGCAGCTCATCCAGTTTCAAGCGGCGTGGATCCAGTTCGGCCGGCCGCGCTCCGTCCTGGCTGGCGCGTTTCAACGCGGCCTCAGCGCTGAGCAGGTCCGGCACGGCGGCGTTAACTGCCGCGTCGTAAGCGTCCAATGCAGGCTTCACCTTTGCCACGCGCTGGCGCTCGGCTTCTTCGCCTGTGCGTTTGACCAGCTTGTGGCGCAGATTCTCAACCTGCTTGTCGCCCGGATATTTCTTCTCGAGTTCTTCGACACTGCGCTCCAGATCGAAAACTTTCGACGCAGGATTGTCGATCAGCGCGCCGGCTGCCTGGATGCGGGTGTCGCGTTCGGCATTTTTCTTCTCCGCCAGCCTGGCCCGGAGCGTGGGCAAGTCGGGCTGGCGCGGATAGAGCCGCTCCAGGTCCACCAGCCGCCGTTCAGCGGTGGCAGAATCGATGGCCGGATCAGTCATGGCGGCATCGACTGCGGCAAAATCGTCGACACGCTTCTTGACGAAATCCTTGTCGAGCGCGTCGATGCGCGTGCGCATCTTTTTAAGCTGCTCAACCAGTTCCGGGTTTTTCAGTTTTTCATTCTGAGTTTCAAGCGCAGTCAGCCGTGCCCGCGCGGTGCTCATCTCGTCCTGCGTGAGATTCTGCTTGCTCAGGAAGGTCGTCTCAAAGACATCAGCGATGCGCTTGAGAATTTCGTAATCATTCTGGTCCTGCCGGCGCTTATCGAGATCCTTGCGGGACGCGAGCACCAGCGGATTGTCCGCGTACCACTTTTCAGCGAGCTTCAGTTTTTCATCGAGTTCACTGAAATTCGGTTTAGCGCTCTTCAGCCCCTGATGCACTTCGATCAGCGACAGAACGGCCGTTTCACGCTGTCGCGGGGCCGGATCCTTAAACTTCAGCACCTCGGAGGTGTCCTGCACTGTTTCGCGCGCTTTCTCCGGATTGGCGGCAATCTGCGTCAGCGCTTTCTTGAGGCTCCGCTCGTGCAGTACCAGCAACGTCTTGTCGTCACTCGGCCAGAGCAGGTAGACAGCGGCGGAAAGTACGACAATGGCCGCGCCCGCTGCAACATAGAGCTTGACCGGGATCTTCTTTGCCGGCGCCTTCTTCGGCGGCGGAGTAGCTTCCTGGACATCCTCGGCCGGAAGGACCGGAAGCTCGCCGCCTTCTCCCGGATGTTGTTTCGCATCGCCGGGCGTGCTTTCGTTCCAATGCACAGGCTGGCCCTGTGCCGCGCGGGCATGTTTCAAAGCTCGCTTGAGCTCGATGAGCAGATGGTGCCCGTCGGGGTAGCGGTTGCCGATTTCCTTGGCCAGGCAGTTATCGATGATGTGCGAGACTTCCTCCGACACATCGGGCCGTTCCTGGATAACCGGCGTGTGCGGGGCGTTCATCGTTGCCATGAGCGTCTGCATGGCGTTCTTGCGTTTGAACGGTGCCTGACCGGCCAGCATCGCGTAGAGCGTGGCACCCATCGAGAAGACGTCTGAAGCGGGCCCGGCCGTGCGGGCGTCCATGATCTGTTCGGGCGCCATGTAACCAGGCGTTCCCATCGCCTGCTTGGTCGCCGTGAGTGCCGGGTTATTGATGGTTCCGGAATCCGCGCGCGCGAGGCCGAGGTCCATCAGCTTGGCGGCGTCAACATTCAGCTCTTTGGATGTCTTCGAGACGTACGGGATCATGATGTTTTCGGGTTTGATGTCCCGGTGAATGATCCCGCGCGCGTGCGCGTCTTCTAGTCCGGTGCAGGCTGCCACACAGATTTGCAGCGCTTCAAGTTCGGTCATACCCTTGGCGCCGGTGCGCGTCACAACAGCCAGGCGGTCCTTGCCCGACATGCCGTTGACGTATTCCATGACGAGGAAGAAAACGCCGCTTTCCTCGTTCACGTCCATGACGTTTACCAGGTGCGGCGACCGAACTTGCGCTGAAATCTGCGCTTCGCGGAAGAAGCGTTCGACCAGCAGCGGGTCTTTCTCCACCAGATGATAGGGAAGCACCTTGACGGCGACTTCGATGTGCAGGCGCATGTGGATGCCGTAATAAACTGCACCCATTCCGCCCTGGCCGAGCTTGCGAAGAAGAGGAATCCCGCCCAGGCATGGACATTCATGACCATTGAACGTTGTGCGCGGTGCGGCGAGTAGAAGATTCTCGGCAAGCAGATTCTGCAGTGGGCCGGAAACAACATCGGTACTGCTGGTCGAGGCCGTTTGGGGATCGTGCGTGCCTACTGTCCCGCCGCTACGTGCGCCGCCGCTGCGTGCACCGCCTGAACCAGGCTCAGCACCGGATGGGTGTGCGGAAGCGGCGCCGGATCGCTTGATCTCTGGCGGCGTCATGCCTGCGACCGCGTCGCCGGCTGACCCTGTTCCGGAGCGTTGGCGGTTTTCCATATGGACTGAATTTACAATGTTAGGTTTAACCTTCCAAAATGCAAACGTTTCATTCAGATTTAAAGCGAAATTAAGGGGCAGATGCGCACGTGCACGAGTTTAAAAAATCGTTGGCTGGCAGGGCAGTAAATCGTTCGACACCCCGGAAATGCACGAAGAAAGCTTTTACCTTTGAAAAGACTTGACACTGCTGAGCCCGGCGCTAACGTGATTCCTCGATCCATTGCATAGTTCGTGTCGGAGGGGTTTCATGCGGCCGCGTTGGCTTTGCTCTTTATTGCTTTTGCTGATTGGTGCAGCCGTGCATGCGGGCAGCACCGTTGAAGATCTGCGCGGCGAAGTTGATCGGTTACGCAAGGAAATCAATGCCAAAGAAGAAGCAAAGGCAAGTTCGGCCATCGGTGGAGTCGACCGGCGTCTGCGCGGCCGGTACGGACCGCGTTACCCTGTGGGAATCAGGTCGACAGAAGGTGTAAAACTTGAGATTCAGGGCTTATTGCAGATCTGGTACCAGAGCGTCCAGAACGATAATCTGGGAATCACCACCGAGCCGCTCAGCTTCAATCCCAATCCCCGCCGATTGCAGGAGCAGAATGAACTGCTCGACAACGATACCTTTCGTATCCGCCGCACGGAACTCCGCTTCTCGATTGAAGTAAACGAAAACATCTCCGCGTTCTTCATGATCGATCCGGCGCGCGAGCATAATCCCATGTTTTACCCCATGCCGACTCTGCCGCGTCACAACGTCCCATCGGGCGCGAATGTGCCGTTTGCCGAAGGTTTTATCCCGCAGGCCGACTTGAAGCCGCGCCTGCTTCAGGACGCCTACATCAGTTTTGACGGCATCGTCCCGCACCACAGTTTTGCGATTGGTCAGTTCAAGCCACCGTCAGGCGAAGAAGCGTCCCGCAACAGCGGCCAGCTCGACTTTGTCGAGCGTTCCATGGTGACGGGCATCAACAACGTTCGCGACATCGGCGCGATGGTCTCCGGCTACTGGCTGGAAGATCGTGTGCGCTACGCCTTCGGACTCTTCAATGGTCCGTCGGGTACGATCTTCAGCGATCCTGAAGTCGTCGAAGCTGGAAACCGCAGCGATGACAACGACGAAAAGGACCTCGCGGTGCGCCTGGCCGTGCGGCCGGTCTGGAGCACTGAAAAATGGTATGGCCGCCTGGAAGTCGGCTACCACCGAACCGAAGGCATTCACGGCGAAGCGGGCACAGGCTTCGATCCCGACTTTGAGCAGCTCAACGCGACCAACAACGAACGCACCGCTGTAAACCGCCAGGGCGCCTGGGCCTGGTATCGCCCGAATGGCAAGGTAAAAGGTTTCTGGCTGCGCGGTGAGTGGGGCTCGGGCCACGACCGTTTCGGCGCTGACAATTCCACCACCGGCCTGCTGGGCATCGGCAGCGTGGACAAAGGCGTGACGGGAGCGCGCGGTGAATCCGGCTTTACGCAGGCCAATCCCTCGCCCGTCACGGTGTCGGGCTGGTACTTCGCCACCGGTTACCGCCTGGCCGACAGCATCTTTGCCGCGAAGCTGAAAGAGAGCAAAAGCGGGCGCATCCTGAATAACATCGAATTCGCGTTCCGCTACGAATCGTTCGAGAACGTGAACGCGGAAGATCTGCTTCAGTCCGATCGCCACACCGATCAATTCAAGACTCAGGTCTACACGGCCGGCATCAATTATTACATCAAGGGTCGCGAAACCAAGATTCAGATCAATTATTTGTTTGTCGACGATCCCAGCTCCGGAAATCCCGTCCGCGGCCTGCGCGAAGTCCGAAATGATGCTTTAGTGGTGAACTTTCAGTTAGGCTTCTAGCACCAAGATGGGTCGTAGGTTAAACCGAATTTTTACGTGCTGCTGGCTGTCGCATCGCAAAAAAAGCCATTGCACTTGTGCTCTCGTGATTGGCCCTTGACCAGGGCCAGTCGTTTTGCATGGAGGTTGCTGTAATGAAACTGCGGACTATTTCCTTCGGCGCTTTGGCCTTCGCGCTCTGCATGTGCCTGTTCGTAGCAGACGCAAGTGCGGCTACGCTCACGTGGAATGGCAATACCAACAGCAACTTGAACACAGCTACGAACTGGACGCCCAACGGCACGCCAGCTAACGGCGATACGCTCGTTTTTCCGGCGGGTCCTGCAAACCAGAATCTGAATAACGATATCGGGGCGAACACGGATTTGATTCTGCAGTTTACCGGTGGCGCCTACACCATTGCCGGCAATGAGATGGATATGAATGGCACTTGGACCGTCACGGGTGGCGGGCCGCACATTCTCAATTTCGTTGTCGATTCAAACGGCGGAAACAACTTCAACATTGGCGCGGGCTTGACGCTCACGATTGGAACCGCCGGCACCATTAATGCCAACAACGATAATGTGACTATTCTCGGCGGCGGCACGCTGACCATCGCCGATGGTACCAGTATGGATGATGGTTTAGACCTTTTTATCGATGGCGGCGCAACTGTTGATCTCGGCGGGTTCAGCGAGACGGTAGGTACCTTCACGCTGATTAATGGCACGCTGTCGAACGGAACACTGACGGCTGGAGCCGCGTACGATCTGCGAGCTGGAACTGTGAATGCCGTGCTCGCCGGTGGTGTCGGCGTCAACAAAACGACTGCCGGAACGGTGGTTCTCACGAACGCCAACACGTATACAGGCGCAACTAATGTCAATGCGGGAATTCTTCAGATTCGCCATGCCGATGCGCTGGGAACCACCGCGGGTGGGACCACGGTCGCGACCGGCGCGGAACTTCAACTCAACAGCGTTGCGGGAATCACCTTTGCAGCAGAACCTCTGACCCTTAACGGCAACGGTGTTGGGGGCACCTCCGGCGCGCTGCGAAAGATGAACTCGACAACCACGGATACTTGGCAAGGAACAATTGCACTTAATTCTTCGTCCACTATTTGGGTCGACGGCAACAACGACAGATTGCACCTAAACGGCGTGATCAGTGGTGCAGGGGGGAGCACTCTTACCAGATCTGGATCAGCTTTGGGCGGGCAGGTTTTTTTTAATGCGGCCAATACGTACGACGGAGCAACAATTATTAATAGAGGTGATGTGGCACTGCAGGGTGTCGGAACTCTCGGGTCCACCGCTGCAGGTACGACCGTAAACAGCGGTGGCTCGGTTTCTCTTTATGGAGTGACGATCACAGGCGAGGCATTAACTCTAACTGGTGATGGTTATATCGGTGATGGAGCGTTGGTCTCCTTTAGTGCGAGCTCGACCTGGGCGGGTACGATAACGCTCGCTGGAAATGCACGTATCGGAAACCCTACTGCGGCCACGACGCTGACAATCAGCGGCGGAATAGGAACCGCAGGAAATACACTTACGGTTGACGGCCCAGGCGATTCCAACATTACAACAGCAGCCATCTCGGGCACCGGTGCGGTAACAAAAGTTAGCACAGGCACGCTGACTTATTCCTTTGCCAATACCTACACGGGGTTGACGACCGTCAGTGAAGGTTCACTGACCTACGGCGTCAATAACGCCATTTCCACCGGAGCGGTAACCGTAGCAGGCGGCACGCTCGACATCGTGACATTTAATGATTCCGTCGGAACGGTCACGCTGAATGGCGGAACGATAACCGGCACAACGGGCGTACTCACGTCAACCGCTTCGTTCGAGATGCAGAACGGCAGCGCTGCGGCAATCATGGGTGGCGCGGTTCCTCTGAACAAAACGACGGCAGGTTCAGTAACGCTTTCGAAGGCCAACACGTACACAGGCCTGACTACGGTCAGTGCTGGCACGCTGACGTACGGCATTGACGACGCGATCGCGACGGGAGCCGTGACTGTCTCCGGCGGCACGCTCGATATCGTTACCTTTAACGACTCGGTCGGTACAGTCACACTCAGCGGTGGAGCCACGATCACAGGCACGACCGGTGTGCTGACCTCCACTGGTACATTCGAAATGCAGAGCGGCAGCGCAGCGGCCATCATGGCTGGCGCCGTTCCTCTGAACAAAACGACTGCGGGTGCGGTAACACTCTCGAAGGCCAACACCTATACCGGACTGACAACCGTCAGTGCCGGAACGCTGACCTACGGCATCAACGACGCGATCGCGACGGGAGCTGTAACCGTCTCCGGCGGCACGCTGGATCTTGTCACCTTTAATGACACCGTCGGCACGGTCACGCTCAGCGGTGGAGCGACTATTACAGGAACGACAGGAGTGCTGAGCACCACCGGTACCTTTGAAGTGCAGGACGGCACGGCCTCGGCGATCCTCGGCGGCGCGGCTGCCATGAACAAAACGACGGGCGGAACTGTGACGCTCACGCGCAACAATACCTTCACCGGTAATGTAACGCTGAGTGGCGGCACGCTCGTCATCGGCGCCGACAACAACCTCGGTAATGCGGCAAACGACATCATCTTCGGCGCCGCCGCCACGCTTCAGTTCAGTGCCAATGTGCCGCTGAATGCCGGCCGCGACGTCACACTGACCGGGAATGGCACGTTCGACACCCAGAACAATCAGGCCACTATCAACGGTGTCGTATCAGGCGCCGGTGAACTCATTAAAGTGGGAAATACAGGAATCCTGACCATAACTAACACCAATACTTACACAGGGATTACGCGCGTGCAGCAGGGCCGAGTGATCGCGCAGAATACTGCTGCATTCGGTGCTGCCGCCGCGGGAACGCTCGTTAGCGCCAACGCGACAGTAGATGCCAACGCGGCCGGAACTTTCTCCGAGCCATTCACGATTGCCGGACCAGGCACCGCGCCTGGCATCGGGGCGCTGCGAAACGGTGATTTTGCAGTTGTTCTGGATGGCGGCATTACGCTGACAGGAAATGCAAACATTCAAGTGGATGGTGGAGGCGCCTCGAGCTTAACCATCCAGACGAATCCGATCGTAGCGACCGGCTTTGGACTGACCGTAGAGGTTCTGACCAATAGAACGGGGACGATAACCTCTGCGATTCAGGGAAATGGTGCCACGACCTTGACCAAGATCGGCACCGGGTCACTGGTGCTTTCCGGTACAAACACCTATACGGGCGCAACAAATATCAATGTTGGAACGCTGCTTCTTGGCGCCAGCAACGTCATCGCAGATGCGTCGAACGTTGTCGTGCGCGAGGGAGCAATGTTTGATCTGCAGGGCAACAGCGATCAGATCGGAACGCTAACCATGTTCACGGGTGGGGCTGCTGGAGGCGGGCCGCGTATTCAAGGCACCGCAGCTGCCGTTCTGACTCTTGGCGGCAATTTCACCATTGACACGACGAATAACGGCGACCGCGCTGCTTTGATCAACGGGTTCACGCTGGACCTGGGCGGCGCAAATCGCACGCTGAGCGTTCCGGATTCGACTGGCGATACGATCGAACTGCACATCGATGCCATCATTCAGAACGGCGGCGTGATCAAGACGGGCGCCGGCGTGCTGCATCTGACGCGCGCCAACACCTTCGCTAACGACCTGCGCATCGATGCGGGCACGGTCGAACTGCAGACGGGCAACAACGTCGCCGACACGACCGATGTGAACATGAATGGCGCGACAGCGGTACTGCGCGTGCTCAACAACGAAACGATCCGCGACCTGAAGGGAGCTCAAGGAAGCGTGGTGCTCACGGGCGCCAATACGCTCACGCTGGACCAGGCGGCCAATCAGACCGTTGGCGCGGTGATTTCCGGCAGCGGCAATCTGGTGAAAAACAACAATTTCGATCTGGTGCTGACCGCGAACAATACTTTCACGGGCACAACGACTGCCAACGCCGGCAGACTGGTCGTCAACGGCAACTACGCCAGCGCTATCACGCTGAACAACGCAGCCACACTCGCCGGAACAGGAACCAGCACCGCGAGCGTGACGGGGAACAACACCGCGACGGTCGCACCGGGCGCTCTGGCAGCGACGGGAATTCTGGCGACGGGCTCTGTGAATATTGGTGGCGGCGGCCGCAACTTTGACATCACGATCAACGGCATCACCGGCGGCGCGAACGTTGCCGGCACGCACTACGACCAGCTGAACGTGACCGGCACGGTGGACATCACCGGTGCCACGCTGAACTTGACCTTTGTCGCCAATTCACGCGGCGGCGACACGCTCGTTCTGATCAACAATGACGGCGCAGACGCGGTGACCGGGCAATTCGCCGGATTGGCCGAAGGCGCACCCATCACGAATGGCGCGTTCACTTACAACATCTCTTACGTCGGCGGAAGTGGCAATGACGTGACCCTCACGCGCCAGCCGCAGACGTGGATCTGGGACGGCGGCGGCGGGACGGCTAACTGGTCTGATTTCAATAATTGGAATGGCACGCTGGCGACGGATATTCCCAGTACCAATGACATCGTCGTGTTCCCTGCGGGCGCGGCGCAGCTTCCCAATAACAATGACCTTATCGGCCTGATCCTGACGGGCATTCAGTTCACCGGTGCCGGTGGCGGATACGTTATCTCCGGCAATGGCGTTCAGTTGAACAACGGTTCAGTGCAGGGCTTGAATACGGCCGGCTCAAACACGCTGGGCATCAATATCACGAACAGCGTAGTTCCCGCAGGCACCGGCAGCGTGGTGATGAACGGCGCCGGCGGCACGCTGGTGTTGAGCGGCACGAACACGTACACGGGCAGCACTACGGTCACGGCCGGAACGCTGCAGGTCAGCGGCGGAGCCGCGATCGCCAATGGCAATTCGGTGATCGTGAATGGCGGCGTCTTCGAACTTCTGGCGGCCGAAACCATCGGCGATCTGTCCGGCACGGGCGGCACGGTCGCGCTGGGCACAAGCGTGCTGACCGTTACGCAGGCCAATAATCTGACCTACAGCGGCGTGTTCACAGGAACAGGCGGCGCGGGAAATGCGGGCCTCATCAAGCAGGGCGCGGGCACGCTGACCTTAAACACCAACAATGCCCTGGTGAACACGATTGATTTGACGGTCGCGGCCGGAACGCTTGACCTCGGCACGGTCAGCCATGCGGTAGAGAACTTTACGATGACCGGTGGCACGCTCAGCAATGGTACGCTGACCAGCACGACCAACTATGCCGTGCAGGCCGGTAATGTCAGCGCGGTGCTGGCGGTGAATGGCGGCGTGGGCTTGGACAAGACAACGGGCGGCACCGTCATTCTTTCCGGTGCGAACACGTACACCGGTACGACCACCATCGGCGCGGGTACCCTGCAGCTTGGGGCGGCCAACGTCATAGCGGATGCTTCGCCGGTAAACATTACGGGCGGCACGCTCGACTTAAACAACTTTAATGAAACCATTGGATCCCTCGCCGGCGTGGGCGGAACTTCAGTCACGCTGGGCACCGGAAATCTGACAGTTGGCGGTCTCGGATCAAACACCAACTACGGAGGCGTGATCAGCGGCAGCGGCAACGTGACCAAGATCGGCACAGGTCAATTCGGTCTTAACGGCGCCAATACGTTCACAGGCACCTTGTTTATCTCCAATGGACAGATTGTCGTTGGAAATGCCTCGGCTCTGGGCGGAACCGCCGGCGCCACGGTTCTGAATCCGGGTGCTGGCATCAATGCGACGTTGCGGCTGGCAGGATTTAACATCGGCACCGAACCCATCACCTTCAATGCGGCGGGCGGCACGGCAACGGTGCTTGAAAGCTTTAACGGCGTCAATTCAGTCGTCGGTGGAACAGTGACAATGACCTCTCCGGGCGTCTTCCAGGTGGATTTCGCTGCCAGCACACTGACTGTTAATGGGCAGATCACCGGAGCGGGCGCGCTGACCAAGTTTAATTCCGCCGGCGTGCTCGTCCTGACTAATAACACGAACGATTACACAGGCGCCACGAACGTTAACGGCGGTACGCTGCGCGTAACGGCCGCCAACGCCCTGGGCGGCACAGGCGCTGGAACGAACGTCAACAACGCCTCTACGGTGGAACTGAACGGCACGTTTACGCTCGCCGCCGAACCGATCACGCTCAATTCCACCGGCACGCCGGCGCTTTCACTGACATCTGGAGCTGTCAGTGTTCCGGGCCCCGTGACGCTGGCACAGACGGCGCAGGTGGCAACGACAGCTGGAACGGCACTCACCATCAGCGGCAACATCGGCCAGTCTGCGGCTTCCGGTCTCAACAAGGTGGCGACGGGCACGCTTACGCTCTCCGGAAACAACAGCTACACCGGCGTCACCGATATTCAGGCCGGTACGCTCGAAGCCGACAGCAATACCGCGCTCGGCGCCTCGGGCGCCCTGCAGGGTACCACGGTTCAGGCCGGTGCGACGCTGCTGCTGAATGCGGGCGTCAACATTCCCGAACCGCTTACAATTAATGGAACGGGCGTGGGCGCCAACGGCGCCATCCAGAGCGCCGCCGCCGACAACACGCTCAGCGGCAGTGTCGTCCTGGGCTCTGATTCCAGCATCGGCGTCGCGAGCAATGTGCTGACCATCTCCGGCGCGATCAGCGGCGGATTCAATCTGACGAAGGTCGGCGCCAGCACGCTGACGCTGACGGGTAACAACAGCTGGGGCGGAACGACGACCGTCAGCGCCGGAACGCTGCTCGACAATTCGGGCGCAGACGCCATCCCGAACGGCTCGGCGGTGACCGTCGCAAACGGTGCGACGCTTACGATCGACAATAACGATGAAACGATCGGCTCGCTGGCCGGAGTCGCAGGGAGCTCCGTTTCGATAATCAACAATGCGATCCTGCGCACGGGCGGCAACAACGCTCCGAGCACCACGTTTGACGGCGTGATCAGCGGTAATGGTCTGGGCCTGGCAAAAGAAGGTACCGGCCTATTCACGCTGGGCGGCAACAACAGCTTCACGGGCGAATACAACGTTCTGGGCGGTACGCTGGCGACCTCGGCCAATGAACGGCTGGCAAACTCAGTTGTGGTCGTCATCAACAACGGCGCCACATTCGATATCGGAACCAATACAGAGACCATCGACCGGCTGCAGCTGACCAGCGGCATTGTGAATAGCGCCGGCGGAAGTCTCACCGCTACGACCGCGTACGACGTCTCGAGCGGCACCATCAATGCCAATCTCGTCGGTGGCGGGCCGCTGAACAAGCTCACGAACGGAACTGTTGTACTCAACGGCACAAACACCTATGGCGGCGCAACGAACATCAATGCCGGCACGCTGGAGGTGAATAACGGAAGCGCGGTGCCGGACACATCGGCTGTGATCATCGCGGCCGCCGGCATACTCGATGCTAACGGCGTGATTGAAACCATCGGCGAACTGTCGGGCAGCGGCCAGGTCTCGCTGGGCGCGGGCACGCTGACGGTCAACGAAGTCAATCCGACAACGTTCTCGGGAGTGATCTCCGGCGCCGGTGGAAATCTTAACAAGACTGGCGCAGCGACGCTGACCCTGAGCGGCGCGAACACCTTTACCGGTACGCTGACGGTTCAGAACGCCAGCACCGTTGTGCTCAACAACAACAATGTCCTGGCTGATGCGGCATCGGTGAACCTGTCTGCCGCTGGCGCGACACTCACACTGGCCAACGCCTTTACTGATACAATCGCGGCTCTCGATGGCGCTGCCGGCAGCGTGGTCAATATCGCCACCGGTAACCTGACCATCGGCTTTGGCGACACTGGCGGAACCTTCCTCGGCTCGCTGGGTTCAGGCACCGGAACGCTGACCAAAGTCGGCACCGCAACATGGACGAACGGTGGCACCGTGAACATCGGTGCGCTCGCCATCAACGCCGGCACGATCAACAACAACAACGCAATCACAGTTGCCGGCGCAATCACTGGCGGCGCAACGCTGGTGCAGAACAACGCTGCTGCGACGTTGACCATCGGCGGCACCGGACACGCCGTCCTGCTCGATGCCGCGCTGGCCGGCAACACGGTGACATACAACGGCGCAAACCAGACGCTGATCACGCCGACGACCTCCTATTCCGACCTGGTTCTCGCGGGTACTGGAAACAAGGACACGGCTGCCGGATTCAGCATCGGAGACGACCTGGATATCCAGGCCAACGTGACGTTCAACGTTGGAAACTTCAGCTACAACCTGGCGGGCGACATGACCGTCTCGGGAACGTTCAATCCGCAGACCAGCACCTTCACGCTCAATGGCACTGCGACCCAGGTGCTCACGGATCTGACAGCAAACGATCGCATCGACTTCAACAACCTGACCGTGAACAACTCCGTCGCCAGCAACATTGCCGTGTCTCTGGCAGTTGACACCGATCTGCGCGTCGCCGGTAACCTGGTGCTGCAGGACGGCAGTATCAATGTCGGAACCGGCGGCAACATCGTCGATCTGACATCGACGGGAGCCGCGGCAACCACGTTTAACCGCACCGGAAGCGGCCACATCTACTCGACGGCCGGAACCGCCGCGGCTGGTGTTGTTGTAGTGCAGAAAGCCTTCGCGGCGGCTGCCAACCAGTCCATCATCTTCCACGTGGGAAGCGATCCGGACAATTACACGCCGGCTGAGCTGACGGAACTGGATTTCACGGGAAGCGGCGCCGGTACGCTGACGGCAGGAACGACACCGTTCGTACGCAACACGGCGATCGGCACCAACCTTCCCACCGATGGCGGATTGACCCGCGCGATCACGCGCTACTGGACGATTAACAGCAATGGCCTCACGCTCGCGGCAAACACGTCGTACCGCGCGCTGTTCACTTTCGTGGCCGGCGATCTCAACGGCACAACACCTGGCGATGCTGTAAACGACGAAATCTTTGTCGTCCGCCGTCTCAGCGCAGCCAACTGGTTCACAACCTCGCGCGATCTGAGCACCAACACGACGGTGCGCGCGTCGTCCATCAACTCGTTCAGCGACTTCCAGCCGGGCGAAGACGACGGAATCAACAACAACAATCTGCCGCGCATCACGAACGTGGTGATGGTCTCCAGCACCGTGTTCGATGTGACGATCAGCGAAGACGTCTTTACCAACAACGGCACGCCGCCAAATGGCGCGCTGACCCCGGCCGACTTCCGCGTCGTCATCAACAGCCAGGCCGTCGCCGCTCCGCCGACCGGACGCGTGACGCAGGCCGATACGACCATTACCAGCGTGGTGCTGCAGAATGCTCCGCCGCTGGCGCCGGTCTACCGGATCACCGTGGACTACGGCACGTTCGGAGCAACGGGTGTGAGCACCACCGAACTGCTGCCGCGCACGCCGGCGGGAGTTGAAACGATCCAGATCCAGCCGGCCAACGGCAACACCATCTTCGACACGGCATCCAATGCCATGGCCGATCCGCAGGCGGCCTCGCCGGTTATCTCTCTGCCGGATGAGACCTCACCCTATGTGGTGTCCGTCACTGCGCCGCAGGGACCGAATGCAGACCTGCCGGCCGCTTCCGTCTACAATGCTTACCGCGAAGGCAACGCGATTACCTTTACCGTGACGTTCAGCGAACAGGTTCAGTTCCGCAACACGAACGCGCGCCTGGTCATCCGCATGGGCGACGGCACGACCCGCCAGGCTGTTCCCGTGGGCGGAACACCGCTGAATACGTTCCAGACGACCTATCAGTTCACGTATACGGTAGCGGTTGGCGATTACGGCGTGGATATCGATTACGACAGCGCCAATCCGTTCCTCGTGACGGCTGTTTCGAATGCGACGGGCACGGGTGACATCGAGGATGCCACGGGCAACGACTTCGCGGCGGCCAACACGAATGCCGGACTCTCACTGCCGCGCCCGCTGGCGCAGACACAGGCGCCCACGCCGGGAGCACCCGGGCAGACGGGCTCGCTGAGCCAGACCAGCACGGTGCATATTGACGCAACCAACCCCGTGTTCACGACGCCGCCTCCGGATGTCACCACTGCGGAAGACACCGCCGTTGAAGTTCAGTTCGTCATCAATGACAACATTCTCGACACGCTGCGTCCAGGCTCCATGCGCGCGACTGCCGTTTCAAACAACCAGGGACTCATCCGCGATGCCGACATTCAGTTCATCGCGCCCGTCCCCGCCGGAGCCGACAACCGGCGCCTGCTGATCACGCCGGTCGCCAATGCCAATGGAACGGCGACGATCACCGTGACCATCCGCGACGGCTTTGACCACATCACGGTAGACACCTTCCTCGTGACGGTCACGCCGGTCAACGATCCGCCGGTCATCACGCAGGCAAATCCCGCAGGCGTGGTGAATTTCACTGAAAACGGCGCAGCGGTCGCCATTGAGCCGGCCACGACGATCAGTGATATCGATGCGCTGACCACGATCGTTCAGGATCTGGCGACGCCCGGTTCATTCCCGGCGTCCTTGACAGTCACGCTGAGCAATGGCGAAGACTTCGACCGGCTATCCGTCGGAGCCAGCGGCAACCTGACCGTCTCCATTGGCGGCCAGACCAACAACATCGTCAATGGAACGCTCTTCTTTAACAATGGCGGCGGACCGGTGCAGATCGGAACCTTCAGCACCGCTGAGTCCGCCGGGGCATTCGCCAATGGCGATCCGGCCTTGCAGCCGCCGGCTCCGGGTTTCATCACCACGGTAGAGTACCGCCCGGTGACGCTGACTCTGACGGTGAGCTTCGACTTTACCGCGTCGGGTTTCGCGTCGGATGTTGCCTACACGGCCGCCCAGGCGGTGGTGCAGAACGTGACTTACCAGAGTGCTTCGGAGCGGCCGACGACTTATCCGCGCACGGCGACGTTCGTGCTGAACGACGGCGGTCCGGCGAACACGACGAGCAACTCAATTTCGCGCACGATCCAGGTCACCGAAGTGAATGACGTACCGGCGATTTCAATTGTCGCCGGCACCAATGGAAATGAAGGCACTGGAGGTGCCCGCGGCCTCCCGGACATGAGCTTCAACGACCGGACGCCGACTGGATTCACGCAGGTCAATACGGCCGAAACAACCGTGCCTGCGAACTCCACGGATCAGATCGCTCGTGTTGTCCTGCCGGACAGCGGCGGAACGCCTTCGCCCGTTACGTTCGTGGCAGAAGCGATTGACGCCGACGACAATCTCGATTTCACCTGGATCTTCCTGCGCGGCGGCGTCGAAGTCGGCCGCACAAACGCGCTCGGCGATTTCGGCAGCGTGAATGGCCAGCGGCTGGGAACAGTTACGTCCTACCAGACCAATACGCCGGGCGCGCCTTATCCGCGTCCGAACCCGGTCTTCGCGGCAGGGCAGCCGGCGACTGCGTTCGTGGTCCGGAATACGACGGTGATCACGTTCTCCGCGGCGGGCACGTACACGGTTCGCGTCGAAGTCAACGATCTGCGCGGCGGGGTGGACAATGACCCGGTGAGCACGGCCACGTACGAACACGGCGCCGGCGGAGTAAAGGAAATCGAACAGACCAGCACGCTGACGGTGAACACGCCGCCGCGAATTGATCCGAATCCGACACAGCCTCCGTCAGCCGAACCGCCGAATGGAAACATTGCGGTTGTCAGCAACGGCGGCATCATCAACCAGGGTTCAGCGACGGTGTTCGTGATCGGCCTGCTGGGAACGTTGGGTAAGGATCAGGATGGCCAGATCCTCCAGTACCAGCTGAACATGGGTGACTTCATCACCACCAATGCCGTCATCACGGTGACGCAGAACGGTTCAGAATTCACGGTTACATCGTCCGATCCGAACGTTGAAGTCAAGCTGCTCAACAACAACCAGCTTGAAGTGACGTACACCTACCGCATCCTTGACAACGTCACGAACAGTGGACGCGCTGAATTTGATGTTGTGTTCACGATTCTGGATCAGCAGACCGACCGCGCCGGCAACCCGGTGTTCACGCAATCCACCTATCACGGCACGATCGACAATGCCATCGTCGGTGCGGCCGCCGACTTGGACGTGTTCAACCCGGTTCCCTCGAGCAACCATCTGGGCATCACTTCCACCACGGCGCGCTCGGGCCTGATCACGTTCTTCGTGGTCAACGTCCGCAAGAATGGCAAGGCGGCCATTAAGGTTCACGCACCGGGCAAGACGGCGAAGGACGTGCGGCTGGAACTGGTGAAAGCTGACATCCTGGGCCAGACGTTTACAACGCGGGACACAAAGGATGCGCAGGGCGTCATCACGGCCGCGGCTACCGAAGCCGGAACTGCCTACCGTGGCTCGCTGAACTTCAACACGGCGGACCTGGGAGCAGGAATCTACGTGATCGAGGCGACGGACACGGTGGCCGGTGAACCGACGCATACGGTTAGAAAGCTCTTCGCGGTCACGCAGGCGGTGCTCGGAACGGTCGCGACGTCGCGAGAGCCCGCCGTGCAGGACGTGAACGTCGCCACGAGCTTCGTGACGGCCAAGCTGCGTTTCAACAGCGAACAGCCCGATCTGCTCACGTTCCGTGCGCGTTTCCCGTACGTGGATACGCTGCAGCGCGAAGCCAGGCTGATAGGAGCCAACCCAGAGCCCGGCAAGTATGACTTCCAGGCCACCAAAGTGGTTGGCAGCACCTCAGTCAATGGAGCAACGCGCGACGTGGTTGCGTACCATAAGGATTTGAGCTTCAAGATCGGCATTGGAAACCTGGTCGTCTATGCAGAAACAGATGCTGAGGGCAAGCCTTCTGCCACGGCGATCTACGACCATACCGGCAAGCTGATCGTCTCCGGCGCTGAGGCGAAGAAAGCCGCGAAGATGCGCTTCAAGCTCCCGAGTGCCAAGCAGCGTCCGGATTATATTTCCCGCGAGGAAACGGACCTGAATCTCAAGAAGAAGAATGCAGACGCCGGCTTGCCGCAGCGCCCCAATCTGCAGCCCATCACCAATGCCCAACCCAAGGATCAGCCAAACGACATTTATCCTTTCGCGGCACCACTGCCGCAGTTCCAGGCGGTGCTGGACATCAGCATTTCGCTGCAGAACATCGATGTGCTGGGCGGGCTGGATACCGAAGGTGTAACTCAGGAATACGGCAACCTGGGCGGTGGAAGCGTATTCGTACCTGTCGACAACAAGCAGAACAGGGCGCAGGAAGACCTGAGGGCCAAGAGGAGCACGCAGAGCCTGACGGAAGTGCAATCGCTGAAGGATCAGAGCAACGATTATCGCGACATGCCGGATAGCCCCACGGTACCGTCGGCCACACAGCGTCCGGATTCGCGCATTCAGTTCCTCAGCTACGCGGACCAGAGCAAGGCTGCGTTCAATGGCGACATGCAGATCTACCAGTACTTCCGGCAGATCGGCCCTGGCGATCTGAAGCCGCTGGGTATCCAGGCGCTGCTGTTCATCGATAACAAGCGCGGTGAGC
>DASPJR010000018.1:0-5201 GCA_035628505.1 Planctomycetota bacterium | reverse complement strand
CCGCTGGCAGTGGAACCTGTTGCGCCCGCCGCGTAGACCTCCGTGTTCCAGTATTTCTCCATCAGCTCGGGGCGCTCTTTAATGGCGTCTTCCGGTGCGTCCCAGAAAACATTTTTCGCGCGCGCTTCGTTCGAAAGCATGCTGAGAACAGCCATCGGCTCGCTGAGCACGCCGCGCACCGTTGCCGCATTTAAATCAAGATCGCCGAACTCAACGCGCCGCCAGATCTCATCGCGGCGGCCGGGCATCGGCGTTTCGACGTAGTGTTTCATCGCCTTAATGCGGCGCTCGGTGAGAAATGCGGGCTCGCCGGTCTTCGAGGCGTGGTGCCCGATGCCTTCAAGCGTTAACGGTGCGGTGCCTTCTGCAAATGCGATCGACATGGATGTACGTTCTTCCTTCAACGAACTGATGTAGTCCCCGCTGGGGCCGTTTCTTCAGTATTTGTATTCAAGGGCACCGCGTCCGTGCGATGCGATGGGATTCATGCCGGCCAGGTGCCGGCGCTCCCAGTTACCCAACCGTCCCTTCCATCTCCAGCTCGATGAGGCGGTTCATTTCGACCGCGTATTCCATGGGCAGTTCCTTAATGAGCGGCTCGATGAAGCCGGTCACGATCATCTTGGCCGCTTCGTCTTCGCTCAGCCCGCGGCTCATCAGGTAGAAGAGTTGCTCTTCGCTGATCTTGCTCACAGACGCTTCGTGCTCAACGCCAACTTTGTCCGCGTCAACCTCGATGTACGGGTACGTGTCGCTGCGGCTCTTTTCGTCCAGCAGCAGCGCGTCGCAGACCACGCGGCTCTTAGCGTTGTCGGCGCCGTCCAACACTTTGCACAGGCCGCGGTAGCTGGTGCGACCGCCGTCTTTGCTGATGGACTTGCTCGTGATCAGCGACGAGGTGTTCGGCGCGCAGTGAACGACTTTTGCGCCCGCATCCTGGTGCTGGCCCTTGCCGGCGAAGGCGATCGAGAGAATCTCGCCGCGCGCGCCGGGTTCCATCATGTAGACGGCCGGATACTTCATCGTCAGCTTGCTGCCGATGTTGCCGTCGATCCACTCCATCGTCGCGTCCTGGTAAGCCACGGCGCGCTTGGTTACGAGATTGTAGACGTTCGTCGACCAGTTCTGAATGGTCGTGTAGCGGCAGCGGCCGCCCTTCTTCACGACAATTTCTACGACGGCGCTGTGCAGCGAATCGGAGCTGTACACGGGCGCGGTGCAGCCTTCGACGTAATGCACGAACGCGCCTTCATCGACAATGATCAGCGTGCGTTCGAACTGGCCCATGTTCTTGGCGTTGATGCGGAAGTACGCCTGCAGCGGAATGTCGATCTTCACGCCCTTGGGCACGTAGATGAACGATCCGCCCGACCACACTGCGCTGTTCAGCGCCGCAAATTTATTATCAGCTGGCGGAATGATGGTGCCGAAGTATTCCTTCACCAGATCCGGATGCTGATTGACCGCTTCTTCGGGAGACAGGAACAGCACGCCCTTCTCTTCCCACTGCCCTTTCAGGTTGTGGTAGACGACTTCGGAGTCGTACTGCGCTCCGACGCCGCCGAGGAACTTGCGTTCGTCTTCGGGGATGCCGAGTTTGTCATAGGTGCGCTTGATCTCTTCGGGCACCATGTCCCAGGTGTCATACTTCTGATCGGTCGGCTTCAGGTAGTACGTGATGTTGTCGAAGTCGATCCCCGACAAGTCGCCGCCCCAGTTTGGCATCGGCTTCTTGAAATAGACGTCGAGCGCGCGTAGGCGGAAATCGCGCATCCACTTCGGCTCGTTCTTCTGCTCGGAGATTTCCGCCACCGTTTCGCGGGTCAGCCCCTTCTTGGTACGGAAAGAGTGCTTCTCCGTCTCGTGGAAGCCGAACTTGTAATCCTTGACGATATCGGAAGCGGGATTGATGTCCGCCACAGGTTCCGTCGCCGCCGGTTCGCGTTTGATTTCACTCATAGTCGAGAGTCCTTTTTTCACCACAGAGATCACAGAGAACACAGAGAAATCTTTTTTTAGAGAGCCTACTCTGTGTTCTCTGTGGTTGATGTTCCTTTACGCGCTCTTCTTCACGTACGTATTCTTGATGTACTCGTAGCCCTTCGCTTCGAGTTCATCGACCAGTTCTGGTCCCATCGAAATTCCGATCTTGCCGTCGACAAGCAGGTGTGCGTGCGTGGGCTTAATGTAATTGAGCAGGCGTTTGTAATGCGTGATCACCAGCACGCCCATGCCGTGCTCCTTCGCCAGTCGCGCGGCGCCTTCGCCCACCACCTGCAGCTTATCCAAGTCCAGGCCCGAATCGGTTTCGTCGAGCATCGCCAGCGTCGGCTGCAGCATGGCCATCTGCAGAATTTCCATCTGCTTCTTTTCGCCGCCTGAAAAGCCTTCGTTCAGGTAGCGGCTGGCGAGCGTCGGATCGATCTTCAGACTCTTCATCGCCGCCATCAGCTTCTTCTGGAACTCCATCACCGAGAAGCCGCTGCTCGCGCCGGCCGTCTTGTCCGTGGCCTTCGCCACGCCGCCGTGGAAACGCGCCTGGTACGCCGTGCGCAGGAAGTTCGCGACGGAGACGCCCGGAACGCTGATCGGCGCCTGGAATGCCAGGAAGATGCCTTTGCGCGCGCGTTCGTCGGCTTCCATGGCCAGCAGGTCTTCACCATTGATCCAGACCTTGCCGGACGTGACGGTGTAATTCGGGTGACCCGCGATGGCATACGCCAGCGTGCTCTTTCCCGTACCGTTCTGCCCAAGCAGCACATGGACCTCGCCCCGGTTCAGAGTGAGGCTCAGCCCTTTCAGGATTTCCTTTTCCGCGACCTTCACATGAAGATCTTCGATGACCAGCAACGGCGTATCGCTCATTTCTTTAAATTCCTTTGTCCCTTTGCTTCTGATCTTATTTCTGAACGTTCAATGCGGGTGTCACGGCCACGTCGCTTACTTCTGAAACTGTTTGACTCGGCTCGCCTGAAGCCGGTTTGATCCACGCCGCGTCGCGCGCGCTGTGATTGACGATGTCCTGCAGCGAAACGCGCTCGAGCACCTCATGCATTCTGCGTTCGGCCTCGCTGAAGGTCGCCAGAATCAGGCACTTGGGACCGGCATGGCAGAGCTTGGAGTTCGCGTTGCACTCGTAAAGCGGGGAGCTGCCTTCGAAGACGATGGCGACATCACGAAGGGTGATCTGCTTTGGCGCGCGGCCAAGCGAATAACCACCTTTGGAGCCGCGATGAGACCGCAGCAAGCCGGCCTTGACCAGTTGCTGAAAGATCTTCGCCAGATAGGACACCGAAACATGTTGCGCCTGCGCGACCTGTTCGACAGAAAAGTCCGTCGATTCCGGATGCGCGGCCATATAGAACATGCTGTCGATAGCCAGCTCTGTGCTCTGTGAATACTTCATTCGTCTGAGCACTCCTTTTGGTTACTTTGGTTACTGCTCCGGCCGCCAAAGCCGCCGCATGTCTCTCTTTTAACGCTCATGCGCACTACAGTCAAGACAATCAGGACAATCATTGTCTGAATTCGCTGATCGTTTTTATATGACGCCATCTTGACTTTAACAATATTGAAGTGTACTTTAACTTTGTTAAAGGAGCGGATTGCCTTGGCGAAGTGGATTGAGGAGCTTTCGGACGAAGACTTGTCGTTCCTGAAGCGATTTATCCTCGCCTCAGGCTCACTTAAGGAGCTCGCCACGGCATATGGGATCTCCTACCCAACCGTGCGGCTGCGGCTGGATCGGCTGATTGACAAGATCCGGTCCCTGGAGTCCGCTCAGCGGCAAAGCGAGCTCGAGCGAACACTGCGGCAGCATTATGCCGATGGCAAGCTCGATGCCGCAACATTCAAAGCATTACTCATGGCACATAAGAAAGATATGGAGGCAGGCCATGCACAAGCTCTTTCTGATACTTCTAGTACTGGCGGCGACCTCAGTCAGCCGGGCGGCCGAGCAGACGCTGCAGGAAATCAGCTGGCCGAAAGCTAAGGCCGAAGGGCAAATCCTGGCTGGCGAGCTGGAGAAAGATACGACGTTAAATGCAGAGGTGTTGCGGCTGGAGAACAGCAAAGCCGAGCCACTCACCATCAAGTTCTTGAAGCTCGAAAAGCCCGGCATTGATGCCGATATTTACGCGATTACCGGACAGGTACGGTACGAGGGCGTCCAAGGCAAGGCCTACCTCGAGATGTGGAGCTACTTTCCCGACGGTGCTGCGTTCTTCTCGCGAACGCTTGGGGAATCCGGACCGACGCAGCATCTGGAAGGCGCTTCCGGCTGGCGCCGCTTTGAGCTGCCGTTTAACGCGGCAGGAGCGAAGACACACCCGTCATCGCTTGAAATCAGCCTCATTTTCCCTGGCGCGGGTAAGGTATGGCTGAGCGATCTCAAGCTTGTGGAAGTTCTTCCGGCAGCGTCGGCCAGCAGCGTCGCCTGGTGGACTGATGCGCAGGGAGGTCTCGTCGGAGCGGCGATTGGTATTATGTTTGGCCTGCTTTGCGGACTGCTCGGCACGCTGGCGTTTCTCGGCCGTGCGCGGAATTTTGTCATCGGGTGCCTTTGTGCTCTAACGGTTTGTGGCGTGCTGCTTTTAATTGCCGGAGTTGTTGCGCTGCTGACCGGGCAGCCCTACGGCGTCTATTACCCCTTGTTGCTCTCTGGAGTCATTCTCGCCGCCGTCTGCGGAGGCAACATCGCCCAGGCGCGCAAGCGTTACGAAGAACTGGAATTGCGGCGCATGCAGGCGATGGATGCGTAAGACTGGGACCGCCGGCGTCCCGCCGGCCACTGGGATCGCCGGCGTCCCGCCGGCCCGCTGGGACTGCCGCGTCCCGCCGCCCAAACACTGGAGCCCACCATGCCCGCCAAAAAAAAACGCGCATCTTGAATGGAACTCCCGCGGTTACCTTCCGCATTTCGATGTGCCCGACCTCATCCAGTTCATTACCTTTCGCCTTGCGGACGCATTACCGCATAAAGAGCTGCTTGAAATGTCCATAGGTTTAGGCGCAGAAAGCAATCCAGAGGCACGAAACAAAATGGAAACGTGGCTCGATGCCGGATACGGCGCTTGCCATCTGAAAGACCCTGCCGCTGCGCGTATAGTTGAGAATGTCATGCTCTTTTTCGACGGCGCTCGGTATCGACTCCTCGAATGGGTTGTGATGCCCAATCACGTTCACTTTCTTATAGAAAC
>DASPJR010000017.1:0-12939 GCA_035628505.1 Planctomycetota bacterium | reverse complement strand
TCACCGAAATTCCAGGTTGTTGTGAGCGGATCGCCGTTGGGATCGCTGGCGCCGACCGAGAACGTCACCGGCTGATTGACAACGACCGTCGACGGCGAGGCCGTTACACCGGACGTCAGCGTCGGCGAACCATTCGGCGGCGGAGGCGGCGTCGGCGCACTGACAATAATGCTGACGCTCGTGGAGGCCTGACCAAACTCTCCCTTGGCCTTGTCCAGCATGCGCCATTCGAAGACGTACGTGCCCGCCGTCGCTGGCGCTGTGATGCTGAAGCTGAAAGTCACGGAAGCGCCGGGCGCTGTTGCTGCCGTTACGTCGACGGAGCTCAAGCCCCATGTCGAATTTCCGGCCGGAGATTGCGCGTAGAGCTGGAACGTCCCGATCGCCCACGTCGTCTCGCCGGTGTTTTTCATTTCAACAGTAACATTTGCGGTATCGCCGGTTGTCAGAGCTGTTGGGACGCTCTGCGTGACAAACTCCGCATCACTCACGAGCGCCGGTGTGGTCGCGGACGCGATGTTCGAGTACGCCGAGTCGCCTGAACCGTTGTAGGCGCGGACCTGGTAGTAGTAGGTCGTATCCGGCGCGACCGTCGTATCGGAGTAGCTCGTCGCGTTGGCGCCCGCGGTTCCGATCTGCGCAAACGTTCCAGCCGCTCCGGTCTTACGTTCGATCTTGAACCCGTTCTCGTTGTTAGCGGTGTCGGTCCAGGTGAGATCAATCTGACTTTTCGAGACCGCATTGGCCGAAAGGCTACCGGGCACGCCAGGCGTTGGCGGAGCGCCGACGGGATAGAGCTGCGTCTGCGGAATTGTTTCCTTGTTCGTGCTTAGGCTGGACCAGGCGAGCTTCGCCACGGCGCCGCCGCCATTTTCGTAGTACTCCATAACAATGTCGTACTTCTGTCCCGCGACGACCGCCAGCGTGCCGCTGCGCTCGGTCGGGCCCTGATCGACCCAGTTGTTGACCAGCTGCTGGTTGTTCACCCACAGCCGCACACCGTCGTCGCTGGTGACGTAGAACGTATACGTCTCCGTGAAGCGCGCCTGCACCTGGCCGCGCCAGCGCACCGAGAATGTGTCCGCTCCGACAGAAGCGTCCGGCGAACCGCCGCCGAAATCGAAGTTCACGGTCGCGTCCGTGCGCGTAAGTTTCAGCGCCGTGAAGTCCATGTTGTCGTAGTAGTCGCCGGTAAGTCCCGTTCCCGTTCCAGGGCCGACGCCGGCGTTGGTCGTAGCGTTCGCTTCGTTGCTGGGGGCGGAGTTTCCAATGCTGTTGCTGGCGCGCACGCGGTAGTAGTACTGCGTGCCGTAGGCGACCGTCGTATCCACATACGTCGTGATGTTGCCGCCAACGGTGCCGATCTGGCCCCAGGTACCTGCCGCACCCGTTTTACGTTCGATCTTGAACTGTGTTTCGTTATTGGAGTTGTCCGTCCAGCTCAGGTTGATGCGCACCGCTGAATTGGCCGTGGCGGTCAAGCCGGATGGCGCAACCGGCGGCTGAGTCGGCGGCGGCGTTACGGCGGCGAAGATGCCCTGGCTCGGATTGTAGTAGCTGCCGCTGGGCGTGCTTTCCAGTTTCACCGCGCGAACCATGTACGTCAGCGCGCCGGCCGGCGGGCTGGAATCCGTGTAGCTGGTGCCGGTGACGAGATTGGTCGTCAGGCGCGTAAACGGGCCGGTCGCATTGGCCGAGCGGTATACGTGATAGCCTACGACGGTGTCGGTTGAAGCCGTCCAGCTCAGCGATACGCCGGTACCCGAAGTCGCTGTGAAACCCGACGGCGGCGCAACGATATGCATGCGCAGCGTCGGATCACCCATCAGGTTCACGTGCGTGCCGCGTGTGCCGAAATTATTTGCCTGGTAAAGCCCGCCGTAATTGTTGTTCTGTGTGATTCGCGCGCTGTAGCCAATGTTCAGGCCCGCGCCCATGTGGTGAAAGAACCAGTGCGGGCGGCCGGCCCAGGCGCAGGTCAGGCCATATGTCGTAGTCGCCAGCGGCGCGCGCAGGAAGGCGTCGTTGGCGTCCCAATCGCCGTTGTAGCTGCCGAAGAGAATGTTGAAGACGGCCTGCGTGTCGTTGCTGGCAAACTGACTCGTATTGCCCACGCCGCTGGAACCCTGGTACCAGCCGCCACCGCAGCCATACGCCCACATGTAACTGTTGCTCGGCAGCGTGCCAAACCAGTCCAGGCTGAAAACGTTGGACGCTCCGAAGAACGGCGCGAAATTGCGCCAGCCGCTCGCGGCGAATGCCTCGCCGCTGAACGTGCCGAAATTATCGTCAATCAGTCCGCGGCGCTGCGCGTCGATGATCTTGTGCCGGAAGTTGTGATCTTTGTTCAAGTATTGCCGCAGGAGATCCTTCTCCGTCTTCGGCGCGAACGCCGGCATGTTGTAGAGGTCGACGCGGCCGACCTGGAGTTCCATGTCCGAGGGAATCGAAGACTGGTCGTACTTGCCGTCGCCGGGAATGTTGTCGTTCTCGTTGCGGCTTGGCGTCGTGTTGTTGACGCTCGTATCCGTCCACGTTCCGTTCATTTCGCCGTAGAAGGTATCTGAAGGCCACGCACCCTGGTGATCGCCGTGACCATCGTAGGCGGTATTTCCTGAGTACGGAACAGGTACGCGGCCGAAAAGAAAGACGGCTTTCACGTTCGTGGGGTCGGCGTCGTAGACAGCCTTGATCGTGTTTTTCACGCTGACGACCGTGTCCGTGCGCGAAACGTCGCGGCGCACCACCGTCCAGCCGTCGCCGACCAGATCCTGTTGCAGCCGCGTGAGCTCGCTTGAGAGATCGCTGGCATAGGTGTTCTCAACCACAAGCACGACCGTGCCGCGATTTTCAATCAGCGGCGCCTGCAGGCCGACAGCGATGTAGCCGTAACCTGTCGCCGACGATCCGGTCTTGATAACGCGGTATTCGTACGTGTTTCCGACGCTGACACTGGTGTCCGTGTACGTCAGGTTCGTTCCAATGCCAACCGCTGTGCCCCACGTCGTGTCGCTCAACAGTTTGCGGGAGACGCTGTAACTTGTGCCGTCGCTGGCGGCCGGCCAGGAAAGAGTAATCTGCGGCGGCGAGGCCTGCACGGAGGCGCTAACGAGCACGGCATAATCGGATGTATTGAGCGCGAAAACACTGGCGCAGGAAAGCATTGAAACGAGCAAGAGTACGCTTCGAACATCACGGATGCGATGCGACGCCATTGCAGAGCCCCCTTCAGCTGACACCTGTGCTGCACGTGTGCGGCTGTGAGAGGAATTTGGACTGCTGCAACGATGTGACGAAGTTTTCGTTTAAATTGCTAAAACGTTTTGATGAACAACGTGGTGTTATGACAACTCGTTGAGATTTCTGGAATTAGACAGATTAATACGGATCGGCAGAGCCTGCTGCTTCGGTTTACGATTGCAGCCGCTTCCAGTCTGCGGTTAGCCCTTCGCGCTTAACGCTGTCTCCTTACCAATACTAAGACGAATGAGATATGCCGTCTGCGACGAAAATCTCCCAAAAATATTTCTTGGAGCTCCCTTAGAGGGAGGATGCCTGCGGTACATGGCTTCCGTGGCGTATTTTCTTGCACCCATTATGATGCGGCGCATGCAAACACTCATCTCAGATAACGCGACCATTCCAGCGGGCCTTCTCGAAGCGCTGCAGAAGGCCGTCGGCAAAGAGAATGTCATCACCGAACGTTCGGAGAAACTCGTCTACGACTGCGACGGGCTGACCTTGCATAAGTCGCTACCCGGTGCGGTCGTATTCGTGCATTCGACGGCGGAAGTGTCCGCCGTGGTTAAAGCATGCGTCGCGGCCAACTATCCATACATCGCGCGCGGCGCCGGCACCGGTCTAAGCGGCGGAGTGATGGCGCTGAACCATGCGGTGCTGATCGAACTGGCGCGCATGAACAAGATTCTGGAGATCAACGCTGAAGACGGCTACGCGGTCGTCGAGCCCGGCGTGGTGAATGTCAATCTCACCAAGGCTTGCACGGCACACAATCTTCACTACGCGCCCGACCCCAGCAGCCAGGGCTCGTGCACGGTTGGCGGAAATGTCGCCGAGAATTCAGGCGGGCCGCACACGCTGAAGTACGGCGTCACGACCAATCACATCATTGGCCTTGAACTGGTGATGCCCGATGGCGAGATCCTCCGTGTTGGCGGGCCGCCGGCAGGTGCGCCCGGATACGACCTGGTGGGGCTGTTCACGGGAAGCGAAGGAACGTTCGGCATTGCCACGCGCGTATGGACGAAACTGACGCCCAACCCGGAAGCGGTGAAGACGCTGCTTGCTGTTTTTCCAACTGTGGATGCCGCCAGCCGCGGCGTCAGCGGCATCATCGCGGCGGGAATTATTCCCGCGGCGCTGGAACTCATTGATAAGACCATTATTCGCGCAGTCGAAGACTGGCTGCATCTGGGATTCCCGCTCGATGCCGGCGCGGTGCTCCTGATCGAGCTCGACGGTTTGCGCGACGGCCTTGAACCGCTGGCTCAGCGCGTTTCGGACGTCCTGAAAGAAAAAGGCTGCCTGAGTGTGCGCGCGGCGAAAGACAATGCCGAGCGTCTGCTGCTGTGGAAAGCCCGCAAGCAGGCCTTCGGCGCCGTCGGGCGCATCTGTCCGAGCTTCTACGTTCAGGACGGTGTGATTCCGCGCACGAAACTGCCGGAGACACTTGCCAAGCTCGACGCCAGCGCGAAAAAATGGGGCGTCACCATCGCCAACGTCTTCCACGCCGGCGACGGTAATCTGCATCCCATCATTCTTTTCGACGAACGCGATCCAAAGCAGATCGAGAATGCTCTGGCCTGCAATTCGGAAGTGATGATGGCGGTCATTGCCGCTGGCGGAACGCTTTCGGGCGAGCACGGCATCGGCCTCGAAAAACTCGAATTCATGCCACACATTTTCACGGAAGACGACATGGACGGCATGCGCAAAATTCGCGCGGTATTTGATCCGCATCAGCTGAGCAATCCTGGCAAAGCGGTTCCCGCGCGCCGCTGCTGGGAGGTCCGCGGACATGAGCCGCCTAAGGTTGCGTTTGGCGTGCGCAAGGGGCATGCGTGACGAATGCGACGGGTGACGAGTGCGCGCGGCACATTCATGTTTACTTTTCCGCCTACGATTGAAGAGTTGTCTAGTTAAGAGGAGTTATGCGAATCAATCCCTGGCTCTTATTAGCGCTGAGCCTGCTTGCGTTGTCGCTTCGTGCGGGCGAAACGGCGCCGATGAAAACGGAGCTTATTGCGGCGCCTGAAATCACATTGCCTGAAGCGGCTGCCAAAGTTGAAGCGGCCTGGAAGCTCAAGGACTTCAGGGCGCGTCTGCTAAAGTCCGGCGCGACCGGCAGGACGGACGCATTCTGGGAACTGCTGAATCTGTGCGAAGCTGACGCGAAAGCGCGCGGCGATGCGGACATTGCAGCCGTCATGAGCTGGCTGCTGTTTGAGGCCCAGTTGCTGCGTGATGTTAACCTCGCGGCCCCGCTCTATATCAAGCTCCCAGTCGTGCTGCCGGAACTGGGCGTCAAAATTCTGGCCCAGCGCATGGAATCCTCGCTGGCTAATATCGGTTTGAACGTCAGTGGCCATGAGCCCTGGTTATGGCCGGATTTCCGCGAAATCGACAAGACCGCACTTCTTACCGCTGCGCAGCGCACGTTCGAGCAGACACCGAAGAACAACCCGCTGGTTCGTCTGCAGCTTGCCGCCACGTTGCTCGCCTGTGGCGGAGGAGATGCTCCAAAAGAATTCAGCGCCGCGCGCCTGGCAGTAGAAAAAAGCCATCCTCAGCAGGCACGGCAGTGCCTGACACAGTTGGTAGAAGGCCTGGTAAATGCAGGCGTAAAAGACGCGCTGCTTCCGCTGCTCGATCTGGCCGAAGCCGATGCAGCAGAGGGCCCAGTGACTGCACCCGTCTCTGGATCGTTCCGGGGCTCAGATGCCCGCCCGCGCACAGCGCAATCCACGCTTTTCAGGGCGCTGGGCTGGATCCAGCAATCATCGTGGCAGTATCCGCAGAATGATGGCACGCAGCGCATCGAATTGCCTGCTGCCCGCGCGTGGCTGGAGAAGAACGCTGCCGCCCAGACGTGGAATTCAAAAAAGAAAGTATTTACGTGCGACAGTTCGCCACCGGGAAAGGAAGCGCTGTACGCCGCGGCGAAAGTTTTTGAGCAGAAGTACGGTTTCGAAGCGATCGACCGGCTTGTCGCCGGACCTCAGGAACTCAACACGATCATCAAAGAGCTCATAGCGCTGTTTGAACGCACTCCCGAAGCGGCAAAAGATCCCGCCGGCGCAGATCTGCTGCTCGGATTGCTGGAAGCGCGCGGCGGGCGTGAGGGTGTGATGTACGACGACCGCAGCCTGATGCTCGTTCAGCTGCCGAAAATGGACGCGAAACTCGGCGAGCGGCTCTGGGTTTACGCACTGCGCAAAGCCCTTTCACGGGACGGCACCGAAACAGTATTTCAGAGCCTCGAACCCGATCCGGCCGTCGTCCGGGCGGCATGCCTTGCTCTTTTGCCGGAATACCAGAAAGCTTTCGATTCGGCCGTAGCCGCGGGGAATTCAGCCGGGGTGCTGCAAGCGGGCATGCAGATGTTGTTTCTGGATGGCAGGCCCGATGAAGCGAAGATGCTCGAACATATGGCAAAGGCGCCGCTGGAATGGGTGTCAGGTCGCCGCGAGGGCAAGCTTCACCGCTGGGGCTTCACACTCTTTAATGCGCGGCGCATGGGCTATCTGCGTTATCTGCTGATGTTGGGCGCAAAGGACGTGGCCAGTTACCGCGCCAAGCGCGGCGACGCGCACCCGATCGGCCAGTTTCAACACATTTGCAGCTGGAACGATCATACCGACGGAAACCCTGGCAGCGGCGAAGAGCAGCTGGCGCTTTGCCGAAAATGGCTGGAAGAGAACGAAAGCAAGCTGATGTGGGATCGCGAGCGGCACCGCATCACGGGCGCCCGTTCTCCGGCGAAGGCGCAGCTTGCCGCAACGATCGAACCGCTCACAGCGCTGGGCTTCAAAATGGACGATCTGATGAATGCTGTCGGTTATGCCGAACAGGAAGCCGCGCGCCGGATGCTTGAATCTATTCTTGGAACTGTCCAGCCGACGGCGGATGCAGCGAAGAATGCGGCAATCGCCAAAGCGATCTTCGCACTGGCCGATGTTTCCAAAGCCAGCGAGAACGATGACCATTCGCGCAAGCTGATGGCAGCCGTGTCGCGAATCAGCCGCGAAGCCGGAGTTGAGGCCTTAACGGCGATGCTCAGCCGCGAGCTGGAGCTGACGGTAAAGAACAATTCGACCGGGCGGCTGTCGATGCTGGAAAACCGCTTCATCGGAGTGGATCCGGCTGTTCTGTCCGCAGCGCGTGAAAAACTTGCCGCGCAGTACCGAAAAAAAGTGGAGGAGCCCGAGGCCACCACGGCGCATGAGCGCTCCATCAACCTGGTTCATTACCTGTGGCTCGGCGGCGAACTCGACATTCCGCGGCTTGAAAAGATCCTGGCTGATCTGAACAAGACTGGCGGCGAGCGGCGGATTGACTTTGAACAGTGGGCAAAAGTGATCGGCGACACCGGGAATCTCTCCGGCCTGCGCCTGCTGCTGGCGCTGGCGAAAGTGAATCCCGCATCGCGCATGATGACGCTGGCGCGCTTTGAATCCTTCTGCGGATTTTACAACTCCGTCAACCGGCAGCTTGTGCCGCGCGAGCCTGATGCACGGCTGGAATTTGTTGCCAACTGGTTCGCAACAAATGAAAAAGAGATCAAGTGGAGCCCCGAGCGGCGTTCGTTTGTGGCTCCGGTGATGCCTGAGCAGCCCAGGCCGGCGCCGCAGGGAACTGCTCCAGTAAAACCGCCGGCGCCGCCGGCAGAACCGAAAGAGTTTTAAATTAATACTCACGAGAGAATACGAATGCCGACACCAGACTGGTTGAAGTCACTTGAAGCACTGATCGGGAACGCGCGCGTGATCAGCGATGATGCCGCGCTGGCCTCGCACGCCGCTCAGGGCGTTGCCCCCGCATGCATCTGCGCGCCCGAAACCGAAGAGGAAGTCGCGACAGTCCTGCGCTTTGCGGCCGAGCATAAAATTCCCGTGCTTCCGCGCGGCGGCGGGACGGGGCAGGGCATCGGCAATCCGCCGCCGGCCGGCGGGCTGGTCCTTTCGACGAAAAAGTTCGACAAGCTGATTCATCACGAGCCCGGCGACATGGTTGCGACCGTGCAGGCCGGCATGACGCTCGGCGCGCTGAGCGAAGCGCTCGCGAAGAACGGGCAGTTCCTGACGCTGGACGGGCCCGCGGATGCAACGGTTGGCGGCATGATGGCCACCGATCGCAGCGGCCCGCGCGCGCTGGGCTACGGAACGGCGCGTGACCTGGTGCTGGGCATGCGCATCGTCAATGGTGATGGCGTGATCCGCAAATGCGGCGGGCAGGTCGTGAAAAATGTGAGCGGCTACGACCTGGCGAAGCTGTACATCGGCTCGCTGGGGACACTCGGCGTGATTACCGAAGTCACCTTCCGCCTGCGGCCGTTTCCGATCGCGCGCAGCACATGGACATTTTCGGCGCAGGACCGCGCCGCCGGCACGTCGCTGCTGCGCAAGATTGCAGCGAAGAATCTGCCACTTGAGATGCTGCGCCTGCAGAAAAATGGCGTGTGGTCGATCGACGTGTCCGCGACCGGCGCCGAAGTCGAGCTCGACCGCATCGATCGCGAAATTTCCGAAAGCATCGCGCCGCTGAAATCAGAGCGTGCCGCTGGCAGCACACGCTGGCAGGCGGACACGGTCTATGCCAAGCCGCCAACTGGCCAGGGCGCGACGCTGCGCTACTGGTGCGTAAGTTCAAAACTAAATGCGGTTCTCGAACTGCTTGAACCGCTCGGCCCGTCGCATCTCGAAACGGGGACGACTGGTGGAACCGCGCGGCTGGCCATCAAGAGTGACGCAGCACAGGTGCTCGCCGAAAAGTTGGGCTCGCTCAGCGTGAATTACCGCTGGGAGGAGCTCAATGGCGTTAAAATCGAGAATCCCTTTGGCGCCGCGCGTGCGGATTGGGCACTCATGAAAAAGATTCATCTGTCGCTGGATCCCAAGGGCATCATGAATTCAGGCCGCTTCGTGGTTTGATCCCGCACGCGTGGACGTGCGCAGCATTGCCGCGGAGTACATCTCACGTTATTATCCGTTTCTTGCTTTCAAGCGGAGACGGTTCGCGTGCAATCTTTCGAGCTTCAGCGCTTCAGTCACATCCGTTCCAAGTCGATGGTGGAGCGCCAGGAGTCGCACGTTCACGCCTGGCATGAACTGGTCCTGATTCTGGGTGGCGAGTACGCCGCCGAGTGCGACGGGCAGCGCGTGATCTCGCGGCCCGGAACACTCCTTTACTATGGCAGTGGCCGGCGGCATGCATGGCGGACGACGAGTGCCGGCTTCATTGAATATTACCTGCTGCAGTTCAGCGGCCCGGCGGAGCCGTTTCCTGAATCTCCATTTTTCATTCGCGACGAGCAGGGCCAGTTGCTGCGTCTTTTCAGGCGCATCGAGGAGCTTTCGGCTGACGGGAGTTCAGCAAAGCCGCTTCTCAATTCCTATCTCGATGTGCTCGCTCACGAATTCTGCGTTACCGCACGCGGCGGCAGTGACGACTGGCTCGTACGCGTGCGCTCGTTTATTTACAGCCGACTGGATAAACCGACGCGCCTGCGGGAACTCGCGCGCGCCGCGGGCATGAGCCCGTTTCATTTCAGCCGCAAGTTCAAGGCGCGCGTCGGTGTCTCGCCGGTGCAGTATCTTCGGCGTGTCCGCGCTGATGCGGCGCTGCCGCTGCTTTCAGGAACGGATCTGCCGCACAAGGCCATCGCGCGCGAAGTCGGGCTTGCGAACGAACGCGATCTTTATCGGCTATTCATGTCCGAGAAAGGCGTTGCGCCCAGCGCTCTACGCGAACGGCGATTGCAGAACTCTTAAGCCACAGTATCAAGATCAAATTTTCCAAGCGGCGTAAAGGCAGACGTGTCGAGCGTTATTGCTGAACCGAACGGAGCGTCAACAACGGAGCCGAGCTCGATGTGGCCATTGGTGATCCGCAGCGCCGCAAATCCGCGCTCGTGCTTGCGGTACAGGTCGCCGTGTGCCGCGAGCACCTGCGCTTGAACACCGGGCGAATACATGCTCAGTCCTGCGAAATAATGATGACCGTTGCGCTCGACATGTTCGACGCCGAGCGTCGCCGCGACAGCCAGATCCTGCAGCAATGCAACAGGCCCGACGTTCGCCAGATCCTCGCCGCTGAGAATGTAAGCGCGCGTCGCGTCAGAGCGCCGGCGGTGCTGCAGCAGGCATGCATTGCGCAGGCCCTTGATGATTCCTTTGCAATTCTTGTGGCTGGTTCCGGCGTAACCCATTTCAAGGGCCGTTGGCAAATCCGAAAGCGAACCATCAGATTCATCGATGATAATCGGCGGCCGGCTTTTCCACGCCAGCAGGGCGTCGCCCGTGCTTTTTAAAAGCGCAACATCGCGATGAAACGGCTGCTCGACAAAGATCAGGCGCTTCAAAAAGTGCTGAAGAGAATTCTGCGCGTGCAACGCGTCCCAGAATGTGCGGAATTCATCGACGGTGTGATACTGCTCGTTGCCGTCGAGAGTGTAACCAAACGTCGAACAGCTGGCCTCGATAATTGCCGCAAGCTGCGAAAGCCGGGCGAAGTCTTTCTGCGCGTTGCCGCACAGTTTGATTTTAAAATGCGTAAGCGCGTACGCCGCGATGCTTTCCTCGAGCGATTGCGGCAAGCCGTCATCGGCTCGCTCGTTCGGCGGAATATCCGCCGCCGTGAGCGGATCGGCCAGTCCGATCGTATGCCGCACATACACGCGCCGAAGCGGATCGCGCGGCAGCAGATCCGCCGGTTCGGCGCCGTCAAGCTCCGCACAAACCTCGCGCAGCCGAATTCCTGGAAGATTCGCTCGTACCGCCGCGGCCAGTGAGCACTGCTTGGCGCGGCAGAGTGCGTCCAGAATGGAGCGTTCGATGAGGCTGACGCCGAAATTGTAGAGCAGTGCCGGAAATTTCTGCGGCGCGGCCCAGCGCTCCTGTTCGGAGCAGATCTGCAGCCAAAGTTCAAAGCAGGTAGGCGCAGTTCCGCAGCGCACAGCGATGTCGCGTGCGGAGCGGATCACTGCGATCATGTCACGAAGGTCATCAACGAAGGCGGTGTCCGGATTCTTGGTGAACCACTTCGGCGGCAGCCCGTCGGAGGCGAGGCCGCGCTGGCGTACGCCGTCAATTTCGACATCGCTCTCGACAAACAGATGCGGCAGCGAGGTAAGCGTGGCAATGCCGTACTTGAAGGGCATGCGTGTACGCATCGGCAGCACGCTCAGCCGAGTGCCCAGCACGCGAATGCTCATCGGTAATTCCTGCGCTTAAAGATTCCGGCCAAGGTAGAGGTCGCGTCCTTTCACCAGCGCTTCCATCTTGCGGTCGGCGATCGAGCGCTTGTTCATCCAGAAGCCGCAATCCGGATGTACCCATTTGATGCGCTCGGCGCCGACGATGCGAGCGGCAGATTCAATGCGCCGCGCGACGACTTCAGGCGTCTCGACAGTATTTACTTTAATGTCGATAACGCCAAGCCCAATTCCGATGCGGGGCTCGAGCAGTTCCTTGAAATGGGCGAGCTCATCGTAGCCGCGGAAGGCGAATTCAAGAACGACGTGGTCGCAATGCAGCCGGTTCATATAAGAGATCAGCTTGCGCCACTCGCCTTTTTGAATGGATTGGCCGCCGTAATTACCGAAGCAGACGTGCACGCCCTTCTCTTTCGCTTTTGTGGCCGCGTCCAGAATTTTATTGATCGCCGCAGCAGCGAACTCGCCTTCTTCGGGATGTCCTGAAATGTTGGCTTCGTCGACCTGCAGGACCTCCGGGTTGATATCCGCAACCTGTTTGGCCAGCGCGTTGCCGACAGCGAGCGCCAGCGCGGCCTTGTCGCGATAATGGTGATCCATCAGCGTCTTGGAGAGCATGTGCGGGCCGGTGAGCGTAAATTTCAGCGGATGGTTCGTGCAGGCCCGCGCACGGCGATAGTCGCGCGGCAGATTCAGCGTGCCTTCGTCGACGGGACCTTCGACCACTCCGGCTGGCTCGGCGCGAAAGCCCATTCCGGATAGGCGTGAAAACTCTTCGATGTCGCTACGAGTCACCGCCGAGCGAATGCCGCTCATTGGCCGGATGAAATATTCGATCATCCCGTTGGTGTCCGGATGATTGATGTCGAAGCGGTAGAGCTCGCCGTCGGCGACGACGTCGATTCCAGCAAGTTCCTGAATTTTGAAAACCACGCGCGTGGCATCGATCAGCGATTGCTGGCTGGGTAGCGCGACGAGCCACTCCGGAACGGGATAGGAACCCACAACGGTAGTGCGAATCTTTGGAATACCCATGGCTGACCTCCCTGGCGCGCGCGCCGGCCTTTGCAGAAGTATACGCCCTGCCGGGGCAAAGAGGTGCTTTTTTCGGTTGCCAGCCCGTGCTCTTCGTTATCCAAATCTTGCTGTCAGGTTTTACTGCAGGCTTCAACCAGGCGCACGAAATCATCCACGTGCGGCGCGGCATAGCGGCGTTCGCGCTGTGCCAGGATGACTTCTTCTGATTCGAACAGATGAGACACTTCGCGGAAAGCCAGGCGGGACTCGAATTCGCGCATGAGAATGGGGCTGAGTGACGTAAGCGCGATGCCCAGGCCCTGCTCGACGTATGTCAGCAGCAGCGCTGAATTGTGCGAATCAACAATCGGCTGCAGGGACGCTCCGCCGGCGCGGGCAAATACCGCGTCGATCTGCGAGCGCGCATTGGTGCCGACGCTGGGGCAGAGCAGCGGCTGGCTGATCAGATC
>DASPJR010000016.1:0-6023 GCA_035628505.1 Planctomycetota bacterium | reverse complement strand
TCGCGAATGGCATCTTCCATCTCGCGGTTGCAGGCGATCAGTATCTCCCTTACGCGCTCGTCTTCGCTCTGTTCCGTACGAGGAGGGGGAATCTGAATCGTGCGGCTGCGCCAGGTGTATTTGCCATCGGGGCGCCGGATCATCACATTGAACATCGCGGGCGCTCCCGTTCGGATGTGCAAACGCGCGACTGAATCGACGGTCGACGCTTCGCGCCCGAAAAACGGAATCCACGGACTGTCGTTACCGGCGTGCTGGTCCATGATGATGCCCAGCGCCTTCTTCTCCTTGAATGCACGCAGCATGTGGCGCAGTGCGCCTTCCTTGTGAACGACTTCGTTTCCAAGGCGCGTGCGAATGTGATGGACGAGTGCCTCAATGCGGTCGGAGACGATTTTCCGCGCAATCGAGACGGCCGGGAAACCCAGTGTCGGAAAGGCAAAGCCGGCCAGTTCCCAGGAGCCAATATGTGCAGAGACGGCGATGATGCCTTTATTCTGCGCCTTCGCGGCATTCATGCGATCCAGGGCGCCATCCTCAGGAACGATCCAGGTGCGCACGTCGTCGGCCGTTAGGCTTTTGCATTTGCAGAAATCGACGACCAGGAGCCCTAAATGGACGTAGCACGCTTTTAATATGCGCAGATGCTCGGCCCTGTCTTTTTCGGGAAAGGCAATCGCCAGGTTGTTTAGTGCGATAGCCCGATGCCCCCAATCCAGGTAGTACGCCAGTCTTCCCCCGCAGCGGCCCAGAAACCTCGCAAAGCCGAGCGGCAGGGCATCAATCAGGTACACCCAGCAGGCGACACTGTAATAAAGGAGAGCGGATTGCATCAGCCAGCGGCGTAGTCGCTTGCCGGCGCTTGTTCGGGTCCTGGCCATGAGAGGTATTTTAGACACCGGCGCGTCTACGTCAAAACACGTGCGGGCTATGCACCCTGGAATTCTGGCGCTGCTGCGCGTAAGCTTCTGAATCTCAACTCACATGAAGGTTCGGCCCATCTCCGCGTCACTCTTCGGGATGGATATTTACAGTCGCACCGCGCGCGGCTGGGGAAGAATTCGGAGCACCACGGTATGTTCACGAAAAATTTAGTAGCCTTAAGCACCGCCGCCGCACTGCTGGTCGGTGGTACCCACCTGAATGGCGCTGACGCGCAGCAACCCAAGCCGCGCGAGGCGGAACTGGAAGCGAAGATCAAGGATCTGGAAAAGCGCGTGCAGCAGCTTGAGCATGCGTTGAATAATCGTGACGAAGAAGACGGCTTCGGCCAGCTGCGGCGCCGTTTCGGGCAGCAGAATTTCGACAATCTCTTCGAGCAGCTGCAGCGCGAAATGGATCGCGACGTGGGCCCCGGATTCCGGCTCGACCCGCGCGGATTTGGCGGCTTCACCGCAAACAAGCCGCGGCTGGGCGTGGAACTCGCGCCCGTGGCAGACGATCTTCGCGAGCGTTTCAAGAACGACGTGAAAGACGGCGCTTACGTTATGAGCGTCGTGCCGGGATCTCCGGCTGAAAAGGCGGGGCTGTCCGTTGGCGATGCGATCACCGCGTTCAACGGCAAGCCGGTGACCGGGCCCAAGGACCTGATCGATGCAGTTCGCAACGCGCCGCAGGGCAAAAACGAAGTGACAGTGACGCGCCGAGGCGAAGCGCTGCAGCTGAAGGTTGATCTGGGCGAAGTTGCCGCCGGCGAACCCGACGATGCGAACTTCCAGGGCGGCTGGCTCCGGCGCGGCGACGCTGAAAAAAGGGGCGCGGCCGACCCGCGGGGCAATATCAAGAGCCGCACGGAAGTGAAGGCCAGCGCGCTGGAGCTCAACGACGAACTGGTTAAAACGCTGAAGCTTACCGACGAACAGAAGAAGAAGATGCGAGAGGTTCTGGATAAACACGCCGGCGCGCTGAACGCCGAGGTGGCGCAGGAGCAGACCATGCGCCCGCGCGCCGGCCGGCGGGGCGGGATTTACAGCTTCAATATGACGGGCAACGTCAGCAGCAAAGTCGAGAAACACGTGGCCGAGGCTGAAAAGGAACTCGCCGGCACGCTGAGCGCCGATCAGATCAAGCAGTGGGCCGAGTACCGCAAGACGCACAACAGCGTCTCCGTGCAGCAGTCGACAGTCTTCGAAGGCACCGCCGGCGCACCCGTTGACGACACGCCGGGATTCGGATTCTAAAGTCTTATTCACCGCAGAGACGTGGAGGCGCAGAGAACGGCGAGGGAAAAATTTCCCTCCGGTCTCTGCGCCTCAGTGTCTCTCCCGTGAAAAGAGTTACGCTTTGATCTTCTCGCGCAGGCGGCGCATGGCTTCTTCGACGTTGGCGCGGCTGTTGAAGGCGCTGATGCGGAAGTAGCCTTCACCGGATGCGCCGAAGCCGCTGCCGGGCGTGACCACCACGTTGCATTCCTTGAGCACCTTGTCGAAGAAATCCCAGCTCGTCATGCCGCCCGGCGTCTTGACCCAAACGTACGGGGCGTTGACACCGCCGTAAATTTTCAGCCCGAGCGAGCCCAGGTTTTCGCGGATGATCTTCGCGTTAGCCATGTAGAAATCGATCGTCGCGCGGACCTGCGGCTTGCCTTCGGCGCTGTAGACCGCTTCGGCGCCGCGCTGCGTAATGTACGACACGCCGTTGAACTTCGTCGTATGCCGGCGGTTCCAGAGCTTGTAAATTTCGACATTTGAACCGTCGCGTGCTTTACCGATGAGCGATTTGGGAACAACAGTAAACGCGCAACGCGTGCCGGTGAATCCAGCGGTCTTGGAAAAGCTCCGGAATTCGATGGCGACCTCGCGCGCGCCGGGGATCTCATAAATGGAGTGGGGGATCGCCGGATCGGTGATGTACGCTTCGTACGCGGCGTCGAAGAAGATCACCGCGCCGTTGGCCTTGGCGTACTCGACCCATTTCGTGAGCGTCTCTTTGCTCGCGACGACGCCTGTCGGGTTATTCGGGTAGCAGAGATAGATGATGTCCACCTTCTTGCTGGGCAGCGGAGCGATGAAATTGTTCTCGGCCGTCGTCGGCAGATAGACCAGCCCGGCGTACTCGCCTTTTTCGTTCGCGGCGCCGGTGTGGCCGGCCATGACGTTCGTGTCGACGTAAACGGGGTAGACCGGATCGGTGACGGCGATGACGTTCTGCTCGCCGAAGATATCCAGAATATTTCCCGTGTCGCACTTGCTGCCGTCGGAGACGAAAACTTCATCGGCCGCGATGTCGCAGCCGCGCGCCTGAAAATCATTCTTCGCGATGGCCTCGCGCAGAAAGCCGTAACCCTGCTCGTCACCGTAGCCCTGGAAGCTTTCGCGTTTCGCCTGGTCATCGACGGCCTTGTGCATCGCGGCGATCACCGCGGGCGCAAGCGGTTCGGTGACATCGCCGATGCCCATGCGGATGATTTTGGCATTCGGATTCGCAGCCGCGAACGCTTTCACGCGCCGGCCGATCTCGGGAAAGAGATATCCGGCTTTGAGCTTGAGGTAGTTGTCGTTGACGTAAGCCATGACTTCAGTTCCTGGTTTCTCGTTTCTGGTTTTTGGTTTGGTTAAACCGAAGAGGAAGGTTTTGCCGTATACTGGGGTTCAGGTCAAGCGGAAGGGTTTGTGGTTTCTAGTTTCTAGTTTCTGGTTTCTGGTTTCTGGTTTGTGGTTTCTAGTTTCTAGTTTCTGGTTTCTGGTTTCTAGTTTCTAGTTTCTAGTTTCTGGCAACAGACGACTTTGCTAAGGGAAGGTATGTCCGGCAAACGGCGCTGGTTTCAACTGCATCTCTCCACGATCGTCTTGATGACGCTTGCGGCGGGGGTGCTGCTCGGTGCAAACTTTTTTCCGCACCGCATCGCCATTAATGAAATGGAGGCAAACGTCTTCGGGTTTCCGCTTCCTATGTTTCAGGATTGGAAGCAGAAGGTAGGTGTTGAACCTGGTGGCACACTGTCCAGGACACTTCAAATGAAGAGTTCAATTCAGATCGGCAGCTTCGAATTTTTCTATGAACAAAATGGTTGGAGCTACCACCTGCTGGCCGCAAACGTGCTGCTCTGCGCGCTGATCGTTTCAAGTTTTGCGCTGGGCGTTGGGTGGCTGCAGCGGAAGATGGCAAGAAAATAATTGATCGACACCGTCACCCGCCACTCGCCACCCGCCACTCGTCACTTTTTTAAGGCTGGAACACCTGGATGCGGTCTTCGGGGTCGCCATCGTTCTGCCCGCCGCCACCGCTCTTGATTTCAGTGATCACTTTCAGCGGTACGGGGAACTTCACTTTCCCCAGGCTCAGTCTCTCCCCGGCCTTCAGCGTGAAAGTCATGAGTGGCTTCGCGGGCGTCTTCGGTGCGGGAGTGGCTCGGACAATTCCGCTGTAGTTATAGGGTGTCACGTCGATGTAGACCTGGTACTCGCCGGCCGGCAGTCCACTGATCGCAAAGTTTCCAAACTCGGACGGCTTGCGCATCCCTTCGGGCGGCGTGCCAAGGAAGATGGGTGTGCGCGCGTCCTGCTGGAAAAACTCATTGGGGTAAGAGAATGAAAGCTGGCCGTAAGCGGTTTTGCCCACCACCTTCATGTTCAGCGTGCCATAGTTGGTGCTCGCATTGCCGATGTTCGGTTCGCACACGAGGCGCCCGGTCACGGTACCGTTTGGCGGCGTCAGGTTGATCTCCGTTGCGGGCAGCTTCACCATCTCGTCGGACGAGTTGATGCGCTGAGTCTTTACGGGGCCGGCGACAAGTGAAGCAGTCGCCTTGCGCGAACCATCGTTGTAGTAGCGGTAGCTCGAGAACGGCTGATGAATGGGCGTGAGCACCAGTTCGTACTCGCCATCCGCCGAGGCGCCCCAGAATTCGGCGCGCCCGTCCTGATCGATCGACGAGGTGATCGTATTGAAGTAGACGCTCATATCCTGAACGTTGTTGGGATCCCAGCTGCCGCGCGGCATCAGTGCGGCCGTGTAATCGCGGGCTTCCTCACTTATCTTGATCGCCGCTGCGTGCGCCTTGTCGAGCTTCAACCGGACGTTCTGTCCGGCCGGCGATGGGACCGTGAACTTCACACGCCCCTGCGACACCAGCCCAGGCGCGTGCGCACTCACGTAATAGTCGCCGGGAGGCAGCCCCGAGAATTCAAATTTTCCGTTTTTGTCCGGTTCGGTCACGCGGCTGCGCGCATCCGAGAGAAAGACAATGCATTTGTCGAAAGATGTTCCCGGCGGCAAGTCGATCTGGCCTGACAACTTGAGTCCGGATTTAAGAGTGACCGCGACGTCGGTTTCCTTATCGGGGACGACGAGTGCTTTGAATTCGCCCTCGAAGTAGTAATCGTCGCGCTCAAAAACGAAGCGCCGCTGCCCCGAGGCAAGTCCGGTGAGCCGCGCCTGGCCGTCCTTGTTGGTGACCGCTTTGCGCTCGGCAGTCGTGCGATTGTAAACGTAGCGGTTGGTTGTGGCCGCGGGACGAATCGTGACATTCTTAAGCGGCCGTCCTTCGGTGTCAGTCACTTTAAAAGCCAGATCGCCGTAGTCCTGTTTCTCCAGGCGCACGGTCAGATCCTTGAGCTGCGTGGCGGGCGAGGTCAGTTCCAGGATGTAGGGTTTGCATTCGCCGGCCTTGACGACGATGCGGTTGGGCATCCACTGTTCGCTGACGGAAAACTCGAAGACTCCTTTGTCGTCGCAATTGCGGCCCCAGCGGCTGAACCCGGAGACAAGACCGACACTGGCGCCGACGGCGGGTTTGCCGTCCGGCAGCAGGACTGTTCCCTTCACGTTCTGCGACGTTCCGCTGAACGCAGGCTTGGGCGTCATGGCCTCGGGAGCCGCGGTGACGTCTCCGGCTTTGACTTCAACGCCGAAAATAATGACCGGCTGGCCCGTCCGGGTGCTGATGGAGAGGGCGTAACGGCCGGGGCGTAGCGACTTCAATTCGTAGTTGCCGTCTTTGTCGCTCTGGACGCTTGTGCGCCCGTTGAACTGCTGATGAATGAAGCGCCAGTCAATGATGGGCTCGTTGTCGTCGTAGTCGA
>DASPJR010000015.1:0-8917 GCA_035628505.1 Planctomycetota bacterium | reverse complement strand
ATAATGCAACAGCCGCGGCGCTAAAAGTGCGCCGTAGGCTTTCAAAGCCTCGGTATGTGCTTCGACATGCAGGCCGTTTTTCAGATCATGAATCAGCGCATCGGCGAGATCATCCAGCCGGGAGGGCACATTTCCGGGCGTGATCTTCAGATTGGTGTCAGGCAGAAGCATGCGGTCATGTTAACCGCCAGCGCGGCACGGTTTCCACCTGATTTCAAAGTGCAGCGACTGGCAGAGAAAGCAAGAGACCGCTAAACTGCCGCAATCACTCATTGAATAGGAGACAGGAACACATGTCGCACACAGGCTTGTTCGTTGCGCTGCTTTTTTCAGCCGTTCTGTTCGCAATTCCGGCTCGAGCCGAAGAAAAGACCGGCGGCGAGCGCTGCTTCGAGATGCGCACGTACTACGCGGCGCCAGGCAAGATGGAAGCGCTGCATGCACGCTTTCGCGACCACACCAACAAGCTGTTTGTGAAGCACGGCATGACGCTGATCGGCTACTGGACGCCCGCCGACAAGCCGGAAGTGCTCGTTTACATCCTGGCTTACCCGAGCAAAGAAGCGCGTGAATCGTCCTGGAAGAATTTCATCGCCGACGAAGACTGGAAAAAGGCCAAAGCCAATTCGGAAGTGAACGGCAAGCTCGTGGACAAAATTGAATCGGTTTTCATGAAGCCGACCGACTATTCGCCGATCAAGTAAGACGCGCGTAAGCGTGTAACGAAGCTCGCAAAAACCTGCAAAGTCTTGAGCCGCCGCGCCAGCACAGCGCGGCGGCTTTCTTGTAGCTTCCCGCACGGCTCCATCAAACCCGTCGCGTAGCATTTTTATGAAGACTAAACCTCTGTTTGCTGGAAATGTGTTTCATTTACCGCACACATCCGGGCGATACATAGTTGGCCCGAACTTTGGTAGGGCATTGAGCGCTTCAGGCAACCGCAAGAAAGGAATTCATGCATATCCATTATTGCGATACGTGCGGCGTTCTGCTCATTGACGAAGATCTTCAGAAGCTTAACAAGTGCCTCGATTGCACCCGCGGAAAGCAGCGGCGCGAGAGCCCGCCGCGCGACAGCGGGCGTATTCCCTACGCAATGCTGCTGCAATCCCGCAAGACGCCCGATGCATCAAGCCCAGGCATGGCCGGCGGATTAAAGACAACCGCTTGACCGCCCCCTTGACCGTGCGCTAGACTTTCCCGCCTGTTTCCGGCCCGAAGGATTTGCCCCTCAGGCAAGTGCCGGCATTTTTGAGTTATTCATTCAGCTTCATGGAGGCGCTCTCATGGCAGTTATCAAAGTCGGCGACACAGCACCGGACTTCACGTTGAAGACGCAGGACAACGCGGATTGGACTCTTTCAGCGCAGAAAGGCAAGAACGTGGTGCTGCTCTGGTACCCGCTGGACTGGAGCCCCACCTGCGAGAAGGAAAACTGCGCCATCAGCAACGATAAGAGCCTCTATGGCGCCAACCGCGTCGTTGTCGGCATCAGCCGCGACAGCGTCTGGAGCCACAAGGCATTCAAGGCTGAGCGCAAGATCGGCCACGATCTGCTCGCCGATATGATGTTGGAAACAACCAAAAAGTTCGGCCTAGAGCACCCTGGCAATCCTGCCATCAGCCAGCGGGCAACGGTGATTGTGGACAAAAATGGGAAAGTTTCCTTTGTACAGATCCAGGAAAAAACGGGCGATCCCCGCGACATGAAAGCGGTTCAGGACGCCCTGGCCAAGCTGGGTTAAGTTCATCGCGTTCGGTTTTAGGCTGGGCGCCCGCCGCTCAGCCTGGAACTGAACCCACATTCCTCTCATGCGTATTCTCGTTCGCTACCACGCGCTTCTGCGGGAAAAACTCGCCACAGACAGCGAGAAGTTCGAAATCGCGGGAACGCCGCGCGTGGCGGATCTGCTGAACGCTTTCGTTGCGCGGCACGCGGCTTTTCAGCGGCTGGCGCCTTCGCTTCATGTCGCCATCGGTGAAGAGATTGTCGGCTCGGCGCACCTGCTGGCAGAAGACGACACCGTCGATCTGCTGCCGCCCTTCGGTGGAGGCTGAAGCAGCATGGACTTCCTTACGCGCACGCCGCTGGATTGTGCTGCTATCGAGGCCAGTGTTTACTCACCGGAGTCCGGCGCCGTTGTCACGTTCGTTGGCCGCACACGCAACGAGCACCTCGGCCGTCCGGTGCGGCACCTCGAATACGAAGCGCATGAGGCACTCGCGCGCAAAATCGTTGGCGAGCTCGCGGCAGAAGCGAAGCAGAAATTCGGACTCGTTCAGGTTGCCATCCAGCATCGCCTTGGGCGGCTGGAGATCGGCGATGCGAGCGTCGTAATCGCCGTCAGCAGCGGGCACAGGGGGGCGGCTTTCGACGGCTGCCGCTGGCTGATTGACAGCCTGAAAACCCGTGTTCCTGTGTTCAAAAAGGAGTATTATGCCGATGGCTCGGCCCCCGAGTGGGTCGGTCCTGACGGCAAGCCTGTCCAGCTTTAACGGAGTTCACCTCATGCCCAAGCGCTTCAGCGTACATCAACTGCACAACGGATTGACACTGGTCCTCGAATTCATGCCTGAAACCGTCTCGACCGCGGTCGGATTTCACATCCGCACGGGCGCGCGAAACGAGGACCCGCGCATTGACGGCGTGTCCCACTTCCTCGAGCACATGATGTTCAAAGGCACAGCCAACCGAGGCTGGCAGGAGATCAACCGCGACTTCGACCAGATGGGCGCGCGCTACAACGCGTTCACCAGCTGGGAAGAGACGTGCTACTACGCCTGGGTGCTCAACGAGGAAGTTCCGCGCGCGATGGATCTGCTCAGCGACATGCTGGCACCCGCGCTGCCGGAAGACGAGTTCAACACCGAGAAGAAGGTCATTCTCGAAGAAATCGCGCGTTACAACGATATGCCTGAGCACATCGCGTTCGAAGAAGCGATGCGCATGGCATTCGCAGGTCACCGCCTGAGCAGCAATATTCTCGGCTCGCCCAAAACTGTCGGGAAGATGACGCGCGAGCAGATGCTGAACTATTTCAAGCAACGTTATGTGCCGGCGAATATCACTCTTTTCGCCTGCGGGAACGTTAACGAACAGGCGCTGCTCGAGCAGGTTGAGAAGCTCTGGGGATCACGCACGGGTCCACGGCCGGAAGATGCGGATTCCACACCGGGCTTTCACGCGGGCATCAAGAATCTTGAACGAAAGGATGTCACTCGCCACCACCTGATCATCATGTGGCCGGCGTTACCATTGAGCGACCGGCGCAGCATGGCAGCGATGCTGCTCGGCAACGTGCTCGGCGACGATAAGAACTCGCGGATCTTCTGGACGCTGCGCCACACCGGCCTGGCCGAAGAAGCCGGCGCGTCGTACTGGGGCTTCAGCGACACCGGGCTGATGGCCGCTCATGCGTCGTGTGATCCGTCGAAGGCTGCAAAGGTGGCATCACTACTGCGCGCGGAAGCCGCGAAGCTGAAGAAAGGAATCAAGGAGGAAGAACTGCAGCGAGCCAAGAACCGCGCACGCACGTCGCTGGTCTTCCACTCGGAGACGCCCTTCAACCGCTTCCGGCAGCTCATGCATCTCTGGTCAGTCCGCCGCGAGCTTCTCACCAGCGAAGAAATGCTGCAGCGCATTGACGCAGTGACGCTCGACGACCTGCACGATCTCCTTAAGGAGTACCCGCTCGAGGGCAACTTCGTCCAGGTCGGACTCGGTCCTCTGAAGTCAGCCTCTGCCGAGAAAAACGGCCGCGGTGCTGCCGGCAGGATCGCGGCGCGAAAGTCAGCGGCAATCAGAAAGAAACGTCCTGCTGCAAAGGCGCGACGCTGAATCGCCTCGCTGAAGTGGCTTAAGACAGAAAAAAGCCCCTCCACGATGGAGGGGCTTTTATATTGAAGACTATGTCGCGATCCTATTTGATTGAAGACTGCTTGCCTTGCTTGCTGACAGCCGTCTTCGGGACGTTCGCGGTGTAGTTCTGCCCGTCGACCTTCACGATCACCGGCACATTCAGAGACTGCGACCCGGTCGCATCGTTCAGGCCCAGCCCATTCTTGAAGGATGCCTTCTTGAATGAGGTCGCCAGCTTGATCGGCCCGCCGGCGAAGGACGTTCCCTTCTTCGGCTTCTTGTATGTGACCTTGATGACCTTGCTCTTACCCTTCGCGTCGAGAGTTGCGCTGTTGGTGACGCCGGCCACGCTCATCGAGATTGCCTTACCGGCCGGATCAAACCCTGCGGGAGCGTCAAACGTGCCCTGCAGCGTTGCGCTGTCGCCCTTGTTCTGGAAGCTGATCTTCATCTGCAGCTTCGTCACCGTGAAGGGCTTCGAGGTGTCGATCGGCTCGCCGGGCGTATTGCCGCGCGGAGGACTGTTGGGATCGTAAGGATTCGTGCCCGCCAGGATTTCATCGGCGTCAAGACGTCCATCGCCGTCATCATCGAAATCCAGATGATCGGGAGTTCCGTCGCCGTCGAAATCGGCGGATCCACCCGGCCGCGAGTTCGGATCTGACGGATTGGTGCCAACACGCAATTCATCCGCGTCTGGGATACCATCGCCATCGCTGTCGACGCCGTTTCCCGGACCCGGGGTTGGACCAGGGCCGGGATTGCTGCTACCAGAATCGGTCACTGTCACATTCACGGTATCGAAGCTCGACAGACCCTCGCCATTGGTTACCACGAGCCGCATCAGAAGCACCGTCGTCTCGCTGACGGTCGGAGCGGTAAACGAGAAGACCGCGGAATTCTGGCCCGTGCCGTCGGCAATGGGAACTCCGCTGAGCTGCTGCCAGGAGTAGCTGAGATTCGTGCCCAGCGACCCGCTGCCGTCCAGCGAGACCGCGGTTCCTTCGAGCACAGTCTGATCCGCGCCTGCGCGGGCGACAACGGTCGGAGCCCGGTCGTGCAGGAAGACGTCGCTGGCGGCGTTGTTGTCGTCAACGACCAGGTTGCTGGCCTGGCTGTCGTAAGAAACAAACCGTCCATCCACCGAAACGTGCGCATCGCAGCAGAACACCTGGCGGCCGGGAAGCTTCTGGCTTCCGCTTGAGCCGTTGCCGGGCCGGCCGTCGCTGCTGCGCGAGAGCAGAGTAATCGTCTTGGTCGTATCGTCGTAGAGGAACTGGTCGCCGAAGGCGTTGTCGTCGTCGCTTACCAGGTTCGATGCGTTGCTCGCAAACGCCACAAAGCGTCCGTCGCCAGAGACGGTGACCTGTGCGCAGTCTCCGTTTCCATTCGTAATGCGTGTGAGCTGGCCGGTCGTGCGGTTGAGCATGAACACATCGGAGACGCCGTTGGTGTCTCCGTCAACCAGGTTGCTGGCGTAGCTTGTGAAGACGATTGTGTTGCCGTCGCGCGAGATGCTCGGAAAGAGACTGTGATCGTTTCCTTCCTGTCCCTGGGCGTTTACCGACAGCCGAATCGTGGTCGCCGCGGCGCGATTGCGCAGGAAGACGTCCTGGGCATTGTTCGTGTCATTCGGAACAATGTTTGAAGCATCGGCGTCGGTGAGGAAAACGATCAGGTTGCCATCGTCCGAAATGCCGGTCGTCTCGTTGCGTCCGCCGGGGCTGGCAATGATTTCGCCGCCGGTGCTGGTAAGCGTCACGCGTTCGATCGTTCCATTGGTGCGGTCAACCAGGAATCCATCGCCCATGGCGTTCGTATCGCCAGGGACGAGATTGGTCGCGCGGCTTTCGAACATCACGAAACGTCCGTCGCCGGTGATGCGTGACTGGAAACTGGGTCCATTCGTCTGGCCTCCCGTGGAGGTCAGGCTGATCTTGGTTGTCGTGCCGGTCTGGCGATCACGCAGGAAAATATCATCGAACCCATTGGTGTCGCCCGCGACAAGGTCGCTTGCAGAACTGCTGAAGCTGACGTAGCGCGCGTCTGCCGACACATGAGCCTGGTAGGAACTGCCGTTTCCAGGTGCTCCCGAAGTATTCTTTGAAATCAGCTCGACGGCGCCTGTCTGCAGATCACGCAGATACACCTGCCGGCCGCTGACACCCGGAAGCAGGTTTGTGGCGATGCTCTCGAAAACCATGTAGCGCCCGTCAGGGGTGATATCCGGCGCGACACTGGCCGCATTTCCAACGACTCCGGTTTCGCCGGCTGCTCGCGACACGAGCTTATTGTTGACCTCGCCTGCGTACACCTCGTTGAAAAAGACCAATGCGGCGGCCGCCAAAAATGCGGACAACCAGCGACGTTTTGCTGGATACAAAGTACTCGGAATCGACTTCATCTGCGTGCCCTCCATTTCGTGGATGGAGGCAGCAGCAAAGACCGGCCCAAAACCGCATTTATTTTCTGTGCCGTACGGCGGACAGTTCCGGTGAAAACAAACGCGCCGGCAGGGCCGGCACGTCTGACTGCATGTTGCGTTTAAAACTTAATGGAGAGGCCGCTATTGTCCCTTAGCCTGCGGCGCTTCAATCGTCAGCGTGCCTTCGACCTGGATAATGAAGGGACCACTCTTGGCAATTTGATAATTTACTGACTTTTTCTTCACGCCGTTCAGGAAGTAATCAATTTTTCCTTCTTCTACGGTCACGGTCACCATGTTCTTCGGGGCTGCCTCGGGCAGCGGATCTTCGCGTTCCATATAGGAGTAGAACTTGTTATTACTGTACCCGCCGGACGGCGTGAACAATTTGGCGCTGGAGCCTTCCAGAATGTACCCGTAACCGCTGCCATAGGACGAGAAGCTGCCGAGGTACTCTTCCTGGCTGTTGCGGACCATGGCTTTGAGGCTGCCGCTTCCGCCCTTGTGAAGAATCACTTGGATAGCGCCGTTGATCTTGGGCGTCTCAAGCTTGCCATCGGTCACTTCATACACGTTTTCAGCCTTCTTCTTCCAGGTGCCGGTAATGGTCGTCCAGCCGGCTGCTTTTAGCACGCGCTCGATGTCGGGCGGCACATTCGTCACGGGGGCAGTATTGCGCGCCACGCGGTTGATCATGCGCGTCATATCGTCTTCCGGCGTTTTCTTCGCCGGCGCCACTGCGACCGACGGGCGCTCGAACTTCGGCGCCTTGTCTGGCGGAAGCTGTGCTTTGAGCTTCAACAGGTCCGCGCGGTCGCAGGCTTCTTCGAGGGTAAAGTTATCCGAGGACTTTTTTGTGATCGCGTTAAGCTCGGTCGTGTAATCAGCGAGCGCAGCGGTGAAGCGTGCGGCGTACGGGTTGAGTTTCTTGATGCGTGTCTCGGCGTCCATGCGCTTGCTGGCAAACGCCGGATTGGCGGCCTCGCCCGCCCCGAACTCCCGCGCCGCGCGGACATAGAATTCTCCGGCCGCGGTCGTCTTGCCATCACGCTCGTAAATTTTGCCAAGTTCAAAGAGCGCTTCCGGGCAGTCTTCGTCATTTGCCAGCGCTTTAAAGCAGAGCTCGCGCGCTTTATCGAACTTCGCATCGGCCGCCAGCTTCGCCGCCGCGCTTGCCAGCGCGGCCGCGACCGCCTTGTCTGCCGCTTGCGCGGACAGCGTGAGTGTGGCGAGCAGGGCGGCGACGGTCAGGACCAGAAAACGTTTCATCGTATTCTCCATCACGCAGGGCATGCACGGCAGGCAACGCAGGCAGTGCATTACTGGCCTTTTGCCATCGGTGCTTCGATCGTCATGGTGCCTTCGACTTCGATGACGAACGGACCTTCCTTGTTGATCTTGTAATTCGATTTGTGCTCGCGTTTGCCGTTCACCATCATTTCGAGATTGCCATCCATAACTGTGATCAGAAGCATGCACTTGTCGCCGCTGACCGGCACTTCACGTTCCATCCATGGCCGGTAAATCGTACCGGACCAGTTGTAAGGGGTGAACATCTTCGCTGAAGCACCCTCGAAACTGAAGCCGTAACCGCTGCCGTACGTATAAAAGCTGCTGATAGAACTATTGTTGTGTCCGTTACGCACGAGAACTCTCACCGTGCCGCTACCCTTCTGAGCGATCACCTGCACGGCTCCGTTTGTCTTGGCCGTTTCGAGCTTACCATCGGTTACTTCGTAAACGTTGTCTTTGACTTTCTTCCAGGAGCCCGTGAACTTCTCCCAGCCGGCGGCCTTCAGCGCCTTCTCGACGTCGACGGGAACGTTGAGCGGCGCTTCCCGCCGGGGTCGCAAGCGTGCGGGCATGTCATCGTCGTCACTTGGACGGCGCGCGGTTGTCTTCTCCGGCGTCTTGGGGGGAGCAGGCTTGCTGATCTGCGGCAGCTTATCGGGCGCTACGATGTCAGCCAGGTTGAGAGAGGCCACGCGATCGCCGGCTTCTTCCATCGTAAAGGCGTCAGTGGACTTCCGGGTGATCGTTCCCAGCTCCTGCGCATAATCGGTCATCAACGCCGCGTACTTAGTTGCGTACGGATTGAGCCGGCGGATGCGACCTTCGGCTTCCGCGCGCTTGGCGCCGAACGCAGGCTTGGCGGCTTCTTCTTTGGCAAACTCGCGGCTGGCTCGCACCAGGAATTCCGCTGCGGCGATGTTGTTGCCTTCTTTTTCGTAGAGCTTGCCGAGTTCGAATAGAGCTTCAGCGCAATTCTCATCGTTCGCCAGAGCCTTGAAGCACATCTCTTTGGCTTTTTCAGGCTTGTTGTCGGCGGCCAGCTTTGCCGCACCCGACGCAAGTGCCGCCGCGAGGTCCTTGTCGGCCGCACTCAGCACGGGCGCCGACAGCAGCAGCAGAAGCGCTAGAACCAGCATTCGTTTCAATACCATTGTCATCCCCTCTCTTACCGCACTCATAGGCAACTTCTTAGTGCGAAAGAATTGTCATTTTCATGCAGGCGTAGCGCAGCATTGACGCCTGCTTCTGCATGGCAATCACTTCGTCGTTGGTTAATTTCTCTTCCTCGATGCGCATGAACAGCTGCTCGCAACGGATGAACTGCTCCAGCGCGCCGGCGA
>DASPJR010000014.1:0-68830 GCA_035628505.1 Planctomycetota bacterium | reverse complement strand
CTTTTTTTATGAGATCAATGGCGGAGCGCAGACGAAGGTCAGCCTGCGGTCCACCCGCAATGCGGACGCTCGCGCGCTGGCTCAGAAGTTCGGCGGGGGCGGCCACAAACAGGCGGCCGGCTGCACGCTGAACGGCTCGATTAAAGAGGTTCGTGAAAAGTTTCTGGAGGAAGCGGAGAAGAGTCTTGGTGTTTAGGTGTCTTTGACTCCAGACTCAAACTCCCAGACGCTAGACTGCAAATTGAGGAGGCATCTTGAAGATCGGTGTTGCATTGTGGTCACTGGGCCAGGCCAAAACATTTGCTGAATTTGAAAAACTGCTCGATCTGGCTGCGTCAACCGGAGTTAAAGCGGTGCAGCCCTGGTGCGTCGACGAGAAAAAATGGAATATCGTCTGCGCTCTTGACCCCGACCGCTGCGCGACGCCTCCGCAGCGCAGTGCCGTTCGCAAAGCATGTGAAAAGCGCGGTCTGACAATCAGCGGATTGTGCGCTCAGCAGGCCGGCCCGAAAACAATGGGCGGCTTCGGTGAAGAAGATTACGAACTTGAGCTGCGTCTTGAAAAGACGCGCCGCGCACTGCGGCTTGCGGTCGATCTCGGCGCCAGCATTGTCACGACACACATCGGACCCATTCCGGGTGATCGTGAATCCAGCAGCTACGCCCGTTTCCTCAAATCTGTCATTCACGTGATGAAAGAAGCCGAACGCTGCGGCGGCATCTTTGCCATCGAGACCGGCCAGGAGAGTGCCGAAATTCTGCGCCAGTTCATTGAAGACGTGGGCAGCCCTAATCTAAAGGTGAACTACGACCCGGCGAACATGCTTGAGCACGGCACAGTCGCCGGGGTGAAAATCCTGAAGGATTACATCGTCCACACACACGCCAAGGACAAGCATCCGGAGACAGGCAAGCCGACCGTTGGCCGGGGTGCGGTGCCGTGGAAAGAGTACCTCGCTGCGCTCAATGAGATCGGGTACCAGGGCTGGTTCGCGATTGAAGACGAAAGTGGTGACGCCGATGTTCTTGAATCCGTTAAAGCTGGCAGGACGTTCCTGGAAAAACTATGACACACGTTGAAATGCCAAAGGCCAACGAAAATCTCACCGAGGCAACGCTGGACCGCTGGCTCGTGAAAGAAGGCGAGAGCGTGCGCGTCAATCAGAGCCTGTGTGAGATCATTACTGACAAGGCCAAGTTCGAGATGCCCTCCCCCGCTGCCGGCCGCGTGTTGAAGATTCTCGGACCGGAACGCGCGCTTCTTCCAGTCGGCTACGTGATGTGCGTCATCGGCAACGAAGGGGAAATCGTTGGAGCTGACGTCGCCCAGAAAAATGAGGCGCTCCTCGCCGCGCACCGTGCTGCGGCAACGAGTCTTTCCGCAACGGCGGCGCCAGCCAGCACTGCGCCGTCTGTCGCCGCTTCTGGGATTCGCGCTACGCCAAGTGCCCGCCGCCTCGCGAAGGAGAAAGGTATTGATTTGGCCGACGTGGTCACGAAATTGAATCTCACTACGCCGGTGAACGACAAAGATATTCAGCGCTACCTGGAGCAGCGATGAGCTCGCGGGTACTTCTATGATCATCGGAATTGGCATTGATCTCGTCGAAATCGAGCGCATTAAAGCTATTTACCAGCGCCACGGGCCCCGTTTTCTAAATCGCATTCTCACGCCTGCCGAACAGAGCTATGTGTTGCAGCACAAGGACCCCAGCGGCCGCTTGTCTGGAAGGTGGGCAGCCAAGGAAGCTGGACTGAAAGCACTCGGAACAGGCTTGGCTGAAGGCATATTATGGCGCGAGGTGGAAGTTCTCCCTGATGAGCGCGGAAAACCGACGCTCACCCTTCATGGCAAAGCGGCAGCGCGAGCGGCCGAACTGGGCGGCAATCGCTTACATGTTACGATTACTCATTGTGATACGCTGGCGATGGCCCAAGTGATCCTTGAACGCATCTAAGACTGCCTTTACGCTCTGCGGATGAGTTCCCTCTGTTTCAAAACTGCAGGATGTGGTAAACTGCGGCGGTCACGAGTTTTGATGAGACGATCACGTTGAATTTGACCTCGAGTCATAGTCGCATGCTCTCCCCGCCGGCCTGCCCGGCATGCGGTGATCATCTTCCGCCCGCGGCACAGTTCTGCCCCGGCTGCGGCCGCCCGATCAAGCCTTTGAAAGGCTCCCACGAATCGGGCATCGGTCCGCGCACGGACCAGCCGCTGATTGCGGCACAGCCCGGCACCGACACGCAAGTCGATATTGCCGAGGTCGCGCAATTTCTGCCGCAGCGCTACCAGCCCGTCAAAAAACTCGGACAGGGCGGCATGGGCACCGTTTATCACTGCATCGACAAAGCACTCGAACGCGCCGTTGCGATCAAGATCATGACGGATCGTTACCGCTCCGATCCGCAGGGAGAACGGCGGTTCATGCGCGAAGCGCGCGCGCAGGCGATCGTCAATCATCCCAATGTCGCCACAATCCTGAATTTCGGTATCAGTCCCGAAGGCCGGCCGTTCCTGGTGATGGAATACCTGGAAGGCCGCGACCTGCGCAGCATCATCCGCGAAGAAAAAATACTGGATCCGATGCGCGCCTGCGACATTCTCAAGCAGGTTTGCGACGGTTTGCATGAAGCGCATTCGGCCGGGCTGGTACACCGTGACTTAAAACCTTCAAACATCATGATGGTGAAGGATCACCGCGGCTCATCGTGGGTGAAGATCCTGGACCTGGGCCTGGCGAAAATTGTCGGCGGTCAGACCGATCTGAAGAGCATCAGCATGGACACGGCGGGAATGCTCGTCGGAACACCGGCGTACATGTCCCCGGAGCAGGTCGCCGGAGCATCCGTTGATGGCCGCGCCGATCTCTACTCACTGGGCATCGTGTTTTATGAACTGCTTACCGGTCGTCTGCCGTTTGAGTCGGAAACTATGGAAGGCTGGCTCTATCAGCACCTGCATACCAAGCCGCCGCCGCCGTCGCAGTTCAATCGCGAGCTACTCAAGATTCCGTCGCTCGACCGCCTGACGTTGTGGATGATGGCCAAGAATCCCAACGACCGGCCCAGCAGCGCCGGAGAGCTGGGCGCATTCGTCAAACGGCTGATCGAACGCCGTCTGCTCGACGACGCCATGGCGCGGCCCGCCCGTAAATCGGGCCCACGTCCGGCGATGCCGTTCGAAGAGAATCCAGGCGCGCGCAAATCAGGTCCGCGTGCGAATGTCACCTTCATCGATGCTCCGCCGCCGCCGCCCGACTGGGGCGCGGCGCCGCTGGTGCAGGAAGCCCCGCCCCCGGCGACAGGGCAAGCGATGGCTGAAGTCGAGCAGCGTCGCGAAGCCTATCTGCAGATTTCCAAAATGGCCGAGACCGCCGAATCGCAACGCCACTGGCAGGGCGCACTCGACCTCTGGCAGCAGGCTCTGCCGTTGGCCGACCGCGCTGAAACTGTAAATGCGCGTATCCAAGGCTGCCGGCGTGAAATGGATTTTGAGGAGCAGCTATCTGCCGCCGACAAGGCCGCCGACAACGGCGAGTGGGAAGTGGCCGAAAAAACACTCTCGCGGCTCTTCCAGCAGCGCTCGATGGACACGCGCCTGGAACAGACCCGCGCGCTGCTGCCGCGACGATTGGTTGCCGCGTGGATGAACCTGTCGCGCTCAAAAGTTCTTCCCATGCCCGAAGGCGACCTGCGCCAGGCGCTGCTGGAACGGCTGGGCATTGCGTTCGCCCAGGCCGGGGACATGAAGAGTTCCCTGCTGATGCTGCATGATCCGTCCCGAAAATCCGAAGCGCGCGTTACGGGCGTCGCTCAGGCGATCGCGGCGGCGATTCAGAACGACATGAACGAAGGTCTACGCCCCTATCTGGATCAGCTCGCCAAAGCAGCGAACGAACTGGTGGATCCCAGCGAGCGCGGCCGCGCGCAGGTCGAAGTCGCCCGTGCAATGACCGCGTACGGAGACGAGACAGCTGCGGCGCTTGCGTTCAAGAACGCGCTGAGCGCCTTTAGCGAGGCAAACAGCAAGGGCATTCCCATTCAGGCACCGGTCAAGCGCCAGAATTCGACAAGCTTCAGAAGACTCTCTGTCGATATGCGATCATTCATGGCGACGACCACAAGTCTCAGCGGCGCTAAGGCCATGCGCGCCAGCTTCGAAGCCGCGCTCGGTGCGGTGGCACAAGCCCAGGCAGAAGCCGGCCTGGTAGATGACAGCCTGGCCACGACCGCACTGATCGACGACGCCTGGACGCTCGCCCACACGCTTTCGCAGGTCGCGCAAGCATTCGCCAAGATTGGACGCACAGCCGATGCCGAGAAAGTCACGGCCAAGATCGGATTTGCGCTGCCCAAAACACAGGCACTGCGGGCACTGGCTGTTTCGCGCGTCTACTGTGGCGATCTCAATGGCGCCGATGATATTCTGAAAACCATCGCTGCGGCTGCCGACCGCATCGCTCTGCAGGGTTTGCTTGCCGCTGCGTGGGCGCTGCGCAACGAAGCGGGCCGCTCACAGGTGCGCGTGGGTGAAGCGGTCAAATGCGTTGCTGACGTCGTCGGTGCGCGGGCCCGTTTCCAGGCGCTGCTCAGCGGCGCGGAACCGCTGCTGAAGTCTGGTTTTCATGAATTGGCGCAGCCGATCGTCACCGAGTCTGCAAAATTAATTGACTTGATGGACGATCCGGCCGAGCGGCTTCGCAGTATGCTGCAGCTGGCGCAGGTGCAGGAGAACGCTCGCAGCGCGAGGCTCGCCGCCACACGCACCATCATGGTTCAGCATCAGCCGAGCAGCACCTATGTGGACTTCCTGCGCCGCGGGCTGGTGGTCTGGCGGCAGGTGCGCCAGAATGCAGATCGCATGGAATGCGTCGAGAAGCTGGCGCACAGCATTTCGTGGGGCAATGCGCCGGAGCTGGCCACTGAAGTCCTGACGACGTGCCGCGACAACGCCGAACTTGCGCTCGCGTACATTGGACTCAGCACCGGAATGGCGTAAGTCCGTCCCGCAAACGCATCACGCCACGCAGCTTTCAACCCTCGTTCCGATGCATTCGTCTTTTACATCGAAGATGCGGTCGCTGAATTCAACCGAGATGATTTCGCTGAGCGCGATCTGCGCCCAGGCTTTACGCGCATGGCACCATCCGTGGAGCAGGATTGAGGCAGGCTGGACGATCAGGCGGTAGGGATCGAACAGCTGCGGAGCCGCGCAGGATTTGAGCGTCAGCTTTGCGCTTTCCTGTCCTTCGATGCAGAGCAGCAGGTTTTTCCAGACCGCGCCGTCCACGCTCCAGACATCCTGCGGGGCGAACGCAATTTTTTCCGCCATGTCCTCGTGCCTGCGGACTTCCGCCGCGGGCAGCGATTCCAGGATGCGATCGAACGCCATTTTCGCCGGCGCGTACCAGGGCGCCTGGTTGTCGCGCTCCAGCGCGCGCCGCGCGAGCAGAAGCGCCTGGAGCTGCGAACAGCTCAGGAGCGATGCGGGAAGCGCGAAGACCGCGTCGCCATACGTATAGCCGCGGCGGACTTCATCGAAGAACAGCGGCGCGCCCAGTACGGATTTCATGTACTCCAGGTCGCGGCGAATCGTTCTGTCCGAAACCTCGAGCTCGCACGCCAGGCGCGCCTGTGTGGGGTAGCTTTTTCGGCTGAGCTTGCTGTGTATGAACAGAATACGTTCGAATCGGTCCATGCTCTTCCCCCCGGTTTTTGGATGATTGCGTCTGAGGTACGACGAATAACTATGCTGTATACGCTTCGTTGAATGATTTCTGACAGTTCGGCATGAAGGTACGGGCGCGCGCATGTGCCAGGCGTAGCCGCGGCTGAGGCTGCGAAGCCTGGCCTGTAAGCCGTTCGAACGCCGCCGCCGCGTCCGGCAGCAGTTCGCTCAGCGAATCCATATACCGCTTGAGCAGCTGATCGGCATTGGCGCGGGTGATCGCCAGAAGTTCACAGAGCGCCAGCGCATCGAGCGGCCGGAAGATCCGCTCGGCCCGCAGCTTGTCGATACGCCGCTGCAGCAACTGCGCCTGTCCAGAGTCTCCGCTCCGGGAGTTTTCCTGCTGCTCGTAGAGTCTTTGGTCCTCCGCGTCGTACTCGCGCTGTTTCTGTTCATGCAGCCGGCGCAGCGCGTCCAAGGCGCCGGCGCCGCATTCCGCACTGCCAAGCCGCTCTTCCAGATGCTGCCGCAGTTGCGGCATGCGCGGCGCATTCCAGTCGAGCCTTGGGAAGAGTTCGATTGCCGCGAGCTCTGTTACCCTAGTCATCTCGCCGCTGTCGGGCAGAGCCAGCCGCAGGCGTTCCAGATCGACTCGCAGCACGCGCGCCGAGCCGGAGCTCTTTCGCCGCGCAGGCGGTTCATACGTCGTCTGCCTGCCTTCGTCATTCTCAGTCACCAGAGGAATTGTCTTGCTGCGCGCGATCGAGAGTTCCTGCAGGAACTGCCTGGCCCGGCCGTCGAAGAGCCGGCCCGTCAGGTAGTCGAGCGCGCTTCCGCGGGAATCATCCCAGCCGGAGAGCAGTTGTCCTTCATTCGCGCGGCGCTGGTAGAAGACGCTCATTTCGCTGATGAAGTCCTGCCGGTCGTACTCGCTCGGCCAGCGGTAGCGTCGGGATTTCAGCTCCATGCGCGCGATCAGCGCTTCGGCGAAGAGCTCCCAATCTTGCTGCCAGCCGGGCCTGCAGTGCTGAATGCGGGTCAGGCTGTCGATTTGAATCATCAAGTTTGATCCCTCCGGGCCGCGGTTAAAAAAAATTAAAGCCGGCCTCAACAGTTGAGGCACAGAGCTCGGTATTTAAGCGGACTGTTGCATGACATATTGGCTGCAACAGGCACCTTCCGGAAACTTGGAATCGAGCGCTCTTGCATTACCTCGGCGGCTGCGCGCCGCATGGATGCCGCGCGGAGTGGAACATCCCGCGGGCTGTGCATGTACAAAAGCAATTAACTCTATGATTTTATAAATTGCAAATCGGCCAGCGGCGCGACCGGTTCCGAGAAAAGACGGCGAGCCCTGCCGGAACTAACTATTGAGCAGAACAAGCTGTGAATACACAATGTGTATGAACGGACATTATAAAAAAGGTGTTAATTTATAATCAGAAATTCAGATCGATTCTTGCGCTGCCGCAAAGTTCGCTTCCTTAGTAATCTCGTCGATCGTCAGAATTCCCGTAGCGGGACCGGCACAGACGATCAACGTCTGATCGTTGTAACGCGTGCAGCGGCCGGCCCATTGATGCGTGTGTCCATGCACGAGCACTGTCGGAGCGAGCTCATCTATTAGTGCACCGATGCAGTCGTAGACGAATCCCGGCGCCTTCTGCTCATAGGGAGGCAGTGATTGTACGCGCGGCGCATAATGCGTCAGCAGCACGAGAATATCGCCGGGTTTTTGAAGCTCGAGCACAGCGCTGCTCGCGCTCCAGCAGACATTTTCTAATTGCGCTTCGCCCGGCAATACCCAGTATTCGCCAGACCGGTCCGTGCACCAGCCCACACCCGCAACAATAATACGTTTGGAAACGCGCTGAGCGGTTCCGCTCACATTTATGGTACTGATGCCAAGCACGTTACTTCCGAACACACCCGAGTCATGATTGCCCGGAACGGAAAATATCCTCTTGCCTGCAGAGCGCGCCCACTTGCAAAAGGTTTTTCCGTCGCCGTGCCGCGCCACGTCACCTGCAACCAGCCAGGCCGAAATTTCCGGATCCGCAATGTCGGTCGGCAGATCGCCGTGTGTGTCAGCGAAACAGGCAAGCTTGATTTCCACTCACATACTCCTGTCACTGTTTGCGCTGATTGGAGCAGCGGCGACTTTCATTGACGCAGGCTGGTGCTTTTGAATCCAATGGCAAACCTCGCTGCGCAGGGCCGGCGAGCACCGCGCATTACGCCGTCCTGCCATTTCCTCAACGCGATAAATCCCGCCTTTCTCACCGCTAAGCGCCAGTGTCGCGAGCTCACCTTTATACTCCACGCGATAAACATAATAGTACTCTGAGATCCGCTTATTGCGTGTCAGAGCACAATTTGAGCACGCCTGCGCCAGCTCACGCAGTTCCCCTGTATTCTTCACCGCTGTAATCGTATGTCCTTCGTCCGGAAGGGGCGGCGGCGGGTAAGTGCGTTCAGCGAGTGCGCTCGTTCCGCCGTGACCATTAATAGTTGCAACGTATTCCTCGTGCAAGGCTGCAAGTTCACCCAGTGAGTGCACGCAGAAGGCACGGCGTCGCTCAGGGAGCAGGTGGCGCATCTCAATGACATCGCGCAACTGCCGGACCGCATAGGACTCTCTGTCCTGGTATACGTCATTGCCGAGCTGCTGAACGAAGCGGGCGGAGGCATAACGGCGAAGCTGCGCGTTGCCGGCGATCAGAAGCGCCCCGGTGTTCAGCCGTTTGGCATGCTGCAGCGCTTTGAGCCAGAACGGGTCGTCCATTGCCCGTAACAGAGCCTTCAAATTTGCAAGCCGGGTGCTTTCGTGCGGTATTTTCAGGAGCAGCCGCCGTCCCGCCTCAGAAGGCGCAAACCCGAGCCGTGCGGCGATATCGCGTTGTCTGCGGCGCAGAAGCGCCCGCACGGAGCGCCACGGGCGCTGCACCGCTGGCCGCATGAAACTGCGTGGCAGGGCCAGCGCGAAACCCAATGCAGGATTTGTTTCTCCAAGAAGCTCCGCGGCCGCAGGACCGCAGCGGGCAAGCAGGCACAGCAAGTCGAAGTGCCGTTCCGGGAAGAGCCGGATGATCCTGCGCAGTTCGCGCGGGATCTTCTCAAGGAACCTGCGGCACTGCTCTTCCATCCGATACGCCCAGTTCAGGCGCGGATCCAGCAGCACGTCTTCGCCAAAATCGAACGTAAGCTGACCATCGTCCTCGGGCAGAGTGTATTCGCTGCACCCGGGCTGCCGGCGCAATTCCCTGCAGCCCGAGGCGCTGAAATCACGCAGATTGATGTAGGGACGGCAGGCATGCCATGCCGGCTGCAGTTCGTCGCGTTCCCAGGCTTGCGGCCGCGGCCATACCTTTACAACACAAACGCCCGAATCCGTGAAAAGATAAAGCTTTCCATTTTTCACCGCCATACCGGGGCGGAATGGACGCAAGGTTGTCTGCGGATTCTGGATCATCTGTAGCGTACCGTAGCGGGAACGACATAGGGTATCGCAGCACGCGGACAGGGGATGTCCGTAAGAAAATTCAGGTTGTGCCGGACAACCTTTGTCCAGGCGGCGCGAGTAACATACTGGCCTGTTTATCGTACGACATGCTTAAAAGGAGGCTCATGGAACCCGTCCATGGTTCGTACACGCAGGAAGAATACGACGCACTCGGCGCGCGCTGGGAAGTTGTAGGAGGAGCTTCCGCGGGCGTACTGACCCGGCTTCTGCTGCGGCATGTCGATGGACAGCTCTGCGCCGCTTATGGGGATCGAAAGAAGCTTGAGGCACATCAGATTACGTTCTGCAAAGTCAAACTCGCGTACCAGACGGACGGGGGTTACTGGACAATCGTCTTTCCGATGGGCCCGGTACGTTTTTTTGATGCCAGCTTCGTCGAACCGCTTGCGGCCGCTGGACGTCGCGAGGTCGCCGATTATGAGGGCATTGCCACCCCGCCAGAAACAGTCGAAACGTTCTGGCCTGCGTCGTGAGTTGTAGGCTGAAAAAGAGCGACTATGGTTGCGCCTGTCATTTCAGGAACTTGAAGCTATGCCCAGCAGCACGCTGTTTATCAGCACCGACCTTGCGACACCCGCGGCGGCGCTCTGCGCGAGCCTGGCTCGTGAAGATGCTTCATGCGCAAATCCGTTTGTTCCAGCAAATATCATCGTCCCGAATGCCAGCCTGAAATCTTGGTTGAACCTGCATCTGGCTCGCGAGCAGGGCATCGCCATCAACCTGCGCATCCGCTATCTTGAGAAGGCGCTCTGGGAAATCTTCGCGCAACTGGGTGGAACTCAGCCGTCTGCACCGCTCAGGGAACTGGATCACGAACGCTACCGCATGCTGATCGTGTCGGTGCTTCTCGATCCGAGTGCCGGCGGCAGCGCTTTGAAGCCCATTCGCGATTACCTCGCGGAGCCCGATCCGGCGTCGCGTCAATACTGCCGTCGCGTGTGGGATGTTGCCGACCGGATCGCGCGGCTCATTCGTGATTACGAATATCACCGGCAGGACGAATTCATTCAGCGCTGGCTGCGCGACGAGCCCGCTCTCAACGGAGCCGATGCAGATGATCGTGCGCTGGAACTCTGCGAGCGCGCGCTGTTCCTGATGGTTGCAAAACCCGGCGGCCTGCGCGATACGCTGAGCAAGGCAGAAAACGCTGCTTACAAGACGCTTCCGCAGTTCGCCAATGAAGTGATCGAGGGCGGCTCGTTGCGCAAAGACATACAGCCGCAGCGGCCGGTTCATCTTTTCGGGCTTTCTCAGATTTCCACGTACCACGTACGAGTCCTGCGCTGGCTGGGGCAGCATCTGGAGCTGCGGCTTTATCACATCAATCCGCTCGCCGGCTGCGTTGCTGAGGAACTCAGCCGCGGCGACAAGCATTCGGCTCTCCGGCGGGTGGCCGAAAGAGTGGCAAAGGAAAAATCCGTCCAGCAAGTGCCTGCTCAGCAGCTTCTGCAATGGGCAGATGCGGCCGCAGCAACCTTGTGGCGCATGTCGGATCTGACCGGAGCGGACCGCAAAGAGCCGCCGTTCGCAATCGAGGTTCTTACGAGCCGTGCAGCCGCTGCGAAAGCACCTGATGGCGACTGTGTGCTGCGGCGCGTGCAGCAGCAGACATTGAATCTCCCATCAAGCAAAACCAGACTTTGTCAGGATCGCTCTCTCCAGGTGCTCGCCTGCCCCGGCGCGCTGCGCGAGATCGAAGCGATTCAGCAGAGCATTCTTCATAACCTGCGCACCGACCCCAGCCTCAAGCTTTCGGACATTGCCGTGCTGGTTACAGATATGAATCTGTACCGCCCGCTGATCCAGAGCGTTTTCGAACGGCGGCTGTTTAACGCGGCGACAGGCGAAAGCGCACCGTCTCCTATTGCCTACACAATTGCCGATTACAACGCCGCCGGCGTAAGCGTCTTCGGCCAGGCGCTGCTGGGCATGCTCGATATCGGACTAAACGCTTTCACGCGTTCGCGCGTGCTGGAAGTGCTCCTGAATCCCTGCTTTCTTGAAAAAATGAACGTCAGCCGCGAGGAAGCGGTCACGTGGATGGACTGGGCTGAGCGCTTGTGCGTGTACCACGGCTGGGACCGTGAAGACAAACGAGAAGCCGGCTTCGGCGACTCGCGATACTACACGTGGAAGCTCGCGCTGCAGCGCTTGCGCCTTGGGCGTGTGATGGAAGCGCCGGATGGAAATCCCGAACACCCTGCACCGGTGTACAAGGACGTGATTCCATATGCCGACCTGGAGACAGCCGATTCAGCCAGCCTGAATGCCTTCTGCATGGCCGTTGAAAAGCTGATGCCGCGACTGCTTGAATTTCGCAGCACGCCCGCCAGCGGCTCAGAATGGCGCCGGCGTCTACAGAGCCTGATGGACGACTTTCTGGAAATTCCTTCCGAGCTGCCGGACGAAGCGCAAGTGCGGCGCGCGATCCTGCAAGGCTTGCCGAACCTGGTGGTCCTCGATGCCGTGGCGCAAAGCGATTCATCGCGAAAAATCACGCTGCCGCTCATCCGCGAATTCACGCTCTCTCTGCTGGAGGGAATCGAAGCCGGGGCAAACGCCTTTGCCGGCAGCGGCGTCGTCGTTTCCGCGCTTCAGCCGGCGAGGCCGATTCCGTACCGGATCGTGTACATCGCGGGGCTTGGGGAAGGGAAGTTTCCCGCCTCAGACGTCAACTCCCCGTTCGACCTTCGGGAGATGCACGCGCTTCCAGGTGATATCCGGACACCCGAGGCACAGCGCCTGCAGTTCCTGGAAGCGCTGCTCAGCGTCCGTGAAAAGCTGTATCTGCTCTATAGTTGCCGCGAGCTGCAGAAAGACCAGGAGTTGCATCCCTGTTCGCTGCTGTTGAAGCTTTGCAGGTACATCAAGGAAACAATCATCGGCGCCGATTTCCAGAGCGTTAAAGTACCGCTGAGCCCGCATGACCCACGCTACCTTCTGGAAAATGCGGGACCTGAAAAGGAATACAGCGATGCGCTCGTCAACTATTCGCATGCCGACCGGCTGCTGGCTCTTAAGGAGTGCGGCCCAGCCAGCGGCGCGGCAGCGCTTGGCTTGGCGATTCGTGAACGCCTGCTGAAGGCCAGCACGGCTCCCGCCGGCGATCCGCCCGCTTCTTTGCGAGTGAGCGTCAAAGAGTTGGCCGGATTTTTAAAGAATCCTGCAGAAGCGGCGCTGAAGAGACATCTGCGGCTCTATGATGAATACGAAAAGGAAGACCGCGAGGATGAGCCCTTCTACACCGATGAAGATGCCACGCGCACCCTCGCGCAGGACACGCTCACGCGCATTGTTGCAAGCGCCGCAAAGAATCCCAAAACGCTGGAGACCTGGAAGAACGACGTGGAACGCCAATACAGTGAACGCGTTCTGAGCGGGGATGCGCCCGACGCAGAATTTGCCACAGCCGATCTTGGCCGCCTGAAGCGCCTGGTCAAAACGCGTCTGGACGCCGGCCACGGAGCGGGCTCGCTGGCGAAATTTGTCGACGACCTGAGCAGTGCTGTCTTCTGCGGACCCGTGCAGATCGGCCACAGTCATCAGCCACGCGGTGCAACCTTGCGCTTTCCAGCACTTTCGCTCAGGAACAATGCATTGGTCCCGCCGGCGGATCGCGACATTCTCGTGAGCGGCACGTGCGATCTGGTCTGGCAGTCGGCCGAGGCTATTCATATAGCCCTGATCCTGCACAACAAAACGACTGAAGACGTTGGCAAGGATGTGCTGACGCACTACCTGATCGAGCCGGTGCTGTTTTATTTAGCGCTGCTCGCCGGCGAGCTCGACAATCCCGATGGCCATTCGTCACGCACGTGGATCGGTTCCCGACCGCTGCATCTCACCATTGCTCTCGAGGATGGTTTTGCAAAATTCACCTATTCCGTCTCGCCTGCTGAAGCACGTGAATATCTGTCGTATTTGACGAATGAGTTTTTGAAATTTGCGCAATTGCAGACTCTGCCCTATTTCACGATTGCAAAAAACGAGCAGTTACGCGGCGCCTTTGAATATGCCGACGATGATCCGCGCCTTCCGCAGCTTCGCGACGATTACCCGCAGCTGCTTCAGGACGCCTTGTATGAAGATGAGGAAAGTGCGATTCCCGGAGACACCCGCCTGCGTGTGACGGATCTCCTTTCGGCGGACATTCCCGCGGATGCTTTTGAAATCGTCCGCAGACGTTTCCGGCTCCTGGATCGTGGCCCCGCGCAGAATCGCGCCGGGGGGGCTCAGTCCGAAGGCGGAGACACCGTTGCGGCCGGCACCTCGCCAAGCCCCAAAACAACTGACGGTTCGACCAAATCCGCCAGGCGCAAGAAAAAGTAGAGGAGGCGCGCATGCCAGACGATTATTCGTTCCAGACGCACGCCGTCTTCGAAGCTTCGGCGGGCACCGGCAAGACGTACAAGATTGAACGACTGCTGATTCAGGCCGTCGTTGAAAAGGGCGTGGCGATCAACAGGATTCTCGTCGTCACCTACACGGAAAAGGCCGCGGGCGAGCTGAAGGATCGCCTGCGCGCGGTGCTGGAACGCGAACTGGATCAGGCCCTTGCACAACGAAAATCGGGCGCATGTGTCGAACGGCTGAAGGCGGCACTCGAGAACTACGATCACGCACAGATCTCAACGATTCACGCATTCTGCCTGCGCGTTCTCAATCAGAACCCTTTCAGCCACAAGTTTGGCGGCCGAAGCGCCATGGCTGATGAACGCGATATCATCGAAACGTGCCTGCGCAGAGTGCAACGCTCGGACTGGAGAAAGCAATTCGGCAGCGAGCTCGTGCCGATTATGGATCTCTCCGGGTTCACCAACACCAACAATGGCGGAAAGAAGTGGGAAAAGACGTTGATGGAAGTGGCCAGCCACTTCCGTGAGAAGTGCGGCCACGTTATCGAACCTGCGGCAATCGCGCAGGTTCGTCAGGAGCTCGAAAAGCAGAAGCCGAGAATTCTCGAAGCACTTCAGGCTGCCAGGAAGCTGGTGGATCTCTCGCCCTGCCGCGCGGCAGATCATCCACTCTACGCGGCTTATGGTCCGCCAAACAGGAACCGCGATGCCCGCCGCCGTACGATCCTTCTTGCACTGCTGAACTGGATTTGCGATGAGGAATCGCTGCAGAATCCAGTGTCCACGTTTGCCGAAATGCTTACTGCGTGCAGAAAGAATGGAAAGTTCAACGAGACGCACTTTGAAGCGCTGCTGGAGAGCGCAGACGAGGAAAGTCCCTCGTATGGAATCTACGCAAAGCTGGCGGAGTTACTCAATCCGCTCTGCTCCACATTGCAGGGGTTGCAGTACCAGCTCACCGTCCAGACTATCGGCGGAGTCATACGTCAGATGGAAGCGTATAAGCTCGAGCAGGGATTGCAGAGCTTCGAAGATTTTCTCACGCGAGTCTCAGACGTTCTGGAATCTCCTGGCGGCGCAAAGCTGCTGGCGAAACTGCGCAGCGAATACAGCATCGCCATCGTTGATGAATTCCAGGACACTGATCCGGTTCAGTGGAAAATTTTCAAGTCTCTCTTCATGCAAAGCGGAGGGGATCACAAGCTCGTGGTCGTCGGCGACCCCAAGCAGGCGATTTACGGCTTTCGAAATGCCGACATCAATACGTATCTACAGGCGCGTAAGCACATCTGCGGAGAAAATGAGCCCCACAGGCTCACCCAGAACTTCCGCTCGTCGAAGGAAATTATCGACGCGCTGAATTGTGTTTTTAAAGATGGCGAGATGTTCTCGAGCGGCGACGGAATCACCTATGAGAATATCGATCCCGCGCCGGAGAAGGAGCGCACAAAACTATCCGGCACTGACCATTCGGGCCGCCGCGCATTGACTCTTCTGACATTCCCTGGCGCCGACAAGCCGAAGACCGCGGCACGTGCGATGGCACAGTTTGTCGGAGATGAAACCGAGCGGCTGCTACGCGGTAACGGCGGGCGCCCGGCGTTTTCTTTTATTTCGCGCAAAACCAATGGAATGCCGCGTGAACTGCGCGCAAGTGACATCGCCGTGCTGGTGTTCAAGCGCAAGGAAGCACTGGCCGTCGAAGAACAATTCCGCGCGCATGGAATCCCCTATACCTTTTACAAAAAGAAAGGAATCTGGCAGTCCGATGAAGCCGTTCATCTTGGCTTTGTGCTGAAAGCTTTGGCGCGCTGTGGCGACGAAGAAGCGTTCCGCAAGATGCTGCTCACGCGATTCTTCGCTTTGAGACCCGGGCAGATCTCCGGCATTGAAGAGTCCGCAGCGGGTCAGGCGATACGCAGTCTGTACAGCGAATGGAGGCAGCTGGCGGCCGGCCGCCACTGGGCAGAGCTTTTCCGGTCAATTCTGGAAGACACCGGGGCATTCTGGAGCGAAGGCAGCGCCGATGATGGCGCCCGCCGGCTCGCGAATTACCGGCACATCCTGCAGACGCTTGCATCACGCGCGTACCAGAGCGGCAAGGGCCTGCTGGAGCTCGTTGAACTACTTGAGAAAAATCGCGTTACGCGAACGAGCGAAGATGAATCGGATCTGCAGCCGGTCGAAACAGAGCGTGCCGCTGTACAGATCATGACCGTACACGCCTGCAAAGGCCTGGAGTTTCCGGTCGTGTTCCTCGCGGGCGGATTTACGACCCGCAATTCGTCGGTCTATCTGAAATATCACGACAACAAAGGCCGCATCGTTTTCCACCTGGATACGAACGACGCCGATGCGAAAGATCTTGCGAAAACTGAATCACGTAGTGAGACCCAACGCCTGCTCTATGTCGCGCTCACGCGTGCCATGCTGAAAGTGTACGTGCCCTTTGCGCAGGGCAAAGCCGCGCAGTCAACAGCTCCGCTCAAAGCCATCTTGAGCCCTGTGCTTGAAAAAGCTCAGCCCGAGAAACACAAAGACATCTGCACGATTGAACCGGTAGCTGTAAGGAAAACACCTGGACCGAAAATTTCAAAAGCAGAAGGTCCTGTCCTTGTTGAGCCGGTGGCACTCACGCTCCCCACGCCGCTTCTGCCCGAAATTAATTCGGCGGCTCTTTTGCGCCAGAGAATTGAAGTCCGCTCGTTTTCACGCATGGTTCATGGCCACGGCCGCTCCGAGCGTTTTGGCGAGCGCGATTCGCGAAGCGACGACGACCTGGCGCACGAAGCTGCGCGCGATCTGCTTCCGCCAGGCATTTCCGCCGGAGATACGCTGCATGCAATTATGGAACACATCGACTTCGCCCGCGTTCAGAACGCGGGTGGAGCTGCCGAACTGCTGGAGCCATCCGGCTCGACATACGGCTTGATCAGGCAATCCATCGAGCGCTGCTTTGGAGCGCTGGACGGCGCACAAAAAGAGTTGCGACTCAAGCATGTAGCCGGCCTGGTTTTCAAGACATTGCGCACTCCGCTGAAAACGCTGCAAGGCAGCGCACTCTGCAGTATCTCTGCTGGGGAGCGCCTGCATGAACTTGAATTCCATATGCCCTTCGACGTCAACGCCAGCGGCGTTGAAGAAATCACGCGGGGCGAAAACGGTTTTATGACGGGCTGCATGGACCTGGTTTTTCAACACAGCGGCCGCTGGTACCTGCTGGACTGGAAGAGCAACCTTCTGCCGCACTACGGACCTGGGGCCTTGGAACGCGAAATGAAAGACCGTCGTTACGACCTGCAATTTCGCATCTATATTCAGGCGCTGCGGCGCTGGATGCATCGCGCCAGACCCGGCGCCGATCTTTCAAAGCTGTTCGGTGGAGTGTTCTACATTTTCATTCGCGGCATGAACGGACAGGATGATACGCAGGGTGTTTATTTTCACGCGCCCTCCCCTGCCGACTGGGACGAAGCGAAACTCGCCCGGGAACTGCGCGGCGAAATGTATCGCCGGAGGGAAAGCTGATGCACAGCAACGCGCATTCTGCGGTGTTGGACAAGCTGACAGAACAGGCGCTGGCCAATGGACTGCAGCCCGTCGATATTCAGACGATCGCCGATATCTGCGAACTTTCCGGACGGCGCGACGAAGAAATTGTCGCACTTCTGACTGCGATGTTCCTATGCCTGCGCGAGGGCAGCGTCTGCCTGGAAGTCTCGCACGCGGCGCTGCTGCGGCGCTTCGACGGGCTACTCGATCCGGAAGAGTCGGCAAGCCTGGCAGAAGCGATCATCGCGAAGCTCCAGGCCGATGCATTTCTGGAATTCGCCGGAAGCAGTGTTGATGAACACAAACCCGTGATCCTTCAGCGCGCTGCCTCTCGCACACTGGTCTATTTCCAGAAATATCTGAAACACGAGCGCGTGCTGCAGCAACTTTTTCATGAACGACTAAAGATTTCGGCGGCAGTTCATCCACGGGCGGCTGAAATTGTTCCGGCGATCCTCGCCGGTCCAGGGCGGCCGCCGGGAGACTTCAGCGATGAACAGAAGCTGGCCATCGCATTGGCATTGCTGCGTAATTTCCTGGTTGTATCCGGCGGTCCAGGCACAGGTAAAACGTCGGTTGTGTTTGCTGTCTTGCGCGCACTTCTGCGCACGGGATTGAATCCCAGCCGTATCGCCCTGGCTTGTCCAACTGGACGTGCTGCCCAGCGTTTAACCGAATCGATTCGCGCTGGCGTGCTGGGCCTCGGCGCGAACGCGGGAGCCGACAGCGTGCTGAGCACTGTTTTGGCGAGCACACTGCACCGGCTGCTGGGCTACAACCCGTCACGCGGAACGTTTTCGCACCACCGGGAGAACACCCTGCCGTTTGATGTTGTGGTCGTCGACGAGTTGTCGATGGTCGACATCGTCATGATGTCCCGGCTGATGGAGGCTGTTCCGCCGCAGAGCAAGCTCATCCTTCTCGGAGACAAGAACCAGCTGCCTTCCGTTGACGCCGGATCCGTGCTGTCCGATTTAATGCCGCGCGCCGGAAAACCAGGCTTTTCCAAGGAGGTGGCAAAACAGCTGGGGGCGCTGACAGGTGTAAAGATCGATTCTTCTTCCGAGCACGACGCCCTTCGGGACAGCGTTGTCATTCTCCAGAAAAACTTCCGCTCGCAGAAGCACATCTGCAACATCGCAGCTCAGATAAATGCGTTGCCGCTGGACAATTCTGCGCAGCAGGCAGCGCAATTGGTAAGCACTCTTCCGCGCGTTGAGCTTTCGCGCACACAGGATTCGCTAAAGTGGCCTGAACGAGAGCGCTTTGTCCAGGCACGCCAGGAGCACGGTGGCTGCTGGTTTCTACCAGCCTTGAATGCAGACGTGTGGAGCGAGGTCGCCGCGGCATGGGCAAAGCACCATTACCAGGCTAGCGAGTTCCTGGAACTCGCGGCGGCTACCCCGGCTCCCATCGGAGTTTCGGCGGCCACCGAGCCGCTGCGCCGGTTGTTCGAGCAGGTCCAGCGCGCACGCATTCTCACGCTTGTGCGCGAAGGGCCTTTTGGCTGCGTCGGCGTTAACCGGCTGCTGTCACAGCTCCTGCGCCCAGGCCGGCGCCCGCGGGTTAATAGTTTATTTGCCGGAGCGCCCGTGCTGATCACGAGCAACGACTACACGCTCGAAATTTTCAACGGCGACGTGGGGATCGCATTGCACTCGGCGGATCACGAAGCAGGTTTGAAAGTTGTCTTTGAGCGCCAGGATGAGCACGGAAAAAAGGTTTTCGTTGCGATTCCATCTGAAGCGCTGCCCACGCATGAACTGGCCTTTGCGATGACCGTTCATAAAAGCCAGGGCTCGGAGTACAGCCAGGTGCTTCTGGCACTTCCCGACGAAGGCGCGCAGCGACTCCTCAACAGGCAGATGATTTACACCGCCATCACGCGCGCCAAGGAACTTGCGGTAATCTGCGGAAGACCCGAGGTGCTCGGCAGCGCGATCAGCCGCACGCTCGAACGGACGTCGGGACTGGATCTGTCGCATACGCACGGTTGATTGGCGCAGGACGAAAACGGAAGGAAGGAGCGGCGGTGCGGATTCTGCATACGGCGGACTGGCATCTGGGTCACACGCTTCACGATCTTTCCCGCGAGTACGAACACGCGCAGTTCCTGAATTGGCTCCTGAAGGTGCTGAAGGACGAGCGCGTCGATGCGCTGATCATCGCCGGTGATATATTCGACAGTGCCAATCCTCCTGCTGCTGCGCAACGCATGTGGTATGACTTCCTGGTCGCCGCCGTTCGCTCAATGGAGCAGCTTCAGATCGTTGTCGTCGGCGGGAACCACGATTCCGCCGAGCGGCTCGATGCGCCGGACCAGTTGCTGCGCGCTTTTAAGATTCGCGTCATTGGCGGTGTTCCACGAGCCGGGAGCGCCGTGGATTACACACAGATGCTTGTGGAATTGCAGGACCGACACGGGACACCGCGCGCTATCGTTGCAGCCGTTCCCTTCCTGCGGCCTGCCGATCTTCCGATCATCGAAAGCACGATTGAAGTGCCGCTGGTCGCGGCCATCCGGCGCATCTACGAACAGACAATCGCTGCCGGGCGAGCGTCTGCAGGCGGCAAGCTGGCCCTCATTGCGACCGGGCATTGCTACATGACCGGTGGTGAAATTTCGAAGCTCTCGGAGCGAAAGATTCAATGCGGCAACCAGCACGCGATTCCTGTCGATGTGTTCCCGCAAGATCTCGCGTACGTTGCACTCGGACACCTGCATCGTCCCCAGTGTGTCGGCGGAAGACAAAGCGTTCGCTACAGCGGATCGCCGATTCCACTTTCCATGGATGAGGCCGCGTATCAACACGGCGTCTGTATTGTTGAGCTGCAGGGAACGCGTGCAGAGATTACGGCTCTCGAAATTCCACGTTCAGTCGAACTGCTGAAAATTCCAGCAAAGCCGCTGCCCCTCGATCACGTACTCGTGGACGTGGGGACGCTCAAGTCCAGGAGCGAAGTTCCCAATGCTGATCTGTGGCCGTTTGTCGAAGTACAGGTAGAGGTCTCGCGCTATGAACCGAGCTTGCGCGCGCAGATCGATGGCGCACTGAGTGAGAAGGCAGCGCGGCTGGTGAAACTGACCTCCTTCAGCAAGGGGCCGGGCGGATCTCTCGCGGACGCCCAGCCGGCGCAATCCTTGTCGACGCTGGACCCTGAAGCCGTTTTTGAGCTCTGTTATAAGCGACGTTACGACCGCGAACCCGGGCAGCCGTTGCGCGAAGCATTTCGTGCGCTGCTTGAAAAGGCGCAGCACAACGAGGAGGCCGGCGCATGAAGATCCTGGCCATTCGCGGGAGCAACCTGGCAAGCTTGAGCGGCGAGTTTGAAATCGACTTCACGTCCGAGCCGCTGCGAAGCGCCGGACTATTTGCAATTACCGGTCCCACCGGCGCGGGCAAAAGCACGTTGCTTGATGCCATGTGCCTTGCCCTTTTCGACAGCACGCCACGCCTGAAGGACAGTAGCCCTCTCATTCGGATCGGTATAGCAGAGGAAGACGACAGGCTCACGAGCCGCGATCCGCGAACGATGCTCCAGCGCGGCGCACTTCATGGTTTTGCAGAAGTCGATTTTGTGGGTATCGATAGCCGCTTCTACCGGGCACGATGGAATGCGCGTCGCAAGGGCAAGAAGGCGACCGGCAAGATTGACCTGACTAGCGAGCTGAAGGAGATTGGCGGCGAAGCCAGCAAGACATGTTCCAGCCGCACAGACACGCTTAAGGAGATTGAGCGCCTTGTCGGCCTCAGCTTTGAACAGTTCTGCCGCTCGGTGCTTCTGGCGCAGAACGATTTTGCCGCATTCCTGAAAGCTGAACCCAACAGCCGCGCTGCGCTGCTCGAAGCCATGACTGGAACCGAGATTTACAGCCGCGTCTCGAAACTTGCGTTTGCCGTTGCCGGTGAAAAGTCCCGCGATCTGGACAACCTGCGCGCAAAGCTGCCTGAACAGGGAATCAGCGACGAGGAGCGCCAGCGCCTTCAACAGGAAGAGCAGCAACTCCTCCAGCGCGAGGCCGCACTTCGAGAATCACAGATGGCGGCGCAAAAGGCGGTAGAATGGTTTGCCACGCTGGATAGCCACATCGCTATTACTGCCGCAGCGCAGCAGGAATTGGATTCCGCAGTCCGCGTATGCACGGAGGCTGCTGAGCGGTCGAAGTTTGTCGATGCCGTCGAGGCAGTGCAGCCCCTGCGACCCGTGTTTGCAGCCGCGAAAGCTGCTGAGGCGATGCTGTTGGAGTCACGCGGCGCGCTCGCCATGCGGCGAAAAGAAGAGGCGTTAGCGCACGCGCAGTCTGAGATTGCCGCCGGCGAATACGAACAGGCTCTCGCGGAATGCGCTCGTGTACTGAAGATCGAAGCAGAACTAGCGCCAGAAATCGAGAAGGCCGCTGCGTTGGATCAGAAGATCGAGAACGCGGAAGCAGAAACGCTTGCTGCCGCCAGCCGCGCCGACGCTGCAAAGAACGCCCTGAACCAGGCGAATAGCGAATCGGTTACCGTGGCCGAACAGATTAGGCAAATTGAGTCTGGGAAAGCCGCAGCGACGCTTTGGCTCGCTAAGAATGCAGATCGCGAGGAACTCGTAAAGCACTGGGGCTTGAACAAAAAGCTGCTCGAGGATTTCCATAGCGCGCAGTTAACGCGGCAGGAGCTGACGGGCTCGCTTGCGATTGCCTGCCGAGCAGCAGAAGATCTAAGAAAAACATACCGAATAGCCGAAGCAGCAGAAAAGACTGCCGCTGAAGCTCTGGACCGTGCTGAGCAGCATCTTCACAGCGCCAGAGAAGATGCTGCGAGGCTTCCCGTTGAAGCGGCCGAAGCAGACAACGCAGCTGTCGTTGCACGTATGCGAAAGCTCGAAGCCTTGCAGCGCTGCTGGTCGGAGGCGCGAGCTGAGCGCGAGAAGGAAGCGGTGGAGCTGAACGCGTCGTCAACGCATGAGCTCGCCGCGGCAGAAGAGGACCGCTCCTGTCAGGCACACAGTCGGCAAGCAGAGCATTGTCGCAGCAAGCTCGAGGGCGCAAAAGAACTCCTGCTGAGAGTGCAATCCGAGTGTGATGTGGCTGAGCACCGCTCACTCCTGCAGCCCGGTGTCGAGTGCCCCCTCTGCGGCGCGACGGAACACCCATGGGCCGGCAAGGAACCACCTGCCAATGCCTTGCTGAATGCGGCGAAAGAGGGTGTTGCACAGATTGAAAAGGAACTGGTTGCGCTCACAAAAATAGCAGATCAGGCTGAAACAAGATCGAGAAGCGAACGGGAAAACGCAGAAAAATGCCGCCAGCGTGCCGCAGCACATAAAGTCGAAATTGAAAAGAAAGACGCGGAATGGGCACAGCATCTTCTGGGCACACCAAATAATGATCTGCCGGCGTCGGTGATGGATCCGGCTGCACAAATCATAAAGGAGCGCCTCGATGGTGTATTAAAGGACCTTAAAGCGTCCGAAGAGCAGCTCAGCGCTGCGCGCAAGTCCGCAAGCGAGCTTAGCGACGCGATGAATGAAGCAAGCGAGCGGCGCATTGCGTTCAACAACGCTGCCGAGCAGCGGCGCGAAATCGAGGTGAAAACTTCGGCTGCTGAGCAGGACATAAAACATAAGGAAAGTGAACTGAAGTCGAACGAGGATTTGATTTCGGATGTGCTGCGGCGCCTTGAACCTGTCTTCCAGCAGCGGAGCGACTGGCGGGAGGCGCTTGCGCAGAATCCTCTGGATTTTATGGCCAAATGCGAGAATGAAATCGCGGAGTGGCGGGACTACCAGGCGCAACTTTCCAGTGCGGAAACTAGCCTTAATGATCTGCGCCCGAAAGCGGAAGCCGCCTGCAAGATCGCGGAAAAGTGCGCGAAGGACCTTGAGCATCGTCTAACTGAACATGAGAGCCGCAGCGCTTTAGAAAAATCGCTTCGTGATGAGCGCCTGAAACTGCTCGGCGGAAAAGCAACGAATCAGATGAAGGCCGAACTGGCCCAGAGTGTCGCTTCCGCACGCCGCGCGCAGACGGAAAAGAGTGCGCTGAAAGCGGAGGCGCAGACGAAACTCGCCGTTGCACGCGCTGCCCGCGAAGCCGCCGAAACGCATGTGACTCAGACACTTGGACAGCAGATGCAGGCTGCGGGCGAATTGGAAAAAGCTCTGGCCGGCCTGAAGCTTGATGAGCAGATGCTGCAAAAGTTGCTCGCGCATGATGCCGAATGGATCCGCGCCGCACGCAAGGAACTGCGCGCCTTGGAAAATGCACGGATCGAAGCCGCGACGAAACTTGTCGAACGCACGCGCGCGAAAACCAATCATGAGAACTCAGGGCGCCCGGCAAATTCGCGCGAGGAACTCGGCGCATTGATTGAGCTCTACAGAACGCAGATCAACGAAACCCGGCTGCAGCACGAGGGCGTTATTCTCCGCATCAAAAATGATGAGGCAGATCGTCAAAAGCGGGAAAAGCTTCAGCAGGAAATTGCCGCCAGGGAAAAAGAATTCGCTCCGTGGCTTGAGATCGCCGATCTGATTGGATCGAACAAAGGAGATTCGTTCCGTAAATTCGCCCAAAGCTTAACGCTCGATGATCTGGTCATTCGCACCAATGCACATCTGCAGGAGTTGCACCCGCGCTATGGACTTGAGCGCGTGCCAGGCGAAGAAATGGCGCTGCAGATCCGCGATTTCGACATGGGTGACGAGAGGCGTGGCGTGAGCAGTCTCTCGGGCGGAGAGACTTTTCTCGTGTCTTTAGCGCTTGCCCTGGCACTTTCCTCTCTTGCGGCGAACAGCACACGCGTGGAAACGCTTTTTATCGACGAAGGCTTCGGTTCATTGGACCGAGATACGCTTGAGCATGCGATCGACCTGCTGGACGAGTTGCAGGCTAAAGGCCGGAAGGTAGGCATCATTTCCCACGTTCCACTATTGGCCGATCGCATTGGAACAAAAATCCGCGTCGTTCCACTGGGTGGCGGCCGCAGCCGCGTGATCACTCCTGAACCGGTCGCTGCAATACCGGTTCAAGCGTCAGCTGATGTTTAGAAGAATTCAAACGCTTCTTCCTTTGTCTGGCAGATGCGGAGGATCTGATCGAGTCCCATGAGCGTGAAGACATCGCGCACGTTTGCCGAAGGGTTGAGCAACACCACTCCCCCGCTCTGTTCGGACGCCCGCGTCCGCGCACCCATGAATACTCCTGCGCCCGCGCTGCTGATGTAATCGACTCCCGACAGATCAATGAGCAGCTTGGCATAGCCCGCTCCAAACAGATCGCCGAAATAAGCCTCTAATTCCTCAAACGTATGATTATCAAGCGTCCCCTGTATGACGAGCAGGACAACATCGTGTTCGCGCGAAATTTCACGCTGAATCTGCAGCCCACTCGCACTTCGCGGCTGCGCCGCAACGCGTTCGGCCCGGGTGTGGAGTGCGCCACGGTGAATGACGACTTCCGCGCGCGTACCGGCCGGTGAACTCGTGAAATGCACGCGATCGGCCAGTCGTGAGATCAGAAGCAAGCCCCGCCCGCGCTGCCCTGGCTTCAGCACATCCGCCTGCTCCTGGCTCAACTTCGCTTTGTAGTCAAACCCCGGACCTTCGTCGGTAACGATGATGCTCGCATACGAGGTGGACACCTGGCACTCTGCACGAACGACGCCGCCTGGTTTGTTGAAGCAGCCGTGCTCCAGGGCGTTCTCAAGCAGTTCCCGAAGCGCCAGCTTGATGCGGTTGACGCGCTCGTGGTTATACCCGAGCCGCTCAGCGCGGCGCGCGAGGGCTTCGACGACCTCAAGAACACGCTCCGGCCAGCCCGGCGAAAGCTCAGCCCGAATCCGGGCAATTCCCGCTTTCTTGCGGAACTCGCCCCGCTGCGAGAGATGCGCGCTGGACTGCGACATCATGCGCTTGCTGAGACCCGGGTCATTGCCATGCTCATCGACTTCACGCGCGAGGTTGTTCAGACGTTCGATCTCATCACTGATGTAGGAATCAAGCGTATCACCGCCGATTCCTCTCCCGTCGTCTGCATGTTCACGCAGGCGCGCCGCGACGCCTATATACTCTCCCGATGCAAGCTGCTGCGCTGCAATCGTTTTAAGCTGCGCCGACTGAGCGAGCCAGACTTCCCGTTGCACCTCCGGGTTTGCACTTAGTAGAACCAGTTCCGGGCTGGCCGTCTCGACTTCGAGCGGCGAACGTACGATTGCGTTCTCCATCTCGCCGCAAACCATGTCGCAGCGCGCCACCACATCCGCAAGCTTGATTTTTCCATCCGCCGAGGCCGGCCCCTCGATGGTCTTAACGGTAAAGATCAGGGTACGCGAATCTCCCGCGCGTACGTCGGGAAGCCTGATGGCGACAGTTTCGCCGGCCCGCTGAACCTGCATACCGCCTGAGGAGACAGTGCCAATCGCTATGCCAACCGACGGCTGAATCCGCAATTCGAGATTCTGCGCCACGATCGCGGCGAGTTCGCAGAACTCTGCCTGGAAAGCGGCCGCGAGGCTTTCGGGCTCATCCACAAAATGGAAGCGTCCGCCGCCTGTATCCGCGACGCCTTTCAGAATTTTCTCCTCAAAATCAGCGCCGAAACCGACAGTACTCGTCACGATACCATCGCGCGATGCGCTCGCAGCGATTTGCTGAAGTTTTGCTGTGTCCGTTATTCCTGTTGTGGCATGCCCGTCAGTGAGAAGAATGGCGCGGTGCACGTGTCCGCGCTGATAATTTTCGCGAAGTTCCGACAAGCCCCGCAACCATCCTCCGCTCAGATTTGTGCCGCCGAGCGTCTGGATGTCGCCGATGCGCGCCGCCAGTTCTGCCTTGGCCGTCAAAACCGAATGTGGAACCAGGACTTCTGCTGTGTCTGCATAGGTAATAACCGTCAGGTAATCGTTGCGCGTCAGCCAGTTCATGAAATAGACGGCGGCTTTGCGCATGAGGTTGATTTTGGCGCCCGCCATTGAGCCGCTGCAATCGAGGATCAATGCCAGATGTACAGGCGGCCGTCGCGCGCCGGCGTCACTGAACGGGAACTCCAATCGTGCCAGCACATGCATTTCGCTGGCGCGTGCAGTGTTTACCCGTGCGAATTCTGGAATCAAATCGAGCTGGAATCTGGACATGCGCGTCTCCCCCGGCCGGCGTGGTGGTCTGGAAAACTGACTCTGCCAGACCTACCAGCCAGGTGACGGACAGGGGATGTCCGGGGGCTAACGTGAAAAAGTTATTTTCTGCCGTCTACGCTCGGAAGCGCTCGAGCAGATTACGCGTAATCTGCTGCACGCGCGGATCGGGTCCTTTCAGCGTCACGGGCTTTCCGCCATAACTCTTCGGCCGCTTGTAACCAGGCGGCTCCGAAAGGCCATCCGACCACCAGATCGTCGCACAACTGAAAACGTGATTGCCTTTCGGTCCTTTATAGATTGTCGCGGTGTACTCGGCTTCCTTCTTGTTCCAGGTCAGCTTCTGGCGCGCGACCACTTCAAGGCCCGGGATTGGGGCCGGATCTCCCTGCCATTCCCAACCGACCAGGCCGGGAATGCCGTCTCCGTTTTTCATATTCGTTTTTTCAAACAGCCAGTGCGTGTCGTTCGTACAGACCCAATCCGCAAGACCAATAATTGGTTGAACCGTGCGATTGCCGAGCAGCTCGCCTTCGTCCAGACCGCTCGGCCTGAAGCGTGACATTTCAGGGAATGCCTGTACGTCAACTGGCTCTATCTCACCAAATACACCAACACGTGAGAACGCCCGCTCCCGCGTGCCAGAGAATTCGATCACGCCCAGGCAGGTATCCGCGCTCAAGAATGCCACGTTTAAACCGTTCTTTACCGCGGCTTTCATGTTATTAAACATCTCGCGCGACCAGTACTCGTCGTGACCAGTGGAAATCCAGCCTTTGGCGCGTTTGAGACCTGCGGCATCCTGGTGCGTATCCAGGTTTGAAATGTATGAAACGTCGTAACCTTCCTGTTCCAGCCAGAACGCCAAAGGGAATTCCCAGAGCAGGAATTCGCCCGATCCCTGCGAGAGCGGCCAATCATCGATCTGGCAATACTTGCCATACGGACGATCGAAACTGACGCGAACATTCGGTCCCCAATACCACACCTTTTTGCCGTCGTCATAAAGCGAGAACTGGCTGGGCCAGCGGTTGTAGGCGGACCAGGTCGTATCCGAGCACTGATACAGGAAGTCGCATTTGCGATCATCGCGGACAATAAAAATAACGTAGCTCTGCAGCTTCTCTTTCTCTTCAGTGAGCTTGCCAAGGTAAACGCCGCTTAGCCAATCCGGTGGAATTAAAATGTTCAGCGAAGGCGTCCAGCGGCATTCACGCACCCGTTCGATGCCGATTTCCGGATCTGGCTGCACGCGCCCCTGAATGGGGCCCCACGATCCCATATGACGGGCGCCTTTTCCGCCATAATAGCCCATGCGGTAGACATCGAGCGTAAACTTTGATTCAGGGTTTGTGCTGACCATCACTTCGAGCACTTCACCGGCGCGAATGCTCGTGTGGCTGCAATAGCCTTCGATCCAGGGACAGCGGTATTTCGTTGCAGGATCGACGCGCGTCTTCGTGAGAATCCAATCAGTCGTGCCCGGTTTCTGATTCTCTGCGCGGATCAAATCTCGATTGGCGGCGAAGGCGGAAGTTGAACCGAGTGTTGCTGCCAGTCCGGTCGCGGCCGCTCCGGCGAGAATCTTACGGCGGCTGGGCTGCTCTTTCATTGCATTTCTCCTGACGTCTATTTAAGTGACTGCAGAAACGCGAGAAGATCCGCGAACTCTGCTGCGCTCATCTGACTGTCCAAGCCCTGCGGCATTATGGAAACAGAGGCCGGGTTCATCGTCACAATTTCAGATCGCGGCAGGCGCACTTCTGTCCGGTCGCTGCTGAACACGACCAGCGCAGCCGGCGTTTCCTCCCTCACAATACCTGTGACTGTCCGGCCGTCCTGTGTCTTGAATAAATACGGCTCGAAATTTCTGGCAAACGTGGCGCTTGGGAAAACGATGGCTTCGAGCAGGTCACGGCGCGCGCGGACAGCGCCAATCTTCGACAAATCCGGGCCGATGCGCTCACCCTTGCCGTCCAGCGCGTGACACGTGCTGCACAGCGCCTTCTGTCCAAAGAAAACGTCGCGTCCCCTTTGTGCGTTCCCCTCTCCGAGAGTACTCATCAGGGACTGAATGCGGGCGCCGATTTCCTCGGCATCCTCGCCAGCATTCTTCTTCAGAGCCTCCGCTGCACGCTGCACGTCCTCCGGAAACTTTTTAAAAATGCGCGCAAGCTCTGCTGCGGGGATGCTTCTGGATGCAGGATTCTGCGATAGCGCTGCAACGAGTTTTTTGCCGACGTCCTTGTTACTGCTGCGTTCGAAGGCTGCGAACAGGCGGGGCAGTTCCAGCGGCCCGGCTTTCTCCAGCGATGAGCTCAATGACGATAGTTGCGAATCGCTGAGCGTTGCGTGTGCCAGAATTCTAGCGGCATTCAATCGCAGCAGCGGGGGCTGCTCCCGCGCCAAGCATCCCTGCACAAAGGCAAACAACTGCTTGGGCAAATCCTTAAGCTGGAACGCGAGAACAGCAGCAGCCTCCAGGCGCACCTCGGTTGAACGCTTCTCATCCCGGGCGATCGCCTGCAGGCTGGATCCGAAATCAGCGCAGTGCGCGGCACGCAGCAGAGCAAGAGCGCTCAGCACGATTTTTTCGTCTCCGCTATCAATTGCCCAGCGCGCTTCAGCCTGCCAAGTTGCGGGAAAACGCTCAAGCGGCATCTGTGCCATTGTTTCGAAGATAAACATCCGCACGGAACTCTGCGTCGCCGGATCACGAAGCAGACGAGCAAGCTCATCCTGCATGCCCTGGTCTGCAGCCAGTGTCTGCAGAATATGCCGCAGCAGATCAGCGCGCGCTGGATTGAGTTCCCCAGACGCAAGCCATTGCCGCGCCTGAGTGATCACAGCACCGGACCAGCCACGCCGTGTGAGGATCTGCAATGCCGTGCTCTGCAGGACAGAATGCCGCGGGTCGAGCAGCGCCGCGACTTTTTCGGCCGAAAGTCCACTGTTTTCGAGACGGTCAAGCGCCAGCAGAGCCGCGAGGCGCACCTCGGCCTGCGGATCAGACAATGCACCGATGAGCGCCTCGCTGTCACCCAGACGGATCAGCGCAAGCACGATGGCATGCCGCTGAAAGTCGTCTCCAGCGGCACCCGCGGCCTTCAGCAAGTGCGGCACGGCGCGTTTGTCATTCAGTCGTCCAAGTGCCGTTGCAGCTTCCCTTCGGACAAACGGATCGCTGTCGCTTAGCGCAGCAAGTAGCGCATCGCCGGCGCGCACATCTTTGAGGAGCCCCGCTGCCTTCGCTCCGGCCGCTCGCACCGAGGCATCAGCATCGCGCAGCGCCGGTGTAACATCTCCCGACGAGCGGGTCAGCGCCCAAACGGCAGCGACGCGCGCTTCCGGCGCGCCTTCTATTTTTGCACTGCCCTTTTTCGCGAGCATGCGAATGGCCCGCTCGCGAACGGCCCAGCGCGGATCATCCAGATAGGCCTGGGGATTGGACCAGTCGAGCGCCTTGCCCCAAGGGTCAGCAACCGGCGGTGCATCCTTTTTGCGAATACGGTAAATCCCACCGCTGCTCGCGGCTTTTGCGCTGCTGGCGGTCGGGCAGTGGATGTACCAGCCGCCGGTGTCGATCACCAGCAGGCTGCCGTCCGCGTCCTGGATGACATCGGTCGGAAAGAAGTCGTTGCGAGAGGAAGATAGAAACTCCACTGCTTCAGCAGTGTAAGTGGATCCCTGCTTGCGCGTGACCAGCCGCAGAACTTTATGCAGGTTGAACTGCGTGGTGAACATATTGCCGCTGTATTCGGTACCCCACTGAGCGCCATGGTACACGGCCATGCCTGACGCTGCCGATGTTCCGTGAAAACTCATTTGCGGCAGCACGATTCCCGTGCGCATGAAAATTGACGTCAGGTTTCCGTTGAGCCGCGGGTAAGCGCCGCCCTCAATGCAGTGCACGGTCCCGTCCTGGCGATTCCACGCACTGCGGTTGAAGTCGCTCACGGTCATTCCGAACGTGCCGGTCGCGAAACAATCTCCAGCCGCGTTGAAGGCGACTTCAGCGGGGTTTCCGAGGCACCCCGAGAAAGTTTCAAAGTCGCTACCGTCCTGCCTGCAGCGGAATATCTGCGTGAAAGTCTCCGTATTGAGGACCGGACCTCCAGGGCGCTGCACGCGCGCATGACCCTGGTGTGCGTTGATCCAGTAAAGGCGGCCATCGGGACCAATCGTCGGACCGTGGCCGTCGTCGGCAATCGCAGTCAGCTTAATGCCAGTAAAGAGTTCTATGCGCTTGTCGGCTACACCGTCGTTATCAGTGTCCTCCAGCCGCCACACAGAGGGCGGCGAAACGGTGAACACAACGCCGTCTTCGCACGCGACACCCTGGGGATAGGTGAGCTTGTCGGCAAAGATGGTGCCGCGATCAAAGCGGCCATCACCATCGGTATCCTCAATTCTGCGGATGAAGTGCGGCGGCTCCTTTAAATGTTTGGCTACTTCAGGGTTGAACGTCTTTGTGCCGCAGAATCCAGAAGATTCTGCCACGTAAAGTTGGCCGTTCTCATCGAAGCAGGCGAACATGGGATAGAGCAACAGCGGCGGCCCCGCGACCTGCTCGACCACGAAGCCTTCGGGAACTTTCAGGGAATCCAGAATCTCACCCGCCGCACAAAACGGAGCGGTGAGCATCAACACGTGGATGGCGAGCACGAGCAAGCGCTTCATAATAGTTCCGCCAATGATGACTGCTGCGTCTCCTAAATTACACCTTTTTCCCGAGTGTGCTGGCGTGGAGGCTTGCGATGAGGGGTAATATTTTGCATCCCCTTGGCTTGCAAGTGGAACTGTTCGGTTGTCCGGCGGGCGCGGTGCATTAGAATAGGCCGCACTTGACCCCAGGATGCAAGCATGAGTGAGGAACTGGAAGCACGATTGCGGCAGGGCGACGAGCAGGCGCTCGCGGCGCTTTTCACGCAGCACCGGCCGCATCTGTTCAAGATCATCAGCTTTCGGCTTGACCCGCGCCTAGCACAGCGCGTCGATCCCGAGGACATACTCCAGGAAGCCTTCCTCGCGGCTCAGACACGCCTGGTCCATTTCGTAAAAGACCCCATGGCCTCGTCCTTTCTCTGGCTGCGCCTGATCACGCTTCAGACGCTTCAGGATGTGTACCGTCGCCATGCCAGTGCCAAGCAGCGTGACTTCAACCGTGATGTCGCAATGGACGCATTCTCCGGAAACGATCAGACATCGGTCGCATTGGTCAACCGCCTGGCGGTTCGCGGGCCGTCCCCGGCAAGCATCGCGGCACGTCGCGACTTGATCAGCCGCATTGGCGAATTCATATCGCAACTCGAACCCATTGATCGTGAAGTCATCGCGCTGAGGCACTACGAAGAACTGAGCAACAGTGAAACGGCGCGCGTACTGGGAATTCAGGAAAAAGCTGCCAGCATCCGTTACATGCGTGCGCTCAAGCGACTGAAAGACCTGATGGCGCAGCTCGATTCCCTCGGGGACTCGTAGCGTGTCCGACGAAGCTGGCGATGAGGCGCTTGACGAACTTGCCGAAGAATTTGCCGGCCTGATCCGGGCCGGAAAAAATCCGTCGATCGAAGATTTTGCCGCAAAACATCCTGATCTGGCTTCCGATATTCGCGACATTTTTCCCGCGATTGAAGCCATGGAGCTGGCCAAGCGCGGCGAAGAAAAGAGTGACGCCGCCGCTGCGAAAATGCCCGAGCGTGTCGCCGAATTCCGCGTTGTCCGGGAGCTCGGGCGTGGCGGCATGGGCGTCGTCTACGAGGCTGTGCAGGATCCGCTTGAGCGCCGGGTCGCGTTGAAGATCCTGCCGCCGCGGATTTCAGGTGATCCGGTGGGCGCAGAGCGCTTTCTGCAGGAAGCGCGGGCCACGGCGGGCATCAAGCATCCAAATCTGGTTACCGTTTACCAGGCCGGCAAGGACGGCGATCTCCTTTACCTGGCAATGGAGCTGCTCGAAGGCGAATCCCTCGAGCAGCGCATGCGCCGCACGCCGCGGCCGGAACTGCGCGAGCTCCTCCGCGTTTTCCGTGAAATCGCCGCCGGCCTCTCAGTCATCCATTCCCACGGCCTGATCCACCGTGATATCAAGCCATCGAATATTTTTCTTGAGGGCGAAAACGGCAGAGTGCGCATCCTGGATTTCGGCTTGGCGCGCTCCAGCAGCAGCAAAATTCAACTCACGCGGAAGGGAGACATCCTTGGAACGCCTGCGTACATGTCACCGGAGCAGGCGCGCGGAGAACAGGTGGACGCACGCAGCGATCTATTCAGCCTCGGCTGCGTCATGTATGCCGTGTGCACGGGTAAGCGGCCGTTCAGAGGCGAGTCGCTGCTCGATCAGCTGACCTCGCTTGCCGTTGATAAACCACTTCCGCCGCAGCAGCTGAATATGGAAATTCCCGAACCGCTTTCGCAGTTGATCCTGAAGATGCTGATGAAAATTCCGGATAACAGACCGGGCTCCGCAGCAGAGCTGCTTTGCGAACTCAACAGTATCGAAAAGATTGTCGCTGAACCGGTAAGCGAAGCTGCAGCGTTGCCCATTAAATCTTCTGGTGACATTGCGCAGAGATCGACAACTTCAGCACGGCGCCGAATTCTCCTGCCAGCAATCGCCGGGACAGTGTGCGCAGCAACTGCTCTGTTTGTTTTCATCACGCGGCAGCCGGAAGCAGCGGTAGAGCCTGCGCCAATCAAGAAAGCAGCGCCAGTCTTTCCGATCAGCGATGCAGACGTAACGGCACTTGTCTCAGCGCATAGCAAGCCGGCAAACGGCACCTATGTGATTGAACTTCCTCTCACATTGGGCGAAGGCATATGGATACCAAAGGAGTCGGGAATCAAAGACCGTCCGCTGCATCATGTACCACGCCATGTGTTCGAGATATTCAGCGTGGGCGGCAGAAGTTCACCTCACGCGATCGGAATGCACCCGATCGAACACTCACCCGCGGACATCATTGTCCGTCTTGATAAGAAGTTCAAAAGCTTCTGTGCGATCATTTCGCTGAATGACCCGGTGTACGAAGCACACTCGGCTATGACATTCGAAGTCATCGGTGACGGTGTATCGCTCTGGCAGTCAAAACCTGTCACCTCCCGCAGTGAAACACAGCTGTGCGAGGTTTCGGTCGCGGGTGTCACAACACTAACTCTGAAAGTATCCTGCGCCGGAGACGACCGCGGAACACATGCGGTCTGGTTCGAGCCTTACGTGACGCGCTAGCGGCTACTTCGTCGGCCAGCCGTCACCCTGCAGAAAGCTGATCAAGTCGCGGAACTCCTGCGGCTGAAGGCTTTCGTGCATGCCCTCGGGCATCAGCGAAATGGGCTGTTCTTTCATCACGGCAATTTCGCTGCGCTGCAGAACATCGCGAGCGTTGTTTTCCCGCTTAAGCGTGACCGTGCGCTCGTCCTGTTCGGCGATCAGGCCGGTCAGCACTCTTCCGTCTTTCATCTTTACAGTCCAGGTGTAATACGCCGCGCCGATCATGGCATTCGGATCGATGATGTTCTGGAGCAGATAATTAATGTCCTTGCGGCCCGAGCCCGTCAGTTCGGGGCCGACCTGCGCGCCTTTGCCAAAGAGCGTGTGGCACTGCATGCAGGTTTTCTCGAATATCGTCGAGCCCGCCGCCGGGTCGCCCTTGCCGGCCTGTACGACTTTGCGCATCTTGTCGATCTGCGCCTGAACGTCGGCGGGTGTGCGCTCGCGCAGGCGGCCCCAGCTTTTCTCGATCAGCTTCGAGAGTTCCGGATCGTTGAGCTCTCGGATGCGGCGCACTGCGTTCTCGTTAATGTCTGTTCGCGCCACGGTGTTGTCCGCGACGGCATTCAGAAGCACGCGCGCCCATTCCTTTCGTCCACACAGAAGATCCAGGCAGTCCACGCGCAAACCCGGCAAGCTGCTCCAGCGCTTGATCATCTCCTGAGGAATTGAAGCGACATCATGCGCGGCAAGCGCGCGAATGGCTTCGCGGCATAGCGCCTCGTCTGATTTCGAGTCGATGATTCCGAACAGCACCGGAACAGACGAATTGTCGCGCGCTGAACTGAGTGTCCGAACGGCTTCAAGGCGTTCGGCCGAAGCGGCGCTTGCGTCGGCGGCCTTTGACTGCGCGTCCTTCACCGCACCTTGCTCGCCAAACTGTGTTGCGAGCGCAAGCAGCGTCGCGCGTCCACCGGGGCCCAGTTTTTCTTTGAGACCCGCAACCGCTTCCGTCCAGCCAACCGGCGCCGCGCGGCGCCCCTGCCCTTTTAAGCCCTGCGACAGTCCCAGCAGCACCGAGTTCTTTGCATCAACTGTCTCTGCCTTTGCGAGCAATGCCACGCATGCGTCGAGCATCTTCGCATCATCGGTTGCTGCGAGCCTGCGGGCGGCACGCGGAAGAATGTAGTTGCCCACTAATGGAAGTTCGCAATTCGCCGCCAGAAATTCCGCTACTCTGGCCGACTCCTTAAGGATGCTGCGCTCGCAGGCCAGCCAGATCAGCAGCGGAATATTCTGATCGCCAGCATCCTCCGACCTTTTCATCAGCGCATGCAGCAAACTCAGCGTATCGTTGCTCAAGCGCTGGCAGCTGGAGGCGATCTGCAATCTCACTTCTGCCGCAGTGTCGGTTTCTGCAAGTTGCTGCAGACGGCTCAGCAGCTTGTCACTAACGCTGCCACGCTCGCCCAGGAAGCGCACCGTCCATGTGCGCACCCACGGGTGTTTTGAACTGAGTGTCTGTTCGGCGATGCTTTCGTCGAATTCTCCAATGCTGAACAGCGCCCACAGCCCGCGCAGCGCCAGTTCCTGGTTCGCGCCATTCAGCGCAAGCTCGCGTAATGCGGGTGCGGCTTCCGTCGCTTTTCGTTCCGCGAGAATCCGCCGTGCATGGCGCACCTTCCAGTCATTGCGATCGGACTGCAGCTTTACGAGCTCTTCGGTGCTGAGCTTTGCCAGATCAAACGCCCCCGGGAACGCCGTGCCTTTGTATTCGACTTTGTAGACGCGGCCGTTGGTCCGATCCCAGGCGTCTGAATTCATGTGGTGGCAGTTCTGCTTGTCGTACCAGTCTGAAACATAAACGGAACCGTCCGGCCCCTGCTTTACCGCGGTGACGCGAAACCACTTGTCATTTGAAACCAGGAAATCAGGCCCATGCGTGCCGATGTAACCTGAGCCCGCGCGCTTGGGGATGTCGCGGTTGACTCGATTCCCATGCACATTTCCCATCAGCAGTGTGTTGCGGTATTCCGCAGGAAATGTGTCGCCGAGATAAATCATCGCTCCGCAGTGCGCATGGCCGCCGCCGGCCGAATCGCTCCGGTTGTTCCCGCCGTGCGGGTTGGCTCCCACGAAGTGGCGGTGGTCGGCGATCGTATCGAGTGCGCCATAGGCATAGGGGTTTGCGTTCTGGCCGGCCTGGCGAATGTAGAGTCCGCCGGGGATGACATGATAAAGATGCGGAATGACGCAGGCGGTGAAGAAAGCGCTGCCATGATCATCAAAATCAAGGCCCCACTGATTGCTTCCGCCTTCGGCAAAGATTTCGAATTTCTTTGCCACAGGATGGTAGCGCCAGATCGCAGCACTGAATTTAGTATCCTGCACAACCGAATGCGTGAACACACCGTGGCAACCGTAGAGCCAGCCGTCGGGGCCCCAGATAAACGAGTTCAGCAATTCATGCGTGTCCTGCCGGCCAAAACCGCTGAGCAGCACTTCCGGGTCGCCGTCGGGAACATCGTCGCGATTGCGATCGGGAATGAACAACAGGTGCGGCGCGGCACCGACAAACACACCGCCGTAGCCGACTTCTAATCCAGTGGCAAGATTCAGCCCTTCGTAGAACGTCTTGATTGTTTCAGCGCGACCGTCGCCATCAGTATCCTGCAGAATACGGATGCGATCTTTTCCTTTCTGCCCGACAGGCTGGCCTCTTGGATATTCGTAGCACTCCAGCAGCCATAGTCGCCCGCGCTCATCGAAACAGAACCCAACGGGCTGATGCACGTCCGGCTCGCTGGCCACCAGTTTCGCCGTGAAGCCATCGGGAACCTGCATCAGCTTTACAGCCTCCTCGGCCGTCTTGCCGGCTGCAAGACGCACGTCCGGACCGGCCGCAACAGGGGGCTGGGAATCGGCCGGCTTTGCGTCGTGCTGCCTGAAATCATCGAAATTGATGTGCCCCCAGCCGCCGCTGGCTTTGTCGACAATCTCGATAATGATGTCCTGCCCCGAGTACTTCTTTACATCCAGCGCAACGCGGCGCATGGCTTCCTGTTCTTCGCCAGCCGCGCGGAGAATTTCGGTACCGTCTTTGGCGAGCTTGAGGGCCACATACGTTTCGGTGCTCTTGCTGCCGCCCCCAACCAGGAAGGACACCCAGGGTTTCTCGATTTTGATCGGCGCAGACGTCAAAGTGCCAGTTGGCTCGTCGCCCTGCGTACCGCCGGGGCCGGCTTTACTGTTCTCATAAGTGCCGATCCAGAATTTTCCCTGCAGACGCGAGGGTTTCTGGCGCAGCGCTGAATTGTCGCCTTCGACCGGCTGGTTCTTGAATGCCGTACCCGTCGCCGTCCAGCCGCGCAGATCGCCTGTCTCAAAGTCGAGAGTGATCTCGCCTGCCACGCAGCCGAGTGAAAGAATCAGGTTCAGGAATGCCAGTAGCCGTGTCGACATCGAGCGCCTCCTTGTTGCTGTACATAGACAGGTTTACAAGCGTACGCTCGCGAGTGCTATTACGTTAGTTCGTAATACTATTATGATTTTGCGTACCATCTACAGCCGCGACTGCTTGCGAAATTGCTGCGGCGTTGCGCCCGTAAGCCGTTTGAACACAGCGAACATGTATTCCTGGTTTTGAAATCCGGTCTTCTGCGCGATTTGCCGGGGAGAAAGTTCGCTGCCGGCGAGCAAATCCTTAACTCGTTGTACGCGCAGCCTCAGGATCTCCGTCTTCGGCGTGCGGCCCAGCGCCTTTTTGAATCGTCTCTCGAACAAGCTGCGGGACATGGCCGTGTGCTTCAGCACATCGCTCACATTGATGCCCTCACAGACGCGCTCGCGCATGAAGCGCAGCGCAGCAGCGATGTCACGGTCGTCCATGGCCAGCACGTCGCTGGAGCGGCGCGCCACCACGCCCAGCGGCGGCACGAATATCGTCCCAGTCGGCGCGCGCCTGCCCGCCATCAGGCCACTCAAGAGTTCCGCGGCCATATAGCCGATGCGCAGCGTATCCGGTGCGACACTCGACAGCGGCGGATCGGACAGTTCGCACAGAAGATGGTCATTATCGACGCCAACGACGGCTACTTCGTCCGGAACGGCCGTCCCGATTGCGCGACATGCGTTGAGTACCTGCTGCCCGCACACATCATTGCAGGCCAGAATAGCTATGGGCCTGGGCAGCAACGTGAGCCAGCGCGCGATGCCCTGCTCGCGCGGCAATCCAAACTGTTCAAAACCAAACTCTGGCGAAGGCCTGGTGCGCAGGCGCGGCTGATGCACGTGGCAGCGCAGCCCGCGGCGGGCGAGCATCTCGACAAAATAGCTGCAGCGCTTATCGGAATAATTTGCACCCGGAAAACCGCAGAATCCAAAGTGCCGGAACCCTCGTTCGCAGAGGTGTTCGACGGCACAGGCAACAACAGCGCGGTCATCCGTTTCAATCAGTGGTATTTTCAGCGGAATCAGCCCGCGCAGATCGATCGCGGGGAGTCCCAGTTTCAAGATGGCACGGATCAGCCGCCGGTCTTCAATGCGCGCGATGACGCCGTCACCTTTCCAGCCGCGCAGCCAATCAGGCGGCGGGTCGCCACGGCGCCGCTCCTGAAAAAAAACCGACCACGTACCATGTTCGCGCATGTAGCGCGAAACACCTTCCAACAATCCGCGGCCGTACCCTCTGGATGATTCGATCAGCAGGGCGACTTTCTTGCGCGGACGTTCGTGTACATCAGGCATCGTGGCGATCCCAGCAGCGACAGGTCTGTTTCAGATGTTATCCCCTAACGGCAGATTTTCCTGTTTATACGCTCACAGGCGTTGCTCTCTGCCTGCATTCTCATCGGCCTGCAATTAGCTCGATTCAGCGGGTGTAGGGCGCTGTTGTCGATCGATTGTTCAGAGCTCTCGGCGCCGTTTGCGGATTGGAGATACTATGCTCTTAGTAGAGGAAACCCGGGCGCAAGTAGCACCTGTACATCCGGTGCAAAGCCGGACCGAAACCGCGCCGCGTGCGGCACGCTGGAAATCACGCGTAAACGTTGGCTATAGCGAGAGAGCGGCATCGGTAGCCGCCGGCGCTGTACTGCTGGCCTTAGGCCTGAGCCGGAGAACGACGCCAGGCTGGATTATTGCCGGAGTCGGCGGCGCGCTGGCCTTTCGCGGGATTACCGGGCGTTCATATGCATACGATGCTTTGAAGATCAACACAGCCGACTACGGCATTCATGTTGAAAAAGCGCTGCTGGTCAACCGCTCTCCTGAAGACCTTTATCTCTTCTGGCGCGACTTCACCAATCTGCCGCGCATCATGACCCATCTCGAGCGAGTGGATATTGTGGACCAACGCATGTCGCATTGGGTCTCGCGCATTCCGCATCTGGGAAACAAGATGCTCGAATGGGACGCTGAAATAACGCGGGACGAACGCAATTCAGTCATCGCGTGGCGCACGATTCCCGGCAGCGACGTCGACCATTGCGGGGAAATCCATTTCACGCCCGCAATGGGCGACCGCGGCACGGAAGTTCACGTCTCGATGGAGTACATGCCCCCGGCCGGCTACGTGGGACACTGGGTAGCAACACTCGTGGGCGAATCGCCACGCCGGCAGATGCACGAGGATCTGCGCAATTTCAAACGGCTGATGGAAACAGGTGAGATTCCGACCATAGAAGGCCAGCCGCGCGGCACTTGCACAGGTCAGGGAGAAGACCCAGAGGACCAATGAAACGCAGGCGCCTCCGTCTGTGAAATGTCGAACCAGAAAATAGGGAACTGATTATGAAAGCGCTTACCTGGTGCGGGCCGTACAACGTAATGGTCGAGAACGTTCCAGATCCAAAAATCCTTAACCCGCGTGATGCGATCATTCGCGTCACGTCGACCTGCATCTGCGGCTCGGATCTGCATCTCTACGACGGATGCATCCCCTTCATGAAGCCCGGCGATATTCTCGGGCACGAACCGATGGGAATCGTCGAAGAGCTCGGCCGAGGTGTGGACAAGAGCCGCATCGGCGTTGGAGATCGTGTGATCGTCCCCTTCCCGATTGCCTGCGGCAGCTGCTTCTATTGCAAGCGCCAGCTCTACAGCTGCTGCGATAACACGAACACAAAAGCCTACATGGGCGAAGAGGCATACGGCTTCGCGACCGCCGGTGTTTTCGGCTACTCGCACATGATGGGCGGCTACGCTGGCGGACAGGCTGAGTTCCTGCGCGTTCCGTACGCGGACGTGAATCTGCAAAAAATGCCAAACGAGCTGCACGACCATCAGCTTGTTTTCCTCTCGGATATTTTTCCGACCGGATACATGGCAATCGAGCACTGCAATCCAAAACCGGACGACACAATCGCAATCTGGGGCTGCGGTCCTGTCGGACAGTTTGCGATCCGTAGCGCGTTCCTTCTGAAAGCTGGAAAGGTGATTGCCATTGATGACGCAAAGCGCGTCCCCGAACGGCTGCAGATGGCGCGCGAGTCCGGCGCCATCACGCTGGACATCAGCAGCGAGGATATCTACGAACGCCTGCTGGATCTCACCGCAGGCGTCGGTCCGGATATCTGCGTCGATGCCGTGGGCATGGAAGCGCACGGCTACACACCCTATGCCATGTATGAACGCGTAAAGAACGCTTTGAATCTCACCACTGATCGCGTGGCGGCGCTGCGACAGGCTATCAATTGCTGCCGCAAAGGCGGCACGCTCTCGATTGCGGGAGTTTATGGCGGCTTCCCGGACAAAATCCCGCTCGGCGCCATGATGAACAAGGGACTGACGGTGAAAACCGGCCAGACACATGTCCACCGTTACGTGCCACAGCTTCTCGAGCACATTCAAAAAGGCGACATTGATCCAAGTTTCGTGGTAACACACCGGTTTCCGCTCAGCGAAGCGCCGAAAGCGTACGAGATTTTCCGGCACCAGGAAGATGGCTGCATCAAGGTCGTGCTCGATCCGGCGGCTTAAAGCGAAGCAAACGAAAGGAACAGAACGTTATGTTTGACCGGCAGATGGCGCGCGCTCTGGGATGGATCAGCATCGGATTGGGCGTGGCCGAAATCGTAGCTCCAAAAAAGATGGAACAGTTCATGGGCATTGCCGACGGGAAAAACACGACGATCCTGCGCATTATGGGTATTCGCGAAGTGCTCCAAGGCGTCGATATCCTCTCACACCGCGACCCTGCGCCCGGCGTGTGGGCGCGTGTTGCCGGAGATGCTGTCGATGCTGTGCTGCTGAGCGCGGCCGCGCGTAAAACACGAAGGCCCAGAGGCATGGCAGCTGCTTTTGCGCTGGCGTTCGGCATCACGGCATTGGATGTATTGACGGCGAAGAGCCTGTCAGAACGGCGCTGAACCGAAGACAAAAGACGGCGGCCCCGTCAGCAGGGCCGCCGTCTCTTTTTAGAAAGCCAGCCTACTTCATTGCGCCGACAGAACCGCTGCGGCACTGATAGTTGACCGCTTTGCTTCCACCGAACGTGCGGTCACCGATAACTACAGTGACCGGCCACTCGGTTTTCAGATCTCTCTGCGTTTTACTCACGCCTCCATCGGACCAGACCGAGCCCAGGTTCCCTTTGATCAGCGAAACGGCAATGACCCATGCGCCCGTTGCGGAATTGAGCTTCATCGAGCATGAGCCGGTTCGTGACCTTGCGCCGCCGCGCGCATCGAGAACAAAATGGGCCATGGCGCCGGCTGCATCGATGCTGACGACTGTTCCTGCAAGCGGGAACTTTTCGCCGAGTCCATTGACTTCCAGCTTCAGCTTCAGGGTGTCGGCATTGCTGCGCGAGTAGCTGATTCCCGCTCGCATTTCACGCACGCGCAGGGGTTCAAATTCGATTTCCTGCGCCAGCGAGCGCGCGGCCGCGCCGCCGAATGAGGCGATCTCGACGAAGCAGATCTTGTTGTTCGCCGAGCCGGCTCCGTTGCTGATCGTCAATCTGCCATCACTGACGGTAACCACCTGTGTCCCTTCCGCCCAGCGCCGCGTGCTCGTCGGAGTAGCACTGACGGTCAGCACGCCTTCGACCAGGATCTGGTAAACGCTGTCGAAGTAACTGGCATCACCGGCCACCACGCGGACACTGTATGAGCCATTGGGTACCGCAATTTCCCACTTCGCGTTCGGGTTTTCCGGCTTCTGCAGATGCTGCAAGGTGTCGTACAGCTGGCTGGGTGAGGCTGCGGAGTCGCGATCGCGCGCCGTGCTGCTGTTATCACTGTTCCAGCCGTAGCTGTAACCATTGCCTCGACTGCCGAATGCCGCTCCTGTATCCGCAACATATCCGGCCGGAGTCGCCGCGCCGGCGCTCTGGAAATTCACGTTCACACTGAAAGGCGCCGCAATCTGGACGTTGAACGTCGTGCTCGCCGATCCGCCCTTTCCATCCGAAACGCTGACCTGCACCGTGTAACTTCCCGGCGCCGTGTACGTGTGCGTGACGCTGGCGCCGCTGCCGATGGAGCCGTCGCCAAAATTCCAGCTGTAGGTGAGCGTGTCACCGTTGGGATCGCTGGCTGCCGCCGAGAATTCCGTCGTCTGCCCAGCTGTGAGACTGCCGGTTGCGCTCGGCATCGACGTGAATGCTGGCGGATCAATCACCGTGAAACTGACGGACAGCGGCGTACCCTTTGTTCCTGTGGCGCCGGATGCCGTGTACGGCGTGGCGGTGACTGTGTGCGTACCCTGCGGCGGCGTCCACGGGTTGTAGTCATTGGCGGTGCCGCCGGCGAACGCATACGGCGCTCCATTTTCAAGATGCCATGCAGCATTCCCATTCAGGCCGAACATCACACTGCCAACGACCGACGGGCTGGCGTTTGCGCGGATATTCAGATTGCGCGTGGGCATCTTCGACAAGTCGATCGTCATACCATTCGTCAGAGCACCAATGTCCGCTTCAGTATCGGCGTTCACGAGAGTGAAGCTGACCACGCGCTGTGCCGACGCATTCACCGTGATGTTGACTGCTGTTGACGTCTTTGTCGCGCCTTTATTGTCAGTGGCTTTCGCGGTCAGAGTGTACGTTCCAGCCGCGACGCCGGTCCAGCTGAAGGCGTACGGTGCAGCCGTGCTCGTTCCGATCAGAGTACCGTTGGCAAAGAACTCAACCTTCGTCACGCTGCCATCGCTGTCGCTTGCGCTGGCCGTGATGTTGACCGTTGCCGGAGCGCTGAACGTGGCGCCACTCGCAGGAGAAGCGATTGCAACAGTTGGCGCCTGGTTCGGCGCGCTGACAGCGATGCTTATTGCGCTCGAAGTCTTTGTCGCACCGCCATTGTCCGTCGCTTTGGCAGTCAGAGAGTACGTTCCAGCCGCAACACCGGTCCAGGTGAAGGCGTACGGCGCCGCGGTGCTCGTGCCGATCAGCGTACCATTGGCAAAGAATTCGACCTTTGTCACGCTGCCATCGCTGTCGCTCGCGCTCGCAGAAATGCTGACGCTGGCAGGGGCTGTATACGTGCTACCGTTTACGGGAGCGGTCAGGCTGATAACCGGGGCGACGTTATTTGAAGTTCCGCCGGTGATTGTCACCACATTCGATGAGGTGCCGTACGTGCCGTTGCTGACAACCGTGAAGCGGCGCGGCTCCTCGAACTTCATCACGCCGCCTTTATAGGTTCGCAGCACCCATTCCATGGTCGTATTCGCACTGACATAGGGCACCTGGAAGCTGACCGGAATATCCATGTGTTCGCCAAGCGTCAGCGTGAAGGTCTTTGTTCCGCTGGCGTACACGGTAGAACCGATGCGCACGAGACATTCGATGGTGATCGAGGTTCCGGAGAACTCATCGTTGTAGAGAACCAGAGTGCGATTCAACGTTGTGCCTTCTGTCACAGATGGCAGCGTTCCGCCGGCGGTTGTTCCGGTCACATAGGGCGCAATACCCAGGTCGTCATAGGCTTTGTCGAACAAGGCCACCGGCGCGTAGCAGTTCTTCAAATTCAGTCCGCGCTGCTTCACTTTGGGATCGGTGCTGACGAGATCCTTGTCCGCAAACCAGAAACACGCCGGGCGGACGTCCGTCCAATTCGTATAACGCAGGCCGCGGGTCCAGATTCCCAGCCACCATTTGTTCCGTTCGACAGCCGTCTGCACAGTCGGGTCCGGCGATTTGGCATGCATGACTTCGCCTGAACCGGTCGGCTGAGTCGCTTTCACTCTGTAGGCCCAACTGTAGATGCTGCCGCTGGGCTCGCGGTTGTAGCCTTCGGGATAATGATAGTTATAGGTTTCCTGTGAAGCCGAAATGTCGCCATCGTAGCCGATCGGACGAGTGCCATCGAAGCTGCGCATCTGATCGCCCATGGCGCGGCATTCGGTCGCGGAGAAACTGCCGAGATGCGCGTATGTCATCTCATTTGTTGCATTGAAGGTGTAAACGCTCGGACGATTGCGATCCTGCTTGATCCACGCGCCGCACCAGTTCTTAAAATTCGAGACATAGGTTGCCTGATCAGCGTCACTCATGCCATCGAGAAATTCGCGACCATAGTTGGGTGATTCGTTGCAGATCAAGAGCCCTTTCTCGTCGCAGACGTCCAGAACATAACGAGGCGGAGGATTGTGGTGCCAGCGCAGGCACCGGATGTTCAGCGCCTTGATGCGATCTATAGTGGCAGGCCAGTTGGCCATGCTGTGCTCGACAGCGGAATTTACGTACCAGGTGTCGGCGTAGGACTGGTAGTCGCCGAAGAGATTGATGCGCACACCGTTCCAGGTGTACTGGTTACCAACGATTTTTATTTCGCGGAATCCGAAGCGGCGCGTCTCGGAATCGATCGTTGTGCCGTTCAGCACGACTTTGCTCGCGAGATGATATAGTTGCGGGCGGTCCGGCCAGTACAGCGTTGCATTGGTCCAGCTTGCGCTCGCGGTGACAGTTTTTGTTTCACCGGAGGCGAGCGTGACCGTCGCTGAAACGGTTTTCTCGATGACGGTGCTGCCCGCTTTCACACAGTCGCCGCTGACGGTTACTGTGCGCGCCACGGTGTCGCTGTTCTTAACCGTGTAGTCAACCGTTATCGTGCCGGCCGACGTCGATGTCTTAATGAAAGCATCAACGATGTGAACCTTGCCGTACGCGCGCAGCGTTACGTCGTCGGCAATGCCGCCGCGCGTTCGCCAGCCGCCCACCGGCCAGACGAAAAAGCCGCTCGCAGCTTTGAGCGCGTTTGAACCAGTCACCAAAACCTTTAGCGTGAACGATGAGCCCGGTGAAACGCGATTGGTAATGTCGAAGCCGAACGGTGTCCAGCCTCCGATGTGGCTGCCCACGAGCTGATTGTTCACGTAAACATCGGCTTTGTGGTTTACTGCAAGAAATTCAATCTTGATGATCCTGCCGCTCCAACTGGACGGCACCGTCACCTGTCTCTCATAGGTCTTCTGGCCGGTGAGGTTGATTCCGTGGTACTCCGGAATCGTCCCGCCGACTGCCCACGCGCCGTTCAGCGAGACTTCCTCGCGCAGTTGTGGCCCCGCGGCGTGCGCACTCAGGCCCAGCATCAGTCCCAGCCAAAATAATGAGACAACAGTTCCCCTGCCCATGGTCGATCCTCCTTGGGACGATGAATGAAACCCGAAATGTCGTGACGAATGTCTAGCGCGTGACGATGGTAAACGTGATCGTCATGGCGCGGCCCGCTTTCCCCTGGCCATCTTTTCCGGCGTACGGCGTTGCAGTGATCGTGTGCTTCCCGGCCGGGGGATTCCACGGCAGGAAGTGATTGCCATCCCAGTTTGTCGTGAGCGCATAAGGCGGTGTCATCTCCACCCGCGCGCGCATTTTTCCGTTTACATCGAAGACGATCGAGCCCACTTCGGCCGGCTCAGTCGTCACAACCATGCTCAGCTTCGGCAGCTTGCTCAAATCAATTATGGCGCCCTCAGCCAGCGGACTGAAGCCTGGCAGCATCTGCCCGGTGTCGGCGTTAACGAGGTGGAATCCCGTAATCGCAAGTTCTCCCTGCGGCACTGGTTTGGTTTGCAGCGCGGTCTGCGCCGCGGGCGCACTCTCGCCGATGCGCAGCGCCACCATGTCAGTGCTCTGCGCAAAGTGTCCGGCTTTCACGAGCGCGCTCTTGCCGTCGCTCAGCCGGCGCATGCCCACGAGCCCGTCCTCCACAGTGAGCCGCGTAGTGCCGGGGGAAAGCGCGAGCTCAAAACGCGTTCCAAGCACGGTGACCGAAGCCTGGGGCGTGCGGATCACAAGAGGACGGTCGGCATTCTGCTTTGCAACGCTGGCGCGAAGTGTTCCGGCATTCAGCTGCAGGCGTTTGCCGGCATCGGCGTCGGGAGCCGACACAACCACTTCGGCGCCCGCCTCAACGCTCACGTCTGTCCCGTCGCTATAATGGAGCAGCGCAGATGAGGAAGCGGCTCGGATGCTGTCACCAGCGAGTATTTCCATTCCGCTCGCTGCGCTGATATCACGTCCATCTCGCTTCACGCTCGTGCCTGCCGGCGCGTGTTGAAGGGCGGCCAGAGCGACAGCACTTTCCCGTGCCGGCTTGCCTTTAGAGACGAACAGCGCCAGAAGAAGCACAATAGCCAGCGACGCGGCAATCAGCAGCCCGGCACCGAAAGGATTCTCGCGCGGGCGGCGCACGCGTCGCACCGTGCTGCGTGTGTTTGCGGTAACAGGTGCAGAGATCGCCTTGCGCTTACCCGTTTGCGCGCGCTTCCACGCCGGGCTGCTGCGTGCTTTTATCTTATCGAGCACGCTCTTCTGGGTTTTCTCGCCGGCGATCTGCTGGATTCGTTCGAGAATCTCATCAGTAAGGTCAATTTCCTGTTCCGCCCGCAGAGCGGCTTCGAGTTCCAGTATTGCGATGTGCTCATCGGCCGCCTGCGGATCAGCGGAGATCAGGCGGCGCAGCTCGGCCTGCCCAGCTTCGTTGAGCTCGCCATCCAGCAGCTTCAGCGTGAGATCCTGAACGCGGCTCATACCTGCGCCATTCTCCGGTCAATGCAATCCCGCAGCAGAATGCGCACGCGCGAGAGCAGCTGCCGCGTGGCTTCCACCGTCCGGCCCATCTCTTCAGCGATTTCTTCGAAACTCTTGCCCTGCCGGTAACGCAGATCGAGCGCGCGCGCGGATACTTCAGGCAGTTTCTCACGGCAGCCGGCGAGCGATTCTTTCAGCTCCGACTCGTGCGATTCGGCCTGCGCATCGTCGTCGAGTCTGGCAATGAGGTGGTCGCGGTAGACTTCCAGGCGCTTGCTTTCGCGCGTCTTTTTGCGCAGCTCTTCGCGGACAACATTGCGTGCCACGCCTTTAATCCAGAAGGAGAAGTCCTTACCGCGTTCAAATTGGTCCAGCGAGAGATAGGCCTCAACGAAGACCTGTTCGACGAGTTCCTGCGATGCGTCGAAGTTATGTAGAAGCGAGACGACCACCCGCCATACGTCCTTCTGGTACCGGCGCACGACTTCAGCGAAGGCGTCGGAGTCGCCATCCAGCACGCGCGTAAGAATCGTTTCCAGTGGAGTCTGCTCTGACATTTTCCGCTCCTCACCGACCACTTTGCCGCACGTGTGCGGATTAAACGCACTTTTTTGAAAATATTTTTATCGGGCAACAAAAAAGCAGGCAGAACGTTTCATTCTGCCTGCTTCTGATCCAACGTCAGTTAACCCAAAATTAGTGCCGGTTAACCGCGAGCTTCTCGCAGATCTTCTGGGCGCCCTTGAGTTTCGGTTCCAGCTCAAACGCGCGGCGCAGATGGAAGCGAGCCTTCTTCTCGACGCTGCCTTTGAAGTAGCTCTCGGCGATCTTCTTATGCAGATACGCTTCCGTCTTCTTGCTCACGCCCATGGCCATGACCTTTTCGTAGATCTTGACCGATTCGATGGGCTTGCAGCGGCGCGCGACTTTCTTGCAGTAGATGTCGCGAATGCGGTCCTTGACCTCTTCAAGGAAGAAGCGCATCGGCGAGTTGCGTTCTGCGTTGTACACGTTCTCGTAGAACTTCAAAGCCTGCTTCCAGTTACCCTGGCGCTCGTACTCTTCGCCCATGAGGAACTGGCAGTCCAGGTAGTCTTTCTGATCCAGGTACTGCCAGACTTCGAAGTTGTCGTCCCGCTTGCGCATGCGCTCGTAGATCTCGATCGCGGCGCGCGGATCGTCATTAAGAAGGTTGTACAGAATCAGGCGCGACTGCGCGGCCGGATCGTCCTGGCGCTTGGCCAGATTCTCGCGATACGGGTCCTGGTACGCTTTGAGGAACGGGCGCAGCTTGCGGTCGTAATCGGCACGCTCGGCCTCGTTCATGAGCGTGTCGTAGGCCTTCAGGATGACGCGCATCTTCGCTTCGGCCCACTTTGTGCGAGTCGAGTTGTGATCTGGATGGTACTTTTTGGCTAGACGACGGAATGAGCGTTTGATCTCATCGGCGCTTGCCTCCGGTTGCACTTCCAGAACTTCATAGTAGTTGATCATCCCCGAGATCACTTAGGACCTCCTTCGAGCCACGGCCAAAGCAGTTGGAGCTGTCTGCTAACGCCCTTGCAAATCGAAAAACAACAAAGAATTAGCACGTCCGCGTCAGTTCGACTGCGGCACCTTAAGTCTCTCACTAAGGAGCCTTAACGTCGGAGTGCCCACCTGAGCACTGATTTTAGGAACGCAGAAAAAAAAGTAAAGATTTTTGTTTTCTAAATGGCAGTTTGGTAGAGGAATTTCGCACTTATTCTGCTAGTCGGCGCCACCGCACGTGCAGACGTTGCGGTGGCGGAATCATCTCCTTCATCTCTCAACTATATATAGCATAATATCTTACGTTACATCTTCGCTGTTTATAAGGTAGCATACTTCTTGCAGGCATAAACAATCATGTTGGCTTCGGTCTGGCGATCCAGAACCGATTTGTTGGAGGGGTCCTTTTTGAGGGCCTGATCATAGAGGTCCACTGCGGCCTCCAAATGCTTCATAGCGGTCTTAAGAATTTCATTGTTGTTCCCGTTCGTTCCCTGCCGAAAATTACGGTACACCTTCATTCCTTCCTCGTACTTCGCGTTCGCCTGCTCGACGATAGGGCCCGCCGCGCCGCTGCCTGTCACGCCGCCGCTTTCAACGACAAACTCCATCTGCTCGCCTTCGGTCGCCAGCTGCTTGGCGCTCTGCGCGGGTGGAGCCTTCTTGTTAACCGCGACTTCCGACTTTTTTGGATCTTTGAGCGTGATCGTGGACTTGAAATCGTCGCGCATCTTGCTGAGGACCTTCATCCGGAACGATTCCACTTCGTCCTGCGCCACATCGTAGCCAGGAAGCGTCTTGATCAGACGGTTGAGTTCATCTTCAACGAAACGCTTGGCACGGCCGGCGGCCAGCATCAGCGAACAGCGATCAATCGAGCGGCGGATGACTTCCTTGCGGAACGTGTCGTGAATGTAGGGATCGGCCTGGCGGCTTTCATTACCGTTATAGGCTCGATTGAGGTATTCGATACATTCTTTACCAAGTCCAAGCCTCTTGCTGACATAAACCAAATCATAGTAATCGCTGCTGCGGCTGATCGCCGTGTTGCTTTCAAGACCGCCCAGTAGCTGCAGAAAATCGTCGCGGCGGTCTTTCTGACTGATTGCCGTCTTCTTCTTGATATCCGACACCGGCAGCGGCAGCGTCGTGCGTCCAACCGAGACGGGATTCTGGATCAGCTGCAGCGTGACCATGTCAGCCGTTTCGGATTTCACGATGCCCTGCATTTCACGGCCATCATGCGTTTCGATCAGGTAGGTGGTTTCTGCGGTGGCAAACTCAGAGATTGGAATATGGCGCGTGGCCAGTTCGAACGCCGTTGCTTTTTTCTCCCAGGTGGATACTTCGGCTTTCATCGCCGAACCAAGCTTGCGCTGGCTCAGACTTTTGAACACCGATGCCGCTCTTTCGAACTCGAGCTTCTCCAGCAACGCCACACCCTGCGCGATTCCCGCCTTTGCCGCTTCGTCATCTGCTCCCGTAACAATCCTTTGAAGCGGCTGCTCTGGAACCTTCGGTTTTTCGAGCGGGGCCGTCGGCTTGGCGATCGGTGGAGGAGCGGCATCTGGCGCTTTATCGACCTTTGCCACGGGTGCAGGGGGAGGCTGCGGGGCCGGTTGAGCCGGTTGCTGCTGCGGCTTGTTAATCATGGCCAGGATCTGGTCTTTGTAGACAATCCCGCAACCCACCGCGACACCCAAAAATATCACGAAGACAAAGGTCGAGACCAGACTGCCCTTCTTTGGCTTGGGCTTCAGTCGCATCGTATTTCCATCTTTTCGTTTCGCTGGATCTGCCATGTTTTTAGTCCCAGGTTGATGTGCCGCGCGATCAGGCTATCTGTATAATGTTCTGCCGCTTGCCGGCTGTGACTTCAACTGCTCCAGACCACTCTTATGACGTTTGACATTACACAAACCTGCCATCATTTATGACGCTTGGCCTTTACTCGTATCAGCAAAAACTTTTGCATGGAGCCGCTTTTGCTTCCATTGTAGAAGTCGCCGCCAGATGCGTCTAGATGTAATCGGTCTGCCCACTTTCTGTACCGGGTATGACGGGAAACGCGGCCCGGCACGCCGGATACGCTCAGAGGAGATCGCTTCAGTTGGTTTCGTGGTTTTCACAACCCTGGCTTCTGCTCCTCGTCCCCGCGTTGAGCGTTCTGCTCGTCGCGCAATGGTTCCGGGTGCGGGGTGGCGCCGGAAATGTGGGTCTCCAGCGCCGCCGTTTCGTGCGCCGCCTTATTCTGCAAGGCTGTGCGGGTCTGCTGCTCGCCCTGGCCGCCGCCGGGCTGAGAATCCCGCGCGAGGGGCAGCGTCAGCAGATCGTTGTTGCCGCAGACGTCAGCTCAAGCATTTTCGACCTCAGTTCGCAATCGACACGGCTGAATGAACTGGCCCGAGCGCTCGATCCACAGCAGGCGGAGCTTGCTTTCACGGTGTTTGGGGGAACCGCGGGCACTGAGCGCGCTTTCAGTCCGCTTGCTGCCGCGACTGAAAGAAACACCACCTCCACGCGCCGGAAGAAAGTTGAAGCGCCGCTTTTGCCCGATCTTCTCCAGTTGACCACGGTCGTTGATCGCAACGCGACGGACGTGGGCAGCGCAATCAATTTCGCGCGCAGCCTCTTCCCCGATTCCAGAGCATCCTCCGCAAGCAGGGCCATTCTGCTGCTCTCCGATTTCCGCAGCACGCGCGGCAGCGAACAGAGCGCCGCGGCGGCGCTATCAGGAAGCGGAATCGATCTGTTGCCCACGCCGGCAGTACTGGGACCTTCAGCGGATGTTCATATCGCCTCCCTGCGCGTTCCCGAAAAAGTGCAGATCGGTCGCAGCATTCCGATCGAAGTGACTGTCGCCTCGCAGACGCCGTGCACCCTTCGAGTGGCGGTGTGGCGCCAGAAAGTCGGAAGCGAAGATTACCCGGTGGATTTTAAGACCGTCACTCTCGCCACTGACGCAGCAACCACCGGAGGCGAACTACGCGCGTCCGTGCGGGTGCTCGATAAGCCCGAGACCGCCGGGATTGCTGTCTACACGGCTCGAATCAGCGGCACCGATGGCGATCTACCGGGCGATATTTCCTCCAATAACGTTCTCTCAGCGGCTCTGCGCGTCGAAGGCCCGGCGCTCTGGGCGGTGCTCACCCGGAGCGGCTCTACCCTGGATCGCCTCGCAGGCGATCCCGCGCGGCCATTGGGGGTTCAAACGCGTGTGTACGATGTGAAATCACTGCCGTCCACATCGGCGGCCTACGATCAAACTGCCGGAATCGTCGTGGATGGTTTCTCCGCAGGCGAGCTCACCCAGGGGCCCGCAGTAACAGCCATCGCCGACGCCGTCGACAATGGAAAGGCGCTGATTGCCTTCGGTGGCGAGAAAGCTTTCGGCGCCGGCGGCCATCGCGAGGGCACCTGGGAACGGTTACTGCCAATTGAGATGACACCAGAAGACGACCGCACGCGATCGGTTCTCTTCCTGATCGACGTCTCGAAATCCATGGATGAGAAAATGGGCGCGGCTGGCGCCGGTGTGCGAAAGATTGATTTCGCGGCCGAGCAGCTCGCGCAGGCAGTCCAGCGCCTCAAGCCACTGGACCGGCTGGGCTTGATTACTTTTTCCGGAACGGCGCAGCTGGCCGCGCCGCTCTCCGCCGAGCCCACTCGCAACACGTTCCTGAGCGCTGTTAAAAAAGTACAGATCGAAGCGAACACCGATCTTCTCGCGGCACTGAAACTCGCCTCGGAGACGCTCGCCAAGGACGACGCCGAAGAGCAGCTTGTCGTGCTGCTCAGCGACGGCATCCAGACCATCAAGCGTCCTTCCGAAGAGATCGTCCAGGCGGCCAGAACGCTGTGCCCGCAGCCGCGTGACGAAAAATCAGTGCGCCGCACCACCCTCTTCTCCTTCGGCATCGACGTCAGCAGCAAAGACGCCAACAGCACCGGCGAGAAACTCCTGAAGTCGCTGGCCGAAGCCGGCGGCGGAAGCTACTCGCCCGAATTCCTGAAGCTGGCTCAGCGGCTGGAACAGGCGTTCGAGGCGCAGAAAAAAGATTTCTACGTGCGCTACGAGTCCTTCGGCCTGCGCGCCGCGTACGAACATCCGCTGCTGGGTCCCTCCGGCAGCAGCTGGCCGCTGCTCGGCTTCCGCAATCGGGTGCGGGCCAAGCCGGACACGGAAACGCTTCTGTTATCTGCCGCACCAAACGTGAATCCCTCGTCGTCACGTAAGCCCGACCCACTTTTAGTTCTTTCTGGCTCACACTGGCCTGCGGTGTCACGTCGTGCGGCCCTGGCGCTATCGCTGGACGGCGAAGCCGGCTCGGCCCTGCTGAGCAGCGAGAGCGGCCGGCGGCTGCTGCCGTCGCTCCTCGAGTGGGCTGAAGCGCGCGGTAGCGCTGGTTCAGACGCCTGGACCGTTCACGCCGAACCGGGTGACGATGACGCCTTTGATGTTGAAGTCCGCGGCAGCGACTCGGCGAGCGGTCTTCCCATCAGCGGTCGGCGCCTGACGCTGACGCTCACAAGCCTGAACAGCGCCGGCGAAGCTGCTGAGCAGGTTCGGACTAAAGCATCAACGCACCCGCTCCATGCATCCGCGCCAGGCGTCTACCGCGCCATGGTTCCAGGGCTCACACAGGGCATTTACCGCTTAAGCATTCACGACGCTGGCCGGCTGCTTCATGAACGCTTCGTCACTGTGCCGTACTCTGCCGAACTCCGCCGCTTCGGAACCGACCGAGCGGCCATGCAAGCTTTGGCAGCGAAAGCCGGCGGCGATTCGCAAGTGATCGAAAGCGCAACCGATCTCTTTCAGTGGGCTTCAAAGAAAAAAGCCGCTCGCGAAATGGTCCTGCTCAGTCCGTGGCTGATCGCCGCCGCAATCGTCCTGCTTCTTGTTGAAATCGGAATCCGCCGCAGCTGAAGCGCTCAATTCAGCTTTGCCCAGCTCTCTGAGTTTTCCGCCGACTTTTCATCGCCCGCTTCGCGCAGAAGCTTTCCGGCGCGCAGGAACAACGCTCGTGCTTCGGGCGTCAGGTTCACCGAATCGCCTTTAATCATGCAAAACGCCTGGCGATTGTACGAGAGGCCTTCCTCGCGCTTGAATTTTGCGTTCGCATAAAGGCGCGCGGCTTCTTCGAAGGCCTGGGCCGCGCGGAACCAGTCGCCGGAAGGATTCTTGTCCATCCGAAGGCATGTGCCGCGGTCATAATGCGCATTGGCCAGGTTCAGGTTGTCTCCGGCGTGCGTGTAGAGCTTGACTGCAAGCTCATGGAGCGCCAGCGCGCGAGCCCAGTTTCCTCCCGGGTTTTCGTCGGGCTGCAGCGACGTGCCCCACTCGCTGGCAATGCGCGCCTGCGTCGGCGCGGAGCCGTGTTTCACCGCCATGTCGTAGGCCTTCTCGTAAAGAGCGAGTGCGCGTTCCCAGCTTCCACCTGGATTACTCTTTGGGATGTGGCACTGCGCCAGCGCGTGCTGCAGCGAGACCAGTTCCTCATTTTCACCCAGCTGTGTCGCAATCTCGATTGCTTCATTGTAGAGCGCGATAGCCTTGGCCCAGTTACCAGCGGGATTGTTGTTCGGCCGCTGACAGAAGGCGAGGCTCTTCAGTGCCTGGAAAAGCGTCTTGGTCTGGTTGCTTTCACGCGCATAACGCACGGCTTCCTCAAAGGAGGCCACTGCTTTCGCCCAGTTTCCGGCCCAGCTTTTGTCAGGCAGCCAGCAGTAACCAACACTCTTCAGCACGATGGCCAGCGACTTTTTATCGCCCAGTTTGGCCATTATGGGCACAGCCCGCTCGTAGTGATCGATCGCGCGGCTCCAGTCTCCGCCTGTCGCGTTTCCCGGCTGCAGGCACAGACCGATATTGGCCAGGGATATGGCCAGCGTCTTTTCGTTGCCGGACTTTTTGGCGAGCGCTTCGGCCTCGCGGTAATACTCCAGCGATTTGTCCCAGGTTCCCGGCTTAAGCAGACACGCTCCCAGATTGGAGAGCGTCACGGCAAGCTCGCGTGGATCGTTCACCTGCCTGTGCAGCGCCAGCGATTGCTCGTAGAGCTCGATCGCGCGCTTGAGATCGCCGCCTGGATTGCGCTCCGGGTCCGTGCAGAAAGCCTGGTTGTTGATGTTCACGGCCTGGTTGCGCTTGTCACCCAGTTCCGCGCTGAGCTTCGCAGCTTCTGCATACTTCGCGGCGGTTCTGTTCCAGTCCTCAGCGGTCTTATTTTTTGCCTGCAGCTCCTCCGCTTCGTCCTGCAGTTCGCGCGCCTTGCCCATCTTTACTTTTTTAAGGCCTTCAATGAGCGCGTACGCGTCTTTGTCCTGTGCCAGGCCGCGGGTGAACGCCTCCTCTGCCGCCTTATAGTCCTTCGCTGCCAGCGCGCGCTCTCCAGCCTCTTTGGCCGCCGAGATGCGGGCTTCGCGAATGCCTTCCTGCGCTTTGAGAATGGCTTCGCGGATGCGGGTTCTTTGCGGAGAAAGGACCCAGACTTTTTCAGCTTCCTTGAATGCTGTTTCGGCCTGCTCGAAGCGTCCGGTCGCGAGGAACTGCTCTGCAAGCTCAAGCTTCAGTTTGAAATCATCGACAATCCTGCGCGCGCTTCGGTTGAGCTCGAGAGCTTCCGTACGGCGCGGGTGCTTTTCAATTCCAGGCAGCGCGAGCGCGGGTTTCAGGTTCGTCAGCACCGCGTCCCAATCCTGCTGCTGGCGCGCCAGATCCACAATGCGCAGATAGTCCTGGAAGGCTTTCCACGTCCTGGCCTCGTCTTTAAGAACGCCGATCTGTGGCGAGAGCCCTTGGAGCAGGTCCGGATACTCCTTTGCTGAATCAGCACTTCCGATGCGCTCGGCTTCCTCGAGTTTTTCGAGCGCTTTGTCCGGCATCTGTGCGGAGAGCGCTGCTTGTGCAGCTTTAAGAAGCGTTTCAAAGTCCTCTTTGCGGCGCGCGTGCTCCTCGGCCACGCGGCGCGCGAGCGCTCTGCGGAACTCAACTGACGGATTGGCCCCAGCGTTCAAGTCCGGCAGGTACGTGATCGCATCCGCCTGTCCGAGTTCCTCTGCCTTCGCTATCTTTTCGAGCGCTTCGGACGGCTTGCCGCGCGTCAGCTTATCGGCATCCGTCAGCAGATTGGCGAAGCGGTTCGCTCGATCACGCAGCAGTTCCTTGCGGGCTTTCAGTCGCTGAAAGAGTTCGCGCAGCGGCTGCAGATCCACACTTTTCTGCTCGGCGTGTTTCTGCAGGACCGCTTCAACTGCAGCCAGCACTTCATCCAGTTCCTCGCCGTGCCTGCGCTTGCCAGTTTCTCCACGCCGAATCGCGAACGTCACTTCCTCGCAAATCTGCGCTTCCACGTACTTCTGGTATCCAAACCAGCCTCCGCCTGCGAGCAGCACGAGCACAAGGACGACCGGGACGGTCGTGCGCACCGGGGACGAGGACCCTTGAGACTGAGCGCCAGCCGCATCGCTATGTCTGGCATGCGCGGACGGAGCAGCCGGCGAATAACTGATCACCGGAGGCGATGCGGTCATCAATGTCGCATCCGCTCCGTCGTCCTGCCCGTCGCCGACCCGCAGTTCGGGGCCGTGGTCGCCAATTTTCAGAATGCTTCCCGGCGGCAGCATTGTCGGCACACTGATGCGCACGCCATTAATGTAGGTGCCGTTTGAACTGCCCAGATCGCGAACGGCCAGCTGCCCTTCATAGAAGTAGAGTTCGCAATGGTTGCGGCTGACGCTTTTTTCGGTAGTAAACACAAGCATACAGGACGCAGAGCGGCCGATCGTGATCACCTGTTCGGTGAATGTGAAGGTCTGCCCGGCGCGTGAGCCGTTCTGGCAATGCAGCGTTACAGGCATAGTTCCCTCAAGGTGCAATACCCTGGAAGCGGGACGTTAAAGTATAGCGGAGGCAGGGTGAAATCCAAAAAAAGAAGCAATGTTAAAGCAGCCTGCACGTTAGACATAAAGATTGCTATTCGGTCCTGCGCTAATAATATCAGGCGCTGAAACGTCAGACTTGCACGCAAGGCATTGAAACGGAGGAGGTTGTGGTGCGCACGATAGGAATTTTCCTGCTTCTGGCGGTCGTATCGGGTACGGCTCAGCTTGCCCTGGCCGCCGTGAGCCCCGAAGAAACTCAGAAACAGAACGAATTCAAAAAGTCCTATAAGGGCCTCGAAAAAGAGGAAGACCTGAAGGCGCTTGCTGAGCTCGAGGGGGCGGTTGATCGCAGTACCTGGCAGCTGCTGACGACGGTCATTCAGACCAGCAATTTTAAAGACGTCCGCATCGAAGCGTTCAAGCTGCTCGCGAACATGCCCTGCCGCGACCAGAGCCTGGCGCAGTTGCTGGTACAGGTATTCAACAACGCGAAGATGAACGATTTCGAATCGCGTGTTGCCTACGCTGAACACATGAGAAACTGCGAATTCAAATACCTTATCTGCGAGACGCTTGTTGAGTACGGCAGCAAGCTGCGCTACCCCGAACTGATTACCGGGTACCGCCGCGACAACACCGCCGGTTATTCCGGCGGCAACGGCACGCTTGGCGGCGATCCGAATTTCGGCATCAAGAAGCAGCGCGAAGAGTTTGAAAAGTTCGTTGAGGCTTTCAACAAGACGACCAAAGCCAACGTAGCGGCGAAAGACAAGGATTCGTCCATGGCCTTCAAACGATGGTGGGCCGAATCGAAGGTCAAGATCCTGCGCGAGGACAAAGAGCTTCTCGAAAAGTACCGCCAGGAAGACATGGCCGCGGCGAACAAGAACAACCCGCTTCTGCCCAAGACTGCAAAGAAGGACGAAGGCAAAGACGAGAAACCGGAAGAAAAGAAAGACGCGAAAGACGAAAAGAAGAGTTGAACGCGTTCTAACTGCGGAAGTCCAGAGCCTGTTGCGGCTCTGGACTTCTGCTTTTACACTCTGGCTTCCACATGAAGCCCCTTCCGCTTGCATCGGCCGCATCCCCTGTTTCAGCCCAGAGCCCCGTTCGCTATTTCATCGCCGACCTGCACCTCGACGGTCTCGATACGCCGCGGGCAAAACACTTCCGCGATTTTCTCAAGCGACTCTCCAACGAAGCGGCGGCACGGCCCATCGAGCTCTACATCGTCGGCGACTTGTTCGAGTTCTGGTACGAATACCGCGCCGCGCTCTTCGAGATCTACCGCGCCGATCTCTCCGCTCTTGATGCCGCGAGTAAAGCCGGCGTCAAAATTTTCCTCTTTTACGGCAACCGCGATTTCGCTTACGGCCGCTACGTTCAGCGGCGATTCAATGCCACGATTCTCGGCGACGGCGAAGGCATCACGCTCAACGATTCGCGGCCGCTCTGGCTGGAGCACGGCGATCTGCTCTGCACCGCCGACACGCGTTACCTGCGCTTCCGTTCCATCATCCGCAGTTTCCCGGTGAAGGTCCTCTTCTGGCTGATGCCCTGGAGCTTCGCGCGCCGGACTATCGAGCGCATTCGCAGCCGCACGCAGGCCGACAAATCATCCAAGCCCAAAAGCGTCGTTGCGATCGATCTTCAAGCAGCACGCAGGCGTCTTGAAGCGAACGGCTGCAAAGTCTTGATCTGCGGCCACACGCACCAACCGATCAGCGAGGACCTCGGCGCCGGATACCGCCTGATCGTTCTGCCGCCGTGGTGCGACGCGCCAGCTGGCTACGTTGACGACGGCGCGCTGAAACCGTTTTCGCTGGCTCTTGGCTCTTAGCTCTTGGCTCTTGGCTCTTGGCTCGTAGTAGCATGTTTTCGCTCATCTGTGCTACTGGTCGAGGCGTGTCGTAATCGGCGCCCGTGCAACCGCGTTTGTGCGCGGCATTACTGTCACTTCTTCTTCGATTTCTTCTCGTCTTTGGCCGGCTTTCCTTCGGCGGGAGCCAGCCCTTCCAGCCGGGCATTGGCCCAGATAAAACTTCCATTCAGCCATGAGAGCCCGCCGGTCGCCGAGAGCGTCAGCGATTTGGCGCCGCCAAGATCGACGTCGATCTCCAGCGGCTCGCTGCGCCAGGTCCGCTCGCCCGCTTCAAAAAGCGTCTTGCCGTCGGCCTCGACTTTGACCGTGACTTTCTCGCTCTGCTTGCGGTCGTCGCTCGGCTCGGTCTTTCCGTCCCAACTGACTCCCGCGGTCGCCTTGAAGCGCTTGTAGCCGCTGCAATCAAACGTGAGCGCGTACGGAAATCGCGCGCAGAGTCCGCGCTCAAAGTTCTTGCCAGCGATCTGCAGCACCGACCCATCGAGCGTACGATTGCGCTCGAGGTATTCCTTCGTCACACCGTTGCTCTTGGGAGCGACCTCATCGAGTGGCAGCGCTTCCCGCGCCTGCGCCGTTTGCGGCTTAAGCAGCACGCGCGGCAGCAGTCTTTCGCGGAAGGACGGCACAGCGTTGAACTGCAGTTCCGGCTTCAGTTGCCAGTCTTCGCCGAAGAAACCCCACGTCAGGAATGTCTCCGGGTGGCGGCCGCTGGTGAGATCGTCAAAGATCGCGAAATCATAGTGACGGCGGAAGTCGTAAGGCACCCAGTCGAACCAGTTGCCGAAGCGCACATGAATGTCCGAGTAGGCTTCGGGCGTTGTGCCATGGATAACAACAACGTATTTCGCGGGATTAACTGGGTTGGGATAACAGAAGATCGCGCCGGCATTCGGGCCGTTGTAGACCTTGCCCCCGAAGTGGATGCCATTTTGCTGAACAGATAGCGGGAGCTTTTCTTTGATCTTCGCGGGTATGGCATCGCCGATGAATACCAGGTTTGAATCTGCAATATCCGCCTCGCTCAGTTCATTCAGTTTCTTCCGTCGGCAGGGCACTGCAAAACGTGTTTTCCACTGAGCCACAAAGTCCGACGCGGCCATCTCCACCGCATCGAACATGCGCTGATTCTCGTCGGTCCACTTCGAACGCGGGGCATCTTCGTTTGCAATAATCAAAAACCGCGACATGAACGCGTGCTCGACCGGGCCTTCCATGCTGGCGCTCTTGCGCGGTGGAAATGCTCTCGCTTCCTCTGCTTTTCCGGCAACCCAGTTGTTCTCTTTGTTCTTCACAAATCGCGTTGCCGCTGCGTCGACTTTCTGTGCGTCGATGAACACTTCTGCAGGCGTGCCGTCGAACGGCAGCTTCGCGCGCTCGATCGAGAGTTCTGTGACGTTCTGCGTTTTGACATCAATCAACTTCCTCTCTGCGTCCGCGCGGCCGTCGATGTTCGCATGCTGCAGGCGCTGCTCGATGCCGTGAATCCTGAGCCAGTACGCGCCCGGATAACGCAGCCACGCGGTCTGGTAGCGCACGCGCGCGGGCTTCGCGATGCGAACCATGTTCTTCAATCCCAGTTCGTAATTCGCGGAGATGCTGTGCGTCACGTACGGCAGCAGGTGGAACTGAAAATTCGGATGGCCCAGCTGCTTAAGGCGCTCGTTCATGTTCCGCGCGTGAAGCTGATTGACGATCGGATCCGCTTCGCCCTGCAGCGCGACAATCGCGACGTTATGCAGATTTTCAGCGTACGTGATCGAACAGGTGTCCTCTCTCAAGAAATGTCGCACGCGCGCGATCGGCGAATCCTGCGGCGTCTGCCACTTCCACAATTTCTGCCACACGTTGATGTCAGTGTTTCCGCACAGCGCCATGATGCCGGCAAAGCGGTCCGGAAACTTTGACGCGAGGTGAAACGATCCGGCGCCGCCCATCGATGCGCCGCAGAGATACACGCGCTCGTCGTCGATCTTCAGCAGGCCCTTCACTTCGTCGATCGCCTGCAGCACATCCTGCTCGCCCACGTACATGTAATCCATGCCGCCGCGGCCCTGCGGCGCGAGCACGATCATCTTGCCGATCGGCACCGCGTTGCATTGCAGCGGATTGAACATGCCCTGCCCATGAAGCAGAACGGCAAGCGGGAACGGCTTTGAGCCGTCGTAATCCGGCGGAACGTAAAGACTGTATGGCTGCTGGCTGTCATCGAGATCCGACTGCATTCCCATCAGCACCGTCTTGCCCAGCGGCAGCGAGGCTTTGCCGGCGGCGAGGCGCTCGAGATCTTTGTTGATCGCGTCGAGTTCCTTCTGCGCGGCCTCGGCTTTAGACGTCGTCCAGTCCTTCGCTTTCGGATCGTTGCGTTCGTTGAAAAAGCGCAACCGCAGCGCGAGCGTTGCCGCCACAGACTTGTGCGCCGCGGGCGGAACGTCGATTTCTTTGGCTCCTCCGAAGAGCGGAAGCGAGAGAAGTTGTAAAAAGATGCTCATTGCGAGGTACCTGCGCATGGCGAAAGCTCCTGGGACCGCCGGCGTGTCGCCGGCCCGCTCACTATATTAAGGAGGGGCGACCATCGAAACTCTGAAAAAAGTTGCACCGTGCAGCATGGCCGAGCCTGCCTTTGGTTCCAAATCTGTCCACAAACGCACATGTGCGTTCCGGCAGGCTCAGCCGTTCCAAAATCTTCCCTAATATAGACGCAGGATCCCGCGCTTTATTGCGGACAATTCTTGAAATAAACCTAGCCACAAGCTCACTTTTTTTGTATGACAAATATCACGATTCGTAACACAACGTCGCGGAGTATCCCATGGCAGCCCGCCCGCCTTCCCTGCCCGTCCGGCTCAGTCTGCTTGCGCTTTTTCTGGCGGCCTCATCCTTTGCCGCGGAAGTCGATTTTAACCGTGATGTCCGGCCGATCCTCTCGCAGTATTGTTTCAAGTGCCACGGCATGGACGACAAAACCCGCAAGGGGGCGCTGCGTCTGGATATCCGCGAAGAGGCTCTGAAGGAAGCGAAGTCGGGCGAGAAGGCCATCGTTCCCGGCAAGCCCGACGCGAGCGAGCTGATCAAGCGCATCGTGACGACCGACAGCGAAGAGATCATGCCGCCGCCTTCGACCAAGCGCGTTCTAAGTGAGAAGGAAAAAAGCATTCTGAAGGACTGGATCGCCTCGGGCGCCAAGTACGATGCGCACTGGGCTTTTGTGCGGCCGTCCGAAGCTCCTGTTCCAGCCGTAAAGCCTGAAAGCGGCCGCGTGATCAATCCGATAGACGCGCACATTCTCGCCCGCCTGGAAAAGGAAAACCTCAAACAGTCGCCGGAAGCGGATCGTTATACGCTTGCGCGGCGCCTGTATCTGGACCTCATTGGCATTCCACCCACGCCAGAAGAGGCCGACGCTTTCGTCAAAGACACCGCGCCGGACGCTTATGACAAACTCGTCGACAAGCTGCTGGCGATGCCGCAATACGGTGAACGCTGGGCGCGGCGCTGGCTGGATCTGGCGCGTTATGCCGATACCAACGGCTACGAAAAAGACCGCGCGCGAACGATCTGGCCGTACCGTGACTGGGTCGTGCGCGCGCTGAATGCCGACATGCCGTTCGATCAGTTCACCCTCAAGCAGCTTGCCGGAGACATGCTGCCGAACGCGACGGCCGATGATATCGTCGCGACCGGCTTCCACCGCAACACGATGCTCAACGAAGAAGGCGGTATTGATCCGCTCGAGTTCCACTACTACGCCGTCGTCGATCGTATCAATACGACCTCGACCGCGTGGCTGGGTTTGACAGTTGGCTGCTGCCAGTGCCACACGCACAAATACGATCCGATCACGCATACAGAATATTTCGGCCTCTTCGCATATCTGAATAACACGGACGAGCCCGATTACAGCATTCCCGATGCTGCCCGCGAAAAGCGGCGCGAAGAGATCGAAACGAAGATCGCTCAACTTACGAAAGAGCTTCCTGCGAAGTGGCAGATCTCGAGCGATATGGACTGGAAGAAAACCCAGCCGAAGGTGACGGCCGCCAGCGGTGTCCCGGCGAGCGTCGAAGCTGACGGCGCGGTGAAGTTCAGCGGCAGCGCGCCTGACAAAGACAGCTACACACTCACCTTTGAAAGCGGCCCCGGCGCGTTCAGCCGGCTGAAGCTTGACGTGCTCAAAGACGGCAAAGCCGGCCCCGGCCGCACGCCACACGGCAATTTCGTTCTGTCTGAACTCTCGATCAGCGTCGCGCCAAAGAAGACGCCTGACGCGGCAAACGTGCTGAAGGTTGCAAAAGCAACAGCTGACTTCTCGCAGAAGGATTTCGACATCGCGCACGCGATCGACGGCAAGCCCGAAACGGGCTGGGCCATTGACGATGGCAACACGAAGACCGAGATGAAAGACCGCAGCGCGACGTTCGTTTTCGAAAAGCCGGTGGAGCTTCCTGAAGGAGGACTCTGGACGGTCAAGCTCGATCAGAATTACGGCACGCAGCACGTCATCGGACGCTTACGGCTTTCGCTCGGCGCCGAAATCACCGACACGCGGCCGCCTGAAGCACGCCGCAAGGAGGTTATAGAGTCGCGTTTCGCCGAATGGGAGAAAACCGAAGCGGAGAAAGCTGTGGCCTGGCAGGTTCTGCGGCCGACGGACATCAAGACGAACATGCCGCACCTGGAAATTCAGCCGGACGGCTCGCTGCTCGGCAGCGGCGATGTCACCAAGAGCGACACCTACACGCTGAAATTCGATGCGAAGCTTCAGAAGATCGCAGCGCTGCGCCTGGAAGTGCTGCCGCACGAGAGCCTCCCGAACAACGGGCCGGGCATGTGCTACTACGAAGGCCCGAAAGGCGACTTCTTTCTGAGCGAGTTCCACATCCTGCTGGGCGGAAAGCGGCTGAAAGTCGCGAAAGCCACGCAGTCATTCCCGCAGGATAATAAGAACGGCGCGCTGCAGACGCAGGACGGCAACATGTCCTCGGGCTGGTCGGTGAATGGCGCACAAGGAAAAGCGAACGCGGCGGTTTTTGTGCTGGAGCAGCCCGTCGATCTGGATGGCTCGCTTGAGCTGCAGATGATGTTCGAACGCCACTTCGCCTGCCCGCTGGGTCATTTCAGAATTTCTGTCGCCGGCAGCACCGGGGCCGAAGCGCGCGGTCATCCCGCGAACGTCGAAGCGCTACTGACGAAGCCGGCCGCACAGCGCACGCCCGAAGAAAAGGACGCGCTCTTCCAGCGGTTTCTTGAAACAGCGCCTGAGCTCTCCGCTGCGCGCAAGGAAATTGAAAACCTCCGCAATTCGATTCCGAAATTGCAGACGACGCTGGCGCTTCGCGAGCGGCCGGCGAACAACCCGCGCAAGACCGTGCTCTACCATCGCGGCGAATACACGCAGCCGAAAGACCCGGTCGCCGCGGGCATTCCTGCGTTCCTGCCGAAAATGCCGGCTGGCGCTCCAAACAATCGTCTCGGCTTTGCGCAGTGGCTGCTGGCGCCTGAAAATCCGCTCACCGCGCGTGTGACGGTTAACCGTCACTGGCAAGCCTTCTTCGGGCGCGGACTGGTCCGCACGCTCGAAGATTTCGGCTATCAGGGAGAAATGCCGTCGCATCCGGCGTTGCTCGACTGGCTGGCGCTTGAGTTTGTCAAGCAGGGCTGGTCGGTGAAGAAGTTCCATAAACTTATCGTTACGAGCGCCACGTACAGACAATCAGCAGTGGTCACGCCCGAGCTCGCGCAGCGCGATCCGGCGAACGTGCTTCTCGCGCGCGGCCCGGGCTTCCGCCTCGAAGCCGAAATCATCCGCGACAGCGCGCTGAAATCTGCCGGCCTGCTCTCAGCAAAAATGGGCGGGCCTGGCGTTTACCCGCCGCAGCCGGCGAGCGTCACCTCTGAAGGCACGTACGGCGCCGTGAACTGGACCGCCAGCAGCGGCGAAGACCGCTATCGCCGCAGCCTGTACACCTTCATCAAGCGCACCGCGCCGTTCGCGATGTACAACACCTTCGACGGACCAACCGGCGAATCCTGTCTCGCGCGCCGCGAAGTGTCGAACTCCGCGTTGCAGGCGCTGACGCTGCTCAACGACCAGATGTTCCACGAAGCCGCGCAACAGCTCGGCCGTGAAGCCGTGAAAAAGCAGGGCACCGATGCCGAGCGCGTCACTGAGATTTTCCGCCGCTGCCTGGTGCGGCCGCCCGAAGCCGGCGAGATCACGATGCTGCTGGCATTCGTCTCGAAACAGCGCGAAGCATTTAAAACCAAAGCAGAAAATGCGTCGAAGCTGGCCGGCGCTGGCGAGGGCGACGCCGCCGAACGTGCGGCATGGACCGCTCTGGCCCGCGTGGTGATGAATCTGGATGAAACGGTGACCAAGAGGTGATGCGATGGACTGTAACTGCGGCACGGATCTGAAAGGCCACGCGCGGGAGATCACGCGGCGGCACTTCTTCGAAAACTGCGGCATCGGCCTCGGCAAAATCGCTCTTGCCGGACTGCTGACCGACTCACTGGCACGCTCGGCGCGCGCCGAGGACAAGCCGGGCAGCGCCCTCAGCCCGAAGAAGCCGCACTACCCCGGAAAAGCAAAAGCTGTAATCCACCTGTTCATGGCCGGCGCGCCCTCACAGCTGGAGCTCTTCGACAACAAGCCCGAGCTCGCCAAGCTTGAAGGCAAGCCGCTGCCGCCTTCCGTGATCGGCGGCCAGCGTTACGCGTTCATCCGGCCTGATGCCGCGGTACTCGGTCCGCGCTTTAAATTCGCAAAGCACGGCCAGAGCGGCGCTGAACTTTCGGAGATGCTGCCGCACCTGGCGAAAGTCGTCGACGACATTGCCATTATCCGCTCGTGCAAGACAGACCAGTTCAATCACGCGCCCGCGCAGATTTTCTTCAATACAGGATTTTCGCAGCCGGGCCGGCCGAGCATCGGTTCATGGACGACGTACGGCCTGGGCGCCGAAACAAAAGATCTTCCGGCATTCGTGGTGATGAGCACCGGCAGCGGCATCAGCGGCGGCGCGGCCAACTGGTCCAGCGGATTTTTGCCGACGCTCTATTCCGGCACGCGCTTCCGCAATTCGGGCGATCCAATTCTGAATGTCAGCTCGCCGCAGGGTGCCGACGAGGCGCTGCAGCGCGATTCGATCAATCTCATCGGCGCGCTGAACCAGCAGCGTCTGGCTGCCGATGGCGATCCGGAAATTGCCACGCGCATCGCCAATTACGAGATGGCTTACCGCCTGCAGACGTCTGCGCCCGAGCTGATGAATCTGAAAAGCGAGAGCAAGGAAACGCTGGCGCTGTATGGCTGCGATCCGGACAAGCCGTCGTTTGCGCGCGCCTGTTTGCTCGCGCGCCGCATGGTCGAGCGCGGTGTGCGCTTCATCAACATTTATCATGAAGGCTGGGATGCGCACAGCGATGTGGCCGGCAACGTGAAGGGCAATGCTGAAAAGACCGATCGCGCCAGCGCCGCCTTGGTCCAGGATCTCAAGCAGCGCGGGATGCTCGATTCAACGCTGGTGATTTGGGGCGGCGAGTTCGGCCGCACGCCGATGGTCGAAAGCAGCGCCGTGCTCGGCCGCTCGATGGGCCGCGATCATCATCCGCAGGCGTTTACGATGTGGATGGCCGGCGGCGGTATCAAAGGCGGCATCACGCACGGCGCGACGGACGACCTCGGCTTCCACGTCGTCGACAAGCCCGTTCACGTTCACGATCTGCAGGCCACGATTCTGCACTGCCTGGGCCTAGATCACGAACGCCTCACCTATCGTTACGCCGGCCGCGATTTCAGGCTGACGGACGTTCACGGCCATGTGGTTGAAGCGCTGATGCGTAATGCCTGATGCATGATGCAAAGCATCACCGATCCACCTCACACATCACAAAGTCGAGGCTGCCGATAATCGCGGGCATGTCGGCCATGTAACAGCCGCGCGAAATCTCGGGGATGACCTGGATGGAGTGGAATCCCGGCGAGCGGTACTTGCAGCGGTAAGGCTTGGCGCTTCCGTCTGAAATCAGAAAAATCCCGAGTTCGCCGCGCGCGGTCTCGAAGCGGAAGTAGCATTCACCGGCGGGTGCGTTCCACGTCGCGGGAAGGCCTGCGTGCACGTCAAACTGCTTTTCTGGAATGCGCGGCAGGCATTGGCGCACGAGCTTGATGCTTTCGCGAATCTCGGCAACACGGACCAGGTAGCGATCCAGGCATGAGCCGATCGGGCCATACTCGCCCTTGCCGATGCAGACTTCAAAATCGAGCTCGTGATAGCGTGCGCAAGGTTCGTCGCGGCGAAGATCCCGTGAAATTCCTGATCCGCGCAGGTTGGGACCGGTAATCGCATAGGCGAGTGCGGTCTCGGGCGTAAGAATTCCAATTTTCGCGGTCCGGTCGACAAAAATCCTGTTCCCTGTCAGCACCGGATCAATCTCAGTGCTCATCGCCGTTTCGACATCGCGCAGCAGTTCCTCCATGCGGGCGTGAAAATCGGAAGGAGGCTGGCGCTGCACGCCGCCTGGCCAGATGTAATTGTAGAGCAGGTGCCCGCCGGAAAGCAGTTCGAAGAATTTCAGGATGCGCTCGCGGGCTTCGAAGGCATACAGGAATGGCGTAAACGCGCCGAGGTCGATTCCGAACGTGGCGATCGCCAGAAGATGGCTGGCAATGCGTTCGAGTTCGTTGATCGCCATGCGCAGGAACTCGACCTCGGCGGGCACGCTCAGGCCCATGAGGCGTTCAACGGCCAGGCTGTACGCATACGCATTGGTCATCGGCGCGACGTAATCGAGTCGATCGGTGTAAGGCACAGCCTGGATGTATGTCGAATTTTCAGATTCCTTCTCCGCGCAGCGGTGCATGTAACCGATGTGGCAACGTACGTCCTGAATTACTTCGCCGGACATGACCAGCTCAATGCGCAGGACGCCGTGCGTGCTGGGATGCTGCGGACCCATGTTCATCAGCATCGATTCGCCAAGGTCTTTCTGGCCGCGCGTGACAAATTCAATTTTCTGGCGGTACCCGCGTGAGGGCGTCGCGCTCGCCTTAAGGTTTCGCGCCGGTTCCTCTTCTAGTTGTTCCGACGGCGGCAGCTCGCCGAAGTGCACCGAGTCCGGCTGCTTCTCCTGCTCAAGCATGTCTGGATCGCGGGCAAACCAGTCGTCGCGGATGTCTGAGCTCATGCGTGCCTCGGATCGGGAATGTCGCGCGGCGCTCCTTCATAGTCCGCTTCGGGTTTTCCCGGGTGCGTGGTGCGGCGCTTGTCGGGCGTCAGCAGATTCCAGCGCGTCTGCGCTTCGTCGAAACTGTAGTTCGCGAAGTGGTAGACAAGGTTGCCGGCGTCCTCCGTCGCGTTCTCATAGCGCGGATAGAAGTTGATGCAGTCCGTCGGGCACGCGGCAATCTTGTCGGCTGCGGCGAGCGCCGCCGGATCATCTTTCGATTCCGCAGGGACATACGACGAGCGGCCCGTGCAGAGCCCGCAGTAGCAGCACTGGCTCATGTCGATGTCGAAGCGAATCACTTCGAACGTACGCTTGTGTCCGTCGCTGGTGTCCGCCAGCGTGCCAGCCGCGGCGCGCACCGAATCGATGCGGATGCAGTCGCTCGGGCAGGCCTTCGCGCACTTGTAGCAGCTGATGCAGTCGAGCACCTCCACGTAGAGCTGGGCCTTCGTGCCCCACGGCAGCGCTGGGCGCGTGTCAGGATACTCTTCAGTCACTTCGGGCAGCGATGCGGCCTGCGCAGTCGCGCGCATTCCGCTCAATGCCGTGGAGAGGATTTCGGTCAGAGACAGTTCGCGATTGTTCGCATGCATAAATTTTACTTCCTCTCGGGAGCAGCCGGGGTTGCCGGACGATCTTCGTCGCGCGGCTTATCTTCAGCAGGCTTGGGCGCGGCTGAAGCCTGACCTCTGCGCACCGCTTCGGAGGCATCCCCGCCTGGCACGTCCGTGCGCAGCGTCGATGTTTTCTCGTCGCCTTTTTCGCGGTCCTTTTCATCGACGACTGTGGCGTGCGTACCGTGCCCGGGTGTTCGCTCGACGAGCACCGTGGAGCGCCCTTCCGGAGAATCGACAGTCATCATCTCCGCCGATGTCATCGGCTCGCGTTCGGCCATGTGAGGCGCGGCTCCGATCGCGGCCGGCGTGGCAAAGTTTTCCGGTTCAGCCACATGTGCCGGCGCGAACGCAGGCGGCTGCACATTCTTCTCGGGCTCGTCTTCAGGTGCTGCCGCGGCGGGCTCGTGCGGCGGAGGCGGCGGAATGTTAGGCGGCGCTGGCGTCTTCGGCGGAACCGGTACTTTCGCCGCGGGCGCTTTCGGAACAGCCAGCGGCTTTCCGGCACCCGGCACCGAAGGCTCCGGCTGACTACTCTGAATGGCTTTCTTCTCAACCGCGCACTGCTCGTCGACAGCACAGCGCGCCAGATTCACCCAGATGCCCTTGCGTGGATCGAGCGGCGGGCGGCGCAGAGGAATGCCGTTGAATGACTCGGGCCAGACATAATCTTTGCGCAGAGGAAATCCGGACCAGCCGTGCTCGCACAGAATGCGCATGGCATCCGGCTCGTCTTCGTTCCAATCAGGATGTCCGGGAACGGCGATGCCAAACATGTCGTAAAGCTCGCGTTCATTCCAATTCGCCGCGGGATGTATTGCCGTGATCGACGGGATGCGAGGATTCTCGCGCGGCAAAACTGCCCTGAGTATCACACGTCTTTTTTCGGGCCACGATTCCAAGTGGTAAACGACGGCCAAACCCTTGTCACCGAGGTCGACCCCGCTCAGGTTCGCGAGCACGTTGAACTTCAGCATCGGCTCGTCGGCCAGGAAGCGCACCACCGTCGCGATTTGAGAAGCATCCACCGCGACGTAAGAATCCAGCCGCTGCGCCTGGTAACTTGCAGCAGACTCGCCGAAGCGCGCGTTGATCGCTGCGGCTACGCTCTGCGCATCTGCGCCCCAGTCCGCAAAGCGCTGCGAGAGCGAAACAGCCGCCGGCTTCTGACGAAGAGTTCTTCCGGCCTCGACCTTTATGGGCTCGACGACGTCGATGTGCAGGTCGCGCCAGCTTCGAATTGTCTGTGGCTCGGTGGTGGACTCGACAAACGACGGATCTTTACCGTG
>DASPJR010000013.1:0-3687 GCA_035628505.1 Planctomycetota bacterium | reverse complement strand
CGCCTGGATGCGGAGTGCGTTCGTGATGCGACGCTGCACGCGACCGGCCGGCTTGATCTGACGATGGGCGGTCCGTCGGTACAGCACTTCAGCCTCTCCCCCGGCGCGCATGTCACGCCTGTGGTGGATTACTCGAAGTTTGATTGGAACGCGCCGGGCTCCGGCCGCCGCAGCGTGTACCGCTTCCTTTTCCGGACGCTTCCCGACCCGTTCATGGACGCGCTCGACTGCGCCGATGCGTCGCAGCTGACGGCTACGCGCAACGTTTCGCTGTCGCCCTTGCAGGCTCTGGCGCTGCTCAACGACACATTCGTTTTGCGGCATAGCGAAATTCTGGCGCAGCGCGCGCTAGCGGCAGGCAGCGACACGAAAGCATTGATCACCACCGTTTACCGCCTGACGCTCAGCCGCGATCCGACTGATGCAGAGAAAAAAGAACTGACGCCGTACGTCGAGCGGCGTGGAGCGGTGAATTTCTGCCGGCTGATGCTCAATTGCAGTGAGTTCCTGTTTGTTGATTGAAATTGCGGAGGCGCGCCGATGAAAAAATGCTGCGGACCTGCTGCTGAAAGCGCCTCTCGCCGCGATTTTCTTTTTTCCGTCGGCGGCGGGCTTGGTGGATTGGCGCTGGCGCAGTTGCTCGGTCGCAATCAATTGCTTGCGGACGGCATCTACAAGCCCAAACCTGAATTCAATGGCGGCCTGCATCACCGCGCAAAGGTCAAGCGCGTCATTCAGCTATTCATGAACGGCGGCGCCAGCCAGATGGATTTGTTCGATTACAAACCTGCGCTGTACAAGCTGCACGGTCAGAAGTTCGACCCGGGCGCTCACTTTGAAGCCGCCACGAGCGCACCCGGAAAGGTGCTCAAGCCGCCATTTGAATTCAAGCAGCACGGCCAGTGCGGACGCTGGGTCAGCAGCGTGCTTCCACATACCGCCGCGTGCGTCGATGACATCGCCTTTCTCATGGCCATGGTCAGCAAGACCAATGTTCACGGTCCGGGAAGCTACATGATGAACACCGGCTTCCTGCTGCCGGGCTTCCCCAGCATGGGCGCGTGGTTTTCGTATGGCCTGGGCAGCTTGAACGATAATCTCCCGACTTTCGTCGTGATGCCCGATCCGAAAGGACTGCCCTATAACAGCAAAGGCAACTTCACCTCCGGATTTCTGCCAGTAACGCATCAGGGAACGATCATCAATCCTGGTTCGGCAACGCCAATCCCCGATCTCTTCCCTGCCGAGAAGAAGCCGTACATCACCGCGGAAAGTGAAAAAGATTCGCTCGAGATGCTGGGCCGGCTCAATCGCGCTCACGCTGCAACGCGTGAAAGCGATTCGCGGCTCGAGTCGCGTATCGCGTCGTATGAGCTCGCGGCAAAAATGCAGCTCAGCGCGCCGGAAGCGCTCGATCTTTCCAGCGAAAGCGAGGCGACGAAGAAGCTCTACGGCCTGGACGATAAAGTGACCGAAGATTTCGGCCGGCGCTGTCTGATCGGACGGAGACTGCTGGAGCGCGGCGTGCGTTTTGTCCAGGTGTGGAGCGGCGCGGGCGGGCCGAAGAACAACTGGGACAATCACGCAAACATCGAAAAAGAGCTTCCGCCCATGGCCGGCGCCACCGACAAGCCAACGGCTGCGCTGCTGAAGGATCTGAAAGCCCGCGGACTGCTCGACGACACGCTGGTTTTGTGGAGCACCGAGTTCGGCCGCATGCCGTTCGCACAGGACAGCGTCGGGCGCGATCACAACGGCGGAACGTTCGTTACGTGGATGGCCGGCGCGGGCGTGAAAGGCGGAGTTGCTTACGGCCAGAGCGACGAATGGTCATGGAAGGCTGCGGAAGGCAAGACCTACTGCTACGACCTGCATGCGACGATCCTGCATCTGATGGGCATCGATCACGAGAAACTCTCCTATCGCCACAACGGAATCGACCGGCGTCTGACTGACGTTCATGGCCACGTGATCAAAGCCGTGCTCGCCTGAAGTCGCTCTCATTATCCGGCGGCTGCTCACACCATTCCGGTTTCGGTTGTTGCGTGATACACGTCGGCGAACGCTTTCACCATCACGTCTTCAACGTCGCTGACATTGATCGGGCGCTGCAGAACTTTGCCCATGGAGGTGACGCCTTTGCCGGCCAGACCACACGGAATCACTTCGAAGAACGGCGCCAGGTTGAGATCCACATTCAAACTCAGTCCGTGATAAGTCACCCAGCGCCGCGCGCTGACGCCGATGGCGCAGATCTTCTCCGCGACCGGATCGCCGACCCATACACCCGTCATCCCCGGTTCGCGGCGGCCGTTGATCCCAAATGCGCCGACGGTCCGGATCGCCACGTCCTCGAGCCGGTCGAGGTGCTCGTGAATGCCGATATTCCACACACGCAGATTCAGCAGCAGATACGCCGTCAGCTGTCCCGGCGCATGGTAGGTCACCGATCCGCCGCGATCAACACGGATCACTTCAGCTCCGGTACGGGCAGACAGATCGTCCTCGCTGCACGGCAGATGCTCGTTTTCAGTTTTGCGGCCAAGGGTGAAAACAGGCTGGTGCTGCAGTAGGAGCAGCTTACCCAGCGCCTCATCACACTTTTCCAGTTCCGCGCCGTGGACGTGCTGCAGGTCAAGACCGTCGCTGTACCGCAGTGGAGAGCGGATTCGAATGATACTCAGGCGCATATTAAATCACATTGAATGAGAAACCGCAGATGGACACAGATAACGCTGCTACCCACATCAGCATCATCCGTGTTTCACCAGGAAATTCCTCTGTGCTCTCTGTGTCCTCTGTGGTGAAGAGCCGTTACGCCATCCACTCGTGTTCATGAACATTCGCAGGTGGAACCTGCATCTGCAGTTCGCATGTGCGCGGGAAACGTTCGGTCGCCCGGTCGGGCGCGGATACCTCGACATAGAACGACAGGTCCTCGCCGTGTTTTGCGCCGAGCGCCTCAAACGGAATTTTCATCTCCAGGATTTCTCCCCAGGCGAGCTCAATGCTTCCAAGGAGTTTGCGGTCCCATTCGCCGTTGGCGTCGAGTTGTTCCAGTTTGGACGGACGAACGGCGAGGCTCATCTGGCGGGCGGGCAGGTGCAGCGTCAGCTTGCTGAAGCCATGCGGATTGGCTGCGCCGCCATTCTCGGCCGCGGGCGTCAGCAGTTTTTCAAGATGCAGGTCAGCCCGCAGGATGAAGTGGCGCTGATCGTAGCCGAAGAAAATCTGGTCCAGCACGGAGTGCGCCGCCGTCATCACGCCGCCTTCTTTGTCCGCGCGGTAGCGGCCGGCGCCAAGCCACTCGAAATAGTTGCTCACGCGGCCATCCACGCGTACCTGCAGACTGTAGGTGGGCGACGTGTAGCGACTGGCGCTCGCGCCGCCTTTGACCGGTACATCCAGGAAAAATGGAGGAGGATGACCGATGAACTTGTAAACGTTCTTCAAGTGCGTGCGGAAGAGCGCGTCGAACGCATCGTCGTTTCCAGAGTTGTGATCGTCGCCGTACCACCAGTACCAGTCGGAGCCCTCCGCGATATAGAGTTCCTCCCAGGCGAGCGCCAGCGACTTGTCTTCTTTGGCGGACTCTCCCCGCGCGCGCGTGGCCGCGACAAGATCTTCGCGCACCCGGTACACGTATTCCCATGCGCGGCGGTCTTCGCTGTGGCCGACCCAGATGTA
>DASPJR010000012.1:0-33835 GCA_035628505.1 Planctomycetota bacterium | reverse complement strand
GAACCGAAAGTGGCCGGCGCGGGACGCCGGCGGTCCCAGAAAGTGGCGGGCGCGGGACGCCCGCGGTCCATAGGGTGGGCTGCACAACCGATTGGATGCCTGAGCTTTCCGAGTGGGCGCGCGTTGCGGGCGGCGCAACGTCGCTCGAAGCCTTCTGCGCCGATCAGGGCATTTCGCGTGCGCGGCTCAACCGCATGACGCTTGAGTTCTGCAACATGCCCGCGAGCGAACTGGCCGATGGTTTCCGGCTTCCGCCACTGAAAAATGTTCTGCTTGCGCAACTGAAACGCGCGGCGCAGGCGCTGTGGGGTTTGCCCGGCAGCCTGGCGGAGCAGCTCATGGTGGAAGGCGCGATTGCGCGACCGCGCTCGCTGCTGCATGCGGGCGTGGAGAAGTCGAGGTACTTCAATGCGCAGCAGCAGGATTGGGAGAAGTTGCGCGGCGGGCTTCTTGATCGGACCGAAGAGTTGCTGGCGAACTTGAAACGACTGCGCGGCGCTAACCCCTCCCCCTACCCCCTCCCGCAAGGGGAGGGGAATACAACGGCACGGCAGGGCGACACGACAGCGCTGGAGGCGATCGCGATTCGGCTGGGGTTTGCGTCAGCGGCGCGGCTGAAGAAGGCTTGCGTGAACGTGCTCGGGCAGACGCTCAGAGAGATCGAGCGCACGCTCGCGTGGGAGATTGTGGAGTACTATCTGTGCGCGGAAGAGAAAGTGCTGCGCGACGCGGCCTCGCGCGAGATCGAGACGGCCATCGTCTGCCGCGCGCGCTATCTTTACAGCGGCGACGATGAGTATCGTCCTGAGCCGCCGTTTCTTGACCGTTGGTCCGCCGCTGAGACGTTCAAGCCCGAATGGCTAACGCGCATGCGCGAGCAGTTTGGCTGAGGTACAGACGGCAGGAGCGGTTAGAATCGCTCGTCATGAGCAGCGATGAGATGGAATGCAGCTACTGCGGCAAGCTGATCTACGCCGATTCGCCGCGCTGCCCCAAGTGCGGCAACTACACCGACGGCCTCGGCCCGCGTGCGCGCGCAGACGGTTCATCGGGGCGGCAGATTCCGAAAGTTTTTATCGTGGCGGGCGTGCTGGTGATCGTGGCGATGCTGCTGCCGCTGATTCTGGCTGTGCTCGATAAACTCAAGTAGCGACACCGTGTTAGCTCACACCATCAATTTGCTGTCGGCGGTCAGAGCAGTCAGTTTCGACGCAGCGGTGTGAACCACAAGCGTGTCGCCGCTGACGATTGTGGCATCCAGAGGCGGCGGTGATTGAAGGGTGCCGCTCTTCAGGGTGCGTGCGATAATGCGCGAGCTGTACGATTTCTCGATCTCAGCAATGTTTCGTCCGCACAGCACGCTGCTGGAATCGACGCGAACTTCGGCGGTGACATACGGCGTTTCGCCGATGACGTACGACGCCATAACCTTTGTGTCCAGCGACATGGCGGCGACGATCGGAGCTGCTAAAGCAGAGGACGAAAACGCGGCATCGATGGTCAGCGCATCAGAAATTTTGCGCGCGATCTGCTGGTCGAACAGGCGCATGATGATGCGGATTTTCGGGTTCATCTTGCGCGCATCGAGAGCCACTTCCAGGTTGGCCATGTCCTCGTTGGTGGCGATAATGATCACGCGCGCGTTCGGCACGCCGGCATCCACGAGCGACTGATCTTCGGTCATGTTGCGGATCAGCACCGGCACGCCAGCGGCTTTCACCTGGCTCATGAAGCGCGCTTCAGGATCCTTCTCCAGTACAACCACGGGCACCTGGCTGGCAAGAAGCTGCTCCAGCACGCGGTATCCCAGATGCCCGACGCCGCAGAGAACCACGTGGTCGCGATAAGTCGAGGCCATGACTGTCATCCACTCCTTTTTTCCATGTTCGCGCGAGGCAATCAGCATCGCCAGCCGCACGATGCCTTCGCCGACGACGACAAATCCGATCAGCGGATAAAGTCCGCACAAGAGCTGCAGGTACCACGTGTCGGCCTGCGCCGGCTGGCTGAGCATCGCCATCCAGGAATAGAACAGGCCCGCCCAGAAACTGGGTTTACCCTCCTTAAAAGCCTGTGCCGGCGTCAGTGAATAAACAATTCCGCCAAGCAGCACGGCAGCGGCGAGCACGGCGATGGTCCAGCGGAACTGAAACAGGATCGCCCGCGCATACAGAAAAGCGGTGAAGACGTTGCGTTGCCGGACTCGTTGCATGCGTTCGCTTCCCGCCCCGAGACCTTATGCAAAGAATTCGGAACGAATGTCGTTCAGAGCTGGGAAATCGCGGCGCCAGTTGTTGACCGCTTCGACGTTGATCTCCGCGGAGATGATGCCTTCCTTGCCGCCGGCCTCAACGATGATTTCGCCGTGTGGATCGATGATCATGCTGTTGCCCGAGTAGCCGAACGAGGGATCGCTGCCGATGCGGTTGACGCCCGCTACATAAGCCTGGTTCTCAATGGCGCGCGCGCGCAGCAGCGTGATCCAGTGGTTGTCGCGCCGGTTGGTCCAGTTGGCGATCACAGTGATCAGCTGCGCCCCGCGCCTGGCGGCCACGCGGAAAAGTTCAGGAAAGCGCAGGTCGTAACAAATAAAGGGCGCGACGGTGAAGTCCTTCCACGCATACGTGGACACGTCCGGACCCGCGGCGTAGTGGCGCGCCTCGCCGGCAAGCGTGAACGGCTGCATCTTGCAGTAACGCGAAATCTCTTCGCCGGCGGGATTGTAAATGGCGCATTCGTTGCGGCCTTTTCCTTCGCAGGACATGGCCACGCCGCCGCAGACATAGATCGAAAACTCCTTTGCCAGTTCGCTCAGGAAACGCTGCGTCTGGCGGCTTCGCGTGTCATCGATCTCAGAAATGTTCATGCTGAAGCCGACGGCGAAAAGTTCCGGCAGCAGAAGCAGCGTATCTTTGGGGAGGTTCGCCGCCGAAACCATGGAACGGACTTTCGCGTGGTTGGCCGATTTATTCTCCCACAAGATGTCTGTCTGACAGCAGGCCAAGCGCATGTTGCACCTCACGGCGAACGTTGACATCGGTGACAGAAATTCAATGCACGTCTTATAATGGAGAACGTTGCGATCTTCGCGCAAAAATCGGTTACGTCAGCGCTTTTATTCCGCGCACGAGCCGCCCGATGCCTTCGGCAACAGTTTGCTTTTCAAGCGCGCCGTACGCGACGCGCAGATAACATCCGCCGTTCATGCCGAAGGCCGTGCCAGGAATAGCCGCGACGCCATGCTCACGAACGAGGCGCTCGACCAGTTCAAGCGGCTCGCGCGGCGTGTTCACTTTCAGGAAAAAATAGAACGCGCCGTCTGCCGGCGGAATGACGCACCTTTCGCCCAGCTCACGCAGCGCCGTCAGCACAATACCGCGCACGTCAGCGAGTGCTTCACGGTGCCGCGCGCAGTAGACGGACCCAACCTGAAGTGCACCGGCCGCGGCGCGCTGGGAGATTACGGGCGGACAGATGAGAATGGTGTCCTGAATTTTTTTCACCGCATCAAAAAGCGCCTCGGGGATCACCGCGTACCCGACGCGCCAGCTCGCGAATCCGTAAGCCTTCGAAAGCGAATACAGGCTGATGGTATGGTCGCCCGCGCCATCTATAGATCCAGGCGAAAAATGGCGCGCATTGCCGTAGACAAAGTTTTCATACGCTTCGTCGCTGATGTGGAATATCCCGGCCTCGCGGCAAAGCGCGTTGACGTCGCGCAAGGCAGCTTCCGAGTAAACCGCGCCGGTAGGGTTGTTCGGCGAGACGGTCACCACGGCGCGCGTTCGCGGCGTGATAGCGGCGCGAATGGCAGCGGGACGAAGCTGGTAGTTTTCATCGGTCGGCACGAGCACCGCACGGCAGCTGGCCATCGTGACGGCCATTTCATGATTAAAGTAATACGGCGTCTGCAGAATGATCTCATCGCCAGGATCGGCGATGGCCAGAACGGCATTCATGAACGCCATGTTCCCGCCCGCCGAAACAACAACACGGCTGCTTGAACGCACTGCGATCCCGTTCTCCGCGGCGAGCTTGCGTTCGATCAAGCCGATCAGCTCGGGAATGCCTTCGACCGGTTTGTATCTGTGATCCAGCACGTCGGAGCCGAACCGAGCAATCGCGTCGAGCGCCTCGCGCGGCGGGCCATAGGAAACAACGCCCTGCCCGAGCGAAATCGTTCCCGGATGTGAGCGAACGAGCTCACCGATGATCGGAATGATCGGCGATTGCACGGCATCCATGCGCGCTGAGGGATGAAGCATTTACCTGTTGATAGCGCCCGCGCGGATGTGAATCAAGTCCGGGGCGGCCGCGCGCAAAAAAACACAGAGGCGCTGGAGGCCTCTGTGGCTTACGGCAAAGGGACGCTTTGCTTACTCTTCGATCTGATAGAGCTTCTCGTCGACGATGACCAGTATCGTTCCGCCCAGGGCCAGGACGGGGCCGAGCGTGGTGTCTTTCTTCAGCAGATCAAAATACTCTTTGCTGAAGTTCTTGACGACGATGGGTTTTGCGTCCGATTTGGCAATTGAGTCGACCCACACGCCGGCGCGATTGTAGAAGGTCCGCGCGCCGACCTGCTTGATCGTCTCTGCCTCGGCACGCTCGAGCGCGTCAGCCATTTCTTCCGGCTTGGCGGCCGAGCGACCGGCGGCTCCACCGAATGCGGCACGGAGCGCTTCACCGGCTTGCCGGCGGCGCTCGTCTTTATCAGCCGGCGCCGCGCCATCGCGCGCTGGTGTCGCGGCCGTCTGCGCTTCTTTCAGCTCATTTTCAAGGCGAGCCAGCGCATTGGCGGTGGCACCCACGTTTTCGCGTTGAGCCGTCTGCGAGACGGACTTTGCGGCAACTTCAGCTTTCTTTCGGAACTCCTCGTTGGCCGCCAGAGCCGCGCGAGGAGCCGGCGGCGGAACGCCACCGCCCTTTTCGAGTCCACGCGTGCGGTCCAAGGCAATGGGATTGCCGGGGCGGAAGTTATTCTCCATGCCGGGCTCGAGCACCAGTTGACTCGTGTACGGCGTGACGATGCCGTGGCGCTGTGAGAGCTGCACGATTTCCCGGATCATCTCCTGGTTTTCGCCGTGCAGGCGCACGTCCTCGATCAGGTGTCCGATCTTGCGCATCGCCCATACGCGCGGCAGATGGGCGCTCGACAGATCGCGGCCGGGCCACTCCACCTTAAAGGTGAGACGGCGGGTTTCTCCCGCGACGTTGTCGGTCAGAACGATTTCACCCGGGCCGACACCCTTGTAGCGGCCCAGGATGGTGATTTCGCCGCCGCGGTAAAGCGCGGGAATCTTCTTAGGATAGATGCTGTTGACGCCCGAGCCGGAGCCGAAGTCGATGGTGACGTCTGTCATTACCGGATGGCGAATCTTGTTGTAGAAGTCGCTGACTTTGATTTCGACATCTTCGCGCGGCGAGACGTAGGTGCTCACGCCATCCTGCTGAAGCGCCATTTTGTCGAGCAGGTGCGTGTTGACGTCATTGCCAACGCCGAAGTTGAAGAGTCGAACCTTGTGCTTCGCATTGCCGGTGCTCACTTCATTGATGATCGAATTCGGATCGGTGATGCCGACGGTCGGCAGACCATCGGTCATGAAAGCAATCATTTTCGCTTTGTCGCTGCCTGGCGTGAAATCGCTTCCGAGCGCGGCGCGCAGGGCACCATCGATGTTCGTGCCGCCGGTCGCTTCGATCTGGTCCACGGCTGCCAGTGCGCGGGCGATATTGGTCTTGTTGGCTTCCAGCAGCTTGTCGGACGAGAGCGCCATGACGTCGGTCGAGAAGGTGATCAGGTTGAAGCGGTCGCTGGCGTTAAGGGACTGCAGACAGAATTTCAGCGCTTTCTTGCTCTGCTCGATTTTTTCGCCCTGCATCGAGCCGGACGTATCGAAGACAAACACAATTTCTTTGGGCAGCACGCGCGACTTTTCGAGCTGCTCATCCACCCGCCCGATCAGCATGAAATACCCGTCATCGCTTTCGCGGTCGCGATGAGCGAGCACGCGCACGGCGACGTCTTCCGTTGAGGGCGCGTAGTACAGCCGGAAATCGCTCTCAGAGGAGAGATTCGCGCCCGAGAGGCGGATCGTCGCGGTGTTCGAATCCGGGCGCTGAACGGAAACCTGGTGGCTGGGGCTGTAGATGGGGCCAAGGCGCTGCTTTGAGCGAACTGTGCAGGTGAAATCGAACTTCTCGATGCCATTCTGATAGAGCTGCGAACCGGAAAGAATGTGCTTGTAATCGTATAGACCGCCGGAAGGCGCGAGCATCTGCGTGTAGCTGAAGCGAAGGCGGCGTTCCTGGTTGGGCGGAATCGGAAAAACGCGCGCTTCGTACAGGTTCTCGCCGGCAAATCGCAGCAGCGCCGGATCGCGGCGCTGGTTGACGATGGATTCGTAGATCATCTGAGCCTGGCGCGCGTCGTAAAGCTTGCCTTCGACCATCTGGCTATCCATGGAAAGCGCTGAATTATTGATCGCAGAGCCGGCGGGCAACGGGATCAGGACGCGCACTTCCAGATCGCGACCGGTTTGATTCAAAAACGATTGCTCCATCGTGGTTGTCGCCACGTTTTCGTCGATGCGCACGTCAACTCGTGAGGACGTCACGCGGAAGGGCAGCGCGTTTGGTACCGGTGGACGGATGAAAGGCCGGTCGGGAGTTGGCTTAACGACCGGTGGAATATGCACTACCTTGCCGTCAACGATCGGCATCAACAGCGCTTCAGCGCGAAGACTCAGTGCGCTCAGCAGCAGAACGGCCGGGATAATGGATGTGCCCCTATGCATAAACATTCTCCTGTGTGCTCACGTAATCCGTGGCGCTCCTTTGGACTCCGCCTGCGGTCGCCGGTTGCTCTAAATTTGTGTTTTTGTTACGCGCGCGTGTATGGTACCTTTTTCAGCCCTGCAGCCGTCTGCCATTGGCCGTTGCTGCAGTCGGTGTGCTTATAAGGAGTCGTATTCCGCCTCATGTCCAAGTCCAAGACGCAACCCAATGACGCTTCGGAAGTGACACAACCCGCGCAATCGGAACCCGCGAAGAAGCTCCTTCCCACTCCGCTGCTGGTGGCTTTTGCGCTGGTTGTTCTCGCCGGTTTTGCGCTGGGCTTTACGCGCGATACGCGGCTTCACAGCGAGCTTTTTGAAGCGATGGACAAGTGCGATGCACAGACGCTTCCAGAGCAGAACGGCATCAGCGATGCCTTTGGCGTGGTGAAGATCAATTCGCAGCAGAGCGGAATCACCGACTATCTGTCACTATGCGAACAGAACCCGCCGCTGGCACGCTCGATTTTCAGGCAGGCGCTGGAAAAAACCGGCAAAAGCCCGCGTCTGGTAGCGCTGTATTCAAGTTTTTATCTGGCTGGCAGCAACGCGCTCGAAGCGAGTGACATCGATTCAATTGCCGCATTGCTGGACGGTGAAAAGCAGAAGGACGCTGAAGTGCGCCGTACCGCTCAGCGCGCCCTTTCGGATCTGATCTTCATCAACGACACACTGGCAAACCAATCGAAATGGCATGAGCTGCCTGAAAAGGTGAAGACTGCAGCGTCAGACGGTCCCTCGCACCGCATCGTGACGCGGGAGGAAAAGTTGCGGCCTTCAGACAAGACCGGACTGGGAATTCGCTGGTCAAATCCGGACTTGGCGCTTGCCTGGTGGAGCGCGAACAAGTCTCGCGGAAAATGGGATCCGTCGTTGCAAAGATATATAATTGAAGGACTTGCAACGACAAAGAACGCCGAAAAGTAAAGCAGTGTTCAAGCCTTGAGTTCGGTAAAATACAGGGTATATCAAAAGCCTGAGTTTTTTTGTCTGACAATCACACGTGCCTACTACCACTAAGCAGACGCTTTCTTGCAGGTGAAAGGGGGTTTTCGTGATATTCAGGCGGACTCATCCGTGCGGCGGATTTACGCTGATCGAAATGCTGATCGTGATGGCGATTATCGCGATCCTGGTCGGCTTGCTCCTGCCCACGCTCGGCGCAGTGCGCGAAAACGCCCGCAAGAAAGCGACGCGGACGCTGGTCGACGGCATCGTCGCCGGATTGGAACGCTACTTTACCGAATTCGACGAATATCCTCCGAGCAACACCGATCAGCCGAATGCCATGGGCGACCCGATTGAAGCCGGCAGCCTGTATAAGTACCTCTGCGGCCAGGACGGAAAAGGAATCGTCAAAGTCAGCGGTGCGGCCCCGAACGTGCGCGTACAGCGCATGGACCCGCTGATCAGCCCTCCCATTGAAAACCTGAAAAAGAACGGAAGCGAGACAATCATTGTTGATTCCTGGGGCAAGCCGATCGGCTACCTGAACTGCCGCTTTTACACGCAGGCCCAGAAGGTGAGTAATCCCGCTTACGTTCCTGACGACATCTGCAAAAATCCGAACACGTTCGACCTGTATTCAACCGGGCCGGACAAGACGCTCGATAGCGATCCACCCAACACGTCTTTGAAGCAGCCCAACGACATCACCAACTGGACCTATACGAAAAAATAAAGAGGTCTGATCCATGCGCCATTTAATCAGTCGAGCCCGGCACGGCAGCGGTTTTACAATGATCGAGATGCTGATTGTCATCGGCATCATCCTGATCCTGATGGGCCTGATCTTGCCGGCTTTAGCCTCCGCGCGCACGCGCCGCCTGATCGTGCTGGCGCAAAGCGAGGTCAAGCAGATCAAGGCCGCCTGCGACGCGTACTATGACGCGCTGCACGAATATCCGCCCGACACGGACGTGTTTTCAACCGGAAGTACGCCTGAACTGGTGAACGACCCGTACGCCATCAACAATTATCTGGGCCGAGAGATCACCGATCAGAAGACCGGAAAAAAGTACGGGCCATTCCTGCAACTTAAGCTGACCTACCTGAAGGGACCGGCGAACGCAAAGGTCTACATGGACCCGTGGAACAAGCCGTACAAGCTCGACGCAATCCATTCAAGGGTCGACCCCGCCACGGGCCAGGTGCAGATCTATGGCGAGCCCTACCCGGCTGGTACCGAATCGGCCAAGCAGGTCGTGGAAGTTAAAGTCTGGTCCGGCGGCCCGGACGGCGAAGAAACGGATGGCTCAAACAGCGAACAGGGAAAGAACGGCTCGTCAACCGGCGGCCCTCCGGAGAACGACGACAACCTGTGCTCATGGGAAAGCAGTTGATCGGTGGTTTTTGCCGCGACCGCAATCGTGCGCACGGAAGCAATCCATGCGAATGCTGGCCAGAGACTTGGAATGCGGCAGGCCAATCAGGGGCTTTACACTGATCGAACTGCTCATTGTCATCGGCATTATTCTTGTCCTGATGACGCTGGTGATGGTAGTCGCAGCGGTTGTGGGAGGAAAAAAGAAGGTTACCCTCGCGCTCAGTGAGGTCCGGACGATCAAAGCGGCGTGCGAAGCGTACTACACAGATCTGCATGAGTATCCGCCGGACACGGAGGTTTTCACGACTGGAAATACGCCCGAGCTCGTCAACGATCCGTATGCCATCTGCTCGTATCTAGGGCGGGAGATAACGGATCAGAAAACTGGCCGGAAATATGGTCCGTACTTTCAGCCTAAGTTGAACTATGTAAAGGGTTCTGCCAAGGGAAAGATGTTGTATCTGGATCCTTGGGGCCAGCCCTACCGCCTCGACGCAGTGCACTCGAAAGTGGATTCGGCCAGTGGGGAAGCGACGATCTATGGCGAGCCTTACCCTGCGGGAACAGAGCTCGCCAGGCGTGTAACGGAAGTAAAGGTCTGGTCTAGCGGACCGGACAGGCTGCAGACGAGTGGATCAGCCAGCGAACAGGGCAAGAATGGCTCGCCAGGCTATCCTGAGAACGATGACAATCTGTGCTCGTGGGAGAGCAACTGACAGCACGGGCAGGACGGCCAGGCGGCAGCAAGCGCAAGGAGGCAGTTTCATGCGGGACAGGATCAAACGATTGTTCGGGCTGCGAAAAAGCCGGCGCAACGGTTTCACACTGCTTGAACTGCTTGTCGTGATCTCCATCGTGCTGTTCATGCTGGCGTTTCTGGTCGGCGTATTCCTGCGGCAGGGAAATACGAACAAGATTCGCGCCACGCAGAAGCTCATCGAACGCATCGGCATTGGGCTGGCGCGCTACTACGCCGATCTGCGCTGCTATCCGCCGGATACAGGTTTCGGACTGGCCAAGATGACGTACAAGGGCACGCTTGTGCCCGGCACGGACACGGGCGTCATCTACGACACCGGCTCTCTCTGGCGTTACCTGGGGCGAGAAGTGGCGCAGTACCGTCCGGACGGCAAGGGTGGCATTGAATACTGGCGTACGCTGGGTCCCTACGTGAAGTTTACGGCCGATGAGCTGGCCAAGTATTCGGACTCTGAATACAGCTACGACAGCTACTACGTCGTGGATGCCTGGTACAACCCGATCGGCTACATCGCCGACACAAAACGCGTGGTTCACAACCGGGGCGAATTTGACCTGTTCTCGTCAGGTCCCGACAAAAAGACCGCCGGAGACGACGGCGTCGCCAACAGCGCGGATGTGGCCGACGGAACGCCCAACACGGCATACGATGGCGCCGGACGCGACGACGCAGCCGAACTGGGTGAAGCGGTGTTGAATGGTTCGCTGACTGCCGCCAAGCGCGATCACATGAAAAATGGTGCGGTGCAGTTTGCCGGTGAAGTGCTGGACGATATCAATAACTGGGATCCGCAGAAGTAAACCACGGCCATGAGGCCGCCGGTCGCGGCAGGAGTGACGCAATGAAACCTTTGCAATTCAGGCGCAAGAGCAGTGGCTTTACCCTGATCGAACTGCTGGTGGTGATGGGCATCATCGTGCTGATGGTCACCATTGCGCTCGTCTCTGTCGCGTCGATGCTGCGCAGTTCCCGCATGTCGCGTGCGGTGGGCCTGATCGTTGCGGCCGCCGACGAAGCGCGCACCGCGGCGATTACCATCCGCCGCTCGACCAAGGTCGACCTGACCCGCATCGATGAAGAAGGCCGCTTCAACCGCCTCACAGTGGTCGGCCCCTTCTTTAATGAGAACTTCGAAAGTTACCAGGTCTATGATCCCAAGCTGCCTCTTCCGGCCAACGGCCCGGCCAGTGGCAACTGGGTCACCACCGCGTCCACGGCTCCGTATGTAGAAGCGGACGGCACACGCTGCCTGTCGATGGTGACCGCCGGAGCCAAGACCTATTACTGGAACGTGGGCGGACGCGTGGACTCTGTATCGCAGGGCGACTTTGAACTCAACGTTCAGGCGCGCGTGAAGATTCTTCCGGCCGCCGGCGTCAGCAAACGCACGCTGAGCGTGCTTGCGGCGATCAAAGATTCCGGCTCGGCAGTGAGCGCCGCCTATTCGATGGATTTGTCCATCACGCCTGCGGCCGCGGCAACAGCGCCAGGACGAAACACCGTCAGCGAGGTTACTCTGAATAAGAACGGTGGTCAGATGAGCACGCCAATTCCTGGCGGATCGGGTACCGCCACCGGTGTCGTCACGGTCGACCAGGGTGCGCCCGCGCCGACTACGGCGCTTGTGGCCGGCGTGTGGTACCGCGTCAGCCTCTCAGTGAAGCGCATCAGCGATCCAGATACATCCAAGCCTGCGAAGGCGATTGTCGCCGGCAAAGTGTGGGCCGACGGCCAGCTGGAGCCCTGGGCGTGGACGGTTGGACCGATGCTTGACACCTCGCCGCTCAATAACGGTACGGGCGGCTTTGCGGTTGAAAATTGCAACGGCCGTGTCGACGACGTGCTCTTCGACGTGCGCCCGATCCGCAACATCCCCGAAGGTCTGCGCGTGGATGCCATGGCCGTCACTAGTATTAATGCAGACCCGACTCAGCCGGGCAGCTGGACCATCGCAAAGCCGGACAGCAACTTCAACTTCCCCGTCATGTTCCGACCCGATGGAACGTCGGCTGAACGCTACCTGATCCGCATTACGGACGTGACCACGGGCGACTCGCGGTACGTCAACATCGATCAGAATTCAGGCCGCGCCCGCCTGGAACACAGTTTAAAGGATGCGATTAAATGACAACGACTGCTAAATACCCCGTCATGCGCCGCGCGCGAAACAGCGGCTTCAGCTTGATTGAAGTTCTCTTTGCCATCGGCATGCTCGGCCTGGGAATCGTTGGAATCCTGGCGCTGTTCACGACAGGCCTTTCGGCTGCGGCGTGGTCGGGCAATATGACCAGCGCAGCGATGGAAGCGCAGTCGCTTTACACGCGCGTGGTTGCCGAAACAGACAAAAACACCGGGCAGCGCATCTATCTCAAGCGCATCAAGGACCCCAACCTGGCTACGACAGATCCGAAGCCGGATAACATGTGGATTCACAACGACAGCAATCAGGAGAAGCCCGAGCAGGTGGACCTGGACCGCGATCTGTGGTGGCAGTGCCGCGTCAGCAAGTACCCGATGGATAAAGACGATCCTATGAATCCGAACAAGGACGGCGATCAGAAGGCGCCACAGGAACCCATGCTGCCGACGGGGCTGTACCAGATTGCCATCGCCATCTACCGCAGCTGGAAGCCGGGCAAAGATCCGTTGTGCGTGTACACGACGTACGTCACCGCCGGTTACTGATGAACGAAATAGGATTTTGGCAGGCGTCAATCAGCCAGGAGTCACAGACATGACGACAATAAGGCAACAAAAGAAACCGGCCGGATTCACGCTCATTGAGCTGCTCGTTGCCATCTCTGTTTCGGTTGTGCTGCTCTCCGTGCTCGCGTTCGTGTTTCAGATTTCCACCGCCGCGACGCGCGATGCCAACAGCCGCGTGGCGCTCACCGAGCGCCTGCGTTCGCTGAACATCCGCATGCGGCAGGAAGTCGGTGCCATGCTGCCGGTTCAGCGCTTCCAGTCGCCAAGCAAGACCTTTGCGAATAAGCGTACCTTTGATATTGATACCTCGTCCACGCCAGCATGGATCGTCTTCGCCACGGCCACGCAGGAAAACGGGCGGCCGGTCAGCGTGGACGTAAAATATGAGTACATCCCCGACGCCGGCAACCCCAACGGCGGCAAGCTGGTTCGCTGGCGTGACGCGACGGGCCCCTATAAGAAGGATTTTGCAACTGGGCAGTGGGTGCCAAATGACAAGTACACGCTGGGCGATAATGAAACCACCAGCTGGGAGCCCCGTACCGATGCGGATGTCATGGTCACCAACGTGCGGCGCTGCGTCTTTGAAGTAATCGATGTTCCCGAATCCATGAAGACCGCCGCGGCTCCAACCACGCCGGTTACGGAACTCAACCCGCGCGAGCTGCCCTCGGCGGTCATGCTGACCATTGAGTTCGGTGCCGAAGTGGGCAATCCCGACATGCGCCAGACGACGACGATGACGTTCCCGGTTTATCGCGGCCTTTAAGGCGCAGGTATTCTTAGAGTCCAAAAGGGAGTATTGTCCATGCGACACCTTCACCTGCCCGGCAGTTCACGTTCCAAAGCAGCCGGATTCACCATGCTGGAACTGCTGATCGTGATCGCGATCATCGGAGTCCTCGTCGGGATACTGCTGCCGGTATTGGGCATGGCGCGCCGTAAAGCCCGCCAGAATGCAGCGGCCACGGCAATGAATGCGATAACGATGGCGCTGAGCAAGTACCGGGACGACTTCCGCTTTTACCCGCCGCACGAAGCTGAAATGAAGTTCGTTGGCGGTTCCTGGGGTTCACCCTCCCCCGGTGCGCAAGGCGGCTCGGAAGTGCTGGCCTTCTATCTCTGCCGCAAGCACGCCTGGGGCGATATGCATTACGGACCGTACCTGGAGAATCTCGGCGAGGGTCGTCTGATCAAAGATCCGGGTGGCGGCGAAAAGCTGCTGCTGATGTCGCCAATCGGCGGATTTTATGATTACGTCCTGATGGAAGACGCTGTTGATCGCGGCCGGCGCCGCTGCCTTGCCGTCGATGCCGGGCTCGATAAAAAATGGGGCGGCAGCATGGATCTGAATGCCGGCTTCGTCATCGACCTGGCCGCCGATGAAGATGGTGATGGCGTTCCCGACCACAAGGACAATATTTACAGCACGCCTGTGCTCCCACCCTAGAGTCCGGTGCGAACGGGCTTGATTGCACGGCATCTTGAGGCAAAGTGAATGGCAGCGGGCGGAATTGATCCGCCCGCGCTGATTTTAACGGGAAGATATCGATTCCATGAGCACCGTTCATGTTGCGCTTAAGGACCGCAGTTACGACATCGTCATCGAAAATAACATTATCGCATCCGCTGGGCCGCTGATTGCGTCGAAGGTAAAAGGACGGCGCTGCCTGGTCATCACGGATCGCAATACCGGTCCTAAGTACGGACCACGCCTGGCCAAGAGCCTGCAGACGGCCGGCTTCGATGGTTCGCTCGCCGAGTTGCCGCCGGGAGAAGGCTCGAAACAGCTGAAAGTCGTCGAATTCGTTTACGACCGCTGCATTGATGCCGCACTCGACCGCGACAGTTGTCTGGTCGCGCTGGGCGGCGGAGTCATCGGCGACCTGACCGGGTTTGTGGCGGCAACGTTCTACCGCGGCATTCCGTTCATCCAGATTCCGACAACGCTGCTGGCCATGGTTGATGCAGCGATTGGCGGCAAGACGGGCGTTGATCACCCTCGCGCCAAGAACGCCATCGGCGCGTTTCATCAACCGAAAGTCGTGATCGTCGATCCGGGTTCGCTGGCAACGCTGCCGGACCGCGAGCTCAAAGCAGGCCTTGCGGAAGTGATCAAATACGGCGTGATCGACGATGCGGCGCTGTTTGATTATGTCGAAAAGAATAATGCCAGCCTCTTGAACAAGGACGCCGGCGCGCTGGCGCACATCATTGAGCGCTCGGCGGCGATCAAGGCGCGCATTGTCAGCGAGGACGAATTCGAGACCGCCGGTGGCCCGCGCGCGCTTCTGAATTTCGGCCACACCTTCGCGCACGCCATCGAAGCAGGCACCAGCTACCAGGGTTATCTGCATGGCGAAGCCGTCGCCATCGGAATGGCTATGGCCTCGGAACTGTCCGTACGCCTCAATCTGCTCTCCGCGGCCGAGCGCGACCGCATCATTGCTCTGATCAGCGCGAGCGGACTGCCCGTGAAGCTCAAGGCAACCGATCCCGACACCGCGACGCTTTATCCGATCATGTTCAAAGACAAGAAAGTCGCCGCCGGAAAGCTGCGCTTCATCGTGGCCGAGAAAATCGGCAAGGCGAAGGTTGTCACCGACGTTGCCGAAAAGATGGTCACCGACGTTCTCGATTGGGCACGCTGAGAACAAGGACCACACGCATGCAGCAGCTGAACATCCTTGTCACTGGCGCCGGAAGCGGGCTGGGCCGCGGCTTGTGCGCACACCTGTCGCAGAAGGGCCACGCCATTCTGGCCACTGATCTTAAGCTCGAAGCCGCGCGCGAGACGGCCGTGCAGATCGGCCGCGGCGCCGAAGGCCACTCGCTTGACGTGGCATCAGAAGATGATGTCGCGCGCCTCTTCGCAACGCTGGGCGAGCGACGCATTGATGTGCTGATCAACAATGCCGGGCTGCAGCACGTGTCGCGCGTCGAAGAATTTCCCACCGCAAAGTGGGATCAGCTTATGGATGTGATGGTGAGGGGCACGTTCCTGATGACGCGCGCGGTGCTGCCCGGCATGCGTTCACGCGGCTTCGGGCGCATTATCAACATCGGCTCCATTCACGCACACATTGCTTCGCCGTACAAGTCCGCGTACGTCGCCGCCAAGCACGCGATCCTCGGCTTTTCGAAGACAATCGCTCTCGAGACCGGCGGCACGGACATCACGATAAACACGATCTGCCCGGCTTACATCCGCACGCCGCTGGTGGATGCACAGATCAAGGATCAGGCGCGCACGCGCGGCATTTCGGAAGATGAGGTGATTCAGAAGATCATGCTCGAGCCCATGCCGAAAAAATCGTTCATCACCATCGATGAAGTCGCCGCCGCAGCCGAATATTTCATCAGTCCGCTCGCCCGCAATGTAACCGGGCAGACGATCACGATTGATGGCGGCTGGACGGTGCAGTGAAACTCTTAATGAAGAGTGTCGAGCTGCTGGAGCGCAAACTGCACAAGGCCTGGCGTTACAAAGAGAGTACTCTTTCCTTCAAGCTGCAAGATAAGTTGCTTTCCCTGTTCAATTGTTTTTCTCCCATCTCGGCATGCTCGAAACACAATCCCGAGAGTTCCAATCGGTGTCAGCTTCAATGTTCCGGCAATGTTCCGCACGGCAAGATCGTCAGTCAAAATGATTTTAGCGCCAGACTTTTCGCAGAGAGCTAGCGCAGAACGTTCACCCCCATGCAAATTGTTGATGCGCTTCAATTGAGCGAAAGCATCAACCTCTGCTGATCCGATCTGGTAACGCGTGACACAGCCTACTTCCTGAAGTTCCGCCGTTGGAACACGGTTGTGCGCCGTACATTCGTCCCAGACTTGATCCGGAACTAGAACACTGTCGAACAGCGTAAGAAGTTCAAGGCTACAAATTTCATGAAGGTGAATTATCGGGCCAGCGTCAGCAACAACCAGATTCATCTGCCGCGCGCCCACTCGATGTCCTGGAGAATGGCCTCGCGCTGCCGTTCGGCGAGTTCAACCCATTCCATGCCGGCATCAGCAATAGCCTCTTCACGTGAAGTTTCGCGCCGCAAATACCGATCGAGGGCGCGTTGACGCCAGAGTTGTCGAAGTCCCGTTTCGAATGCCAGGGTCATCAGTTCAGACTCGCTTTTTTTTGTTTCCCGGGCAAGTTGTTCTAGTTGTCCAAGTATGCCAGACATAAAATGATCCTCAGCTAACAACAATATAACCCCTTAAATCTTGAATGCCAGAACTCAGAATCGCAGCTATTATCATTGCACAGCCAAGGATTTCATGATTTTCTCCCAAACTTTGTCCTCACCGCGCGTCATTTCAAATTCGATCTTCAATACCCAAACCCGCTCGGCTTTACTAATTGCTTCGAGCTTTACGGCATCTTTTTCAGTAACAATAGTGGGTCGCGGTCCTGCTTCCTGAAGGAAACTTTCGAGAGTCTCATCAATCGAATTATCATGGTCGTCGCATATTACCGTGCGTTTGATGTCGGCGCCTAGCTGCGCAAGTGTGCGCCGAAAACCTTCAGGATGACCAATCCCACACAGCATGTTGATGGGCATGCCGTGCAGCTTTTCAAGTGGGAACGTTTGTTTGAAATCGAGTGAACGCAGCCCCGCTGGCCGGTGCCGCGCGCGCGCGATGACCGCCTGCGGAGCGTAGGCCGAGATTCTTTTCTCGAGCGTGCTCAGGTTGTCGGCTTCCACCATGTCCGAGCGTGTGATGATCACCACGCCGGCGCGGCCAAGCGCCTCCGGGCTTTCACGCAGTCGCCCCCACGGCGCCAGGTGTCCGCCGCCGAATGGATTTGTTGCATCGATCAGCACAATGTCGAGGTCGCGCTTCAATCGCCAGTGCTGGAAACCGTCATCGAGCAGCGCGAGGTCGCGGCCCTGCTCCCTGGCTTTTTGCGCGCTGGCGAGGCGGTCGCCTCCAAGCAGCACCGGCACGTTCAAGTCTTTCAGCGCGGCAGTGACTTCGATTGCCTCGTCACGGCCCTGCCCTTTGTAGCCGCGCATCAGCACGGCCACTTTGCGGCCGCGCTTGGAAAGCTCGCGAGCGAAATATTTCGTCGCCGGCGTTTTACCGGTGCCGCCAACCGTAATGTTGCCAATGCAGATCGTCGGAAGCGGGGAGGGCTGCGGAGTGGTGATCGCGCGGTGCAGCCGGCCTCCAAGGCCATATCCGCAGGCGAGGACCGGTCCGGCCCAGCGCAGCAGCGGTGGCAGCAGCGACGACGATGGGTCCTCGCCGGCACTGCCGCGTGCGTCAGCCATGAGCCTTGACCTTGTGCCAGATGTCGTGAAAAGAAGGCGGCACGCGGCGGATCTTGCCTTCTTTATCCAGGCAGGCCAGCTCGACGATGCCGCTCACGAGGAGCGCCCGCTTGTTCGGATCAGGCTCCACGCGCAGCACGCGGTTCTCGAACGTGACTCGCGTCTTGCCGAGATCAACCAGGCGCGTCTGGATCACCAGCGGGTCTTCGAAGCGGCCCGGTGTGTGATATTTCATCGTCATCTCGACAACCGGCAGCAGCACGCCCGAGGCTTCCAGGTCGCGGTAGGAAAGCCCGTGTTTGCGCAGCCACGCGACGCGGCCCATCTCAAACCACAGCACCGCCGTTGAATGATGGGCGTAGCCCATCTGGTCGGTCTCGCCGTAGCGGACCTCGGTGTATATCTCTTCGTATTGTCCCAGGGCGGGTTGCGAAGTCATGTGTTAAAGATAACGCATTGCCGTGCACTGTCCATTTTAGGTATTAGGGATTAACCGTAGCGCGAGGTTTCTAGTTTGGGGTTTATGGTTTCTGGTTAGACTTCAGGACCGAAACTAGAGATCTTAGACAAATCCCAAAAGCCCGATGTTGACAGGATAGGCGAAATCACGTTTCATAGCCCGCGCTGAATCTTATCGGAGATAATCATGGCCAAGGTCGTCCTGAAGAATGTATGCAAGCTTTATCCCGGTGGATTCAGGGCTGTCAATGACGCCAATCTTGAGATCGCCGATCGCGAATTTGTCGTGCTCGTCGGCCCATCCGGTTGCGGCAAATCGACTACGCTGCGCATGATCGCGGGGCTTGAAGAGATCAGCAGCGGCACGATCCAGATCGGCGACCGCGTGGTGAACGACATTCCCCCCAAAGACCGCGACATCGCCATGGTCTTTCAGAATTACGCGCTCTATCCGCACATGTCCGTCTTCGAGAACATGGCTTTCGGCCTGAAGCTACGCCGATTTCCGAAGGAAGAGATTGAATCGCGCGTACGCGACGCCGCGCGCATCCTTGGCATCACCGATCTGCTTGAACGCAAACCCAAGGCGCTTTCCGGCGGCCAGCGCCAGCGCGTAGCTGTGGGCCGTGCCATCGTGCGCAAGCCGGCGGCGTTTCTCTTCGACGAACCGCTCTCGAATCTCGACGCCAAGCTGCGCGTGGATATGCGCGTGGAGCTCAACAAGCTGCACCAAAGCCTGGCGACAACGATGATCTACGTGACGCACGATCAGATCGAAGCCATGACGCTGGCCGACCGCATCGTCATTATGGACAAGGGCGAAATCCAGCAGGTCGCCGACCCGCTGGTGCTCTACGATCAGCCGATCAATAAGTATGTCGCAGGCTTCATCGGTTCGCCACCCATGAATTTCTTCAATGGCGTGATCACGCGCGCCGGTGGCGGCGGCTTGTCGTTCACCGACGGCGCAGGGATCACCGTGCCGATCGTTCCGGAGCTGGCCAAGCGCGTCGAAGGCTTCGTCGAGAAATCTGTGAAGATGGGCATCCGGCCGGAGATGATCTGCGACAAGGAATCCGCACACGACTGGAAAAATGCCACCGTCGTGAACGCGCGCGTCGATGTCGTGGAAGCGCTCGGCGACCAGAAAGTCGTTTACTTCTCAACGGAGAAGAACAGCTTTATCGGCAAGCTCGAAGCGCACGTGCCGGCCTCGACGGGCCACCGCATGGACGTGGCGTTCAACGCGAGCAAGATTCACATCTTCGATCCAGGCAGCGAAGTGAACCTGACCTGCACCGCTGCGAAGTACGAAGCGCCGAATCTGGCCGAGCTGCCGCAGGCAACGGCTGTCGCGAGCTGAACGGAACGGCCGGCTCACGCAAAGACGCAAAGACGCGAAGATTTTAAGACACAGAGCTAATATAATGTCTGTGTCTCCTGAGCCTTTGTGTTGAAAGTGCAGCGCAGCTTTGCAGATCGCCGTTTTCTATTTCATTTACTTCGCCGCGCAGGGCTGCCTGGTTCCTTACCTGCCGCCTTATTACATATCACTCGGACTGAGCGGCGGACAGCTGGCAACGCTGGCCTCGATCGCGCCGCTGATCATGGTGTTTGCTCCGCCGATCTGGGGATTTCTCGCCGACCGTTCGGGCAAACCCGCGCGTACGCTGCAGCTGGCCATGCTGGGCTCGGCTGTCTTTTTCGTGCCGATGTTCTTCGCCAGGACCTTTGCCCAGCTCGGAGCCGTGCTGGCGATTCAAGGACTCTTCGCCACTACGATCACGTCGCTGGCAGACACGGTAGCCGTCTCCGAGGCGCAGCGCATCGGCACCGAGTACGGCCGGCTTCGCATGTGGGGTTCGCTCGGCTTTGTCTTCGGTGCATATGTATTCGGCGCTTTTCTCGCTCGCGGACAAGGGCTTGAATGGGTGCTTTTCAGCGGCGCGGCCGGGCTGGGTGTAGCAGCTCTCGCGACCTTCTCACTGCCGCAAGCCAAAGCAGTCGCTACGCATGCGGTGCCATCGTTCCGGGATGCTCTGCGGCTGCTGCGCACCGGATCCTTTGTCGCCTTCCTGCTGACCGGAACGCTGCACTGGGCCGCGATGCAATCGTATTACCTGCTCTTCGCGCTCCATATTGAAGAGCGCAAGCTCTCGCCACAGTTTGTCGGTGCGGGCCTTACGTGCGGCGTGGTAACGGAAATCATCCTGCTCTTCAGCTTCCGCCGGGCTCTTCAGCGCGTTCCGCTGATGCCGTTTCTAGCGCTCGCGATTGTGGTCAGCGCCGGCCGCTGGGCGCTGACGGGTTGGCTGACCAGCGGCCCGGCCATCGCGATAACGCAGGCCGTTCACGGCCTCAGCTTCGGTGTCTTCTATGCCGGCTCGATCGCGTATCTGGAACAAACCACGCCCAGTTCGCTACGCGCGACAGGCCGTGCATTGCTCACATCATTTTCCTGGGGACTTGGCGGGATCCTCGGTAACTTCTGCGCCGGACGCCTGCTTGATCTGGGCGGTACCGCGGCTGGTTACTTTGGTGCGGCATGGCTCGATCTACTGGCCCTGATTCCACTCGCAGCATGCCTGCTGCTCACCCGTGCCGAAAACGGCGCCAAGCGCCTCAATGCTTAGCACGCTAACATTCAGCTAATCTTCCCTATTAGAAGATTTTCTTCGCACATGTGCTTTTTTACGGTCACGGCGCCCGTAAATGCGACATGCCTCTGATAACAAAGGAGGGATTATGAAAACCAGCGCATTGACGGCCCTGCTTATTTGCGGACTCATCGGCTTGGCGGCTGGCGCGGGGGAGGACTGGCCCGGCGAGGGCGGCAAGTCCGATAGTGTCAAGAACTGGCCGGCCCGTGACTTTGAAACGGCCACAACCTCCGGCATGCCGCTGTGCGTGTATTTCTTCGATCCCCAGCAGAAAAGTAACGCCCGCGCCAAGACCCTGGAAGGTTATCAGGCTCTGGCGAATGCGGAGCTCAAATCTGTACTTAAACCGTTTCTCTGCTTGAAGATCCGCAGCGACGCGACGGATGTAAAAGGCTGGCCTGCCAACTTGCGCGAGATCGCTTCGCGCAGTGCATCGCTGGTCCTCATCAGCAGCGACTACAAGAATATCATTTCGTTCGATAAGACAAATACCCAGAACGTAGATATCCGTCCCGACCGTATCATCCTCGCCGCGCAGAGCATCCTTCATTACGAAGAGAAAAAGGCTGCGTTCAAGGAGGAACAGGCCAAGCTCGCCGCCATGCGCAGCAAGAGCAGTAAGGACGAAGGACCTACGCTGACCAAGGGCGTTCCAGGGTTGCGGAACCCGGACGAAAAAGAACCGCCCAAGCGACCCGTTGAACGCAAACGCAGAGTACCTGCTGACGAATAAGTCACACAAATTTAGCGGATTCTTTGGTTTTATTGAAGCCCCTTCCCCACATTGCGTCCTTTTTGACGACAGTGCGGAGGAAGGGGCTTGCCGTCGAACGCGATTAAACTTGCACACCCACCCGGATACCCGTTATCTTTAACCAGTGGCTCGGGCAGCCGATCCGAGAAAAACGGGTTAAGGAGCGTACGTTCCATGTCCGGTGGAAGTTCAGGGCGGTTTCCCAAACCGGCTGCGTCGACGCCGCTGCGTGAAGTTTCGCGGACAGGTTCCGGTTCGGCCCATCCCGCGCAAAACGATAAGGTTATTTCCGACAAGACAAGCGAGCGCCAGGAGCTCGATCAACGCATTGTTGCCCTCGTCCGCCGCTTCCGCGAAGGCGACGACGCGGCTTTTGACGAACTGGCGCCTTTGGCCGGCCGCATGGCATATCATTTAGCGCTGCGCTCGGTTGCCGATGCCAATGTGGCAGAAGAGATTTCCCAGGAAGCGCTGGTGCGTCTTTATAAGCACGTCAATGAAATTGCCGGTGAAGGCGCGTTCAAGACCTGGTTCTACCGCATCGTCCTGAATCTCGTTCACGACCATTACCGCCGCTCCATCCGCCAGGATAGCGCCACAACCACTCTGGAAGAAATCCGCACCGTCGAACGCAAGTCCCGAGACGAACCTTTAACCAATCTGGAGCGCGACGGGCTTCGCGCGGCACTGACCCAGGCGCTCAATTGTCTGGATGAAAAACACCGTGAAGCCTTCCTGATGAAGGAAGTGGAAGGCATGAGCCATGCGGAGATCGCCAGGACGCTGGACGTTCCAGAAGGAACGGTCTGGTCGCGCCTGAGCTACGCGCGGCGGCGCCTGCAGGAAAAGTTGAAGCGATTGGGTTATTCCGCGTGATGTGAAGATGAAGGACTACAGGGGTTTGCGCGTCATTCTGACGGCAGGTGGAGGTAGTTAAGTCTGTGATGGAAGCAGGTCATAAACCCGGCAATCTCTGTTGCGACGACGTCCGCGATCTCCTTAGCGATATCATCGACGCGCGACGCGGAGAACTCCCCCATCCCGATGCAACCCGCCTGGCTGTTCCCGGCATGCGGGCTTCCGTGGAACTTCATCTCGTGGCGTGCGAAAACTGCCGCGAGGAACTCTCGATTCTTGAAGAAGTCGGCTCGGCGTTCCGCGATTTCAGCGTTGGCGAACCGCCCGTCCAGCATTTTGCAGAATACGGCGCGCGCATTCGCGCACGCCTGGCCGCCGAAGAACCGGCCGCGATGAGCTGCAGCGAGGCCGCCCCGCTGCTGAGTGATCTGCTGGATCTGCAGCGCGGAGAAAGCCTGAGCGAAGTCAGCGCGATTGCCAGCCTGGCGCGCCGCGCATCGCTGGAAAAACACCTGAGCAGCTGCGCTGCTTGCCGTGAAGAGCTTCTGGCGCTGGAGGAAATCGGCGCCGCATACGCGGACTTCAGCGTTGGCGAACCCTCGGCGCAGCACTTTGCCAATTACGGCAAAGTCGTGCGCGAACGCATGGCGCGCACCGAGGCGGGCGTTATCTCCGGCGCGTATGCGCTGCGAACCGGCAGTGCGGAAAAGGTCGAGAAGATTGAGTTCCAGCGTCCGCGCCGCGCCCGAAATATCTTCGCGTTTGCGGCGTCGACGGTAGCTGCCGCCAGCCTGGTGCTGGCTCTCAGCAATCACCTTCGTCCAGCCAAGCAGGAGAGCTCGCGCGAAAGCAAGAAGAAGGTCGCAGCTGCAAAGGCAGCAGGCGGCGCGCGCTCCGCTCCGCATTCCCTTCCGCTGATGCGCGTGTTTACTCCGGTCGGCCAGCAACATCAGGAATTCACGCACAACCCGGACGATCCGGGCGTGCTGCAGACTCTGAAAAAGCAGGAAGCGCAATTCCGCTACATCATCATTGGCGAGAAGACGGCCGAGAACGAAAAGCCGCTGCTTGGAGTCTATGTCAAAACCACGCGCGACGTCGACCGTGACATCAACGAAAAACTGGGCCTGATGGTCTACTACGTCGTCCCGGGCAGCCCAGCCGACCGCATGGGCCTCAAGCCGAATGATTTCATCACGGACATCAACGGCACGGCAGTGAATGACGGCGGCGCGGAAGAAGCAATGAAGTTCTTCACGCAGATCCGCAATGAAGGTTACGGCAAGAAGTTCTCTCTGCAGCTGCTGCGTCCCACCGGCCAGACCCATCTGTACATGCTTAAGAATGGCAAGCTGGGCGTTTACGAAGTGCCGGGCCTGATCGAGTCAGAAGAAGAGCAAGCGGCCGAGTAGTTCATCCGGCCGCATCAATCACCGCTTCCCAATCCTTGTTCAGCTGTATAAGTTTCTGCTCGAGCTCCTCGAGTTCTGCTGAAATTTCGCGCATCTTCGTGCCGTCGCGGTAGACGTCTTCCTCGAGCAGCTTCGCGTTCAGCGCTTCCTTGCGGGCTTCGAGCTCCATGATTTCAGTCTCGATCGCGTTCAGCTTGAACTCGTTGATTTTTTTCTGCTTCGGCAGAACCGGATCGGGCCTTTGCGGCTTCTCCTTGGGAGCTGCCTTCGCCGCCCTTTCCTCGAGCTCCTGCATTTCCTCCTCGCGCAGTGCGCGCGCTTCGGAATAGCTCTCGCCATAAAGCCGCGTGCGCTCGCCGTCAATCCAGAGCGTGCGCGAGGTCACGCGATCGAGAAAGCGGCGGTCGTGGCTGATGATCAGGCACGTGCCGGCATAAGTCTCGAGCGCTTCTTCGAGCGACTGGCGCGAAGGAATGTCGAGGTGGTTCGTGGGTTCGTCGAGCACCAGCACATCGTTGTCTTTGGCGACAAGAATACAGAGCGCCAGGCGAGCACGCTCGCCGCCGCTTAAATTTTCGACGCGCTGCTCGACACGATTTCCCGAAAACAGAAACGCGCCCAGCGGTCCGCGCGCGACGTTGAGATTCGGCGGATTGACCAGGCGCGCGTATTCTTCCAGGACCGTGCGGTCGTCGCGCAGATGCCGCAGGTCCTGCGTGAAGGTGCCGACCTGTAATTGAGGCGCAAGCCGCAGCCGGCCTGCCGTCGGCGGCAATTGCCCGAGGAGAACATTGGCCAGCGTCGTCTTTCCGGCGCCGTTCGGCCCGACGATTCCTATTTTTTCGCCGCGCATGAGATCAAATGAGAGATCCGCGAAGAGTGTGCGGTCACCCATCTGTTTGCTCAGGCCGCTGACGCTCAGGACGATGTCCGCGTGCGTGCCGCCGCCCTTCAGGTTCAGGCGAAAGGTCTTCTCTTCGACAGGCACTTCGATCTTCTCGCGCCGCTCCAGCCGTTTGAGTCGCCCTTTGGCTTCGCGCGTGCGCTGGCTGTTGATGTGGCGGCGGATGAAATCCATTTCCTTCGCCAGGAACTGCTCTTCGAGGTCTGCCTGTCGTTGCAGCGATTTGAGCCGCTCGGCCTTGACGGTCATGAACTGCGTGTAGTTACCATTGATGATCGTCAGCTTGCCGTCTTCAAGCTCCGCAACTTTCGTTGCCACCGCATCGAGAAATGCGCGGTCATGGCTGACGACGATGAACGTCTTTGCCGCCTGAAGCAGGGCCGACTGCAGCCACTCAATTCCGGTGATGTCGAGGTGGTTCGTGGGTTCGTCGAGAATCAGGATGTCGAACGGCGATACCAGGAACTTGGCGAGCGCAAGGCGCGTGCGCTCGCCTCCGGAGAGTTGCCCGCACGGACGGTCGAGCATCGCATCAAGACCCAGCGTCTTGAGCGCGATCGTCAGCTGCCGCTCGCGGTCTTCCCCGGCGAGCGCGTGGAAGGCCGCTTCGTCGCGCGCGAACCCCTCGCGATCAGGAGCACTGAGCTGGTGATCGGGGGCGTCGGCGAGCTTCTGATGCCACGTTGCAAGCCGCGCTTCGAGCTCCTCGAGATCCTTCAGCGCCTCACGCGCTTCCTGCTGCACGCTCCGGTCCTTGTCGAAGTCGGGCGACTGGTCCAGCCATGCCAGCTTCAGGTCTCGCGCGAAATGCAACTCGCCGCGGTCGGGCTCTTCACGGCTGGTAATGATATTCAGCAGTGTCGATTTACCGCAGCCATTGCGGCCGATGAGTCCCAGCCGGTCGCCGCGTTCAATCGACAGCGAAAGCCCCTTCAGCACCGCCCGCGGGCCGTACGATTTTTCGAGATTGGATATCGAGAGGAGCGCCATCGCAGCTTACTTTGCGGCCCCTTGCGTCTTGAGGCTGTCGTGGCGCTTGATCGCAAACTCGGCGAGCGCTTTGAGCTGAGGATCATTGTCTTCGGCGGCCGCTGCGAGTGCGCTGCGGCTTCCGACGGCCGGAATGCGTGCGAGGATCTGAATGGCGCGAGCGCGCGCTCTCTTGTCCGGATTCTTGAGCTCCGTTTGCAGGGCCGCGACGGCCGTGTTTCCGCGCCTGGCCAGCGCATCGGCGGCCACGGTCTGCATTGCCAGTTCATCGTTCATGGCTGCTTTCAGAAGCGTCTGCAGTGCCAGCGGCGACTCCGACGCCGCAAGCGCCTCGAGGCCCGCGCGTTGATCGATGTACGAACTCGAAGTGGTCAACTTAATGAGTGTTTTCAGCGCGTCGGGCTGACCGGCAATTGCCAGGGCTTTAAGCCAGCGCGAATCGAGGCGGAACTGGTTCTCCGCCGCCGCGGCAACCGCTTCGCAGCTTTCTTTATCGCCGATGGAACCCAGTGCCTCGGCCGCGGCCGCACGCACGTCATCGTCGTCATCTTTGAGCAAGCCGACAAGATCCTTGATTGCCGAAACCGCGCGACGCTTGCCCAGCGCCTCAGCGCAATAGTAGCGCACCATGCTGGATCGGTCGCCGAGCGCCGTCACGAGCGCGCCACGCGCGGCGGCGTCTGTGCCCACTTCCGGACGCTGCGCCAGAAGCCACGCCGCTGCGGTCCGCGCCGCCTGGTTATCCGTCTCGAGCAGCTTTGTGAGGGCAGCCGCATCAGCCGGTTTGAGCAGCGGATCCAGCGCGCGGCTCAAATCCTGCCAGTCATAGCGGTCGGTCTGCTCCAAGGCCGTGAGAATACCCGCGACCGCCGGTTCGTAGCGCCGCGTAGACAGCGTTCGCGCAATCGTTTCTCGCACGCGCTTGTTTTTCGTTGCGTCCAGAATCTTCGCCAGCAGCGGCGACGAATCGCTCCGCGCATTCAGCGCCACCAGAATGGAGGGCAGCATCGCAGCGGCGCTCTCGCTGCCCGCCGGCGCATCCTCATCCTCGCTGGCGCTCGCGGCGGACTTCGCCAATTCATCGAGATAAGAAAGGCTCCTGGATTCCTTGTCGTACAGACCCAGGCACACGATACCCAACCTCCGCAGCGCGAACTCTTCCTTTGCAAGCGCGCGGTGCCACTCCAGCAGCTTTTCGGCGCCGGCACCCCGCACAGCCGGCTCGACGGACGCCAGCGCGACAACCGAAAGCGCTTTCAGCAGCGGCGGCTCGGCCGTGTCGCCCTTGGAAAAGAGAATCTTCGAAAAATCGGCGACCGCAGCCGCGTCGGAGCCGATCATGCCGACAATGCCGTGTGCGCGGTCCCGCTGCCGGCCCTGGCCCAGCAGCTTTTTCCATATCGCGTGCGACGCGGGACGTTCACCGAACGCCAGCGCGAATGCGGCGCTGCTGCGGCGGCTGTCGGCCGAAAGAAGCAGCGCGTCCAGTTTTGCGGCGCGCGCGCCAGAATCGAGCTCCGGCCAGACCCGCACGGGATTATGGACATGCGTACTGAGCAGCTGAGTATTCGTCTGCGCGCCTTCCCACCAGCCGCGCAGGCGCCGGCGGCCGGCGTTCGCTTCCGGCAGCGGCTCATTGATCGAGAATCCAAGCGTGCGCGCGGTGAGCTGATAAAGCGCCTTGCCGGCGTCCTGGCCTTCGTAACCTGCCGAGTACTGGATGACATCGAGCAGCGCTGGAATGGCGTCAGGCTGCTGAAAACGGCTGCAGGCGTTCTGCGCGGCGCGGCGGTAGCCATTGTCTTCGTCGGTGAGTGCGCCGCGCAGCAGCGGCCACAGCGCGTTGCGCAGGCGCGGATGCACGGACGAAAGCTGCATGAGCGCCGAGAGCGCGTCGCGCCGATCAGACTGTGTCTGCGACCCGAGCCGCTCAAGCAGAAACGGCAATGTCAGCGGCGAATTCCACAACGCCAGGTCGTCGCTCCCGAACATGCTGAAAGTTTCAGACTTCAGCAGCAGCGGCGCGGCGGAAATCAGCGCCACGCCGCCGGGCGCAGCGCGCAGGATTTCGGCTTGCGTGCGCCGCTCGGTGTTTTCGTCAGGACGCAGAAGTTTCTTCGCTGCGGATTCAGCGCGGTCGCGTTTCATATCCTCGCCGAACGTGGAAGCATTCTGTTTCCACCATGAACGGAATTCTTCGAGCGTGGAAAAGGATGTCATCGTCGCACGCTGCAAGGCAATCTCGGCCGCACCACGCACATTGCTGATGCGGTCGTCAGCGATCTCCAGCAGCGCCGAAATCTGCGCACCTTGGCCGATGCTGCCGAGAATCTGAATCGCGTCCCGCGCGATGCTTTCATTGCTGCTGCGCGTCAGCTCCAGCAGCGGGCGCGAAAGCGTGTCGGCCTCCAGCAGCGGCGCGGCTTCTGCAGCGAACTTCATGACCTCCGACGCTACCGCTTCGGTCTTGGCTTTGTTTGGATCCGGCCCGCCCTTCCCGGCTCCGGACGCGCGCGAATCGCCGCTGCGCCGCACCCATTCAAGCAGATCATGCAGCGAATCGGCGTCGCGGGAGGCAACGAGCACTCTTGCAGCTTCCCGCGAGACCGTGGCGCGCTCATCTTTGAGCAGCAGCCGCAGCGCCGAGAGCGTTTCGGGGGTGTTGATCTTTCCGAGCGCATCAATTGCCGTCAGGCGCAGCTTTAGAAGCTTGTCTTTGCTCGCATCGATGACCATCTGCGCCAGGCGCTTGTCGCGCAGCGCGCCAGCCATCGCCACCGCCATGTAGCGCGGCTCGATGTCGCCGCCGTCCCAGAGTCCGCGTACGAATGCCTCGGCGCGGTCAGGAGATTTCCCGGACGCGCGCGCTTCGATCAAAAGCGTAAGCGCCTCTTCCATCGCCGCGCGCTTGATGGGAATGCGGAACGGCGGATCGCCGATGGACATCAGCACGCCTTCGGTCTGGATGCTGAGACGAGGGGCCGCGGGCGTGAGCGGAGCGAAGACATCCGGCTTGTCGGTGGCGGAGAGAAAAAGGATGAAACGCTGCCCGGCGGCGAAACCCTGGTGAACGGTATCCCAATTGTAACTGTTGTATCCTTCGAGCTCAAAAATCGGCGGCACGTTTCCACTGATCGCCTTTTTCGTCTGTGCGATCGCACGGAATGGTCCGCCCGCGAGAATCTCGACATCGACGATCGCGTCAGCCATCTGCACCGACGCTTCGAAGCCAGGATCCGGCGGCGGCTCGGGCTGCCCCGCACTGGCCAGCGCGGCGCACAGAAGCAGCGCGGCAGCCACGTAGCATGGGCGTCTCGCTCGCTGTTCAGTGCTTCCTGGGCGGAACGCCCACGCCACGTTTCTCATGGCAATCCGCTCCGCTTGCGCAGGAACCATTCGGTGCTGAGGAAGCCGATGATCGCGATGAAGACCCACGGATGATCCCACAGGTCGTTATCGCGGTACTTTTCAATGACGTGCGTCGCTTCGCGCAGGTGCTTGGGCAGCTCGGACGCTTTCTCGATGGGCAGATACGTTCCGCCGGTCTGCTGCGCCAGCTGCTTTAAGAGCGCCACGTTCTGGCTGAGCTGGCGCATTTCCGCGCTCGCGGGGCGCACCTGCAGGATCGTCTTGTCGCGGCCGAGCTCTTCCTTGCGCAGCGTGGCGACAGCTTCAATCTCATAGCGGCCGACGGCGCCGAGCTCCAGCTTGCGCTCGTAAATGCCGGGCTCTTCGTAGCGCGGGAACACCGTGAGCTTCTGCTGCTTGCCGTCGGGGCCGGTGATCGTGAGCTTCACTTCGGCGTCGTGCGTGAGCTCGTAATCTTCGTTCATGACTTTGACGCGCAGCTCCGGCTCTTCGCCGCGGCCATAAACCAGGCGGTCGCTTTCGAGCGTCACGAGCTGATTGGGCGCCTGCATGCGGTAATGCGCCAGCCAGCGAATCGTGTTTTTCCAGAAAAGCTTGTAGTACTTGTTCCGCTCGGAATCATCCCCGTTCTTCGGGCCCCAGGAGTCTTCCCACTGCGTGCCCCAGCTTCCGGTCGAATCGGTTGTGAAGGCCATTGAGCGTCCATTGCCGAACGGCTGCACGGCCACCACAATGGCGGGGCCGTAAGCGGTTTCGTATTCCTCATCGGCGATGACTGCCAGCGTCGTGGCTGCCGGCTTTGGTCGCGTGGTGCGGGAGAAGCCCTGGAAGGGCGGCAGCTTCGACCAGATGTCGCGGTTTTTCTCCTCATCTTTATCGAGCTGCATGATCGGGTGCGACCACGCTTCGTCGGTCAGCTTCCAGTAAAAGTCGCCTTTCTTGTCCACGTGCGTTTCGTCGAGCATCTCCACCGGCAGCATGCGGTCGATGGGTGTCTTGGCGTATTTGCCTTCGGCGAAAGCGTCGTAGCCGCCGATCATGATGAATCCGCCGCCGTGCTTGCCGACGAAGTCGACCGTCCACTGGACCTGCTCATCCGTAAAGTAGGTGTACGGAATGTCCGAGCTGATGATCACGTCGTATTGATAGAGGTCCTTCTTCGTCTTGGGGTACGCTTCCTTCACGGTCTTCAGCGTGAGCGGCCGGGCGTTGCGCGGGTTGGCGAATTCGTTCTTCGCGAGCACATCGATTTCGATGTCGGTGTCTTCGAGCAGCGCACGTTCAAGAAACTCATGCTCCCACCAGTACTGCATCGGGTGTCCGTAGCTCAGCGTCGGGCTGTCATATTCCCGGTGCACGTACATGCTGCCTTCCATATATAGAATGCGCAGCTTGCGTGAGTACGCCACAAGTCCGAAGGCCATGGTGTTGTTGGCAATCACGAGTTCGCCCGCGAAGGGCTCGACTTTCGCCTCGTATTCGAGGAAGCCCTGCGCGTCCGGCAGAAATTCAAACACAGCCGTGCCGACATTGTTTTTCAGCTCCACGGTAATCGGCGTGCCAACAGGCTTGCCGTTGCGCGTGATCAGAACGTTGTGTTTCGTCTCCTGCAATCCCGATCCGGTCACGTCCACTTCAATGCGAACGAGCGTATCCTTGCTGACCGTTCTGCGGCAGCGCACCTGGGAAATAGAAAGATCCGCAAGGTCCGACGCGCCGACTCCCAGAACGTAAACGGGCGTGCCCGCTCGCTTGTATGCGGCCGCAACGCGATCAAGATCGCCTCGCGCGGTATCCGCGCCGTCGCTGACGAGCACCAGTCCGCCCGCGTCTGGGCCTTTCAGGCGCGAAAACGAATCGGTGAGCGCCTTGGTGATGTCAGAGGTCTCGCCGGCGGCCTTGAGCTCATCGGGATGCGTGATTGTACGCGCCGATCCGCCGAAGGCCTCCAGCTGCAGCTTGAAGCTGCGGCCGAGGACGTCGATCATGCTGCCCTGCTGCGGCTGGGGCGGCGCGCCTTCTTTCTTTTGCGGATTGGCTCCGAGCAATGTGCTCTTTACGACATCCACGCGCTTTGGGCCGCTGCGCGAATCGGTGAACGACATGGATTCGCTGTCATCGATCAGGACGGTGAGACGGCTGGACTTCTCTTCTTTCATGTACTGCCGGTGAATGGGCTGCAGCAGGCACATAAAGAGAAGCGCCCAGCCGGCGAAACGAAGATAGCTGAGCAGCTTGCGGCGTTCGGGTTTGATTTCGCCGCTGCGGCGCTTATAGCCGTGCCACGTGAGCACGCCCGCACCCGCGGCGGACAGAAGGATCGTCCACACAGGCCACGGCGCGCCGAATAGGAAGGGGAATTGGTTCATTCTTTTTTCAGTAGCCGTTTATGGAGCGCGGGCGTCCCGCGCCCGCCCTTCTTTTTTCCGCAGTCGCACGAAGGCGGGCAAGATGCCCGCGCTCCATAAACTACTTCTTATCGTCTTCCACGTCTTCCGACAGCGCGCGGTAGTATTTATCCACGAGCACCCGGTATTCCTTGGGAGCGTCTTCGTCCTCATCGGGGCGCACTTCCCGCGCGCGGAGGATGCGTTCGATGCGGTTGACCAGGCCGGCCGTCACCTGATCCAGCGACTCGCTCATCTTCTGGAAGTGCGGACCGCCAGTATTCTGACCTCCCGCGGTGGGCGGAGCTTTCGGGTCAGGCTTGTTTTTGCTGACTTCTTTTGCCATCTCCGCCTGGGCCACCGCCTCCTTAATAAGGCGCAGCTCCGGCGCATTCGGTTCGAGGCGCTCGAGCTTCGGCTGCAGGCGCTTAAGTTCCTTCTCAAGGTTCTTCATGGCCTGCTCGCGCTGTTCGGGCGTGTTCAAGTCTTCAGGCAGCTTGTTTTCGTTCTTCTCGGGCTTCGCATTCGGATCCGGCTTGCCCTTTTCGGCGGTCTGCGTGCCGGGCTGATCGCCGGGCTGCTTGGACTCGGATTTCTGATCGCCCTTCTGATCGCCTTTTTGCGGCTGCGCGTTAGCCTGATCTGACTTCTGTTCGCCCTTCTGCTCGGATTTCTGGTCGCTCTTCTGATCCGGATTCTGTTTCGCGTCTGGATTCTGCTGTGCGAGCTGCTGCGCTTTCTTCGCTGCTTCGCGCGCAGCCTGCTCCATGGCGCGCAGGCGGTCGAGCTGTGAGCCCTGCGCTTCGGCGATGTAGGAATCGAGATTCTTTTCGAGTTCCTTAATCGCCTTGGCCAGCTCGTTGCCTTTTTCAGACGCCTGCTGCGGCGTCACTTTCGGCGACGATTTGTCGTCTGCGGCCTTCTTCGGATCGCCGATCTTCTCGATGCCTTTGGCCAGCTCTTCCATCGTCTTGGGAAGCTCGGTCTGCTGCACCGTCTCTTTGGCCTCGCGTGCGGCGTCGGCGGCTGCGGGGTTGGCATCCTTGGCCATCTCCTGCAGGCCCTCGAGTGCATGCTCAAGGCGCTTGGCGTCGCGCGCGGCCTGGTGTTCTTTGGCGGCGGCTTCGTCGCGCTTGGCCGCGCCGGCCTGATCGAGCTTCTCGTCCGGCTTGCCTGGCTGCGGGATGTCCTTTGCGGCGTCGGCTGCTTTCTCCTGGTTTTCGCGCGCGGCCTTCGCGATGTTCTTCGCGTCGCGCGCTTTTTCTTCGAGCGTCTTGCCGGCGGCGCGCTCCATTTCGGCCAGCGCCTGGTTCAATGCCTTCTCGGCGTTTTCCGCGGGAGCTTTTGCGTTGGCGGCGTCGTTCGCCTTCATCGCGCGCGCTGCAGTGTCGGCCTGCTTGGCTGCCTCTTCGAGCTTCTCCTTGGTGCTGCCTTCGCGGCCCTGCTGGCGCAGCACTTCAAGTTTCTCGGCGGCGTCGGCGACTTCCTTCGCGGCTTCGCCGACTTTTTCCTGCTTCTGCGCGGTCTGCGAATCGCCGCCTTTCTGCGCGATGTCCTTGTTGATGTCGCTCTGGTCCTTGGCCGCGCCCTGAATTTTCTTCATGGCCTTGGCCAGTTCTTTCATGTCGCCGGCGGTCGTCTTCTGCGCTGCTTCCTGGACCGTGCGCGCCATCTGTTCGAGCGCCTTCGCGGCCTTTGCGGCTTCGCGCTGCGCTTCTTCGCTCTTTGCGGCCTGCAGAGCGTCCTGCGCCTTCTGCGAAGATTGGTTGGCGGCGCTGTTTTCGCCGGCCTGCTGCTTGGCCTGCTCGAGTTCCGGCGCGCCTGCGAGATTCTTCTCATTGGCGCGAGAGGCGAGCTTTTCAAGACGCTCGGCCAGTTCTTTGAGCTCGTTCTTGATATTGCGTTGCTCTGTGGCCATGCCTTTCATTTTCTGCTCAGGCGTAGGCTCCTTCGACTCGCCCTGTCCCTGACCCGAAGCATTGGCCTGCTCGGTCTTACCTTGCTGTGGCTGGCCCTGCTGACCACTCTGCTCGGGCTTGCCCTGCTGTGGCTGGCCCTGCTGGCCACTCTGTTCCGGCTTGCCTTGCTGCGGCTGGCCCTGCTGGCCGCTCTGCTCGGGTTTGCCCTGCTGCGGCTGGCCT
>DASPJR010000011.1:0-69915 GCA_035628505.1 Planctomycetota bacterium | reverse complement strand
TAATATCCTGGCAGTGGATGCTGTTGACGGGGTCCTGAGGGCCGTATGCTTTCCACCACCTGGTTTCACCTTTTCGTTCGGAACCACAACCGTTATCTGCACGGCGGTGGATGCGGCTGGGAACACTGGTTCAGCTTCTTTCGAAGTACAAGTTGTAGATACCACTCCGCCAATTGTCACAGCTGAAGAAATTTTCGTCCATGCGACAGAAAACGGCGGCGCCTGGGTCGCTCTTGCACCACACGTCTTTGATTTTGTCGATTTGTCTCCGGTGCTCGAATTCAGTCCGGACACGCGCTGGTTCCCGATCGGTGTCACCGAGATGGAAGTTTTCGCCACCGATTTCTCCGGAAATACGGCGAGCGCACGATTTACTGTTACCGTCACCAACGAACCACCCACTACCGGGTATGATTCGTACACGATCGCAGAAGATTTAACCCTCACGGTTGACGCTGCAAACGGTGTCCTGCGCAACGACAGCGATGCGGATGGCGATGGGCTGATTGCCGCGCTTGGCGTGCCTCCTTCTCATGGCTCAGTTATCTTGAACACGGATGGGTCCTTTAACTACACGCCTAATGGCAATTTCTACGGCTTCGACGGGTTTTCCTACTATGCCGTCGATGTCGCCGGCGATCGGGCCGAAGGGTGGGTTACCATTACTGTAAACCCCGTCAACGATGCACCCGTGGCCAAGCACGACAACTTCTATGGCATCGAAGACGAGCCGGTCAGCGGCAAGGTCATGGACAATGATTATGACGCCGATGGCGACGCCATTGCCGCGTCGCTCACGCTCAAGCCGAAGTTCGGCATCGTTACGCTCGAGAGAGATGGCAGCTTTGTCTACACGCCCGCGCCGAACTTCTATGGTGGCGATTTCTTTGCGTACACGGTGAGCGACGGCTGGGAGCGCTCGGCTGAAACAATTGTCGAGCTGTACTTAAAGGGCGTCGATGACCCGCCGACATTCAACGGCGTGCTTCAGGACCAGGCATTCCTCGAAAACACCTTCGTCAAATTCCGCATCGATATCTCAGGCTTCTCGGACGCCGACGGCGATGCATTCCAGTTCAGCGCACCTAACCTGCCGGAATGGCTCACGTTCGACGATGTAAATTTCGTGTTCAGCGGCATGCCGCCTCAGGATTATGTCGGCAGCACGACCATTGAAGTTGTAGCCACCTCAGGACCGTTTAAACCCAACGAGGCTGAAAAGCGCGAAGTGGCTCCGGCGGCGCCGGCCGAACCTATTGACCCGAAGGAAGAGACGCCCAAGGTTCCCGGCGAAACCAAGAGTGTAGCCTCTGTCTCTGCCTTCTTCACGCTCACGATTCTCAATGCCAACGAGCCCCCAGTGGCGGGCGATCTGGAATTCAATACAGACGAAGACGCATCGCTCATCGTGGATGCGCCGGGAGTTCTGGCCGGAGCCAGTGACGCAGACGGCGATGCGCTTTCGGCCATTCTCAAGGCGATGCCGCGGCATGGCAGCGTTGGCCTTTTGAACGATGGCTCGTTCGTCTACACGCCCGAGCCCGATTTCTTCGGAAGCGACTCGTTCACGTTTACTGTTTTCGATGGTGAAGAAGAATCGAACACCGCGACGGTGTTTGTCTCTGTCGCCGCTGTCAACGACGCACCCGTCGCTCGCGAGTTCGAATTCATGCTCGATGAAGACAACGCACTGATCGTTCCTGCGCCTGGACTGCTCGCGGGCGCCAGCGACATCGACGGCGATGCGTTATCAGCGGTTCTGGCCGCCTCGGCCGCTCACGGAATGGTGGTGCTCAACAGTGACGGGTCGCTCACGTACACGCCCGATCGGGATTTCTGCGGCGATGATTTCATCACCTACGAAGTACTCGACGGACGCAGTTCGTCCGGTGAAATGCGCGTTCAGCTTATTGTGCTGCCGGTCAATGACGCGCCGGTGGCGCATGCGCAAACGGTGACACTCATCGAAGACACGCCGGTGGACATTGTGCTGAGCGGCTTCGATGTCGATGGTGATCCGCTCACGTATGAAATCCTCACGCAGCCAACGCTGGGCACGCTCGAAACCGGAGCGCTGCCTGTGGTTCGCTACATTCCCGCGCCGGACGATACCGACTCGCACGCGTTCAGTTTCCGGGTGATCGACTCGGCGGGCGTGGCGAGCGCGCCGGCATGGGTGAAACTGTCGATCACTCCCGTCAACGACCCGCCGCAGGCAGCGCCACAGAATGTGGCCACTGACGAAGACACGCCACTGAAAGTAAAACTTGTTGCAACTGATATCGATAATGCGGCGCTTTCCTACGCTGTCGTGGATGGACCGGCGCACGGCACGTTGTCGGGTTCGGGCGCGGACCTAATTTACACGCCGCATGCAAACTACTTCGGAACCGACAGCTTCTCCTTTCTAGCCAACGACGGCGCGCGCGACAGTGCCCCGGCCGCGGTGTTCATCAAGGTTCGTGCGGTGAATGACACGCCTGTGGCAAATGGTCAAAGCCTGCAGTTCCCCGAAGACCAGCTGGTTTCTCTCACGCTGAGCGGCTCTGACATCGAAGACGGTTCGAACCTCTCGTTCCTGCTCAGCGCCGACCCGAATGGCGGAAGCGTTCAGCTCAATGGCAGCGTGGCAACGTTTACTCCGCCGCTGAAATCAGTGGGAACGTTCTCCTTTGCATTCGTCGCAGTGGATTCAGCCGGCGCACGCAGCGAACCGGCCACCGTCTCGATCAGCTTCGGCAACCAGCCGCCAGTGCTCAGCGCGATCTCGGTCTCAACGGCGCTGGCGCCGGTGGGAACGATGGTTTATGGCAGTGCCACGTTCACAGACGCGGGCCTGCTCGACACGCATACAGCCGTTTGGAACTGGGACGATAGCATGAGCACGGCCGGAATCATCGAGAGTGCAAATGGCGCGAGCACGGTGCAGGGGTCGCATATTTTTACTGCTCCGGGCGTTTACAGCGTGACGCTTACGTTGACCGACAAAGACGGCGGGTCTGCAGTGAAGACGTTTGATTACGTGGTGATCTACGATCCATCCGGCGGCTTCGTCACGGGCAGCGGATCGTTTACGTCGCCCGCCGGAGCGTACGCTGCTGATCTGTCCGCCACCGGCAAGGCGACTTTCGGATTCACCTCCCGGTACCAGAAAGGTGCGAACGTCCCGACAGGCAGCACGAGCTTCCAGTTCAATGCAGGAAACCTGCAGTTCGAAAGCACCTCGTACGAATGGCTTGTCGTGGCGGGTGCGAATGCGAAGTACAAGGGTTCAGGCAAGGTGAATGGCGCCGGTGATTACGGCTTTATGCTCACCTGCACTGATGGCAGTGGCGGCAACGGCGGGTCGGACAAGATCCGCATTAAGATCTGGGATAAGGCGAGCGGAGCCGTGCTCTACGACAACAAGGCCGGCACTAGCGACGACGAGATGCAGGCCGGCACGGCCATCGAGAGGGGGAACATCGTCATTCACAAATAAAGCTCGGCTTTGAAACGGGGGCAAAGAAACGCGAAAGGTAGAGGAGTCAGTTCCGCGAGTTCGTCTGAAAACTGAGGCTGGCACTTCAGGCCCTCTCATGGTTTAATGTTGAGGCGGGCAGACGGAGGTGCGTATGCCGTTACTCAACCTCAGCGGGCCAGAGTTTCTCCTCTATTACGCTGTTTTTCTCGGCGCCTCTATTCTGGGCGGTATCCTCTTGCGTATGCTGGCGCACAGGGTGTTCGGCCGCACGTCAACGCAGAGCAATGATTCAGAACTGGCGCTGCATCCCATCGAAATAGCGTACCTCGAGGGCAAGAGCGAACTGGCGGTGGAAAGCGCGCTGCTCAGCCTGATGCAGCGCGAGTTGGTTCAGGTAACGGGAAGCGGATCGGCGGCGACGGTGAAAACAGTCGCCGGCAAAGCTCCGCCCGGCGATCTGCACACCGTTGAAAAACTGCTGCTCGGAACAATACAAAAGGGCGAGAGCGCAAAACAGGACGGAGAAGGCGTCCCGCTTCGAGAACTTGCGGCGATCAAGCTTGTTCCCTTTGATTTCGAATCTCCGCAACTCACGGCGGCGTACCTTCCCGGCGTGAACCGCTTTCAAATCGCCTGTCTGGCGGCCCTGCCTCTGCTGATTACGCTGATGATCGGGCTGAGCAAAATTATGGTGGGCCTTTCACGCGGCAAACCTGTTTCAAACCTGGTGGTGCTGTGCATCTTTACCGTCATCGCCGCGCTGGTTTTTCTGCTGACAAGCCCAAAGCTTTCGTATGATGTCGTTCGTTATATTAAAGTCCTGAAAGCCAGGAACGCCGCGCTCAAATCAAGTGCGGCGACCGCCCCCGCACAGCTGGCTCCCATGGATGTCGCGCTGGCAGCCGGCCTCTTCGGCGGTTCAATTTTCATGATCGGCCCTTACCGGGAGGTGCGGGAATCGTTCCACCCTCCCAGCTCATCCAGCTCCTGCAGCGGTTCCGGAAGTTCCTGCAGCAGCGGCAGTTCGTGCGGTGGAGGTGGCGGAGGCGGGGGCGGCTGCGGAGGTTGCAGCAGCTCGTGAGCACACCGCCGGGAGCTCACAGGACGCTTGGCCTTGGGGCCGGCTGGCGCCCGCAGCTGGCGCTGGCTATCGAGCGGCACTCGGATCTGGGATTCGTCGAAATCACAGCAGAAAACTTTTCGGATCCGGCGGGACTGCCGGAGGCGCTGCTGCAGCTTTGCGAACGCGGGACGCAAGTTGTCGTTCACGGCATCGGCCTGTCCCTTGGAGGCGGGGAGCCCATTGACCGGCGGCGCGTGCAGCATCTGCAGGCGCTGGCCACGCGGGTCAAGGCGCCTCTGGTGAGCGAGCACATCGCGTTTGTTCGCGCCGGAGGAAAGGAAGCCGGGCACCTGCTGCCGATCCCGCGCACGCGCTCGGCGCTCGCTATCCTGATCGACAACATCAAGGCCGCGCAGGACTGCCTTCAGGTTCCGCTCGCACTCGAAAATATTTCCGCCTTCTTTGAATGGCCCGGACGCGAGATCGGCGAAGCCGAGTTTATCTCCGAAGCGCTTGAGAAAACCGGCGCACTGCTGCTGCTGGACATCGCCAACATTCACGCCAACTGCGTCAATCTCGGCGGCGACGCGCTCGAATTTCTCGACCACCTTCCGCTGGAGCGCCTGGCGTATGTGCACATTGCCGGCGGCTGCGAGCGCGACGGTGCATACCACGACACGCACGCGCATGAGGTTTCAGACGCAACGCTGGAACTGCTCAGCGAGCTTGCTGCGCGCGCGGAGATCAGCGGTGTGATGCTCGAGCGCGACGATGATTTTCCGAAAGAGCCGCAGTTCCACGACGAGCTCGCGAAGATCAGCTCTGCCTGGCAGGCCGGCAAAGTGAAGCGAGGCGCGCATGCTGGAATCTGAGCGCAGCACGCTGGCCGCACGGCAGCTTGAACTGATCGCCGCGCTGACCGCCGATGCGGCTGTTCCCGAGAACTTCGAGCCCTCGCGCGTCCGGCTTGCGGCGGAGATGCTGTTCAACAAACGCCGCCGCGGCGTGCAGAAATCGTGGCCGAAATTGTGTGAGGCGCTCGGCGCGCAATTTCCGGTGGAGTTCCAAGCATTCAGCGCGGAGGTGCCGTCGCCTGCGGAAACGCCGCTCGCCGATGGCGCGCTCTTCGCTGAATTTTTGCTGCGCCGCGAAACGCTGCCGGACGCCGGGCGCATCGAACTGGCGCTCTACCGCGCTCAGACAGGGGCACGCGTGCAGTGGATGTTCCTGGTTGAAGCGAAAAGGTGGTTCGTTGCCGTGCGCCTGCTGCGTGTGCGCGGGTTTAGGATTCCATAGTTAAAAAGAGCACTGGCTGCGGCCAGTGGCACACGGGTGAGTGCAAGCTGATGCAGTGTCGCTCTGTTTTGGCGACGCGCTTCTCGAGCAAATTCATTTATCCCAGCCGTTCCTAACGCCTTAGCGTCTTGGCGGTTTTTTTCTTACGTTCAAATTCCTTTGCGGTTGCGCAGCTTTACGGGAGGCGGTGGCGGGGAGGGGACGTTCTGGACGATGAAGTACTTGCCGTCGTTGCGGATTTTTCCTTCCAGCGTCAGCTCGCGGCCGTCGTTTTTCTCGAGATCCTGCCGTACCAGCGGACTGTCGGCTTTTACTTCGAACAATCTACCTTCGGCGGCAAAGGTTCCCAGCACCAAGGCCTTTGGATCAGCTTTCTTCTCGGCATCGATCTGCAGTTTCCCACGCATGGAGATTTCGTAAAGCTGATCGCTTTTGCGCGCGGCGGCGGCGGCGTCTTCTTCGGCCGCGCGTGCCGCTTCCTTCTCGATCTGCGATTCGCCTTTCTGGCCGGCGAGCAGGGGAGCGGCGGCGAGAGTGAACAGAATGAAAGTGATTGTCAGAAGCGTGCGCATGATCTCAATTCCTCTACCACATTTTCTTGGCGTTCTTGGCGTTCTTGGCGTTAAAGCCGTTAGGAACAGCACGGAGGTACGGGCGAGACGCCCGAACTTCGGTTACTCGCTGATCTCCTTATAGGCCAGCACGCGCGGCTTGCTGAAGTACGTGATAGAAATGTCATCGAACACGGGCGTGTCGAGCAGGTAGTCCTTGTCGGGATCGACGCACTTGCCGCCGCGGTCGTCAGCGAGGCCGCGGTCTTCGATTAGCGGATCGACCGGGTAGCGGAAGCGCACGCGGTATTTCAGATCGGACGTCTTGACCCGCAGCACGTCGCTGCTGTCATTGGGATTTCCCAGGCGGTTGATCTTATTGGGATCGGTAAACGTCATCTTGTTGGCCGGCTGCGCGGCATTGCCGAAGTCATCGATGATCCAGGCCTTGTCGGACGCCTTGTACTTGCCGTCGACGATGATCTCGACTTCAACGCCGCGTGTCGCGTGCGACTGCTTCTGCGGCGTGGTGAGATAATCCTTGGGACTTGGACGGTCGACGCCCAGGAACGGCTTGGGCGGGTTGAGCGCCTCTTCGCCGTCGACCACGGTCACGCCGGGAGCGGCCGGGCCGCCGCTGCCGAGGATGTCGAGGTTGTACTGAATGTAATCGAACGGTCCACGGAAGTTGATGGGCTTCGGCTGGCCGCGCACGACTTCATTGCGCGTGCGGTCGGCGCGGTTGAGCTTGCTTTCGTGCATGAAGCGCGGCGTAAATACGTTCCACGACACACGCGCGACGGTGACCAGTTCGTTGCTCACCGTCTTGTCGAAACCGCACAGCGACTGCAGCAGCGACTGCGACGTGAACGTGGGGCAGTTGGCCGAATCGCCCGGATTGAGCGGCAGGAAATAGCGGCTGGTGGTCTGTTCCTTATCGATGCGGGTGGTGTTCCACATGTTCTTTGAGAGCTTGAATTCGTCGATCACGGCCATCGTGCCGTCGATGGGCATTGCCCGGTACGCCCACCGCTTTTTGGATTCATTGATCGCATTGATCGAGAACGTCGCCGTGGTATTGGCGCCCTGCTGCCAGGAGTTCGCCGCCGGCTGCACGACCGTGCCATCGTCGTTCTTGCCCAGCGTCGTGTCCTTCAGATCGTCTTCCGAGAAGGAGTACATGTAGCGCGCAGACCAGTCCGGGCCTTCCGGGTTGCGCGCCGTGGAGATGAACGGGCGGACATCATTTTTGAGCACCTCAACGTTGATCGGATCGGTAGAGCCGTCCGCGTTCGTGCGCGGTTCGCTGTAGCCGCGCGAGATCTGGCCACCCGGGTGGCCCGGCACGGAGAACTTGTAGCGGAACGTTCCGCCCACGAAGCCCCAGCGGAACGGCTGCGTGCGGTAAGACGGTGACTCGCGGTACTTCGGGTTGGACGGCGGATTCCAGGTGCCGCCATGGATGTAGGTCTTGAAGTCGCTGTCGTTAGTGTCCTCGGTCGCCATAGTCAGGCAATTTTCGGAGAAGAGTGTCCCGCCGCTCCAGGTATTATGCGTGCACGCTCCCGAGTAGCGGCCGAACTTGGTGAGCTGGTTGTAGCGCGCGCCGTAACCGTCCCCGAGGCTGCCCGCGTTGAAAAATTCGTGCTCGCGTCCGTCCTGCACGTGCCAGTTGGGCTTAAACCACATGCTGATCGTGGCGCCCACGCGCGGGTCGTAATTTTTGTAGTCCGTTCCGCTGACGTGGTAATTGTACTTCAGCGACGCGTCCTTCACGGAAAGACCCACGTTGCCGAGATACACGCCATCCGGCCGCAGATCGCCCATGCGGCAGTTCACGTTTTCGCTGTAATTGGTGTTCTTCAGCGGCAGCAGCGCGGCTGAGTCGGCCTTGATCGCGTAGATGTCCTTGATCGGCGTGGGATCGAAATCTTCTTCGGTATCGTTGAGCCGGCCAAGCAGGCCGATGGTATCGACATTGCGAATGCCGCGGTCCTTGGGCGTCTTGGCCTGTTCGCGGCCGTTGCCCTCGCAGGTATCGGTGTCCAGATCGCCGTTGAAGCTCGCCAGGAACGTATCCGAATCGGCGGCAGTGTAGCTGGAGGTGTTCGTCGCCAGCGCGATCTGGCCATCATACTGAGCCGGAAGAATGCGGTTGGCGACGGCGTCGGGAATGGCGCGGCCGCCGTTAATCGATTTCGGCTTTCCGAAGGCGTCGGTGCCGTACGGATTGGAATCAACCACATCCTTGTACGCGCCGTTCACTGCCAGCGTATAGTTGAGCGGCACAAGCGGCTCGGGAAGTGTCGTGAGCGGCAGGCGCTTGTCGACGTTCACCGCGTCGCGCGTGACCTGGCCGCTGTTCTGCGAACCCGGCGCGCCCATGCCGTTGGGCGATTCGATCACGCCGCGCACGAACTGCGCCTGCGTGGATTCGCGCCAGACCGAATACACTTTCACCAGCGCCGCCACTTTCTTTTCAGCCAGCACTTCACCGCGCTTCATCACTTGGCCAACCGACTGAATCTCGTAGATGCCGGCCGAATCGAACGAGAACTCGGTCGTCGAGCGGTTCAGATCGGTCTTGTCGATCAGCTCGCTGGATTTGTAGCGCAGCGTGCGCACGACGTACGCGCCCTTGGCCGAGCGCAGCGCAGCCACCGGATGATTGACCAGGTGGTAGGGCCAGGCTGAATCATTGTTGGATGGAACGAAGACCGGCTGGCCGGCGCCGTCGTAGAGCATCACCGGTTCCATCTCAGTGAAATTGCGGCCCCAGCGGTCGATCCACTCAATGTTCGGGTTGAACTTCAGGATGTCGGTATTCGAATTGAAGTGGGCCATCAGCATGCGGGCGACCGAAGCCTTATGGTAGTCAGCGCCGACCTTGCTGTCTTCGCAGCGCTTATCGTCCCACGGTTTGATCACGCGGAAGTACAAATCGTCCCAGCTCTTGAACGGCCCCTTCTCGTAGCCTGGGAAGCCGGGATCATCGGGGTTCTTGGAGAGCGGATCCGGGTCCGGCGCAGCAGTTGGCTTGCCGCTCGCGTCAAGTCGTCTCTGCCGCGCGATGATGATGCGGTACGCCAGCTCGTTGGCTTCGTTGATCTTGTCGCTGCCGGCCGGATCGAGCGTCTTGTAGTTGTTCAGATAGTCGACATTGACGTTCGGCGGCGGCGCGGGCATCGGCACGTTGAAGACCAGCTTGCCCGAGTTCTGCGGTACGCGCTTGAGGCCGCTGAGCGTCAGCAGCTCCGACTCCTGCTTCTTGGGATCTGCCTGGTACCAGCCGTTCAGAAAGTCCTGCAAGTCGGCATCGGTTCCCACGGCCATCGGGTGTCCATGCTGGACATTGATGCCCAGGAAGAGCGCCGCCAGAACCTTGTCGGAAGCAGTGTTGATATTCACCGGCGCCCGGTGGATGCACAATGGCCGCGTGGCGTAGTTGATCAGCGGATCGTCCTTGAGATCGCCGTTCGGCGCGAAGTCCAGCCGGTCTGGCGCGACGGGGCTGTTGAAGTCGTAGGGATCAGGGATGGCGTCGGGCTTGGCGATGATCATGTAGGAACTGATCGGCCCAGGCGGTACGGAGAATCCGTTTTCAATCTCGAGCCAGTCAATGCCGTTCTCTTTGATGCGTCGGAACTGCCCCGCGCCGTGGCCGTTCATGATCGAAACGTAGCAGCCGCGCAGCGAACCGCGTGCGTTCTCTGGATCGATGATCGGCGTGCCCTTGGAATCGACCGAGCTGACCCAGCTCTTGTCGCGGTCAATCGCGATTGCGTTGCCGGACGCATCGGTGACCCATTCGAATTTGCCGACGCAGACCGTGTTTGTATCGACCCACGAGTCGACCGTGATGTAATCGCGGATGGCCGCGAATTTCACCTCAATCTCGAGCATCTCCATCGGATCGTCAACCGACGTCGTCATGTTGCGCTCCACATAGGTCAGTGCGGCTTTGACGTCTTCTACATTTTTAAAGCGGCCGTTGCGCGCGCGGTAACCGGCGATCGCGTAACCGTCTCCGTAGACGGCAATTCCTTTGGCGTCGCGGACGGGGCGGCCATCGGTATCGATGCTGAAATAGAGGTTCCGCGCATCGGCTTTGTCTTTGGAATTGGTTCCGAACAGCGCCGCATTGGCGCCGTGCACCACCCAGCAGGCCGGCTGGAGCATATTCATGTCCGCGGCGACCAGGGGAGCGCCGACAACCCGGCAGAGATTATCGAGCGTCACAGCCAGGTTATCGCCGGTGTTGATGTTGATCTTGCTGGATGCGTCGGAGACTTCGAGCAGGAACTGGTCGCTGTTGAGATTCACGCTGCTGGCCAGCGACGCGGAAAAAGGCATCGCCTGCTCGGTGATATCGTCGACGGTGCCGTTGGCGTCATCATCGATTCCGTTGTTGGCCAGGTTCGCCGCAAATGAAATACGTTTGCGCGCGCCGTCCAGATAATTGACGCGGTACCACGGAGCGTTGGGATCTTCAGTCGTCGAGTACGCCAGATCGCGAATGCGCGCGATCGCGTAATCCATACCTGCGCGGGCCATCATGTCGGCGCGAACACTGTCGCTGTAGCGCGACGCCGACTTGGTCTGCATCAGCATCAGCGTGTAGAAACCCGTGGCGAGCGCGGCCAGAACGGAGAGCATGCCGGCAACCATGATCAACGTCACGCCACGGGGCCGAGGGCTCGTCGAAAAAGTGCTGAAGCGTTTCATAAATGGGTTGCTCCCGCCAGTCAGTCTTGCGGCACACGTGCTCTAGTAGCATGAGAACGTAACGTGACATACTGCTTAAAAACGCAAAAGACTTGATATTTCGCGCAAAGATGTACATTTTATCAACGCAGAGTCCGCTGGGCAGGCCTGAGAGAGTAAGCGTTTAAGCGACAAACGCTTACAGGAATGACTCTGCGCCAAGGCTTTTGCCGCGCAGAAAAGAGGGATTTCAAAATGGCGAACACGCAGGTGCGGATTGCCTTCATGGCCGTGCTCGGTTTTGGCCACTCCTCAGGCTGGCTGCGCGGTCTGCTGAGCTTCGCGCGAACGCGGCCGAACTGGCGCATCCGGCATGAAACCAACACGGCCGACGGCATCCGTGCCGTTTGCGGCTGGGGCGTGGACGGCATCATCGCTCATCTCTATGACCTCGAGATGGCCAGAGCGATCTGCGGCATGGGCAAGCCGGTCGTGAATATCTCGAGCGCGATCAGCGATTTTCCCGTGCCGCGCGTGAGCATGGACAATGTCGCCATCGGCGAGCAGGCCGGGCGGCATCTGCTCGAGCGCGGCTTCAAGCATTTTGCTTACATCGGCTACAGCAACCGTCATTTCACAACCGAGCGCTACACCGGATATGCACGCGCGATCCAGGCCGCCGGCTACACCGTTCACCGCTATGACAGCGATTCTTCGCGCGTAATCCAGGGCGAAACGAACGTCGCTGACAACGCCGATATCGAGCGCTGGCTGCGCGGTCTGCACAAGCCGCTGGGGCTGATGGCGTGCAACGACGTGCTCGGTCACGACATGCTGCGGCTGATCGAGAACATCGGACTGCATGTTCCCGATCAGATCGCGGTCATCGGCGTCGACAACGACGACCTGGCCTGCAACTTCGCGCACCCGCCGCTTTCAAGCGTGCGCGTGCCGTGGGATCTGATCGGCTACGAAGCCGCGGTGCTGCTTGACCGAATACTTTCCGGCCGGCGCCTGGCTGAAAAGGAGAAAGCCATCCGCCTTCCGCCGCAGGGCGTGATGACGCGGCAGTCCACCGACGTGCTGGCCGTGCCCGACGCCGACGTGTCGACGGCGGTGCGCTTCATTCGCGAGCACTTCAGTGAAAACATCAGCGTGGACGACGTGCTGGAAGTGGTGCCGATCTCGCGGCGCTCGCTGGAGCAGAAATTCCGCGCTGTCTTGAATTGCACGCCGCTTCAGGAAATTCACCGCATGCGCATGGACCGCGCCAAGGATCTGCTGACGCACACGGGGCTGACCGTCTTCGCCGTGGCCAAGCAATGCGGCTTTTCGAGCCTCGAACATTTCTCGCGCATGTTCAAAGCGTCCGAAGGCGTCTCGCCGGCCAGGTACCGCCTGCGGGCGCGGCTGCCGCAGTAGGTTGTGGCGCGAACTTTAATTCGCGAACGTGTGCGCCGAACGTGCGAACTAAAGTTCGTACCACAAAAGTTAGCGGAACGGATTTCCCGGCGGAAGGCGATTGGCTTTCTGCGGCTTGCGGACCATGCATCCGACGAGCCAAACCTCGCGCAGACATTGCTGCGCTTTGCGATCGTTGATCAGCTCATCCAGCGTGAAACCGCAGTACTCGCGTGCGCGCAGATACTGGCGGCGCAGAGTCGAAACGCGTTCGACAAGCGTGTTCTTATCGCCAGGCGCCTGGCTGAAGGGCTGCGGAGTCTCAGTGTATAGTTCGCGCATGCGAAGCTCGCGGTTGTTTTCCCTCCCCTTGCGTGAGGGGGTAGGCGGAGGGGTTAGCCGTTAAACCACCAGCCGGGTCGCCTGCACACCAGCTGCGCTGCCCATGCCACACTACTCTTTTTTACCAACGCTGCGTGTGCCTTTCAATGCTGCAGTCTTTTCAAAAAGATCAGCCAGCTCGCCGGCGGCGCGCCGCACGTCGAAAAGATCCTGCGCGCGATGCAGGGCGCTCTGACCCATGCGTTCACGCAGCGCGTCATCTTCGAGCAATCCTGAGCAGGCTGCGGCCATCGCGGCGGCATCGCTCTGCGGCGTGAGAATGCCGCTGACCTGGTCTTCGACGATCTCCGGCTTAGCGCCCGAGGCCGTGGCGACGACCGGCAGCGCGGCGGCTCCCGCTTCGACCAGCACGCGGCCGAACGGCTCGTTCTCGCTGCAGGAAACAAAAATATCCGACGCAGCCATCAGCTGCGGAATGTCGTCGCGCTGATGCAGCAGACGCAAGTTGTTCTGGCTCAGGCCCAGCAGATGCGCTTTCTGCTTGAGCGAGTTTTCATACACGGCGTTCTGGCCGAAGTTGTCGCTGCCCGCGAGCAGCCCGATCACGTTCGGCATGCGCAGGCGCAGGATCGAGAGCACATCCAGAAAGAGTTCGTGCTTCTTCCACGGCACATACGCTCCGACGCTCAGCAGGACAGGCCGGGTGGCTTCAATGCCAAGGTTCGCGCGCACCTGGCTGCGTAAGGCCGCTTTCATGGCCGGCGCAAAGCGCTTGAGATCGATGCCGTTGACGATGCGGTGGATTTTGCTTTCGCGAATGCCTTCGCGCTTGAGCTGTGATTCAACGAAAGCGGAGATGGCAACGACCGCCGACGCTGAATTGCCGAGGATGCGGCCGAAGCCGTGCATGGGCGTAGAGTCGCGGCAGTGCCAGACGTGGCGGACTTTGGACGTGCGCGTCACTTCCCACGCAATGAGCTCCGCCGCATTCGTGTTGGCGTGCACCAGGTCGATGCCAAGCTCTTTGCAGATTGCGCCAATCTCGCAGGCGCTCTTATGCAGCGCGCGGACTTGTCCGGCGAGCAGAAACGGATGCTTGGTACGCTGAAATCGGCGCATGGCTACCGGGTGCACTGCGATGTTCAGCGCCTGAAAATTGCGGCTGAGCGGACTGTCGGGAGGGACGCAGGCATGAACTTCGATACGTTCCGGAGGCAGCGCGTGAACCACTTCCAGCAGCGAGCGCTCCGCACCACCGATCTCGCCGGCCGCCGAGAGCGCCAGTACTTTCAGCGGCCGCGTCCCGGGCGCATCATCAAAAGGCATCTTGATGATCTTCGTCCGCGTGGGGCGATGACTGCGTGTGGCCATAGCGTCCTCTATAAGGAGAGCGAGATTACCCGCAAAACAGAGCGGCGCAACTGGCGCCACTCCCTCTCCCCTCCGGGAGAGAGGGCGGACATGAGCGTCAGCGAATGCCGGGTGAGGGGTTGCGTATTTCTTGCAGCAGCGTCTACCCCTCACCCCGGTCTCGCTCCGCTCGCTCGGCCCTCTCCCCAGAGGGGAGAGGGAAAGATTGCCTCGCTTGCCCCATTCTGTTATCGTGCGCGCCATATGAAAACCAATCTACTGCGCATGCCGGGCGCGACGCTGGTGACGCGTCTGAAAGTTTACGATACGGCGGGGCCCGATGGGCAGCTTGGCGGGACGCCGCACTTCCATCAGGCCTGCACGGAGATGTATTTCGTTCTCTCCGGGTCAGGCGCGGTCGAAATCATCGATGTGAACGGCTTTAAAACAGTCGAGCTCCCCGCACACTCCGCCTTTATTTTCAGTGCCGGCACGCTGCACCGCCTGATCACAAAAGAAGGCATGGAACTGCTGATCGTCATGCAGAACAGCGGCCTGCCCGAGCGCGGGGACACGATCGCGACGTTCAGAAATGAGATCCTTGCCGATGAGCTGCGTTTTCATCAGGCGATGAAAATTCAATCGCTGGCCGATGCTTACCGCCGGCGCGATCAGGCCGTCGAAGGATTTCTGGAGGTCAAAGCGGCGTTCGCGAAATCACTCGATGAAGGCCGCAAAACGCTGGCTGAAGTGTTCCGCCTGAGCAACAAGCTCTCGAAGCACAACTATAAAGAGTGGTACGACTGCGTGGTGAAGGGCGCGTTCGGCGAAGCGCAGGAGACGCTGGCACAGATCATCGATCTCACCGCCGGAAAATATCCGCACCTGTCCGTGCCGCAGCATCATTTCATTCCGCCGGTGCAGTCGAACACGGTGGGCTTCTGCGGCATGCTCAACCGCTATTTTGATCCGGCCACCGCGCTGCCGGAAGGAGTCACCATCTGATGGCCAAGATCCGCTTCGCCGCAATCGGCTTCAATCACGGGCACATTTACGGCCAGGTGGATCTGCTTCGCCGCAGCGGGGCGGAACTCGTTTCATTTTATGCCATCGAGCCCGAGCTGATCGAAAAATTTCAGAAGATGTATCCCGACGCGAAGCGGGCCAGGTCTGAGAATGAAATTCTCGAAGACCGCTCGATTCAGCTGGTCACCTCGGCATCCATTTTCTCCGAGCGCGCGCCGCTGGGCGTGCGCGTGATGAAGCACGGAAAAGACTTTTTCGTCGACAAGCCCGGCTTCACGACGCTTGAGCAGCTTGCTGAAGTGCGCAAAGTTCAGGCCGAGACGAAGCGGAAGTACTCCGTTTTCTATGGGCGCCTCGAGAATCGTGCGACGATCAAGGCCGGCGAACTGGTGAAGGCCGGGGCGATCGGAAAAATCGTGCAGACGCTGGGACTCGGCCCGCACAAAGCCAGCCTCGAGACGCGTCCGCCGTGGTTCTTCAAGAAAGCGCAGTACGGGGGCATTCTCTGCGATGTCGCCTCGCACCTGACCGAGCAGTTTCTGTATTTCACGCGCTCGACCGAAGCGGAAATCGTGAGCGCGCAGGTCGGGAATTTCAATCACCCGCAGCACGCCGAGATGGACGATTTCGGCGATTGTCTGCTGCGCTCGCCGAGCGCAACCGGATACATCCGCGTTGACTGGTTATCGCCCGGCGGCCTGAACACCTGGGGTGACGGGCGGCTCGTAATTCTGGGCACTGAAGGCTACATCGAGATACGTAAAAATTGCGACATCGCCGGCCGTTTTGGCGGCAATCATCTCTTTCTGGTTGATCAGAAAAAAGTGGAGTACATGGACTGCCGCGACGTAGAATTGCCTTTCGGCGCCGCTCTGGTGAAGGACCTCGAAGAGCGCACCGAGACAGCCATGACGCAGGCGCACACGTTTCTGGCATCTGAGCTGGCGCTGAAAGCCCAGGCGCAGGCGAAGCGCATCGCCGGCTAACTCGTGCTGGTGGCCCTGACACTCCTGTCAGGGTGGGCTGTGCATTGAGCGCAGAAAAGGTCTGTAACCGCGAGTGGGAGCAACCCTCCCGGGGACAGGAGTGTCCCCGCCACCTCTGCGAGTGCAAGTGTCAAGGCCACCCGCCATTCGTCACCCGCCACCCGTCGCTCGTCACTCGTCACATCACTTCGATATCGCCCGCGCGTACAGCGCGATGTTGCGCTTGAGTTCTTCCTGCACGGTTGGCGGTTTGACGAGCTCTTCGAAGAACGGATCTTCGATCACGGCATCGACGCGCTTGGGCTTGTGCCACGTGTCGAGCTCGCTTTTGGCGAGCTTCTCCGGCGGCTTGCGGCAGCCGGCCTGCGCCAGCAGCGTGCCAACTTCAAATGGCGAGGATGGGTTGCGCTCGTAGACGTTCAGAATGCGGTTCCAGACTTTTTTGTCGCTTGAGTTCAGCGCAATTTCGATTGTGCGCGCAATCGTGTCGGCGCTGGTCATCGAATTGGGCGTGTCGAGCAACTTTGGGTACGTGTTGAGCTTCGTGAGCGTGTTGCGCGGCGAGGCCAGCGGCGAATACACCTGGCGCGGGCGCAGGATCAGGATCGGGGCGGCGGCCTCGTCCATCATCAGCGCGTCGCACGCGGCTTTGGTCCACGCGTAGAAGCACGCGGGAACGGCCGGATCGTTCGGGCCAAACGGTTTGCCATCGGGGCGGTACGGGCCGTCCCAAACGCACCCGCTGCTGAGATGAATGTAGGGCACCGTGTTGTTGAAGGCCTGCTTGACGGCGCGGTAAACGCCAACGGGCGCCGAGACGTTGCAGCGGAAGCATTCGGCCGGATTGTCCTCGCACCAGCGCAGCTCGGTTTTGCCCGCGGTGTTGATCACTGCCTGCGGCTGAAGTTTTTTCAGCGTGGCCATGTCGAGCTCGGCCATCTCACGCGTCCAGTGCAGCTCGCTTGGGATTTTCCAGAGATCCTTGAGATAGCTGCCGAGGTGGCCTTTGCCGATGAGCAGGACTTTCTTTGAGAGCATGACTTCCTTTTCATTCGTGGCGCAGGCATCCTGCCTGCGTGCCGTTGGGAATTTATCTCGACCGTTCCGGATGGACTAAAACGTTGTATTCAGGCGCAAACGTGCTCACAACAGACACTCGCAGGCTGGAAGCCTGCGCTACAATTACCGGTTGCCGTATTGCTTGGCGTAGTACTCGCGGTACGCGCCGGATTTCACGGCTTCCCACCAGGCGCGGTTTTCGCGGTACCAGTTCACGGTGTCCGCCAACCCCAGCTTAAAATCGACGATGGGTTTCCAGCCGAGCTCGCGCGTTGCCTTCTCGTGATTGATCAGGTACACGCGGTCGTGGCCGGGGCGGTCCTGCACGTACTGGATGTGGTCTTCGCCGCGGCCGGTCAGCTTCAGCAGCGTGCGCGTGATCTCGATGTTCGGCACGCCGTTGCCGCCGCCGAGATTGTACACCTGCCCGGCTTTGCCCTTATCGAGCGCCGCGAGCACGCCGCGGCTGTGGTCGTCGCAATGAATCCAATCGCGGATCTGCATGCCGTCGCCGTACACGGGAACTTTTTTGCCTTCAAACAGATTGGTCGTGAAGAGCGGAATGAGTTTTTCAGGAAACTGGAACGGACCGTAATTGTTCGAACAGCGCGTGATCAGCGCGTCCATGCTGAACGTGTGCTGATACGCGAGCACAAACAGGTCCGCCGCGGTTTTGCTCGCCGCATACGGGCTGCTGGGCTTCAGGTAATGCTGCTCAGTAAAGGGCTTCTTGTCGTCGGCCGAGCCGTACACTTCGTCGGTCGAGACCTGCAGGAAGCGCGTCTTGGTCCCCCCGGCGCGGCGCACGGCGTCGAGCAGCACCTGCGTACCGCCAACGTTTGTGCTCACGAAGGGCGAGGCATCCAGGATCGAACGGTCCACGTGGCTCTCAGCGGCGAAATTCACCAGCGCGTCGGGCTTTGTGGAAGCGAGAATCTCGTCGGCGAGCTTGGCGTCGCGAATGTCGCCTTTGATAAAGTGGAATTTTTTCGAGCCGCGCACCGAATCGAGGTTCGCGAGATTACCGGCGTAGGTCAGCGCGTCGAGAACCGTGACCTCGTGGCCGGCCTGGACGCTGAGACGTACAAAACTGGATCCAATAAAACCGGCGCCGCCTGTGACGAGTAATTTCATTGAGCGCCGCCGCCTTTCACGTCGTCGGCGTGAGCCATAATCTCGTTGGCTTTCAGCAGCGAAGGGAAGGTGCCCGCGTCGGTCCACTCGCCGGGAAGCTCGGCCCACAGCAACTGACCGCGCCGCACGTACTCGTTGTTGACGTCGGTTATTTCCAGCTCGCCGCGCCCGCTGGGCTTGAGCGTCTTAACGATGTTGAAAACCGAGGCGTCGTAAAAATACATGCCCGTGACGGCGTAATCTGTTTTCGGAGTCTTCGGCTTCTCTTCGATTGCGACCACTTTCTTCTTGTCCGAAGAGAGCTCGGCCACGCCATAGCGGCCGGGATCGGGCACGCGTTTGAGCAGGATCATCGCGCCCTCTTTGACTTCTCGGAAGCGGCTGACGTATGGCGTGAGCGGCGCCGTGAAAATGTTGTCGCCAAGAATGACACAGCAGTGGTCCTGGTGCACGAACGAGGCACAGAGGCCCAGCGCCTGTGCGATGCCGCCGGCTTCGTCCTGCACGCGGTAGGTGAAATGGCACTTAAAATCCTTGCCCGAGCCAAGCAGATTCACTATCGCGCCCATGTGTTCCGGGCCGGTGATCACCATGATTTCATTGATGCCCGCTTCGGTGAGCTTTTCGACGCAATGCATGATCATGGGTTTGCGGCCAACCGGCAGCAGGTGCTTGTTGGTCACGCGTGTGAGCGGGAAAAGCCGGGAACCGGTCCCGCCCGCCAGAATGACGCCCTTGATTTTCTGACTCATTCACTTCTCCTGACCGCCGGAATGCACCGGGCCCTGCTTTAGTGTTCATTTTGTGCGCGAAGGTTTATAACAGTTTGAGCCGCAGAAACAAGGCGCGGACGTGCTTGCATGGGCGGGGCAATGCTATTCCCTCTCCCTCCGGGGAGAGGGCGGACACGAGCGGAGCGAGTGCCGGGTGAGGGGTAGCGCCTGTAGTGCAAGAAGCGGCTACCCCTCACCCCGGTCTCGCTGCGCTCGCTCGGCCCTCTCCCCGGAGGGGAGAGGGAAAGTAAGCGTTACAGGCCGAAGGCGCTCCGCAGCAGCTCTTCGGTCTCCTGCTTGAGCGCGGTCAGAGCGGCGTTGTCACTCTCGCGCGCTGCCTGCAATAGCGCAGCGCCGAGCCGTGCGGCGTGGCCGTCGGCTTTGAGCAGCCCGGGCAGGATCGGAAGACGCTTGAGGTCGGCGATGTGGACCTGCGGAAAAACGATGCCGTCTTCGCCGGTCATCGCCAGCAGATAATCGGTGTAAAATTGTGTGTTCAGCACCCCGCAGAGGGCCTCGAGAGAAAGAGTGCTCAGCTCGGGCGGCAGATCGCTTTTCGCGAACGTGACATGCACCGAGTTGCGGACGAAAAAGCGCTCGCGATCAACCGTGGCGATAATGCCTTTGGCCGTCTGGCGCGAGAGCAGCTTTTCGGCGCGGTCGTAGATGGCGGCGTCGCGCAGCTGGCAATTAAACGGCTTGCCCGGATGCGGCGGAAAGTGTTCGTGGCGCTTGTCGTACTCGATGTAGCGCCCGGCCCACTCCACGGGGGTGAACGAATTGAACTCGCAGCCGTCGATGATGCGGCGGTGAATCTTTTCGTCGAAAGGGCGGCGCGTTCCATCGGCTGAGATGAATTGATCGCCTTCGCGCGTGCCGAGCAGCTTAAGCGGGAAGGGCTGAAAGCCGGTGGAGATGCCGTCTTTGACCTCAAAGCAGCCACTGAGAGGCACGCCGTGGCGCTCCATAAGTTCGATCTGCCGGCGCAGCTTGCGCGGAAGATGATCACAGAAGCGCAGCACCGGCCCCAGCGGCAGGCGCGATTGCAGGGTCGAACCATCCGAGAGCTGGACAATTGATGTTTTTTCAGGCGGCCGCTTGCGCACGCGCAGCACGACGGTTTCAACCACGCGTCCGCCGAAACAATTATCGAGCGGCCGGATGGCCTCGAGCGTGTGGTTGAGCAGCAGTTCGCGCAGCGGCAGATAACGCGTGTTGCGCTGGAAGGTCGCGGGAAGAACCAGCGCCATCACGCCGCCGTCTTTGAGCAGGGACAATGAGCGTTCCACGAAGACCGCAAAGAGGTTCACCTTACCGCTGGCGGCGCAACGGAACTTTTCACGCAAGAGCTGCAGTTCGGCCGCCTTCAGGCCACGGCCTTCGACGAATGGCGGATTGCCGACGATGCATTCGCACGCTCCGTCGAGGCCTTCGAGCGGCTCCAGCGCGTTTGCGTGGCGCAGATCAATAGGCACGTCCCTGTCCAGCCCGCCCAGTTGCAGTGCGCTCAGACGCAGCGAGAATTCCGCGACGGCCAGTGCCTGCGAATCGATGTCAATGCCTGAGATTTCATGCGTCAGCGCGCCGCTGGCAGCCTGCAGCGGAGCGGCGCCCGCTTCCAGGCGGCGCTGAAACGCGCGCGTGAAGGCTTCAAGCAGGAACACGCCCGCGCCACAGGCTGGATCAACCACGCGGCGCGCGCCGACATGCACTTCCGAAACGATGGCGCGCGCGACCGCCGCCGGCGTATACACGGCTCCTGCGCTGACGCGTCCCGCGCGGCCGCGCCGCTCGGGCTGAACGCCTCGCGCGCGGGCGGCAAGCAAGACTTCGCCTAATAAGGAGGGCTCGTTCCAGACCGCTTTGGGAACGTGCTCGTACGCCGGCGCTGCAGGAAGTCGGCTGAGTCCGAAGGCATTCGCGAGCTTGTTCAACCAGCGTTCGGGAGCAGGCGTGCGGCTTCTCGCCGCCAATGCCGTGGCTACAGTTAGTACAGCGACGCCGGGGGGAGCATCGGAAATCTCGGCGAGGATCGGGCGCAGCCAGTCGCGTACTTCAACCGTATGGCGGCGCAGGCCGAAAGCGCTTGAGCGTAGAATTTTTGGCCTGACTGCGGGAGTGCGAGCAGCAGAAAGGGCGCAGGAAGCGTCTTCTTTAAATGAGGCTACGACAGTGGTGGATGCCATTCTTTGGTAAAGATTCGGCGAATGGCAACGTCCGACTGAAGCGAAAGTGACAACGACATACGATTTTTGGCATCTCCGGTTGTGAAGTTCAGAAAAAATGCGTTAAACTTGTCCGCTCAGTAGAAAGGCTGGAGATGGCAATGCCCGTCGAGACGGAAGATCGAGACCTTCTGGTGGGTCTTATATACGGCGTTCTGCACGAACAGGAGCCGGTATCCGGTGCTGAATTCGCCGCAAAAATTGCTGTGTGCGCGCGGTTGACCAACGGCGATCAGGATCTTTACACCAAGGCTGTCAAGAAAGCGCTTGTCAACGAATCCAATCTAACTGAACTTTTTCCCCGAACGGAAACAGAACAGGCAATCCGCAGCTTCATGCGCGCGATCCGCAAAGCGCGCAACGATTCTGAAACGCTGATCTGGCTTGGGCAGCAGTTCGAGCAGCCGCAAACGGAGCAGGTCGTCAAAGAATATCTGGTCAGTGTCGAGCGCGCGCTGGCCAAGAATTTCATCTCGCGCTGAACGTCCCCTTCCGTATCGTTGTTGCCATGCCGCCACCCATACTCATCGAACAGGCTTTTGCCCACATTCTCCGCCAGGTCCGTCCGTGCGCGCCGGAACGCGTGCCGCTCGGTGAAGCCCTTGGCTGTGTTCTTGCCGAGGACATCCAAGCCGATCGCGACTGGCCGCCGTTCAACCGCAGCATGGTCGACGGATACGCCGTATTCTCGTCCGACACGCGCAGCGCGCCGGATGTGCTCGAAGTCATCGAGGAAGTTCCGGCCGGCAAAGCCGCCACGCGCGCTCTTTCGCCCGGCCAGGCGATTCGCATCATGACAGGCGCGCCCGTTCCGGCGGGAGCTGACTGCGTGATCATGCAGGAGCGCACGGAAGTTCCGAAGCCCGGCTATGTGCGATTCCTGATGACGATGCGCGGCGGACAGAATGTCGCGCGGCGCGGCGAGGATGCTGCAGCCGGCGAAGTGGTCATCAAGTCTGGCACGCGAATTGGCGCCGCCGAGATTGGCGTTCTTGCGGCGGTGGGTGTCGCGAGTGTCCCGGTGCGACGCGCTCCTCAGCTGGCGATTCTCGGCACCGGAGATGAACTGGTTGAACCCGAACAGACCCCCGGGCCAACTCAGATTCGTAATTCAAACAGCCACCAGTTGCTGGCGCAGTGCGCCTCCCACCAGCTGCGCGCCGCGTACCTGGGCATTGCGCCGGACGACCGCGCGCGCACGCTCGAACTCGTCGAGCAGGGCCTGCATTCGGAGGTGTTCGTTTCAACCGGCGGCGTCAGTGTGGGCGAGCACGATCATGTCGGCGCGGCGTTCAAGCAACTGGGCGTGCAGGTGTTCTTCGATAAGGTGGCCATCAAGCCTGGCAAGCCGACCACCTTTGGCATGCGTGGTGAGACGCTGGTGTTCGGCCTGCCTGGTAACCCGGTTGCCGCGTTCGTCTGCTTCCATCTGTTCATGATGACGGCGATTCGCCAGCGCATGGGCGCAGCCGAGCCGCTGCCGCGCTGGATCTCGTTGCCGGTATCAGCGCCGGTGAAAAGCGGCGGAGACCGCACGACATTCCGGCCGGGGCGGCTCATCGTTCGTGAAAACAAAACCTTCATCGAGCCGCTTGAGTGGCATGGCTCGGGACACCTCGCCGCGCTCGTCGGAATCGACGGCTTTCTGGTGCAGCGGCCGGATCAGGAATTGCAGGCGGACGAAGCGGTGACGTTCTATCCGCTGTGAGCGCCCGATTGTTTTTGTATCCGGCGTCCGGTAAACTGACGCTGCGGAGATGAAACGTATGGCGACCAAGACACTGATATCGTGCGAAGAGTTTGAAGCGCTGGCTCTGGCGGAGAAAGTCAGCCCGTGGGCGGAGCTTATTGATGGGGAGATTGTTGAAATGGCACCCGGCGGCTGGGAACACAGCTATGTAAGTCTCAACATTGCGACAATCATTCGAGATTTCGTACGCGCCAATAAGCTGGGTCACGTCGGTACAAACGAAGCGGGTATACACATCAAATCGGAATTGCCACGTTCACGCGGCGCTGACGTTGTTTTCATTTCCTATAAGCGGCTGCCCAAAGGATCGCGCGTGAAAGGATTTTTGCGTGTGCCGCCTGAATTAATCGTTGAAGTTCGCAGTGACAAAGATACGTGGGCTGCTGTTGAAGAAAAGGTTGCCGATTACCATCGCACCGGGATCGACGAAGTCTGGGTCGCCGATCCTGCTACACGCACCGTCAAGAAGTTCTTCCGTAATGCTGAGCCGGTCATCGTCCATGATGGCAGCGACCTCGATGGTGGTGCAGTCCTGCCTGGTTTCAAAACTCCCGTCGCGCGATTCTTTGATGAAGAATGAACTGACGCATCTCGATAAAAAAGGCCGCGCGCGCATGGTGGACGTCGGCGAAAAGCCCGTCACGCTGCGCCGTGCCGTAGCCGAAGCGACCGTGCAGATGCAGCCGGCCACGCTCGCGCTGATCACAAAGAATAAGGCGCCCAAAGGCGATGTACTCGCGGTTGCGCGCATCGCCGGCATCCAGGCCGCCAAGCGCACGCATGAACTGATTCCGCTCTGCCACCAGCTTCCGCTCAGCGCGGTGCACGTTGATTTTCAGACGCAAAGCCGCGGGCGACTGCGCATCCAGGCCGCCGTGCAGTGCGAAGCGAAAACTGGCGTCGAAATGGAGGCGCTCGTGGCCGCCAACGTCGCGGGCCTGACCGTTTATGATATGCTCAAGGCTGCCGACCGCGGCATGCAGATGACCGGCGTTCGTCTGCTGGAGAAAAGCGGCGGGCGCAGCGGCCATTGGAAAAGAAAAAAATGATCCATTAACTTGCCCCCGCTCTCCGTCCATCATGATGCCTTTTCGTTCTGTTCTTCGTGTCCTTCGCGAGGTTCGTGGTTAAAGAGATGAAACCAAAACCGGCCGTTCTGCTTGTCGAAAAAATCCATCCCACGTTCATGGCCAAACTCGAGAAAAAGGCGCGCGTCGTGCGGCCGCTGGCGCATGACGAGGCCACACTGGCTTCCGTCGCGGGAGGCGAGAAGGTCGACGCGATTGTGATCCGAACCAGCGGCTGTGTGAGCCGGCGCGTGATTGAGGCATCGCCGAATCTGAAAGTTGTCGCGCGCCATGGAATCGGCGTGGAGCACATCGACATTCCCGCGGCAACCGAGCGCGGCGTGTGGGTCGTGAACACGCCCGGCGCCAGCCGCGTGGCGGCTTCCGAGCACACCTGGGCGATGATCCTGGCTCTTGCCAAAAAGATCACCTGGGGCGACCGCGCGGTGCGCAGCGGCAATTTTGTCTTCCGCAACCACAACAAGGCTCTGCAACTCGAAGGCAAGACACTCGGCATCATCGGCCTGGGCCGCATCGGCAGCACGGTCGGCGAAATTGCCGTTCGCGCCTTCGGAATGAAACTGCTCTACACGGATCTGGTGAAATATCCGGGCAAGGAGCGGCTGCTGTCGGCGAAAAAAGTTCCGCTCAGAACACTGCTTTCGAAAAGCGACATCGTCTCGATTCACACGCCTCTGGACGAGAGCACGCGCGGTCTGATCGCCGCGCGCGAGCTGGCCTGGATGCAGCCGCACGCATTTTTGGTGAACTGTGCGCGTGGAGCGATCGTGGATGCCGCGGCCGTCGCCAAGGCGCTGACGGCCGACAAGCTTGGCGGTGCAGCATTTGATGTGTTCGATCCGGAAGTGCCCGGCAGCGATCACCCGCTGCTGAATTGCGACCGCGCGGTGCTCTCGCCGCATTTCGCCGCGCAGACACCCGAAGCCAATGTTGGCTACGCCGCCGTGGTGGACGACGTCCTGCGCGTGCTCGCCGGAAAGCGTCCGCAGTGGCCGCTGAACGAAGTCAAGGCAGCCCGCAACGAGCGGGGCTGACGCGCCGCGCGATATATTGCCTGCGCGGTGAGAACGCCCGAATGGCAGTGACTTCTTCTGCAAAGAACGGTACTATCTGGCAGGTCTATAGGGGTGGAAAGAAGGGTTGTAAATGCATTCCATTCGAAAGCGGCGGCCGGCAGGCTTCACCTTAACCGAGATCGTGGTGGTGATGGGCATTTGCGGCGTGCTGGCCTCGATTATTTTTCCGGCGCTGGCCCAGGCACGCTCGCGCGCGCGCGTGGCGCAATGCAGCAGCCAGCTGCGGCAGCTGGGCCAGGCGCTCACGATGTACGACATCGATCACGACCGGCAATTCGAAAATTACCCTGATCGGCTGACTCATCTGCACGCGCTGGGTTATGCGCGCGATCCGCGCATTTTTGTCTGCCCCAACGATTACACGCGCGCGCAGACCCTGGGAGAAGCCGCCGTGCTCAAGCCCGGCAATCCCATCGATACAAAATACTACTGGGCCGAGCGCTTCAACGATCCGCCGTCGCAGGGCATGCGGCTGCAGAACTGTTCGTATCTTTATGAATTCAGCACACGCGATTGCCAGTCGTGGCAGGTTTCAAACGGCAAGCGCGAGTGGGTCGGCAGCGGCTTCGGCACGGACGCGCTTGTCGGCTGGTATTCAGAAGCGAAGGTCGACGGCTACGACCGAACGCCGGAAAACACTTCCGATCCTGAGAATGACGTGCCGCCGCTGGATTACTATTACGATTATCTCAGCATCGGCTACGCCGACTACTGGGACCAGGATTACCTCGTATATCCGCCCGACCCGATCGATGTGGACCGCGATCTGAATTTCATGGTGAGCTGGCAGGAAGCGAAGTTCTGGCAGCTGGCCAACGGCGATGTCTACATTACGGGCGAAGCGGGTCCGGGCGAGATGTATGTTCCGGCAGTCTGGAGCAGCGAGCCGTACATGAGCGTCTATCCTGGTGACGAAGGTGCGCGTGGCGGTTATCCGCGGACGTGGCTGCCGATCGTGCGCTGCTTCTGGCACTGCAATCCGCTGTGGGTCGACAAGGCCGACGAAGACAACTTCGGCCCCGAGGAGGTGCTCAATCTCGCGATCGACGGTAATCTGTTTTACTCCGTTCCAGGCTGGGAGCAGACCGCCTGGAAATTCGGGCGGCAGAAAGATTTTTAACGCGCGGCCTCGCTCAGCATTGCGTCGAATGCGTCGTCTTCTTCCTTCAGCGTTTTTCTGAATTCGTCCTCTTCTTCGTAGGTGAACAACTGCGGCGCGCGGCCGTTGTCAAATTGTACCGATACGACGAACCCGTTTCCGATGTTGGTTATTGTCGGAGCGAAGTAGCGCCCACCCGCTGGCTGGCTGTAAAGCGGGTGCGGCTCAATCTGCAGGTAGGAGACGAGCAGCTTTACGACATTATCTGTATGGATCTGCCTGTCTTCGGGCGCGGCGTCGTCGAGACGGTAGGTAAGCTTCAGTACACGCGAACCGTCGGCGCTCGGATCAGGCACGATGTCGATGCGGTTGAGCCGCACGCCTTCGGCAAAATGCATGGCTCGCGCGAGGCGCTTGAATAGCCGCGTGTAGCTAATACGGGATTGTCGAAGTCTGTAGAGCGTGTCAACTTTGATCTTGATTGCATCAATTTCGGCGATGCTTCGTTCGACAGAGTCCATGCGTTGCCGCAGCGCTTCCCGCTCAATTCTTGCATCGCGGATTTGTACGCGCTTAATCGGGATCTCGACGCAATAGAATCTGGCAATCTGATAACAGGTAAGGCAAGCGATCACCACTCCGACAATGATCACCAGAAATTGCGGCAGCGGCGTGCTTTCGCTTTTGCGCCGGACGTCTTCGGAGTCCATGGCGATTCCTGGCGGTTCAATTAGCGAGCAGCGCGGGGCACGCTCGCAGCTGATAATCGATTAACAGGACCCGCACGCCTGCTCGCGCATTGCACGACGGCGCACGTGCGTTAAAAACGGCTTATGGATTCGCGCCCGCAAACACCCGCACTCACATTTTTTGACCAGCTCCTGACGCTGCTTGTCGATGCGGCCGCGCAGCTCAGCCCTGATTCGGCACTTTCCCGTCAACTGCGCGAGGCACATTCAGCGGCAGCAAATGTCAGTCCCATCGTTCTGCTTTCAGGGCTGCGCAGTGTCGGAAAGAGCAGCCTGGTGTGTTCGCTGTGGGGCGATTCGGAACTGCTCCCCACCGCCGAGCGCGATTGCACGCAGACCAACACGCTCATTCGCCCGCCTGGCGAGAGTGAAGACGATCGCCATATCCGTCTGGCCTATCTCACGCGCGATGCTGCCACCGGCTATGCCGCGCGCGGCCTTGCGTTTCACCATCTGGCCGAACTGGTCAGTGAGACGCTGGGGCCGCTCGGTCCACGGCTGGACGAAGGCAGCGCCGAAGAGCGGCTGCGTAAAGCGGTGAGCCTCGTTAAAAAGATTTTTGCCGAAAAACCCAAGCTCGCGGTGCTGCATGAGAATTTCACTGACGATCTGCGCGAAATCGAGCAACTGCTTGCGTTTCTGGACAGCGAACAGTTCCGCGAAGGCCAGCGCGTCGAAGCGAAATGGTCCGGACGGCGCGAACACCTGATGGGCCTGCGCCATCCCGATGGCCGCACGCTGGACGTTGGACCACTGCTCGCGCTGCAGCACGTCGAGCTGGTGCGGGAGAGCTCGCGCTGGGGCCGCCTTATTCCACGGCTGATCGACACCCCGTACGTTCCGGCATTCCACAACGCGCGCCGAGCGGATCTGATACTCGATCAGGCATGCCGCGCTGACATCCTGCTGATCGTCGCGCGCCCGGAGCTGTTCACGCCTGAAGACTGGGTGCAGGCGTTTTTCAAAGAGCGTCCTGAGCTCGCCGCGCGCACGCTGGTCGTCTTCAATCAGATCGACACCGTTGATCTCACGCAGCTGTTTGGAAGAGACGGCTTCGCATTCGCCTTCGAGAAAAACCTGCAGCGCCTGAACGAACTGCGCATCAAGCCGCAGAATATTTTTGTGAGCTGCGCACGCTTGCCGTTCCTTGTGAATGCCCAGCAAAGCGCCGCAGAGAACGCCGCCTCTATTGGCGAGCGCATAGCGAAGCTGCGCGGCGTGCTCGAACGCATTCGCAAGCAGACGGAGAGCAAACCCGCGAGCGTCCTGAAAGAGCGGCTGCTGCAGGCGTGCGACGAAAACGACTGCGGCATCGAATCGCTTCGCGCGCGCATCCATGCGCTGAGCCTCGAGCTGCTCTTGAAGCGCGGCGCCGCCGATGCGCTGAGCGCCATCCGAAAATCGCCCGAGCTGAGCACAGACGTCGCACTGCAGGCGCGCACGGCTGAGCTGCTGGATAAAATGCCAGGACCTAAGAGTCTATTTTAGCTGTGTACGAGTTCGTCCAGCGACACGGCTGATTCCTGCGCGACCTGCGTCAGCGTGCACTGGCGCGGCGCTTTATCCGGGCGCCAGCGCAGGAACTTCGTTCCGTGCCGGAAACGGCCGCCGGAGAAATGATCGTAGCGCACTTCGACGACGAGCTTTGGCGCGAGCGGCTGCCATTCTGTTGAGCGCTCCGTGCTCCAGCGGCTCGGTCCGCCCGGCGCGCTGCCGGTGAAGCCCGGCGGCTTGATCAGCGCCTCTACTTTTTCCTTCAGCGTCTTGCGAAATTCGCCGGTGAACGATGAGGTGAATCCGACGTGATGCAGCAATCCCGCATCATCATAAAGCCCGAGCAGCAGCGAGCCGACCTGCTTTGAATTAGTGCCATAGCGAAAGCCGCCGACGACGCAGTCGGCCGTGCGCAGGCGCTTGATCTTCACCATGCCGCTGCGCTCGCCGGAAACGTACGGGCTGTCGAGGCGCTTGGCGACAATGCCGTCGAGCACCGCTCCCGTCGTTGCAAACCAGCTTCGCGCGACGCTGATATCTGCGGTTGCCGGAGACAGCAGCAGCCGGGCATGTTTCTTCGCATACTTTTTCATAAAGCGCTCAAGCGCTTCGCGGCGTTCGCTGAACGGCAGTGAAATCAGGCTGCGCCCGTCGTCACTCTGCAGCAGATCGAACGCGATAAATGCCGCGGGCGTTGAAGCTGCGAGCTTATTGATGCGGCTTTCAGCCGGATGTATGCGCTGCAGTAAATCATCGAACGACAAGCTGCGCCCGTCTGATGCCGGGACAACAATCTCGCCATCCAGCACAAACTTCGGCGCAGCGAGTTCCTTAAAAAGTGCGACGATTTCGGGAAAATAGCGCCCGAGCGGCTGCCCGCTTTTCGATTGCAGCTCAACGGTAGTTCGCCCGCGAAAGACCAGGCAGCGGAACCCGTCCCACTTGGGCTCGTACTGCCAGCCGCCGCCGCCTGGAATTTCTCCCACCAGCTGAGCGTCCATGGGTGCAAACGGCGGCCGCAACAAAGACATAAAAACGGCATCCTCAGACCTGCTGAGAGTGTCGCGTTTGGCGTGCCAGTCTTTGAGTCTAGAGTCTGGAGTCTTGGAGTCTTGAGTCTTGGACGACTCCCGACTCCCGACTCCCGACTCCCGACTCCCAGACTCCCCGACTCCCAGACTATTTTCTCCGAATATGCGTCTGGCCGTCCATGTACTTCTGCAGCACCTGCGGGATCGCGATTGAGCCGTCGGGCTGCTGGTTGCATTCCCATAGCGCGACCATGATGCGCGGCAGCGCCAGACCCGAGCCGTTCAGCGTGTGGACGTACTGCAGCTTGCCGCCGTCGGCGGGGCGGTAGCGCAGGTTGCTGCGGCGCGACTGGTAGTCTTCGAAGTTTGAAACGCTCGAGACTTCAAGCCACTTCTCCGCGGCGGGCGCATACACTTCCAGGTCGTAGCACTTGGCGGCTGAGAAACTTAAGTCACCGCGGCAGAGCAGCAGCACGCGGTACTGCAGGCCCAGCTGCTTGAGCAGGTCCTCGGCGTTCTCGAGCATCGTTTCGTGCTCGGCGTAGCTGGTCTGCGGCGTGGCGAGCTTGAGCATCTCGACCTTGTTGAACTGATGCACGCGCAGGATGCCGCGCGTGTCCGACCCCGCCGCGCCAGCCTCGCGGCGGAAGCACGCAGAGTAGGCGACGTACTTTTTCGGTAGCTCGGCCTCCTCGAGAATCTCATCACGGTGGAATGCTGTGACGGGGACCTCGGCCGTCGGAATGGCGTAGAGCCGGTCCATCTCCGCGTGGTACATCTGATCGCGAAATTTCGGGAACTGCCCCGAGCCGTACAGCGTTTTTTCCGAGACGAAGAACGGCGGGAAGAGTTCTTCGTAGCCGTTGCGCGTGCGGTGAACGTCCAGGAACCAGCTGATCAGCGCGCGTTCCATGCGGGCGCCGTCGCCGCGCAGGAAATACCAGCCGGACCCTGAAATTTTCGCGCCGCGCTCGGCCTCGAGAATCCCCAGCTCGGCGCCGAGTTCAAAGTGCGGCTTGATTTTGAAATCGTGCTTGGGCTTGTCGCCCCACGTCCGCTCGACCTTGTTCTGTTCGGCTGATTCGCCTTCTGGCACCGTTGCGTGTGGAAGGTTGGGAATCCACGCCAGCATGCCATCGCGCTCGGCCTCGATGCGGCCCTGCTCGGCTTCCAATTCCTGGATGCGGTCGTTCATCGACTTCGACTTTCTCTGCAGCTCAGCGATTTCGGCATTCGCCGCCAGAAGTTTCTCGGTGTCGGCCGCGAGCGCTTTGGACTTGCCCATCTTCGCGCCGATCTCTTTCGAGAGCTTGTTCTTCTCGGCCTTGAGCGTCTCGGCTTCGAGGATCACTTTCTTGCGCTGTTCCTCGAGCACCGGCAGCTTCTTGAGGTCTGTATGTTCGTTGGCGGCCTTCTTATCGTTGATCGCCTTCTGGACGAGGTCGAGGTTGGCGAGCACAAATTTCAGATCGAGCATTGTTCCTCCCGCAGAAAAACGTCCGCCGCCGGGCCTTGCCGCGCCGGATTTGTGAACGAAAAACTGTATCCGTAGCGCAGCCGATTTGCAACGCGAGCCCCCGGGAAGAGTTCTCGCCGATGAGCCCGCTTGCTGTTATATTAAAGTCTCTTTCGAGGCGCCGGATTATGCGCTTTTCCCTTTCTTCTTTGTTACTTACTTTGCTTTGGTCCTGCAGTGCCTTCACCGTCCTTTTCCTCAAAGAACCCTGGACCGTGATCGAAAGGTCCACGCCAACCAACTTTATTGCCCGCGGAGAAGGCAGGACTCCCGACGGTACACGCTATTTCGATGGCGCCTGCGTGTACGACGCAAAAACTCACAAGCCGCTGTGGTGCTGTTTATGGAGTGAATACACATCCTCGCCGATGTACAAGACGTCGAGTCTGACCGGTTTCTTCTTAGATAACGAGACCCTTGAAGTTGCGCTGTCCGCCAACATGGGATCCACAGTGATCGCGGTGATCCGCCTGAAAGGGCGATTCCCAGAACAATGGTGGGGCCATTTTTGTCGTCCTGAGGTTTGGGTGTTCGGGCTGCTTTCAGTGGGACTCGTGATTCAAGCACGAAAGAGGAGGCAGCCAGTTTGAATGTATTCATGCTTGTGGCGCTTCTGACGCTAAGCTTCTCACTTTCCGCCGCCGATGCTTCTCTCTCCCTCACCGGCGAATGGGCCGGCACGTGGACCGATTCGCGTCCGCAGTACTCTAAATCCGGCGGGCCATTCACGTGTTCGGCCAAAGAGAAATCTCCCGGCGTCTGGACCTGCGTCTTTGCCCTCGGCAAAGGGCGCTCGTGGACGGTCGAGCTCAAAGGTACAGAACGCGACGGCAAACTGGTCTTCGGCGGCACGGTGGACCTCGGCGACACGCAGGGCCTCTATACCTGGAGCGGCGAACTTACGCGCGACGGCTTCACCGGCAAATACGACGGGCCGGGGGAGGTCGGAACCTTCGCCATGAAAAAGCGCTGAGATTTCAGAATGCTCTGCTAATCGGGTTCAGCGGAAGCTATCAAAGACCTCGGCGCCTCTCCGCAATTTTCTGCGCCGTCGTTCGTGCGATTAAAAATCACTCCAGCCCAAAACGGTCATTAACCAGCGAGCCCAGCGCTTCCAGCGCCTCCTGTGCGTCTTCGCCGCTGGCGCGGAAGACAAAAGACGAATCGTCGTGGGCTGTCGAGCGGACCATGTGGGCGGCGAACTCGATCATGTCGAGGATGCTCTTGGCGTTGCAGTCCAGGTTATCTTTGACGGCACGAATATCCGAGCGGAACTTGGTGGCGGTTTCGACAATTCGCTGCGCCGGACGCATATGCAGCCCGTGCTTGTTTTTCAAATTAATGCTTTTTTCCAGCCACGCGCCCGTCATTTCATCTCCCAGCTTTACTGCGCAATCTCCGCTATGCGGTGTCTTGCCTAAAAGTTATAGCCAAAGCGACACTGTCGCAACTATTTTGTAAAGAACAGAAGGGCAGATTCCTCACATGCTAAGGCGAGGTGCTCAGCCGTTCAATATCCTTACCAAGGCGTGGGCCAATTTTAACGTGTCGTGCCGGATTGGGAAGGCAGGATTTACAATATCATCGCAGATCAGCTTAAATGGCGAATGTGCGAACTGCTTTGAATCGTAGCGCACAGGCTTGGCGTTGCGTTCGTTCACGGCCAGGATTCCTGTGTCACCATGCTTCCCGTTATTGACCAGCACGTAATCGTAAATGCGATGCGGATACGTGTGTTCGTCGATGGCCTTGAGAAAATCGGCCAGATCGTACCCGCGTGTCTCGCCTTCGTACGTCATGATGTTGCTGACGAAAACTTTCTTGGCCTTGCTTTTCGCAAGAGCTTCGGCGGTGCCCTTGATGAGCAGATTCGGGATCACGGACGTATACAAACTCCCCGGCCCGATGACAATCAGGTCCGCTTCTTCTATGGCCCGCACGATGTCTTTCGCGACCGGTTGCGGCTCGGGGCGCAGCTCCAGCTTTTTGATGCGCTTCTCCGTTTTGCTGATCAGCGCCTGACCGGTTGTCTTGCTGTCGTCCTCGTGCGTGGCGACGAGCATGACGTTTTCAAGCGTCGAGGGCAGCACCTGCCCGCGCACGGAAAGAATGCGGTTGGCTTCGCGCACGCCTTCACCGAAGTCGCCGCGAATGCGCGCCAGAGCTGTCAGAAACAGATTGCCGAAATTGTGCCCGCCGAGTTCGTTCTCCGGAAAACGAAAATCCAGCAGCTCGCTCATGAGCGGCTCTTCGTCGGCCAGCGCGATCAGGCACTTGCGAATGTCGCCCGGCGGATTGATCCCCAGCTCCTGGCGCAGCTTGCCCGAACTGCCGCCGTCGTCGGCCATCGACACGATCGCGGTGACGTCGCGCGAATGTTCCTTCAGGCCCGTCAGCACACACGACAAGCCCGTGCCGCCGCCGATCGCCACGACTTTCGGCCCGCGCGCGAGCACCGCGCGTTCATACGCCGCTTCGACCAGGCCCTTGCGAGCGCCGCGGCGATCCACCAGATCCCACATGGACTTGATCAAGCGGTAGATACCCGTGATCAGGCAGAAGCCTGAAAGCGAATAGCCCATCGCGGCGCCGATGAGCAGGGCGTTGCCGCTGCTGATGCCGTAGCCCCACACGGTCGAGCGGTCGAACTTTGGTCCGTCGGGAGTTCCGAAAAATAGCAGCAGCGCCCAGGAGGCGAGCACCGCGAAGAGCAGCCCCAGGAAAATCACGGAGATCCAGCGCTTGATGCGCAGTCCCGGCCGCAGCCATTTAAAGAATTTGCCGACAGACATGTGTTATATCTTCAATCAACCGCCAAGACGCCAAGGCGCCAAGCTTGAAATTCGAAATCCGAAGCACGAAATCCGAAACAAATTCAAAACTCAAATCTCAAATGCTCGAAAGGCGCGGTCACGCGAGTTTTGAACATTCGCTCATTTGTGCTTGTTTCGGATTTCGAGTTTCGTGCTTCGTGCTTTCCTCTTTGGCGCCTTGGCGTCTTGGCGGTTCGCTTAAAAGCCTTGACGGCAGAATCAGTTTCCGCCCAGCATCTGGTCGGCTTCTCCGAGGATTTCACGGATGCCCTGTACGTCCTTGGCGTCGCGCAGGAACTTGACGATCTTCTCGTCGCGGACCAGGCGCGAAATATAAGCCAGCGCTTCCAGGTGCGCGCCGGAGGCACTCTTGGAGGAAAGCAGCAGGAACAGAACATGGACGGGCTCGCCATCCAGCGCGTCGAAGTTGATGCCCTTCTTGGAGCGGCCGAAGGCGCCGACCAGGTCGGTGATCGAGTCGTGCTTGGCGTGCGGGACGGCCACGCCGGCGCCGATACCGGTGGAGCCCAGTTCTTCGCGGTCCATCAGCGCCTTGATGACTTTCTTTGAGGTCGCTTCTTCGATCCGCCCGGCCTTGACCAGCGCCGCCACCATTTCCTTGATCACGTCTTCCTTCTGAATCGACTTCACGTCGTCCAGAATGCCGCCTTCGGGAATGATCTCGCCCAACTTCATCCGTGTGCCTCCATCGAAAATTCAAAAGCTCAAGCCGTCATGAAAGCACGGCGGCCCGCGTGTGTGCCGGGTCCGTGCGGCCTTGACTGTCTGTCTTTTGTTTTGAGTGTAAAAGGGTTTACTCCGTGTCCTCGTCGCTGGCTTCGACCATCGCCAGTTCGCTGAGCGCCGCGCCGGTTTTCTTTCCGCGCACCACGGGCCGCAGCTTGGCCTTGTACTTTTTCATTTCCGTCAGCATCTTCTTTTCGGCCTTGTCGATGGCCACGTACATGTCGTCGGCCTCGCCCTTGGCGAAAAGGGTGTGGCGCTTGGCGACCGTGCAGACCAGTTCGACCATCTGGCGCTTGGTCTTCTCCACCGCTAAGATCACATGCATGCGGTGAATCCCGTCGAAGTATTTCTCCAATTTGCCCAGTTTCTCTTCAAGATGATTCTGGATGGCCTCTGTCACCTTGAAATGGCGGCCTTCGATCTGGAGATCCATTCGATGTCCCTCGCGGTAACTTTTTGACGTACCGTTAACCCATCAGCCCAGTTGTGCCGGCTGTAACCATGACCGAGTTTTTGATCGTAAGATCAAGCGCACACGCGTCAAATCGATATTCATCACCCGGGCGCACACGCCAGAATGTCTCACGCAAAGCCGCAAAGACGCAAAGAAAAGAACGGATCAATTAGAATGAATCCGCCGAGGACACAGTTAGGTGTGAATCACTGATTCGATCTCATCGTTTACCTCTTTGCTTCGCTTATCTTTGCGCCTTTGCGTCTTTGCGTGAGACACCTCCGGTCAGTTTCGCATGGCGAACAACCTCGCGCCCAATTCTGTAAAAAAGTGCACATGTTGCTGTCGAGCCACGTCGATCGCTGGTTCGGGGAGGCGATGACCGCCCGCCCAGCCTGCTAGGCGATTGACGGGCGCGCTTTCACTGTCCATTGCCATTGCTGAACTTTCGTCACTGCACGCGTTCGGGTCCTCGGCGAGCAGCTCCTGCAGCAAGGCGAACTCGAGCTCCTGCGGCGTGAGCTTGTAGTAGAAGCGGCACGCACGATAGAAGCGCATGAAATTCGGAAAACCGTACGCGAGGGCCCAGGTCGAGCGGTGGAAGTGCGGACCGCGCCTCGACCGTTTGAGTTCGGCGTACAGCTCCGCAGCGTCCTCGTCACTGGTAGCCCCGACACTCCTGTCGGGGTGGGAGGTGCTTTCGATGCGGGAAGAGGTGTTCACTTCGCGAGTGGGAGCAACCCTCCCGGGGACAGGAGCGTCCCCGCCACCCTTGCGTGCCGTGGCTCCATCACTCTTGGACGCGCTGCCGCGTGAGGCGAGCCATGCACGAAGCTGCTCGCGCATCTTTGCACGGATCGTCTCGGCGTGGATGCCGTCGAGCAGTTCATGCGCGGCCAGGCCGGTTGCTTCTTTGCTCAACTTGGAGAGGTGCGATGGCGCGATGCCCAGCAGAACGCAGATCTTGCGCACCGGGTCCCACTGAATGGTGTGGTACGGATTGGGGTTTTCGCGTTCGAGCTTCAGTTCGTTACGCAGAAGCTGCACCACTATGTCAATCAGCCGCTGCGCGCACTCCTGGCGCTTCTCGGGCGAAAGATTGTCCTCCTCTTGCTTGAACAGCCCCGAAAGCTGCCGCCAGACTGCCGGGCGCTTCAAACGTTCTTCGGCAAGTTGGCGCTCGCGTTCTTCGCGTTCGCGCTCCGCGTAGAATTCACGCGCCTCGTCAATCTCCGCATCGCCTGTTTTCTGTATGACCGGGCGATCCTCCATAAAGGGTGCATCCAGCGCCTTGAGCACCGCCCATAAGCGCTGCGCACCGCCTTCGAACATCGCTTTGAGTGGATTATCAAGATCGGACTCGGTGACGCCCAGCGACTTGAGGATGTGCGGATTTCTCCGGCGCGGAGGATTGGCTTTTACAGCGCCAGCTTCCTGCTGCGATTTCTCCTGTTCCTGCGACATAGGTCTTTCCTTTCCGATCACACCTCACGCAGCGGCGGCGGGGCAGAGCGTGCCTGCCGGCTTATGCGCGGGCACGAGGGCTCCAGGCAGGAGCGCGCGCCTTTTTGGCAGCATTGAAGAAAGCGTGAAGGTGTAATTCGACTCGTAATACTGAGCGTCACCTGGTTTCACTCACCGCCGCAATTGCAGCGGACTGAGGTCAATAGGATTCAGGCGAGCTCTGCCATAAAGTTACCTTATGCCGGTCCAAAGATCAACCAAAATCTTTTCTTTTTTTTGCTCACGCAAAGACGCAAAAGGCGCAAAGGAGGAGGGTGACGGCGAATGAAAATTAACGTTTCAGTTGGTGCTGGTGGCTGTCTGATGCTCAGCGGGCTCTTTTAGAGGCACCTGAAGATAGGCAGCGACTTCCCGCGCCATCTGTAGGGCCAAGGCCGGGTCGCGTACTTGCGCAAGTACTCTCTGGTGTACAGTCAGAACGCGGCCGTTCTGGTGCAGTTCACGCTCTTCGGCAGGCATCTGTTCGAGTTCGGCGGGGGTGGGCGTGAAATCTTCAACAACGTAGACATTGCTGCCCTCGACTTTCACTTGGGTCACGAACTGCAGAGCCAGCAGCTGGGTATCCCAGGGCCAGAACGATCGATCGTGAATGAGCTCAATACATCCGCGCTTTGCCGCCTTATCGAGAACAAAGGCGTGTCGTGCAAACGAGTGGATATACCCGACCCAGCCTGTCATCAGAAATACGAACACGCCGGAGACCCGCATGCCCATTTTTACATTCGCAAACAGTGCGGGGAGGAGAAATGCAGTCCCAAACAGCCAGCAGATCGCGCTGAAAACAAACTTTCCGCGATGAAAGCCTTCGCGGTAGCGCAGGGTTCCGTCCGCTGTCTCTTCACGTTTCCAATTAGATAGGTGACTTGCCATAGCGGACTCCCCCGATTAATTGCCAGATATCGTCTTTCTTCCGTGCGGTTCCTTTCTTTGCGCCTTTGCGTCTCTGCGTGAGGCAAACTCGTTCAGCGCCGGTCGAGAACTTCGCGTATTTTCAAGATCAGCGATTCGGGCGTGAAGGGTTTCTGCAGGAAGTCCACGCGTTCGCTCAGGATCGATTCACGCATCACGTCGTCGGCCGTGTAGCCGGAGATAAACAGTGTGCGCAGGTTCTTCACTCGCGCGCCGAGCTGCTGGGCCAGCTCGCGGCCGCCCAGCCCGGGCATGACAAGGTCCGTAATCAGCAGATCGATGTCGTGGCCGGCGTCATTCAGAACCTTCATGGCTTCGCGGCCGTCGCCTGCGCAGAGCAGCGTGTAGCCGGCATTGCGAAGCGAACAGGCCATCACGTGCCGGACGTCGGGCTCGTCTTCAACCAGAAGCACGCGCTCGCGGCCGCTGGGAAGGAAAGGCGTGTTTGCCGGCGCTCTTTTCTCCGGAACCTCCGCGCAGGCCGGCAGAATCAGCTTGAACGACGCGCCGCCACCGGGAGCATCTTCGGCCCAGATGTGCCCGCCGTTCTGCGTGATGATGCCGTAGCACGTTGCCAGGCCCAGCCCCGTGCCGCGGCCGGTTTCTTTTGTCGTATAGAACGGCTCGAAGAGGTGCTTCTTGATTTCATCGCGGATTCCCGTGCCGCTGTCGGTCACGGTGACGCACACGTAGGCGCCCGCCGGCACGCCGCCGAACTGCTGAGCCTGGTCTGCGTCCAGGCGGCAATTCTCCGTTTCGATGCGCAGGGTTCCGCCGGCGCTCATCGTATCGCGCGCGTTCAAGGTGAGATTCAGCAGAACCTGTTCGAACTGCGCAGGGTCGATCTTCACGCTTGCCAGGCCGCTGGAGAGAAGCGATTGAAGCTGGATGCTGGCGCCGAGCAGCCGCCTGAGCATATCGGTCATCGCACGGATGACTTCGTTAAGATCGATCACTTTTGGCGCCACGGTCTGCCTGCGTGAGAAATCCAGCAGTTGCCGCGTGAGCGTCGCGGCGCGCGCGGCCATCTGGCGGATGCCGGCGAGGTCTTCGCTGAACTGCGGCCCAGCCTTTAATGCAAGCAGCTCGGTGTAGCCGAAAATTCCGGTGAGCAGGTTGTTGAACTCGTGCGCCAGTCCGCCGGCGAGCCGGCCGAGGCTTTCCATCTTCTGCGCCTGAAGCAGCTGCATTGCCAGCTGTTTGCGCTCCGTGATATCCTGCAAGGTGCCGTGCAGGCGTACGGCCGTACCGTTCTCTCCGAACCCGACCTGGCCCTGTGAGTGGCACACACGCACTTCGCCGTTCGGGCGGATCATCCTCATTTCAATGTTGTACGGGCGGCGCCCGACGAGCGCATCGGCGACAGCCTGCTTGATCGGTTCATGATCGTCGGGATGAATCAGCGAAAAAAAAGTTTCGTACGTTATCCGCACGCTCGGATCAAGAGCTGCAATCGCGTAAAGCTCCTCCGACCACGAAGCTTCATTCGTCTGGAGGTTCCAATCCCAGTGCCCCAGTTTCGCCACACGCTGCGCTTCGCGCAGGCTTGCTTCGCTTTTCCGCAATTTCTCTTCGGCCTGCTTGCGGTCGGTGATGTCCCACACCACGCCATACATGCGCACCGCTTCGCCATCGGCATTGTAATCGAACTGCCCACGGCCGGAGATCCAGTGTATCGAGCCGTCCGGCCAGACCACCCGGAGATCATGCTGCATATGCGTGTGTTGCTGGCGAGCGGTCTGAATCGTGTTCTCCACGACTGCACGGTCTTCCGGATGAACACACTTGATGAACATTTCGTAGCTGCCGTCGAACTCACCATGCTTCATTCCAAACAGCGTGCTGTGCCGTTCCGACCAGACTATTTTCCCGGTCGGAATGTCCCAAGCCCAGATGCCCATGCCGCCGGCTTCGAGCGCCAGGCGCAGGCGCTCTTCGCTTTCCGCCAGAGCCACTTCGGCCTTCTTGCGTTCGGTGATGTCTTCGGCCATCGCCTGCCAGCCGCGCTGCCCATCCAGGGTGATGGGTTGCAGGCTTAAGCGGGCCAGGTATGTGCTGCCGTCTTTTCGGCGAAAGCGGACTTCATGCTGTCTCAGGTAGCCCTGCGCGCGTGCAAGCGAAAGAGCGCGGTCGCGCTCCTCGGGGAAGGCATAAAGCGCAGCGACATTGCCGATGCGCTCAATGTCTTCGCGCGTGTAGCCGCCAGGCTGCATCATGGCGTCATTGAAGGCCAGCAGCTTGCCCTGTTCGTTGGCGACGCCAAGACCGAGCGGCGCGTTCTCAAACAGAGCCCGGTAGCGCTCGTTGCTGTCACGCAACGCGGCCTCGGCCTTTTTGCGTTCGGTGACGTCCTCGGTATGCACCATCACCATGTCGGGAGGAACGTAGACGTAGGTGACGACCAGTTCCGCCGTTTTGTCCACGACCTGAAACGAATAGGTCATCTCGCGCTTGATGGTGGTGCGCTGATCGAAACAGCGTGTGATGTCGGCGACGATGTCCGGCCGCGTTGCGTAAAGTTTACTGACACTGATTCCAAAGACAGTGCTGGCCTGGCCATTGGTTACAGCAAGACCAGCGTCATTGGCGTCGAAAAAAATGAAATCGTCGTCGAGGCGTTTCCAGAGATACGTGGGAATCGGCAGATGCTTAAAGAGCTCTTTGAAGCGCTGTTCGCTTTCTTTCACCTCCGCCGAAAGAGGGGGCCCGGCTGGGCTCTTGCGCTCTTCTATTGCAGCTTTAGGTTTGAGGCGATCAGAGGTTGACATTGCCTGGACCAATTGTTGTGCGCGGCGCTGGCCGCACAATGTGCTTATGCCCGCTTTCGGCTTCCACGTCAAATTCCACACGCAAAAAAAGCAGCCGGTTAGCGGCTGCTTTTTTCTCCTTCGTTCATGTATCTCTGACGACGCTGCTTACTTCGCTACTTTCATGGATTCCAGATAGGCCAGCAGGCTTGCGAACTCCTCGACAGTCAGGTTGTCGACGATGCCCGATGGCATGATCGACGTTTTCAGCTCGGTCCGCTTTTCTATTTCGTGAAGCGGGAGCATCTGCGCTTCGCCGGCCGCGTTGCGGATTTCAACTTCTTCGCCAGCTTCCTTCGAGACAAAGCCCTCGTAGCGTTTGCCGTCTTTCATCTTGAAGAGATAGCCCACGAAGCCCTGCGCGATCTTTGCATTCGGGCTGAGAATCGATTCGAGCAGCTCGGCGCGCTTGTAGCGCGTGGCCACATCGCCGAGGAACGGTCCCTTCAGGCCCTCGGCCTTGGTAATCGTGTGACAGGCCACGCAGCGCTGCTTCACGAACAGATCGGCGCCGACTTTTTCATCGCCTTTGATCTTCATCGCTTCGGCCGTGACTTTCTCAACGTCCAGCGTGCCGATCGTCGGCTTGGCCGGACCTGAGGCGGCTTTGCCATCGAGCTTCAGTGCTTTGGCGGCCAGTCCGGCTGCCGCGGCGATTTCAGCGTTGGTGTCGGCGAGCTTCTCCTTCACTTTCGCGGCGTAATCGTTGGCTTTCGCGTGTGCAATGGCCTTGAGCAGCTCCGCTGCTGCCGGCTTGGCCCACGCGGCATCGATGACTTTGTTCGCGGCGGCTTTCTGCTCGTTCTTCGCCTGCTTGTTTCCGGCGACCTGCAGCAGCACGCTGAAGGCGATCTCGCGTTCGGCGGCCTTGTCGCTCGCAGAGAGCTTGGAAAAATACGGAACCTGCTTGGCGCGCTCGCCGTCTCTGAAATAGCTCTCGCGCGCGCGTGTCAGCTCAGGTTTGTTTTCGGCGCCGAATCCGATGAGCACGCGGACGGCCGCGTTCTGTGCGGGTTCGTTGTTGAACTTCTGCAGCACGCCAAACGTCTTGGTGCGCAAGGCTGCGTCCGAGCTTTCAGAGAGGGCGATCTTCTCAAGCAGGCCCGCACTTTCGGCGGTGAGCTCCTTGCGCTTGGACATCATCGTCACGACGCTCTCGCGCAAAGCCGGATCCTGCTCCGCAAATTTCAGCAGCATGGACATCGCTTCAGGCATATCGATCTTGTGCTTCTGCAGTTCCATGATGAGCGGCTTGACCGTTGCAGCATCGCCGCTGTTGAGCGCCGTTTTCAGCGCCGCGCCGATTTTCTCCGAGGCCTCCCAGGTCGTGTGCTTGAAGTACGGGCCGCTGCTGTCCGGCCGCGTGCCCCACCAGCTTCCGTCCCACGGCGCTTCCTTGAAATGCAGCCGGCAGAGCGCCTTGAGAATGCCGTGCTTGAGCGCCGGGTCCTGCGCCTTCGGCAGTCGTTCGAGCAGGCCGTCGACAACCTTGGGATCGTGCATGATCTGCAACGGTTTGAGCACGCCGATGTTGTTCGGCGATTTGTCGAGCGCTTTCAGGCATTCCTCTCCGGCATTCAGCGCGACGAGCGCGCGGAAGGCGATGTGCGAGACGTAATAGTCAGCATCGCTCAGCGCCGGTATCAGCGCGTCGGCTGCGTCGCGGCGTTCCAGGCGCAGAAGTCCGGTTGCGGCCTGCAGCCGCACGCGCGGGTTGTTGTCGCTGAGCGAATCGACAAACAGCTTCGTCGGTACGTCCTTGCCTTCGCTCTTGCGATCGGCCAGAGCGCGCAGCGCGAACTCCTTGATGGCCGGCGTGCCGGCCATCTTGATGAGCGCGTCGTGCGACTTGGCGCCGAGGAGCTGCTTGAGCGTGAAGATCGCTGCTACGCGTGGATTGATCGGCCCGTCGGTGAGCGCCAACTTTTCCAGGCCTGAGATGAACTCCGGCTTGGCGCCGCGGCGCAGCATCTCGTGCTGCGTGTGGATGCGCTTGAAGTGGCTGTTTGACGCCATAAATGCGACCAGGTCGGCGTCGCTGGCTTTAGAAAGGTCCGGGAAGGCCGGCGTTTTGTTCTCGTTATAGGTCACGCGCGCGACGTAGCCGACGTCGGGTTTGGCGTAGCTGAATCCGCCGTTTTTCCAGCTGCAGATGTACAGTCTGCCTTGCCCGTCTACTTCCATATCGGTCGCGCGAGTCAGCTCGACAAAAGGCACCTGCTGTGCTTTGAAGCTCGCGCCGCTGGCTTCGAGCGGATGGCGGAAAACCGGTCCGCGTCCCCACTCGCAGGTGTACAGCGCGTTGCCAACGCCTTCGGGAAAGCCGGGCTCATCGAGATACAGCGAGCCGCACGGCGAGCCGCCGCCGTAATCGACCAGCTCGGGAATCATCTCGTCGCGGAAGCTCTTATAATGAGAGGGATAGCCGTAGTTGGCGCCCATGATGACATGGCTGAGGTGCACGTCCCAGCCATCGCCGTCGTTGGTGTTGTCGCGCGTGAAAATGTCCAGCAGCGGGCTGATCGCCATGTCGTAAATGTTGCGCTGGCCCCACGAGACGATCTCAAGCTCAGTGCCGTCCTGCCGCACGCGCGCGACGCCGCCGCCGTGGTACTCCAGTTCCTTGCCGCTCTTGTCGACGGCTTTGAAGAATCCGAAATCGCCGACCGCGATGTAGATCCAGCCGTCGATGCCGATCTGGATCTGATTGGTCGTGTGATCGGCGCCGCGCGGATGCTCGCGACCGCCGCCCATTTTTTTGACCAGGATTTCAGGCTCGGACGCGCTGCCATCGGGATTAATCTTGAACACCGTTAGAGTCGGCGGGTTGAGCACGAAGAGTTTGTCGCCGGTGTGAACCAGCCCGCGCGGGCTGTCGAGCTTGGCAAACTGGACGACCTTCTCGGCCTTCCCATCGCCGTCCTTATCTTCGCAGCGGACGATGAAGCCGCGGTTTGGATCGTGCCCGAGCGAGCCATTCTGGTCGATGGCGACAAACAGATCACCATTGGGCGCGCAGACCAGGCCGGTGGGATAGCCGACTTCCGGCGGGGCCGCGTACAGCGTGGCCGTATAGCCGTCCTGGACTTTGACATCCGCGAGCAGGCCGCTGGCGGCAGCGGGCTTGAACGCAGGTTTTGCGGGTTCTCCGCCAAAGGCACATGCGGCGGCGAGAAGACTCATTAAGGAGAAGCGACGCAGATCAGCAAACGACATCGAATGACCTCCGGTAAAGACAGGTTGCCCTAGGTGAGTAAACCGAAAAAGCAAGTTGAGTGGTACTTTCTTGACAAGACAAGGCGAACAGTCGTCTCACGCAAAGCCGCAAAAACGCAAAGAACAGACAAGGAGAGAGGGAAGAGCCATGCCCGGCACTAGGTTATGGAGCGCGGGCGTCCCGCGCCCGCCCTTCGCCGTTTCCGTTTCTTTCGCTCCCTTACCGCGCCGGATCGTACCGGCCGCCCAAAGTCGCCTGGAGTATATTGCTAGCTGGCTTAGGCGCGGCAGGTCAGCACCGTGGGTCAGCCAAAACTCGCGCCATTTTTTTCAGGCTTGTCCGTTAAGGAGTATATGCACGCTCCGAAAGCAGCGATTGAGCCAGATCAAAAAGCTCCGCTCGCACGCAGCGCCGTGCTGATTCAAGCACTGGCTCTCGCGTGCGCGGCTGTTGTCGTTTTATTGGCTGTGTTTGTCAGTGAGCCGACTGGGGAAACGCTGGCGCTGCTCACGGTAGCCTCGTCTGCGGCGGTGGTCGGAACCCTCTGGTCGTTTGTACTTGCGTTGCGGGCGATTCTGAGCGCCGCGCAGGGCATGCTCAGCCGCTGGGCAATCGCGGTCTTTTATTTCTGCCTGCTCGAAATGTTCATCGCCACCGCGCTGCTGTGGGAAGTTGTGATCGCACCGAGCGAGCACCGCATTTTGAATACGGCTGTCTATTTCGGCGTGCCGGTGTTCGGGCCATTCTTCACGCTGGCGCTGGCGATTGCGGGACCGCTGGCATTTGGTTACTGCCGCCGGATTCAGGCGCAGGAAATTGAGCAGCAGATTAAACCGCGGCAGCAGAGGGCGCTCAAAGAAGGGTGCATCTTCTTTGCGGCGATGACCGCTGCGCTCGGCATTATTCTGCTGCCGGGGCCGCTCTATTTACTTGTGGCGGCGTCACCACAGTTCTTCAACGAGGCGGAATTTGAGAGCAGCGGCTGGGCAGGCTGGTGGTCGGACGCGGCGCCCGATTTCATCCGAGACAGCATGGAATCGCTCGTTCACGCTGAAGTCTCAACGGACAATCTCGCCGGGGAGTACCACTTTCACGCCACGAAGAACTTGCTGCAGCACGGCAAGGTATCTCCTCAGCGCTTGTGGCAGCGGTTTGAATCAGAGAGTTACCCGGCAAATATGTTTGCATGGGTGGGATTGAAGCGGGTTTATCCTGAGGTCGCTACTGTGGCGGCGAGAAGTGCCGTTCACAATATCGCATTGCCCAGGATGCGGCATTATGAAGATGCAGTTGCGTACCTGGCGCGCCATGGATCTCTCGAAGACCTCCGCTTTATTCTCGATGAGAAGCAGACCGGGCACGCGCCGAACTGGTCGCGACGCGTGTTGCTGGAGCATGTGGAAGACAATCCTCATTTTAAGGAGGCGATGCCGGAACTTTTATCGCTGGCGCGTCAGAGGATTGCCCTGGATTCCGTGCTGCCGCTGCTGGCCAGACACGCGCCGCGCGAGGACGTGCTGGAACTCTGGAAAGGCCTCAGTGAACACGAGCATGAGTGGATTCGGAACGAGGGAGCTCAGACGGTTGTCTGGTGTGTGCTGCGGGATGTGCTTGAGCCCGTAAAATGGTTCCTGCAGGACGATGGAAAACGCGTTGCGCGCGGTGTGATGACGCCGCTGGCACGGCGGCGGGACGGCCTGCATCTTCATATGTTCCGCAATCCGAAAAACCTGAATCATCTTAAACTGATCAAGACCTTGCGCGAGGCTTTTGACTATCCCGATACAGAAGTCCGCGTCGGGGCCATGGCTGTGCTGGGGGACATCTTCAGTGAAGGAGAAGGCGACGGGCTGCGTGATTCGGCGGTGCGCAAGTTGTCCGATACAGACCTGAAATATAAGGTCTCGATACAGGATCCGCCCGAGTGGACCGCGGCTGAACTGAAAGAGATCCTGCGCGTCGCCAATCTCGTTGACGCCTGGCTGGCGAAGGCGGAGTAAAAGATCAGCGTGACGCGCGTATGCCGGCGCGCTATACTTTAGAGGGTCCTGGGAGCAGTCAGAACATAATGAGCGTTCACACTGCAAAGCCGCCTCAGCCGTCTCGACGAGGTGAACCCGTCTGGGAACTCGCACGCTTCTACCCGGCGCAAGGCACGTGGTCCGAAGAGGATTATCTGGAACTCGCGCTGGATACCAACCGGCTCGTCGAACTCTCGGACGGTTATCTTGAGGTACTCCCTGTGCCGACTGATAAACATCAGGCGATTCTAGCATTCATTTTCAAGGTATTAGATGCATTCGTCGAAGCGCGAGCGCTGGGAAAAGTGCGACTTGCGGGAGTTCCACTGCATCTGCGCCCGCAGAAATATCGCGAACCGGACATTCTGTTTCTGCTCGCAGCGAATGATCGCAAACGCAAGAACGAGGGCTGGGAAGCAGCCGATCTGGTGATGGAGATCGTCAGTGAAAAAGGGCGCACGCGCGATCTGATCACCAAGCGCCGTGAGTACGCTCAGGCGGGAATTGCTGAATACTGGATTGTCGACGCCAAGAAGAATCAGATTACAGTACTTAAGCTCGACGGTCAAAAATATGTCGAGCACGGCATCTTCAAAAAAGGCTCCACCGCCACATCCGTCCTGCTGGACGGATTTTCAGTCAATGTGACGAAGGCACTCTCCGCGGAGTAGTTCCCCAAGAGCCAAGAGCCAAGAGCCAAGAGCCAAGAGCCAAGAGCTAACAGCCAAGAGCCACCAACACCCCCTTTTTGACGTTCACCCCGCCGGCGTCACTACGTCAGTTTGAACCGATGCGCGGGTGCTGCTCGTTGTGCGCATAAATCCTTGTGTCTGCAAATCGAGTGTTGTCAATGACTTGCCCGAGTCGTTTAGGGGCTCTTTGGTGGCACGAGCTTTGTTATGGATTCCGCGCCGATCAGTGAAAACTGAACGTTAGCAACGCATACAATTCGGATTTTTGGCAGAGCACAGGATGGAGGATCGTCAGCTATGGCCAAGCAACTGGCCTTCGATGAAGAGGCACACCAGCACATTCGCGAGGGTGTCACCAAGCTCGCCCGAGCGGTCAAGAGCACCCTCGGACCCCGCGGCCGCAACGCGGTGCTCGACAAGTCCTGGGGTTCGCCCACAGTGACTAAGGACGGCGTCACCGTCGCTGAAGAAGTTGAGCTTCAGAATCCCTACGAAAACATGGCCGCGCAGCTCGTGAAGGAAGTCGCTTCCAAGACCTCCGACGTCGCCGGCGACGGCACCACGACCGCGACGGTTCTGGCCGAAGCAATCTACCTGGAAGGCCTCAAGAACGTGATCGCCGGCGCCAATCCCGTGCGCATCAAGCGCGGCGCCGAGAAGGCTGTCGAAGCGATCGTCAAAGAAATCGAAGCCATGGCAGTCCCCATCAAGGGCAAGGCTGATATCGAACAGATCGCGACCATCTCGGCCAACGGCGACACCGCCATCGGCAAGATGATCTCCGAAGCGTTCGAGAAGGTTGGCCGCGACGGCGTCATCACCGTCGAAGAAGGCAAGAGTCTGCAAACGGAGCTTTCGGTCGTTGAAGGCATGCAGTTCGACCGCGGCTATCTGAGCCCGCACTTCATCACCAACCAGGATTCGATGACGGTTGAGATGGAAAAGCCGCTCATCCTGATCCACGAAAAGAAGATCTCCAACGTCCGCGAACTTGTCCCGCTGCTCGAAAAAGTCAGCAAGGCCAATAAGCCACTGCTGATCATCGCCGAAGACATCGAAGGCGAAGCGCTGGCCACGCTGGTGGTCAACAAGATCCGCGGCATCATCAACGTCGCGGCCGTCAAGAGCCCCGGCTTCGGCGACCGCCGCAAGGCCATGCTCGAAGACATCGCTATTCTCACTGGCGGCAAGGCCATCTTTGAAGACCTCGGCATCAAGCTGGAAAGCATCGAGTTTGACATGCTGGGCACGGCCAAGAAGGTGAAGATCGACGCCGAGAACACGACCATCGTTGAAGGCGCCGGCGACACCCGCCAGATGCAGGCCCGCATCGAGCAGATCAAGAAGGAAATCGGCGTCACCACCAGCGACTACGACAAGGAGAAGCTCCAGGAACGCATGGCCAAGCTGGCCAGCGGCGTGGCGCAGATCAATGTCGGCGCCGCGACCGAGAGTGAAATGAAGGAAAAGAAGGCGCGCGTGGAAGACGCTCTGCACGCAACGCGCGCGGCCATCGAAAGCGGCATCGTTCCGGGCGGCGGCGTTGCGCTGATCCGCGCGGCGGCGGCAATCGAGAAGGTCAGAGTTCCGGCCAGCGAACAGGTCGGCGTGGAGATCATCCGCAAGGCTCTGGATATGCCCGCCAAGACCATCGCCCTGAACGCCGGTTTTGATGGCTCGGTAGTTGCCAACAAGATCCGCAACGGCAAGGGCGCCTTCGGCTTCAACGCCGACACCGGCGAATATGTCGACATGGTCAAGGCCGGCGTCATCGATCCGGCGAAGGTCACCAAGAGTGCGCTGCAGAACGCGGCCTCTGTCGCAACGTTGCTGCTCACCAGCGACTGCATGATCGCCAAGATTCCGGAGAAGGAACCGGCTGGCGGCGGCGGCGGTCACGACCACGGCCACGGCGGTATGGGTGGCATGGGCGGAATGGGCGGTATGGGCGGAATGGGAATGTAATTTAACGGCGGTTTCGGGTTTACGGTTTCTGGTTTCTGGTTAACAGCCAGGAACCAGGGGCCGACCAGAAACATCAGAGAGTCAGTCATCCATTAAACTAGAAACTAGAAACTAGAAACCAGAAACCAAAGAACCGGAGGTTTTAAGAGATGGCCACTGCGACAGCAAAGAAGATCAAAGTTGAACTGCAGCCCCTGGACGACCGCATTGTTCTGCGCCGCCTGGAAGCTGAAGAAAAGACGGCCGGCGGCATCGTTCTGCCGGACACCGCCAAGGAAAAGCCGCAGCGCGGCGAAGTCATCGCCGTCGGACCGGGCAAGCTCCTGGACAACGGCAAGCGCGCGACGCTCGAGATCAAGGTTGGCGACACCGTTCTCTTCGGCAAGTACTCGGGCACGGAAGTGAAGGTCGGCGGCGAAGAGTGCCTCATTGTCCGCGAGAGCGACCTGCTGGCGAAGCTGAGTTAATGCATGATGCATAATGCATAATAAGCGCTGATGGCAGAGCCCGCAGTTATCATCATGCGTTATGCATCACAAGATTCCGCGGCGCGGATGACGCGTCCTGACTGAAAAACAAATTTTGGGGAACCGAATAACCATGGCTAAACAACTGCTTTACACCGATGAGGCGAGGCAAAAAATTCTCGCCGGCGTTCAGAAGCTCGCTCGCGTGGTCAAGGCCACGATGGGCCCGGGCGGACGCTGGGTGGCTTACGAGAAGTCCTTCGGCGGCCCCGGCGTGGTCAATGACGGCGTGACCGTTGCCAAGGAAGTGGAACTGGAAGACGCCTTCGAAAACATGGGCGCGCAGATGGTTCGCCAGGTCGCCAGCAAGACCAACGACGTCGTCGGCGACGGCACGACCACTGCAACCACGCTCGCCAGCGCGATCTATTCCGAAGGCGTGCGCTACATCACCGCGGGCCACAACCCGATGGCGATCAAGCGCGGCATCGAAGCGGCTGTCGAAGCCGTTCTCGAAGCGATCACCGAACAGGCCAAGCCGGTTGCCAACAAGCAGGACATGGCCCGCGTCGCGACCGTCAGCGCCAACGACGATGAAGTCATCGGCAAGCTGATCGCCGAAGCGATGGAGAAGGTCGGCAAGGACGGCGTGGTCACGGTCGAAGAAGGCAAGGGCACGGAGACCGAGCTGGAAGTGGTCACCGGCATGCGCTACGACAAGGGTTACCTCTCGCCCTACTTCGTCACCAACACCGACTCAATGACCGCGGAGCTCGAAGACTGCTACGTTCTGCTTTACGAAAAGAAGATCAGCAGCCTGCGCGAGTTCCTCCCGCTGCTCGAGAAAATTGTTCAGACCGGCAAGCCGTTTGTCATCATCGCTGAAGAAATCGAAGGCGAAGCGCTCGCCGCGCTGGTCATCAACAAGCTGCGCGGCCTGGTCAAGTGCATCGCGACGAAGGCCCCGGCATTCGGCGACCGCCGCAAGGCTCTGCTGGGCGATATCGCCGTCATGACTGGCGGACGCTTCATCAGCGAAGACCTCGGCATCAAGCTCGAAAACGTTGAGCTCGCCGACCTGGGCCGCGCCAAGAAGGTTGTCGTCGACAAGGACAACACCACGATCGTCGAAGGCGCCGGCAAGAAGTCGGACGTCCAGGCGCGCGTGGGACAGATCCGCGCTCAGATCGAAGCGAGCACCAGCGATTACGACCGCGAAAAGCTCCAGGAACGCCTGGCGAAGCTGGCCGGCGGCGTCGCGCTGATCCGCGCGGGCGCTCCGACCGAGACGGCCATGAAGGAAGCGAAGGAACGCGTGACCGACGCTGTGAACGCGGCGAAGGCTGCGGCGCAGGAAGGCATCGTTGCGGGCGGCGGAGTGGCTCTGCTGCGCGCGAGCGCTGCGATCGAGAAGGCAAAGAGCAAGCTGCGCGGCGACGAGAAGTACGGCGCTGACATCGTGGCCAAGGCGCTCGAGCATCCTCTGCGCACGATCGCAGAGAACGCCGGCTTCGATGGCGGCGTGGTGGTCGAAGAGGTCAAGGAAAACAAGGGCTCTTACGGCTTCAACGCCAAGACCGGCGAGTACGAAGATCTGGCCAAGTCCGGCATCTTCGATCCGGCGAAGGTCGTCAAGAGCGCGCTGCAGAACGCTGCGTCGGTTGCGGCCCTGCTGCTGACGGTCGACACGATGATCACGGAGTACAAGGAAGAAGGCGACGAGAAGAAGCTGGTCTCGGGCGCGATTCACTAGTCTGATTGCGGATTGGAGATTGCGGATTGCGGATTGGTCTGTGATTTCCAGCGCAATAAAAAAATAGAGAGCCCTCTCAATCCGCGATTGAGAGGGCTCTCGAATTTAAAGTCCCTCTCCCTCCGGGAGAGGGCCCACATGAGCGAAAGCGAATGAGGGGGTGAGGGAGAACCATCCGCAGTCGGTAGGTTCTCCCTCACCCCAGTCTCGCTCCGCTCGCTCGGCCCTCTCCCAAAGGGAGAGGGAAACAACACAGCGAGAACACCCGTGGCTGCAACAAAGCGCGATTACTACGAAGTCCTGGGCGTCAAGAAAGACGCGAGCGCCGATGAAATCAAGTCGGCCTTCCGCACGCTCGCCAAGAAATGGCACCCGGACCGCAATCCGAACAACAAAGAAGAGGCCGAAGAAAAGTTCAAGGAGATCGCCGAAGCCTATTCGGTTCTCTCCGATGAGCAGAAGCGCTCGGCCTACGACCAGTTCGGCCACGCTGCCGTCGGCGGGGGCGGGGGAGCGGACTTTCACGGCGTCTCAGTCGAAGACATTCTCAACCAGTTCTTCGGCGGCGGCGCGCGCGGCGGAATGGGCGGCGGCTCAATTTTCGACGACCTCTTCGGCGGGGCGTCGCATCAGGAAGCCAGCGGTCAGGGCGCGTCGCTGCGCTACGACATCGAAATCGATCTGGAGAGCGCCTATAAAGGCGTGAAGAAGACGATTGAGATCGCGCGCGAAGAACTCTGCGACACCTGCAAAGGCAGCGGCGCCAAGCCCGGAACCAAGCCGGTAACGTGCTCCTACTGCCGCGGGAGCGGTTACTCCACGCGCAGCCAGGGATTCTTTACCATGCGCACGACCTGCGCACGCTGCGGCGGCCGCGGCCAGGTCGTGGAGAGCCCGTGCAAAACCTGCCGCGGAAGCGGACGCGAAGCACGCAAGATCCGCCTGGAGGTTCCGATTCCGGCGGGGATTTCCGACAACACACGCATTCGCCTGCAGGGCCAGGGCGAAGAGGGACTGGGCGGGCGGCGCGGCGATCTATACGTGTTCGTGCATGTCAAAGAGCACGATATTTTTGTGCGCCGAGAGAATGATATTTTCCTGCAGGTCTCCATTCCTTTCACCATGGCAGCCCTGGGCGGGGAAGTGGATGTGCCCACGCTGGAGGGGCGCGCGCGGCTGAAAATTCCGGCCGGAACGCCTTCCGGGAAACTTCTGAAAATGTCCGGACTTGGCATGCCGGATGTGCATGGATACGGAAAGGGCGACCAGCTCGTTCGCGTGGTGGTCGAAGTGCCCAAGAAGCTGTCGGCCGAGCAGGAGGAGTTGCTGCGCAAGCTGGCCGAGCTGGAAAAATCCGGCGTCACTGCGCAGAAGCGCTCGCTGTTTGGAAAGATCCGCGAGTTTTTCAGTGAAGAATAACTTTCGATGATGCAGGAACGGAACCATGATCAAGGCTGAAACTGAAAAGGCAGGCGTGAAAGAGAACGAAGAGCCCAAGCCCAGGAAGTCCGAAGAGACCGCCGGCAGCGCGGCGCAGACGCCTTCACAGAAGCTGGCCGAAGAGGCCGAGGCGTTCTGCCAGGACCTCGAACGCTTTTTCCGCAAGACGGTCGGCGAAGTGCCCAAAGCGTCCGATCTGGGAGAAATCCGCGCGCAGCAGGCAACGGTGCGCGACCTGGTTCATCGCGCGTCGCACCTCGGGGGCGGGAACGCGGAACAGGTGGCAGCACTTACCGCCGAGCGCGACAAGCTCAAAGACAGCGCCGCTCGCGCGCGAGCGGATTTCCTGAATTACCAGTCGCGCACGGCCAAGGACCTGGAACGCGCTGAAGAACTGGCGCTGCGCAGTTACGTGTCTGAACTGCTGCCGATTCTCGACAGCCTCGACCTCACGCTCAGTGACGCCGCAACGAAAGAAACCGATGTGGAGCGGCTGCGTCAGGCGCTGGATATGATTTCACTCTCGCTCAAGCAGGTGTTGACTGTGCGCGGACTGCAGCGCATTGAAGCCAAGGGCAAGCCGTTCGATCCGACCGTTCACGAAGCCGTGGTGAAGCGGCCCGCTGATCCGTCGAAGGGCGAGAAGCCGAACACGGTCCTCGAAGAGCTTCGCGCGGGCTATCTCTGGAAGGGCCTGCCGCTGCGTCCGGCGCAGGTGCTGGTTGCAGAGCCGGAAAAGAAGTAAGCGGGGCTCGTGTTGCCAGACGCTTTCTGTGATATACACTCAGTGACGGGGATCTGACTATGGCCGTCACTGCTCTTCGACGACACTCTAATACTGACAGAATCGACACGCTGAAAGATCTCGTGAAGCGGCTTGGCGGCGTCCCGCTGAGCCGCATTCTTTTTGATCCGCCTCCGGGAACCGCGACGGAAGAAGACGTAATCCGCTATGTGGACGGCGACGATAAGCGCCTTGTAGAACTCGTCGACGGCGTCCTCGTGGAGAAAACTATGGGGTGGTTTGAAGGCTGCGTTGCGGCCATGATTATACACATTGTTCGCGAATATCTGGATAAGCATGATTTGGGAATGATTACAGGCGCAGACGGTACCCTTCGGCTAATGCCCGGATTGGTTCGTATTCCCGATGTCGCATTTATAAGTTGGAACCGTTTTCCCGATCAAGAGCTTCCCGTAGAACCGCTACCTGATCTCGCTCCCGATCTTGCAATTGAAGTGCTCAGCAAAGGTAACACGAAGCGTGAAATGGAGCGCAAGACGCGCGAATATTTTGAGGCCGGCGCAAAGCTGGTGTGGCTGGTGGATATTAAAAAGAAGGTCGTCGATGTTTACACCAGCCCGAAAGAGTTCACCCGGTTGAGCGAAACCGAGCCACTCGATGGCGGCAAAGTTCTGCCCGGATTCAAAACGACGCTCCGCGAGATCCTGCAGAGGGCTTCCGGCGGCCGGAAATTCCGCTCTAAGAAATAACATTAAAGCTGTTCGCTGCGCCTTTTCGTCTCTGCGGTGAATGAAGTCTTTTCGGGTCAAAAAAAGTTTCGCGCTTCCGCGTTTGAACCATCCTCTAACGGACTAAACTGGATGCAATGGAGTTGCCGTCGCGACTCCAGATTCCAAGACTCCAGACTCTGGACTCAAAATCAATGCCCGCGCCGACGTTTTGTCATCTTCACACGCATACGCAGTACAGCCTCCTCGACGGCGCCTCGCGCATTGCCGACATCGTCAAGCGTGCGCGCAAGATGAATCAGCCCGCGCTGGCGATCACCGATCATGGCAACATGTTCGGCGCGATTGAATTTTACAAGACATGCAAGGAAACGGAGAAGGACGTCGACAAGGTCGGCCTCCCGCCGGTCAAGCCGATCATCGGCATGGAAGCGTATGTCGTTCCCAACGGCGAGAGCCGCACAAAGCGCGAGAAAGTGGAAGGCCATTACGACCACCACCTGCTGCTCTGGGCCGCCGATCTGGACGGCTACAAGAATTTGATGAAGCTCTCGAGCAGCGCGTACCAGGAAGGGTTCTACTACCATCCGCGCGTCGACCGTGAGCTGCTCGCCAGGCACAGCAAAGGATTAATCGCGTCCAGCGGCTGCATCGGCAGCGAAGTGCCGCAGAATGTTCTGAATAAGGATTATTCCGCTGCGTACCGTCAGGCTGGCATCTACCAGGAGATCTTCGGCAAGGAGAACTTCTACTTCGAGCTGCAGGATCACTGCATCGGCCGCGCCGAAACGCCTGAAGCGACCGAAGCCATGCGCGAACTCGCCTCACTTCAAAAGAAAGTAAATGAGGCAATTATAAAGATGTCGAAGGAGCTCGGCGGCAAGCTGATCTGCACCAACGACAGCCACTACACCGACCGCGACGACGCCAAGGCGCATGACGCGCTGCTCTGCATCGGCACCGGAAAACTGCTCAGCGACACGCAGCGCCTGAAGTTTGCCTGCGACGAGTTCTACCTTAAGAGCAGCGAAGAGATGGCGAAGCTCTTCGGCGAAATTCCGCAGGCGCTTGGCAACACGCTGGAGATCGCCGACCGCTGCAACCTGAAACTGAAATTCGGCGACTATCATTTTCCTGTCTTCAAGATTCCCAACGGCGAAGAGCCCAACGTTTATTTCCGCCGGCAGGTGATGGATGGCATGAAGTGGCGCTACGGCGATCCGGTGCCTGAGAAAATGATGGCGCGCGCAAACGAAGAGCTGCGCGTGCTCGAGAAGATGGGGTTCGTCGGCTACCTGCTGATCGTCTGGGACATCATCCGCGAAGCGCGCGCGCGCGGCATTCCCGTCGGACCAGGCCGCGGCAGCGCGGCCGGCTCAATCGTCTGCTACGCGCTGGGTATCACCAACCTCGAGCCGCTGCGATACAACCTCATCTTTGAGCGCTTCGTCAACGAAGGCCGCAACGAGATGCCCGATATCGACATCGACTTCTGCCAGAGCCGCCGCAGCGAAGTGATCACCTACGTACAGGAAAAATACGGGCGCGACTGCACGGCCAACATTATCACGTTCAACGCCATGCTCGCAAAAGGCGCCGTGCGCGACGTCGGGCGCGTGATGAACTGGGAATTACCCGAAGTCAACAATGTTGCCAAGCTGATCCCGATGGAACCGGGCAAAAAGATCGTCCTCAAGCCTGCGCCGGAAAAACGCGCGGACGGCGACGCGACAATCTACGCTGTCGACGACGTCGAAGAACTCAAGACGCTGTATACGAATGACGAGCGCGCCAAAGAGCTCATCGATCTGGCGCGTAAGTGTGAGGGCATCGCGCGCAACACGGGTTGTCACGCAGCCGGCCTGGTGATCGCCGACAAGCCGGTCACCGAGTACTGCCCGCTGTACACCGACAAAAACGGGATGACGCTGACGCAGTACGAAATGGCGCACATCGATCCCGTGGGCCTGCTGAAGATCGACTTCCTTGGCCTTGAAACGCTGACGAAGCTCAAAGTCACGTGCGACCTGATCAAGGAACGGCGCGGCACGAAGGTGAAGGAGCCGCTCACCAAAGAAGGCACGATCGATCTCGACAAGATTTCGCTCGATGACGCGAAGACCTACCGCATGATGAGCCGCGGCGACGCGCGCGCGGTGTTCCAGTTCGAATCCGAAGGCATGCGCAAGATGCTCGTCGATGCGCGGCCCGACTGCCTGGAAGACCTCGTCGCGCTCAACGCCATGTTCCGGCCTGGCCCGCTGCAGTTCATCCCAAGCTTCTGCGCGCGCAAGCATGGCGCGGAGCCGGTCGTTTACGAAATTCCGCAGCTCGAACCCATCCTGAAAGACACGTACGGCATCATCGTCTATCAGGAACAGGTCATGCAGATCGCCAATCAGCTCGCCGGCTTCACGCTCTCCGAAGCTGACAGTCTCAGAAAGGCGATGGGCAAAAAGAAGAAAGACCTGATGGAGAAGTACTGCGTCCAGTTCGTGGACGGCTGCGCGAAGAACGGCATCGATCCGGCGAAAGCCAAGGCGCTGTACGAAACCATCGAGAAGTTCGCGTCGTACGGCTTCAATAAATCGCACGCCGCGGCGTACGCGTTTGTCGCCTATCAGACGGCCTACTTGAAAGCGAATTATCCGGCCGAGTTCATGGCCGGCAATATGTCGCTTGAACAGGGCAAGACCGATAAAGTCGTTGAGTACATCGACGAGTCTCGCCGCATGGGCCTTGACGTCCTGCCGCCGGATATCAATTCATCGGGCATCCGCTTTGGCATCGAGAACGACACGCTGCTGCGTTTCTCGCTTGGCGCGATCAAAGGCGTCGGCGAGAAGGCAGTTGAAAGCATCGTCGCCGAGCGCGAGAAGAACGGAAAGTTCAAAGACCTGTACGATTTCTGTGAGCGCATCGACTCGAAGAACGTCAACAAGGGCTGCCTTGAAAGTCTGATCAAAGCCGGCGCGTTTGACGGCATCTCTGGCGGAATGGGGCGCGCTTCGCTGCTGGCGGCTATCGAAGATGCCATGACGCAGGGCAGCACCATGCGCCAGGATCGCAACGCAGGGCAGGGGAACCTGTTCGGCGGTGGCGGCGAGGAGCAATCCAAGGGCGATTTCCGTCCGCAGCTTCCGCGCGTTCCAGACTGGCCGGAGAAGAAGCGTCTGGAAGAAGAGAAATCGGTGCTGGGCTTTTATCTCTCGGGTCATCCGCTGGCCGAAGCGCGCGAGCTCGTCGAAGGACTTTCGACGCGGTCCATTAAGGGCCTCGGTGAAATTCCCGACGGCTACATGGTCGTTGTGGGCGCGTACGTAACAAGCGTGCAGACGACGGTGACGCGCAGCAAGGGCGAGAAGATGGCGATCCTCTCGATCGAAGATTTCACGGGCAGCATGCAGGCCGTGATCTTCCCGCGAGCGTACGCCCGCTTCAAAGATCTCCTCGCGCCGGATCGCATTCTCTTCTTCAAAGGCAAAGTGAAAGCTGACAACGGCGGCATGGTCAAAAAGCAGGACGCCGAAGGCGGCCCGCCGCCGATGTCGCTCCTTGTTGATGATATTCTCACGGTCGATGCGGCTGCTGCGATTTACACCAAAGAGGTTGGCATTGCGGTGAGCCCGAATGGCATTTCAAAGAATACCAAAGCCGGCGCGCAGAATGGAAACGGTCACGGCAATGGAAACGGTAACAGCAAGGCCAAGAGCGACGCGCCGGCGAATCCGACCGCTGCGGTGGAAGCGAAGCTCAAATCTGTGCTGGGCGTGATGAAAGAATATCCCGGCAACGTCGAAGTGTATTTCCACGTCGAAGTCGAGGACATCAATGGCAACCCTGCCACCGTGATCGTGCGCTCGGGCCAGGGAAAGGGCATCCGCGCCGCGCCCGAACTCTTCGCCGCGCTGCGTGACATTCTCGACCGCGGAGCCGTGCGCGTGACCGGCGAAGGCAATCAGGCCCAGAAGCCCGCGCCGCCGCGCTGGCAGCAGAAACCGCAAGTCGCGAACGCGTGAGTATGCGCTCGGCGGCGACGAGACAGTCAAGTGCGTGGCGCAAGCGGCGGCTCGCAAAGACTCTTCCCCGTAGCCTATTGCACACACGGCAACGCTTGGCTTCGTGCAGTATTTGTCCTGAGTGGCAATAAAAATCGCCCCTGCGTTCCTCACCCAGGGGCGATTTTCATTCTCGGGCACGCGCTTACTTCTTCTTAGCGGCGGCATCCTTCTTGGGCTTCTTGACTTCCTTTTTGCGGCTGTTGTTGCCCTTGGCCATGCTTGTGTCCTCCAAAGTTTTTGAGCCACCACCTCAAGCGCTTAGCGCCAGGCAGCGGTTCAACCCTTAATAATAACGCCCACGCACAAGTGGCTTATACCACGCGCGCAAAAAAGTTCTGGGACTTAAAAATCATTTTCATCACTGCTGCTTAAGTCTATGGCTTAGCGGCCTCTTGCGTTTCGGAATTTCTCGAATAAACTCCTGCTCTTCTCGTCATCTGTACGTAATGGAGCAGTGTCGCGTGAAAACGAGTCGCATGGCGTATGTGCGGAAAGCCTTTGGCGCTCTGGCGCTTGTTGGCTGCCTCGTGCTTGGCGCGCTGCCGCTGGGACAGATTCCGCGCATTACCGGCCCTTGCGGACGCGTGCTCTGCGAATGCCCGACGGTCACGATCTCCTGCCACGGTCCGTCCGGTGAGGTCATTGAGCGCGAGGCGCCACAGTCGGTCTGGACGCTGGCGACCGTCAAGCCTGGCAATGCGATCAATACAACCGCGTTTGTTCTCGTGATTTCCGATTTCGATCAGCCGGCACCGGTTCTCTCGCCTGATACTGGCATTTCTTCGCCTTCAGAAGACATCTGCTCGGCAGATGATTCTGCTTTGCCTGCACCAATCCACAAAATTCCAACGCCTCCTCCACGCCACGCCTGATCGTTCCGTGTCAGGTTAATTTCCGGCTTCATCAACGTGCTCTGCCGTGCCTTTTCGCGCGCACGATCACGAATGCAGCCGGAGCGTGGGAGATAGCATGAACGTTTACAGAGCAGCATTAGGGCTGATCGCACTGGTAAGTACGGCCGTGTCCGCCTGTGATTCGTGTAAAGTGGGCGGCGATCCGGAGCGCGGCGGCGCAGTGGGACTCACCGCCGGCATCGGTGATCCGCGTTACCGCTGGACGCTGACGACTGCATTTGAGTACCGCAACTGGGACCGCATCAATCCCAGCGTGGCGCTCGAAATCAACGATCGTCCGAACGGGCACATGCACAGCGTTCTCGACGAATGGTTCGTGACAATGCGTGTGGCCTGCCAGGCGACGAAGCGGCTGGAGGTCGGCATTTCGCAAGGCTACCGGCATCTGCGGCAGGTGAATGTGTTCGACCCGCTGGTGCTCGGCAACCACGAGTTCGCAAACGGCTTCGGGGATCTTGAACTCGATTTTAAGTACAGCCTGAAGCAGCAGAGCGAATCGTTTCCGGTGGACGTTGGTTTTTTCGGAAGCATCAAGTTTCCGACCGGAGACACCAATGAGCACGCGCCGTCCGGCCCGCTGATCGACCCGGAGAATCAGCCGGGCTCGGGAAGCTGGGATGGAACGCTGGGCGGCGCGGTTTCAAAAAGCTGGGGCGCGTGGGGTGCGTCGGCTGCCATCAGCTACACGGTAAAAGGAGAGGGCACGCAGCATTTCAAAGCCGGGGATATTCTGCGCGGCACGCTCAGCGCGAGCAAAAAGCTTTCGCATGAGCCGCTCGGCTGGAAGCTTTATCCGTCACTGGGGCTTCAATCCATCAACGAGTTCAAAGGCAAGGTCAACGGCGAGGTCGATCGGAACCACGGTGGACAATCGATCTTTGTTCTGCCCGGAATATCCGCCAAGCCGCTCGATCGCCTCATTCTGAACATGACTGTCCCGATGCCTGTCTACCAGGAATACAACGGCACGCATCAGAAGCAGGATTACGTCGTTCACTTCAGCGTTGGAGTGAAATTTTAAGGTTCGGACGTTAGCGTCGGGCCAGTTCATCTTTTCAGCAGATCAAACAGATCAAACATTCGGGAGGGGATTATGAAGTCGGTACTGTTTGCAGTCGCGGCGATGTTTCTTACGGTTAACAGCGCTTTTGCACTCTCTGTCGCCAATCGGCACAACGAAGGCGGCGCCGTGGGTCCGAATGGCGTAAAGCAGCGTGTCACCTTCAAGATCATGAAAGACGGTTCGACAGGCAAGGATTCATCGTCGATCCAGGTCGACCTGGGCAATCACAAATATGACAGCGTGAAGCCGGCAGCATGGGTGGACTCGGCCACGACAGCCACCTATCGGCCGGTGATCACGATCACGTTCGGCACAGGGCTGCTGAAACTGACGGCCACCTCAGATGACAAGGGCAAGCTCAAAGGTGATTTCAGCGGCAAGCTGATCAATGGCGGCGCGGGGCTGAAACTGGACATCAAGAAGAGCACGCTCGCCGCGCTGCTCAGCGATATCTCCGGCAAAGGCGACCACGCGACGCTGAATATCAAGATCGAGGACAACCATCCGCCGGCGGCCGCCGCTGCGTCCAAAGGCGTCCAGTCGCGCCATGGTCATACGATCTTTGAGCTGATGTTCTCACTCGACATTTCGGAGAACACGAAAAAGCTGACCGGCAAAGGTTGAGCGTCGTCGAGCTGTATTCGCCCGCGCACTCCAACGGAATGCGCGGGCTTTTTTTTACCCTTTAGAATAGTGGGTCAGTAACAGCGTCAGCACCAAAGCAACGAAGTTGTTGACAGCATGGAGCGTCATGCTGGCAACCAGCCGTCCCGTGCGGTCGTAGAGCCACGTGAGAATCAGGGCGAGGACAAACAAGCCGAGAATCTGCGACCAGATCACATGCACGGCCGCAAAGGCGAATCCCGCAATGCACGCGGCCGGAACCACCGAGACATAGCGCCGCAGCACGTTATACAGCATGCCGCGGAAGAGCAGCTCTTCAAAAAACGCCGCGCCTGCGGTTGCCATAATGAAGGTGATGATCAGCGCAGTGATGCTCTGCGGCTTGGCGAGCTCGCCGATCAGCATGTGTTCGTCTTGCGGCCGGTCGAGCAGGTAAACGATGGCATGATTGACGTAAAGGCACAATCCCATGATCAGCATCGACGGTGGATACGCGAGGATTCCAACTGCAATGTCCTGCCAGATCGGACGCGGTCCTTCGGTCGGCGCAAGTTTCCAGAATGGCCAGATGCCGAATGAACCTCGAGCGGAACCGGCGCGGTGCTGCGCCAGGTAGATGCCCGCGGCGAGAGCTGTTCCGAAAGCAAGGCCCATGAGAACCTGCGCCGCCGATCGCTCGGCACCCGGAGGAAGAATCCCGCTGCTCAGCAGCGTCGCCGCAAAGATGCGGGCAGAGGCGAGAAAGACGACGAATACCGCTGCAAAGTCGAGGAAGTGCAAAGCCGGAAGAGGTCGCCGCGCGACGAACAGGAAAATTCGCGCAAGGAAGGCGCGTGCTTCTGGAAAACCGAGCGCAAGCGCAAGTAAAATGGCGCCGGCAAAAATTGCGAAGCCGATATGCGGCGGTGGCTTAAAACCCAGGGCTGAAACCTGATCCAGCGCTGCCTTGCGCGGCGATTTCCTGGGCTTTTCCTTTCCGGTCACCGGGTCTTCCGCTGCCATGCTGGGAGTTTTTTCAGGCAGCGGCCTGCTGATCACCATCTGCAGGCTTTCCACGATGATCAGCATCGAAAGCGAGAGGAACAGCACCAGCAGCGGAGCAGTGTTCTGTTGCAGCCACTTTTCAATTAAACCGGGCTGGTGCGTGTCGTCTGGAACCACCTCCACAGGACCGCGCGGAAGTTCCGAGGTTGTTGCAGCCAAAGGCGGCTGGTCTGACAACGATGAGTCCGGAGGCACAACTTCTATAGGTTCACTACTGCTGGCCGGTGGAGGCGCCGGCGTGGGCGTTGAGGGGATCTCGGGCGGCTGGTTTTCGAGCATGAAAAAGTGTGCGGGCTCGCGCGCAACGACGCGACTCTGAGCTCATCCTCCTTCCTTCAAAATACTCCACCGCGCAATACTGTGCCAGCCGATACGTTATCATTAGAGAATCCGGTTCGGCATGGAATCCGCTTAAGAACGGCGGTCGTCAAGCAATGCAGTGCTCTCTCTGATGAAGATCGTAAACCTGCATTGCAGGTACTGGCGGTATTGTGGACAGGCAATGGCGGTATTCTGTACAAGCAGGTCCGCTTGAGAAAGGAAATTAAACCATGCGGCAGCTTCGCGTTGGCCTCCTGTGTAGCGCCCTTTTCACTTTCTGTGCTATGGCCTCCGACGTTTCGGCACTGGTAAAGAAGCTGGCGTCTGAAAACGAAGAGGAGCGCGCGGCGGCCATTGCTGAACTGAAAAAACTCGGCGATGCGGCGCAACAGGCCTTGGCGAAAATCGAAGTAACAGAAAGTCTGCAGCCCCAGCAACTGGTCATTGTGCGCAAATTCCTGGGTGAGTTGCAGGTGCAGAAATCAGCGCTGAAGCCTGTCGATCTGGGAGAGCTGACGCCGTTCATGGCCGATGCTGAAAAGGGCAAAACCGGCGATCCGAATATCCTGATCAACAAAGACAAAAAGCTGGTCGTTATGAACGGCGATTTTGCGCTTGAGCAGGGGCCGCTCGAATTTCTGGTGGTCACGCGTGGACCCAACGCGCGACTGCATGAAACAATTGTCGCGGTGCAGGCACGGCCGCGCGATATCTGCTGGGCGCTGCTGGCATGTGCGTACACTTACGCGGGCGAACTGGGTGAGGACGGAAAAATTAATCTGCCCAAAGACGCCGGCGTGATGATCTCGGTGGAGTTCCTCTGGGAATCGCCGCACGCCAACATGGATACAGGCATCGACATTCCGCGGCTGTTCGCGGGATTCAAGCTGAAGGAGGCGCAGCTTGAGAAGCTGAAAGGCGCGGACCGTGCGAATCTTCTGCTGGATATGGACACCGATCTGCATTTTCTGCGCCATATGCTCGACCGCGATCTGAGCGACAGCGGCGGAAAATTCCTGGCGCGATCGCCCTTTGCCGAGAAGGAGATGCAGGATCCGCGCCTGATTTACGACGACGCCAAACGCAAGGCGATCATTGCCGCTTGCGAGGAGTACATCCCTAAAATGCCGAAACAGCCTGGCGCGGCCGAGCTCAAGGGAATGCCGGTGCTGCCTGAGAAAAAAGTCGTGCGCGTGCCGATTGAGTTCTTTGCCTGGAACTCGCAGACTGAAAAAGTGATGAAGCGCGCGCCGTTCGCATTCACCGGATCGAAATTCGAGCGCGACCCTGAGACGAAGAAAATGATCTTCAAGGCCGACGAAGAAAAGTCGATCGTCGCCGTGAAGCTGGATCCGTATGCGATTTTGAACACGCCGCTGGATATGCGTAATGCCGATCCGCAGCACGATGCCGGCTACAGCGTCAACCGCCACCTCATTCCCAAGCGCGGCACGCGCTGCCGCCTGGTCTTTGAGCCATGGGCCGGCGGCGAGCTCAAGGGTGAAGATCTGAAGGATACGGGGGACAAGAAAGCCCCGCCGGCGCCGCCGCCGACTCAGCAGCAGTAAGCGTCGGAGGTTTTTAAGTCTTGTCTGTGACGCGAACTTTAGTTCGCGAAGTCGTGCGAACTAAAGTTTGCACCACAATGAGATCATCCGAGGTCAGAGACATTGTCGGCCGTATTGAAAAGCATTCTCTCTGATCTGCGCGCTCTGCCTGCCGCTGCGGCCGCTTTTCTTCTGTCGCGCGGCGTCCTTCTTCCGCTTGCGTTCGGATTCCTGCTGGGACTTTCCCTGCCGCCGGCACTTCGCGGCATTTATCCCGACAAGGTCACGCCCGTTCCCTATGCGCTCGTCGCGTGTACGTATGTGTTCCTGTTCGCGGCGATCACCACCATACTTTTCTGGCTGGGTTCGCGGCACCTGACGCAATGGAAGCACTTCTGCGTGTGGCTCGCCAGTGTGCTTTTTATTGCAGCCGGACTGCTGGGAATGAGGCTCAGCGGCGGAGCGGGACTTCCATTCCTGATTCTGTTTCTTCTGCTTGGCGCGCAGGCGGGAGTTCTCTGTGCCGGCCATGCGTTGCTGGACCTGATCTTTGACCGTTTTCCGGGCGCTGCAATGCAGAGCACTGTTCTGCTGACCGGCATTGCCGTGACGGCGCTGCTCTGGTCGCGTGAGCCCATTCATCTGCTCTCGCAGAATCCAGCCTGGCAGGAGTCCCGCGCGGCCGACCGCCTGACGTACGGTGTAATGAAGCTGAGCCCGCCGGTGGCACTCGCGACAGCCTGGCATGAAGCGGGAGCAACTCCCGACGGACGCCAGCGCGAAGGCAGCCGTTTTGATCTGATTCGCGCCCCGCTTTCGTACGAAGTGTGGATCGGTTCCTACCAGGCCGTGCCTTATCCGGAGATTTTGCCGGTAAGCGAAACGCGCGCGGGGGGAGTTCACCTGTTCCGGCCCAACCTGATCCTTGCGCTGCTGGCGTGGGCGCTTCCACTGCTGCTGTTCGGCGATGTACTAACCAACCGCTCGGTGTTAAAGCAGCCTGAGCTTTAAGCGTCGTCACTCCGCACGCCAACTTACCCTCTCGACTGGCGAGGTCTCCTCAAAGGAGATATAAAGGCTTTCGTCGTCGCCCGGGAGAAATGCTGTAACTGTGATTCGCATTGGCAGCGTACCGTACCTGAATTCAAAGGTGCTCGTTTACGGGCTGCAGCCCCGCACGCCCGAATATACCTTCGAGAGCCATGTTCCAAGCCTGCTTACGCAGAAGCTGCGCGAGGGAAGCATCGACGTCGCGCTGGTCAGCTCGATCGAGTACTTCCGCAATCCGGATTACTGCATCCTGCCGGATCTGTCGGTCAGCGCGCACCGTGAAATGTGGAGCATCAAGCTCTTTCACCGCGTGCCGCTGAAGAGCGCGCGCCGTGTGGCGCTGGACCCATCTTCTGAGACGACGAACGCGCTGCTGCAGATTATTCTGCAGGAGAAAATGCAGCTCGGCATCGAACTGGTGAAGCTGCAGCACGGCGAAGATCCGCTGCAGCGCGCCGACATTGACGGTTTTTTGAAGATTGGCGATCCGTGCCTCTCGTTTGTGCCGCCTGCAGACTACAGCGCTGTCGATCTGGCTGCCGAGTGGCATTCATTCACGAGCCTGCCGTTCGTTTTTGCGGTCTGGCTGGCGCGCAAAGGCGTTGACCTCGAGGGCATCAACAAGAATCTTTTTATGGCAAAGCGCGAGGGCCTGCGGCACACGGACGAGATCGCTCGCGTCGAGGCGCCGAAGATTGGGCTCGATTACCTGCGGGCGAAGCAATACATCTCGCGCATCGTTCATTACGATTTAGCGCGCTTTGAACTCGGCGGACTGGATCTGTTCCGGCGTTACCTCGTGCGGCAGGGACTGGTCCCGCATGGCAGTGGTTTTGATTTTTACACACGCTGAAACTGAACAGATTCAACACAAAGAAACGAAGACACAAAGGCACGAAGAAGGATCAGGGTATGGCGGACAGCGTCAATTCAATTCTCGACAAGGCGGTTGATGGCAAGCGCATCAGCGCCGAAGAAGGCTTGATTCTGCTGGAGAAGGCTGATCTCAATTCGCTCGGGCGAGCGGCGCTTGCGGTGCGCCGGCGGCTGCATCCAGCGCCGATCGCGACGTATGTCATTGACCGCAACATCAATTACACAAATATTTGCGTCGCAGACTGTGATTTCTGCGCATTCTACCGCCGGCCCGGAGACCCCGAAGAGTATGTTCTGCCGCGGGCGGAGCTGTATCAGAAAATTCGCGAGCTGATAGATGTAGGCGGAACGCAGATCCTGATGCAGGGCGGGCATCACCCGTATTTAAAACTGGATTGGTATCAGGCGCTGATTCAGGACATACGCCGGGAATTTCCGGACATCCACGTGCACGCTTTTTCTCCAAGCGAGATCGTTCACTTTTCGCACATCTTCAAAATGCCCGTGCGCGAAGTTGTACGCAAATTGAAGGAAGCCGGACTGCATTCAATTCCAGGTGGCGGCGGCGAAATTCTGGTCGACCGCGTTCGAAACGTCATCGCGCCGAAGAAAGCCATGACTGACGAGTGGCTCGGCGTCATGATCGATGCGGCCAAAGAAGGACTGCGCGGATCGTGTACAATGGTGATCGGACATTTCGAGACGCTCGCCGAACGCATCGAGCACCTCGAACGTTTGCGCCAGACGCAGGACGAGCACAACCCGTTCACCGCGTTTATCGTCTGGACGATGCAGCCGAAGCACACGAAGCTTGAAGGCCGCATTCAGCCCGCCGGCTCGTTCGATTACCTGCGCACGCTGGCCGTCGCGCGCATCTATCTGGACAACATTCCGAACGTTCAATCGAGCTGGGTGACGCAGGGCGCGAAGATCGGACAGCTGAGCTTTCTGTATGGCTGTAACGATTGGGGCGGCCTGATGATGGAAGAGAACGTTGTCAGCCAGGCCGGAACGGTCCACAATGTACAGATCGATGAGATGCGCCGCCTGAGCGCCGAGATCGGGCTGCAGCTGCGCAAACGGAATTTCTTCTATCAATTGATTGATGCGCCGACTCCAGCCGTGGCTTGAAACGCCGTGTGCTGCTGAAGCGTTTCAGTAACTGAGCTTTGCGATTACAGCCAGTTGAAAACGTGCTTGCCAGCACGCGTGCGGATTGCCTGTAGCTTGCCGCGGTCGGTTTCCAATTCGAAGAGCATGTCGTTAGCATCGCCTGCCGCATAGGCACAAACCGGACGTGCGGATAAGACTTGTACGTGAAGTTCACACACAGCCGCGGCAACGGCATCCTTGAGCTTTAGTGCCCACGCCGTATCTGTGCCGAGCGGTGTTTTGCGGCTGCAGGGTTCATTGAGTAATTCAGTAACGCGGCGGCTGCGGCGTGTGGACGTACGGCGACTCTCCGGCTCCTCCTGAGCAGACGGCTGTTCACTCATGATGGAACGTTCCTCACAGCGGCTGGACTCTATTTTTGTCCATATCGTGCTCGTGCAGAGAGGATTGTCGCGCAAGATTTAGCTCCTCGAAGTCAACCACACGGAATAGACGCTCGCAAGTCTTTTTGTCTTCGCTTGCGTATGCCCCGAGCACGACGCACTGCTCAATTTCTTCTCAGTGAGCCGTTTTCTGGTAATTGCCGCGTTGTAACAATGAGCATGCCGATTCAGCAAACTCGCGCCGACTCTGCAAGATGAACTCGAAAAGCGCTCGCGGCAGAGTATGGTTTTAGTCGTCAAACCAGCCGCTGCGGAGTTCACCCGTGCAGTCCGATTGCGATCGTTTCATCTTTGAGATGGGCCTTTACAAGGCATCAATTCCAAAGGGATTGCTCTATTCTGAAATCCACTTCTGGTTTCAGCCCAGCGGCCCCTCGCGCACGCGCATCGGGTTAACATCGTACGCCGCGCGCCTGCTGACCGATCTTTTTCGCATCGACTGGAAAGTGTATGCGGGCGAACAGGTTCAGGCCGAACAGTGCCTTGGGGAGGTCGAGAGCACCAAGGCCGCGTCGGAACTTTATTCACCCATGAGCGGCAAGCTGGTCGATATAAATGCCGCGGCCGTGAATGATCCCTCAATCGTTTCGCTACAGCCGTATGAAAACTGGCTGCTTGAGTTCGAAGGCGTACCCGAACGGGTCATGCAGCCTCAGGAATACATCGATTTCCTCGCCGCCGGATGGGAAGAAACGGTGAAGATGCTCAAAGGACAGGTCTGATTTACAATTGAATGATCGCCGCGTTCGGACATCCTGAGTACAACATGAGCCAGGCACAGCCGAGCGACAAACCGAAGACTGTTCTTGCGCCGTGCATGGGCGTCGGCAAAATCGTCGCCGCGGTCACGCGCCGCGCATCCTACATCATTAAAGATCAGTGTCCGGACGTCGAAATCCTCTCCCTGCCGGCGTTGCTGGCCGGCGATCCAGCCGAACGCAAGCTCGTACAGGAAAACCCGAGCATCATCATTGATGGCTGCGCGCTGCGCTGCACCGCTCACATTTACCGGCTTTACGGCATCGAAGCGGTCGCGAAGATCGAAGTCAATCAGGTGATGAAAGAACGGAAGATCGGGCCCGGCAAGACGCGCAAGGAACTTGAGGAAGTCGGCAAGAAGCTCTCGAATTTCACAGCCGAGCGCGTTCTGCAGGCGCTGCAGGACGAAGGCTTGAGCGCCGGTTTCGTCGCACCCGATGATCTCGCGCAACCGCCGCCTGACGCCGGTACCGGCTGCCCGCACCGGCTCGTTGCCGCCGCTTCAGATCTTCAGCAGGCCTGCAGCGCGACTCACGGAGCGTCAGCCGATGCGGCCGTTGCCGAAGCTGCTGAAACCACAGGCGTCTGTCAATCCGGTCCGGCTGGCGAACAGACCGCGGCGGGAAAATACAAGGTTAACGCGGTTACCATTCTGCCGTGCCAGGGAATCAAGCGCACCGGCGGGCGCGTCACCCAGCGGGCGGCGTATCACGTCGTCGAAGACCGCTTCCTCGGCAAGTCGCAGGTGCTCTGCATTTCAGCGCTCGCTGCCGGCGTGCAGGAAGACGTCGACATGCTTGAAAACTACCCAACGGTTGCGGTGAACGGCTGCGGGCTGCGCTGTGCGAGCATCGCCGCCGAGCACCACGGCATGCCGGCGGTCGCGCATGTGGATCTGCAGAAGATCGATCCAGACTTCAAAGGCGAAGAGTACTGCCTTGAGCCCGATCTCACGGAGACTGAAGCGAAGGAAGCGTTGAAGCTCGCGGACGCGATCGGTGCTGAAGTTGAAAACCTGCTCGGCAAAGAGATCGAGTGGCAGAAAGGCAGAGCCGATCTTCACGGTCTTGTGCATGAGCCCGGTAAAATTAACGCGCTCACGGGGTATACAGATCCGGGGAAGGGATTCTTGGTTAAGCTGGCAAAGGCGCAGCTTGAACGCGGCACGACAGTTTCAACAGCGCCTGCGCCCGTCATCGCTGCGCCGGCTGTTTCACAGGAAGTGAGCAGCGCGCAGGCGAATTGCGAATATCCTGGGCTGAAAAGCGTCATACCAGCGATGTTTAAACCCAGGCCGCGCGGCGAAACGAAGGAAACGAAGAAAGCATGAGCTCTCCGCAGGCACCCGTTAAGAAAGAAGCCGACGGGCCCTTTCACGTGCTGCAACTTGACGATGAGGGTAAGAGCTTTACCGTGACGCAGCATCTCGACGCACGCGGAATGACCTGCCCGATGCCGGCGCTGAAGAGCCTGGAACGCAGCAAGCAGATGGCTGCCGGCGAAGTGCTCGAAGTTGTAGGCGACTGGCCGGGTTCGAAGTTCGAAGTGCCTTACGCGGTTGCCGATAGGCCGGGCCTGGAAGTCGTACGCATCATTGAAAGTGATGTGCCCGATGATGAGACCTGGTGGATCTACATCCGGCGGACGTAACTGGGACCGCCGGCATCTTGCCGGCCCGTAGTATGGGCATCTTGCCCATACCGTCGTTGGGAATCAGCCCCCAACTGCGCCGGACGGACGAAGAGTGACACTCGCAGGCATGAAGCCTGCGCTACGAGAAACCCGATGACGCTGCTCGATCTGATCTCCAAGCCGAAGTCGCAGACCGCCACGGTCGTGGTCTCGCGTGTGCCGAAAGAAATGGCCGGCGCGAACGATGCACGCTTCACGGAGATCTGCATCGAGCTCGAAAAAGCGGGCGTCGCTTTTACCGCGGTCGACTCCGTTTACGACATGCACGACGATGATCCCGGGGTCGCGTACCTCCGGGGGATCAGCGGCGAACTAGTGTTCCTCGGCTGGCATTATCCGCGTGCATCGAAGTGGATTCTCGCGCGGCAGAATCTCGAAGTAAACGGCCGCACGCGCAAGCTGCACTGCATCGACATTCGCGAGACCAAACCCGACGCCATCGCCGCAAAGGTGAAAGACATTCTTGCCGGAAAAGCCAGCGCCGTCGTGCCGGTTCCTCCCAAGGCGGAAGGGAAGGGGCAGGAAGCGCTGACACCTCAGCAGCGCGGCGCGCTCGCGGAAAAAGAGCTTCCGCCGCCAGAAAACGCGGCGCTCTCGCCGCGCTGGTACCCGGTGATCGACTACGATCAGTGCACGAACTGCATGGAGTGCATGGATTTCTGCCTCTTCGGCGTCTACAGCGTCGACCACGCCGCGACGCTACGGGTCGCGCAGCAGGATCAATGCCGCCTGGACTGCCCGGCGTGTTCGCGCGTCTGCCCCGTCGGCGCGATTATTTTTCCGAAGTACGAAACCAATCAGACCATTGCCGGCGCTGTGGGTGGCGGCGATCGCGGTGAAATCAAGCTCGACCTGTCGTCCATTTTCGGGAAGCCGAAAGGACGCCATCAGGCGGCTCTTGAGCGCGATCGCGAACTGATCAAGGCTGGCCGCAATGCGGTGGGCACGGA
>DASPJR010000010.1:0-8234 GCA_035628505.1 Planctomycetota bacterium | reverse complement strand
CCCGTGGCACGCAGCGCGTTGGCGAGCGTAGTCGCTTCCGCTCCGAGTCGATCGGCGATAGTGATGCTGAAGCCATCTGCCGCAAGCTGCCGCACGATTGCTTCGCCGATTCCGCGCGCGCCACCGATGACTACCGCGTGCCGCTTTGCCGCGCTGGGCTGGGGTGCGTTCATTGCAAGCTCCGGAAGAGTCCGATTTCAGGCACTATTTTAGCGTTTTGCCGGCAGCATCTGCAACGTTCTTTCCTGGTGAATTGATCGGCCCTCGCGGCTTGCCTTTCGCGGGGTGTGGGGTAACGTGTTTGCTTCTGTTTTCGGGTGAAAGGGACCTTGTTTTTCAAGGAGTAAATTGCCGTGGCTTCTGAACTGGACCAGCTCTGTATCAACACGATCCGCTGCCTCGCCATCGACGCCGTGCAGAAGGCGAACTCGGGACATCCCGGCGCTCCGATGGGCCAGGCGCCCATGGGCTATGCTCTCTGGAGCAAGTATCTCAAGCACAATCCTTCAAATCCCAATTGGGTCAATCGCGACCGCTTTATTCTTTCGCCCGGTCACGGCTGCATGCTGCTTTACAGCCTCCTGCATCTGACGGGCTACGACGTGTCGCTCGACGACCTCAAGAGCTTCCGGCAGATGGGCAGCAAGTGCGCCGGCCACAGCGAATACGGTCACACGCCAGGTGTCGAGACGACTACCGGCCCGCTCGGGCAGGGCTTCGCTAATGGCGTGGGAATGGCGATGGCGCAGAAGTATCTCGCCGCTTACTTCAATCGCCCCGGCCACGAGATCATCGACTACACAGTTTACGCCATCGTCTCCGACGGGGACTTAATGGAAGGCGTCGCGAGCGAAGCGGCATCGATGGCGGGTCACCTGAAGCTCGACAACATCATTTATCTGTACGATGACAATCACATTTCCATCGAAGGCCACACCTCTGTCGCGTTTACGGAAGACCGAGCGCGCCGTTTCGAGGCGTATGGCTGGCACGTTCAGACCGTTACGGATGGCAATGACATTGCGGCCATCGAGAAAGCGATCGATATTGCACGCGGCGTGAAGGACAAGCCGAAGATCATCAACATCCGCACGGTGATCGGCTACGGCTCGCCTAACAAGAAGGACACGCATGAAGTCCACGGCGCGCCGCTGGGCGCCGAAGAAGTGAAGCTCACCAAGAAGAACCTGGGCTGGGACCCTGAAAAGGACTTTTACATTCCCGAGCAGGCGCTCGCAAAATTCCGTCAGCAGAAGGCTCGCGGCGAGCAGCTTGAGCAGGAGTGGAACAGCAAGTTCGAAGCGTACTCAAAGGCGCATCCCGATCTGGCCAAACAATTCAAGGACTGGCTGGACAAGAAACTGCCGGCGGGATGGAGCGATGCACTGCCCAACTTTGCGGGCGAGAAGTCCGTTTCCACGCGCGCCGCCCAAGCCAAAGTTCTCAATGCGATCGGCTCGAAGCTGCCCATGCTGATCGGCGGCAGCGCCGACCTTGCGCCTTCAACATCGACGTACCTCAAGGGCCTTGGCGATTACCAGAGCCCGGCGAATGTCCGGCACAGCGATCATGACATGGACGGCGGCACCTATGCTGGCCGCAATCTGCACTTCGGCGTGCGTGAACACGGCATGTCGAGCGCCATGAACGGCATTGCGCTGTCGCAGATGCTGATACCGTACGGCGCGACGTTCCTGATCTTCAGCGACTACAGCAAGCCGGCGATCCGCCTGGCGGCGTTCATGGGCGTGCAGTCGATCTTTGTCTTCACGCATGATTCCATCGGCCTCGGCGAAGACGGCCCGACGCATCAGGCCATCGAGCAGCTTAGCGCGTTGCGCGCGATCTATGGGCTGACGACGATCCGTCCTGCTGATGCGACGGAAACCGCGGTTGCGTGGAAGTTCGCGATTGAACATCGCAACGGCCCGACCGCTCTTGCGCTCACGCGCCAGAACATTCCGGTGCTGGACCGCAGCAAATACCCCAGTGCGATGAACCTGCTCAAAGGTGGTTACATCCTTGTCGGTGATGCGAGCGAAAAGCCGGACGTCATCATTTTGTCGAGCGGCTCCGAGGTTCAGTACTGCCTCTCGGCAGCGGAAGCGCTCAAGAAGGATGGCGTGAAAGTCCGTGTGGTGAATATGCCGTCGATGGAATTGTTTGATCAGCAGCCCGAGAGCTACCGCAACGAAGTGCTGCCGCCGGATGTTACGGCGCGTCTGGCGGTCGAAGCCGGACATCCGATGAGCTGGTACAAGTACGTCGGCTCGAAGGGCGACCTGCAGTGCATGAACAGCTTCGGTGCGTCAGCGCCGGCTGATCAGCTGTACAAGCACTTCGGCTTCACACCGGAAAACATCGCAGCGAAGGCGAAGAAATTGATTAAGAAGTAAATAAAGTATATGAATTACAGCGGCCACGGGGATGATTCCGTGGCCGCCTTTTTTTTGCTACCGCGAAAACACTTTTGCAAGCTCTAATGAAAACCCTGGGAATGATGGCGATGTCAGCGTCTCGTTCTGCGAATAGGTGCCAATGGGCTGATTAGGATCTTCCTGCAGGCGGAAGACCTGTGCTGTGTTGGCGTCGGGATCAACGATCCAGAGTTCCGGCAGTCCGAATCGGGCGTACAGAAGCCGCTTTGTTTTCAGATCGAGATTTTTGTTCGATGGAGAAAGAATTTCGACGCACAAATCCGGAGTGCCACGCAATCCTTCCGGTACGATAATTGAGCGTCTTGCGTTCGAGATGTAAACAATGTCCGGCTGAAACACATCTTCGTCGGAAAGAATCACATCAAGCGGCGCAAACAGAAGTTTTCCTAAACCGGATGAGCGTACATGCGAACCCAGCAAAAATGATAGTTCCGCAAGAATGTCCTGGTGCCTGAACGACGGCGCTGGGCTCATTATCAGATCCCCATCCACAAGCTGATAACGCGGCCCTGTCTCGGGCAGCGCCTGGTATTCCTCATACGTAAAACGAATATCGGATCGCATAGTCAACCCTCGAACGTACTATACCTCATGTCGACAAAATAGGTAGCGCTCAGTATCACTGCTGCTGTAATAAAAACTTCTGTTTCCGAACCTGAAAAGTCTTGATTCATCAGGATTTGGGCGTAACTTTTACCACTTGCCGCTCCTTTTTGTTCCGCCTCCACACGACAGGCGCGCAGCGGCATTTCCGGAGGAAAAGACAGACAGTGGAAAGCTGGTCCGTTCAGGACGCTGTTGAACTTTATGGCGTAAATTACTGGGGGCGACAGTTCTTTTCTGTCAACGACCAGGGCCATCTGGTAGTTCACCCGACAGGCATGAAAGACATCGGCATCGACCTGAAAGTCCTGGTCGCCGACATCGAAGCGCGCGGAATCGGCGCGCCAATGCTCATCCGTTTCCCCGACATCCTGCGTCGCCGCGTCGAAGAATTAAACAACTGTTTCAGCACCGCGATTAAAGAGCAGAGTTACCGCGGACAGTTTCGCGGCGTGTATCCCATCAAGGTGAATCAGGAGCGGCACGTCGTTGAAGCGATCGTGCGGCACGGCAAGGATTACCACTTCGGTCTCGAAGCGGGATCCAAGCCCGAACTCATGACCATCCTTGCGCTGCTGGATACGGCCGAAGGGCTCTTCATCTGCAACGGCTACAAAGACGAAGAGTACCTGGAGATGGCGCTGCTCGCGTCGAAACTGGACCGAAAAGTCGTTATCGTTCTCGAGAAGATCACTGAGCTCGATCTGGTGCTGAGGATGGCCGAGAAACATAAGGTCCGGCCGATGATCGGCATGCGCGCGAAACTCAACGCCCGCGGCACCGGACGCTGGGAAGCCAGCAGCGGCGACCGCTCCAAATTTGGCTTTACCGCAGAAGAAATGCTCAGAGTTGTCGAGACGCTGCGCGAGCGCGGAATGCTCGATTGTCTCCAGCTGCTGCACTTCCACATCGGCAGCCAGATCAGCGCGATTCGCAATATCAAAACTGCGCTGAAGGAAGCGGCGCGTTTTTATGTCGAACTTCACAAGCTTGGCGCGGGGCTGAAATACCTGGACGTCGGCGGCGGGCTCGCAGTCGATTACGACGGAAGCCAGACCAATTTCGATGCTTCGATGAATTACACAATGCAGGAATACGCCAACGACGTGGTGTTCCAGATCATGGAAGTCTGCGACGAAGCAGGCGTCGAGCATCCGAATCTTGTCAGCGAATCCGGACGCGCATTAACGGCGCACCACAGCGTCCTGCTGTTCAATGTGCTCGGTGTCTCAGAAACAGTTGAGCAGAACGGCGGCGACGAGCACCTTGTTGAATTGCCTGAAGAAGCTCCGAACATTCTCTGGAACCTTCGCGAAACCTGCAGTTCCGTTACACGGAAAAACTTCCTCGAAGCCTTCCACGACGCCGTGCAGATGCGCGACGAAGCCGTCACCATGTTCAACCTCGGATATTTAAGTCTGGCGCAGCGCGCGACCGCGGAAAAGCTTTTCTGGTCGACGTGCCGGCGCGTGCTGAAGATTGTGCGAACGATGGCCATGGTGCCGGAAGAACTTGAGCGCCTTGAGCGAAGCATGGCCGACACGTATTTCTGCAACTTCTCCCTCTTCCAGAGCGTGCCTGACCATTGGGCGATTAATCACCTTTTTCCGATCATGCCCATTCATCGCTTAAACGAGCGGCCCACGCGACGCGGAGTGTTGGCGGATATCACCTGCGACAGCGATGGCAAGATCGAGAACTTCATCGATCTGAAAGACGTGCGCAGCGTCCTGGAATTGCATCCGCTGACGGCCGAGCCCTATTACATGGGAATTTTCCTCGTCGGCGCGTACCAGGAAATCCTGGGCGATTTGCATAACCTCTTCGGCGACACCAATGCCATTCACGTGGCGCTCGACAGCGGCGGTTACCGTGTCGAACAGGTGGAGACCGGGGACACAGTTGAAGATGTGCTCAAGTATGTCAGCTACGACAAGAACGAAATGATCCATCGGCTTCGCAATGCCGCTGAAGCCGCTGTGCGCGCCAACAAGATGACGGTCGAAGACCTGCGTGTGTTCACCACGATGTACCAGAACGGCATGGACGGCTACACGTATCTGGAAGGTTGATTTTTTTTCGGCGCTCAACCAATCAGCTCATCGACATCGCTTTGTGTGATTCGTAATAGTCCAGCACGACTTTCCGCGTGCGCAGTGAGCGAAGCACATGCGGGCGCTTTTCCAGCAGCAGCTTCTGTGCGCTTTCGGGCGTGTGGCCGCACGCGATCAAATAGCACATCACAATCGTCGCGCTTCTTCCGCGGCCTGCCTTGCAATGCACGTAAACTTTCCCCCCGCGGGCAACCTGCTGCTTGATGAACTCGACGCCTGACGCAATGTCTACACTCGATGGTGGCGTAAAATCAATCGTTGGCAGGTAGAGTTCCTGAATGCCGGCGCTCTCATAAGCATTCACTGGACCGCGGTATTCGCAGCACGTGTTGATGACGCCGGTAATGCCTATGCGCTTGAGCTCCGCGACATCCGAATTCAGCGGCAATGCGCCTAAGAGCACGCTCTCGTCTACCCAATCCCACCAGCGGCGGCCCGGGACAATGCGGCAGAGCACCAGATTGAAGAGCAGGGTAGGGTAGAAGAGCAGCCGCGCGATGATTGACACGCTTTACTTCTTCTCCGGATCAGGAGATTCAGGCGCCGGCAGAGCCGGGTCCGAATGAGATGTTGGGCCGTCAACGATCCGTCCTTCAGTACGCTTCAATCCGCCGGCCGTTGCCTCTGGAAAGCCCGTCACAGGCGGGATGCCTTGAGCTGACGTGAAGACTACTCCGCCCATGTTGGACATCATGGAGACGCTCCCGCCAGTGACAGCGCGCGTCAAACGTCGGAACGCCCACGCTTGAAGCATTCGACGCACGGCTGGAACAAGTAGAAGCAGAGCCGCCAGTGTGGTGAGCGGACCGGGGTAGAAAAACAGGAACATCGACGCTGTGAACAGGAGTTCATCGCCCAGGCTGCCCGTGAGGCCGAGCATGTCCGGAGACGCACTGGTCTGTGCACGCCGGCGAGCCCACGCTACAAAGCGCGGCCCCAGCAGCGGCGAAAGAACGACAACACCGAGCACTGCTTCAATTCCCACCTGGGTATAGAGAACATAAAGCAGCATCGGGTCAGCTAGCGCGACAATAAAGCCCAGCAGAAACAGATTCTTCATACGGGTATTTTGACGCACCAGGGTGTAGAATCAACCGCTACTTCCAAGAGCCGCTTTTCGTTGCAAAAAAGAAAGGCGGTGGAATCATGCATCTATAACGGAGGGCCAGATGAATGCCTACGCTGACTTATTTCGGACATAGCGCCATTCAATTGGAAGAAGGTAAGTTCACGCTGCTGATCGACCCGTATCTGGCTGGAAATCCTGTCTCGCCCATCAAGCCCGGTGAAATCTCAAAGGTTGACTTTATTCTTGTCACACACGGCCACAGTGACCACATGGGCGACACCGTCGCGCTGGCGCGCCGCCACAATGCCACGGTGATCGCGACGTGGGAACTCACAAGATACTTCGAAAAGAAGGGCGTGAAGGCCCATCCCATGTCGGCCGGCGGTGGACATGATTTCCCCTTCGGTCGGGTGAAAATGACTCTCGCGTTTCACGGCTGCGGCAGTGATCCGGATGGCGACGGCGAAGTGCCTCCACCGAACACGCCGGTTGGTTTCGTCGTGACGCTTGGAAAAAAGAACCTGTATCACGCCGGAGACACGGCGCTGTTTTCAGACATGAAGCTCATTGGGGAGAAAACCCCGATTCACGTCGCCTGTCTGCCAATCGGCGATAATTTTACAATGGGCATTGAAGACGCGGCGCGTGCAATGGAATTCCTGAACGCGGAGCGCTGTGTTCCGATTCATTACAACACCTTCGATATCATCAAGGCCGATACGAAGGCGTTTGCTTTTAAAGTCGAGAAACTCGGCAAAAAATGTACTGTTCTTCAGCCCGGCGAGGGCTTCAGTTACTGATAGTTAGAGACAAGCGGAGAAAATAAATATGCCAACTCAAGGCGAGGGAATGCTGACGATCCTGATCATCCTGGTGATCTCGCTCGTCTTCCTGCTGGTTATCGGCAGCGTGCTGCTGAATTTCGGAAGTATGTGGATCCAGGCGCAGCTCTCAGGCGCTCCGATCAGCATCTTCGACCTGGTCGCCATGCGGCTGCGAAAGGTCGATCCGGCTGTGATCACGCGCGCGCGCATCATGTCCAAGAAAGCCGGCATCGATCTGCCATCGGACAAGCTTGAAGCGCACGCGCTGGCCGGCGGAAATGTTATCGCCGTCGTGCAGGCGTTGATCGCCGCAAACAAGGCCAGCATCACCCTGTCATTCGACCGCGCCTGCGCGATTGATCTGGCCGGCCGCGATATTCGCGACGCGGTAAATACCTCCGTGAATCCCAAGGTCATCGATTGTCCCAATCCCGCCAAGGGCCGGCAGACCATCGATGCCGTGGCTATGAACGGCATTCAGCTGATGGTGAAGGCCAAGGTAACTGTGCGGACAAACATCGACCGACTCGTGGGCGGTGCCACTGAAGAGACGATTATTGCTCGCGTTGGCGAAGGCATCGTAACGGCGATCGGATCGACAACGTCGCACCAACAGGTGCTCGAAAATCCTGACCGCATTTCAAAGACCGTACTCGCCAAGGGTCTGGACGCGCAGACTGCCTTTGAAATCATTTCGATCGACATCGCGGACGTGGATGTCGGAGAAAACATCGGCGCCAAGCTGCGCGCTGACCAGGCCGAGGCCGATAAACGCATGGCACAGGCCGATGCTGAAAAACGCGCCGCAATGGCCCGCGCGCAGGAGCAGGAAATGAAAGCGCTTGTCGAAGAGAATCGGGCGAAGGTTGTGCTCGCCGAAGCGGACGTTCCGCGCGCGCTGGCGCATGCGCTGCAGAGCGGCCGCATGGGCGTGATGGATTATTACAACATGAAAAATGTGCAGGCCGATTCGTACATGCGCGAGCAGATCGGCGGCGGCAAAGCGGACAACATGTAAGCTCTGAAACTGTGGACTCCAGCTCATGGATGTGCTGATCGAACTTATCGTCTGGCTTTTCCGCGCTATCTTCGGCGAGCCCGACAAATCTGAAGAGAAGCGCGACATCACGCGCCCGCGGCCGACGCACGGCTCCAATCGCGGTCCGTACCAGTATGGGGATGAAGG
>DASPJR010000009.1:0-8716 GCA_035628505.1 Planctomycetota bacterium | reverse complement strand
AGTCATCAGCGCCCTGGCAATCACGGTGACAGCGGTCACTGACTCGAAGACGTACGACGGCACCACGAGCTCGGCCAGCGAGCCGACGATCTCCCCGGCGCTTGCAGCAGGCGACAGCGAGAACTTCTCGCAGGCATTCGCGAACAAGCACGTCGGCACGGGTAAGACGATCGTTCCGTCGGGCTCGGTCAACGATGGAAACGGCGGAAACAATTACGCCGTAACGTTTGCCAACGACACCACCGGAGTCATCAGCGCCCTGGCCATCACGGTGACAGCGGTCACTGACTCGAAGACGTACGACGGCACCACGAGCTCGGCCGGCGAGCCGACGATCTCCCCGGCGCTTGCAGCGGGCGACAGCGAGAACTTCTCTCAGGCGTTCGCGAACAAGAACGTCGGCACGGGTAAGACGATCATTCCGTCGGGCTCGGTCAACGACGGCAACGGCGGAAGCAATTATGCCGTTACCTTCGCGAACGACACCACTGGCGTGATTAGCGCGTTGGCCATCACGGTGACAGCCGTTACCGATAGCAAGACCTATGATGGCACGACCACCTCCGCCGGCGAGCCGACGATCTCCCCGGCGCTTGCAGCGGGCGACAGCGAGAACTTTTCGCAGGCGTTCGCGAACAAGAACGTCGGCACCGGTAAGACGATCATTCCGTCGGGATCGGTCAACGACGGCAACGGCGGAAACAATTACGCCGTGACGTTCGCCAACGACACGACTGGCGTGATCAGCGCCCTGGCCATCACGGTCACAGCGGTCAGCGATAACAAGACCTATGACGGCACAACCACTTCGGCCGGTGAACCGACGATTTCTCCGGCGCTTGCAGCAGGCGACAGCGAGAACTTCTCACAGGCCTTTGCCAACCGTAACGCGGGCACGGGCAAGACGCTGCTGCCCAGTGGATCGGTGAACGACAGCAATGGCGGCAATAATTACGCGGTCACGTTTGCCAACGACACCACGGGTGTCATCACCGCTCTCACGCTGACTTTGACGGCAAAGACGGACACGAAGACCTATGACGGCACCACCAGCTCGTCCCAGACTCCGGATCTCTCGGCGCCTCTGGTCGGCGGCGATACTGGAACGTTCACCCAGACCTACGACAACAAGAACGCCGGCACTGGCAAGACGCTCACGCCGGCGGGCGTAATCAACGACGGCAACGGCGGCGCGAACTACAGCCTGACGCTGGTTTCGAATAACACGGGAGTGATCAACCAGGCCGCGACAAGCACCGCCGTAGCATCCTCGGCCAACCCATCCGCTTTCAGCACGGCGGTGACGTTCACGGCGACTGTCTCGTCGGCCGTCGAAACGCCGACAGGATCGGTGATCTTTACCGTCGACGGCACGGCGCAGGCACCCGTCACGTTGAACAATGGCGCTGCTTCGCTGAGCCTCTCCAACCTGGGTATTGGAGCGCATTCGGTCAGCGCGGCATACACGGGCAACCAGAATCTCTCCGGCAGCACGTCGGCGGCGCTGCAGCAGAGCGTCACGCAGACCGGGGCGAAGCTGGTGTTCAGCACGCAGCCCTCGAATGCCGATCCCAACGTCGTCATCGCTCCGGCGGTGAGTGTCACCGTGCAGGATGCGTCTGGAAACACGGTGAGCAGCTCAAACGCGAGCATCACTCTCGCGCTGGCCTCGGGCACCGGAACGCTGTCCGGAACGCTCACCGTCAACGCCGTGAATGGCGTCGCGACGTTCAGCAACCTGAAAATCGATACAGTCGGCAGTTACACGCTTTCTGCGTCAGCGACAGGGCTGACCGGCGCAACCAGCGCGGCGTTCAGCATTGTTGATACGACACCGCCGGTAGCCACCAGTGCGCTGACCGCGGACACAACGACTGGCCTGGTGGGAAATCCTGTCACGTTCAGCTGGGCCGTCACGGATGCTTCGACGGTGACGTACACCTGGAACTTTGGCGATGGAACCAGCATCACCACGACAAACCCGAGCGCCACGCACACCTATTCTGCGTCGAACGTATATCAGGTGACGGTCACGGCCACGGATGCAAACGGCCAGAGCGTCACCAGCGAGCTCACGTTCACCGTGGCCGCCGCGGTGCTGCCGCCCTCGGATGACATCTGCGGCGGGCTGAACCCGATCAGCATGAACGTCAAACAGGTGTCGGCGAAGCTGAAATTCCCGAGCACGCTGAATAAGGATGCGCTCGGGATCAAGACGGTGATTCAGCTCTCCGATGGCTTTAATCCTGCCGGCCAGGTCGTGGAATGGCAGATCGGCGGAATCAAAGGCAAGGCCACGCTGACCGGAAAGAGCAGCTTCATCTCCAGCCTGGTGAAGGTCGGCCTGAAATTCAAGAAGCCGCGCAAGGGCGAGGCGTTCACCGCACGTCCGGCCACGCTGTCGATCTTGATGAAAGGCCAGGCGCTCACGGATCTGAAGCTTGGCAATGTGCCGGTCCTGAACACAAACAGCACCAACTCGAAGGGTGACGCGTCAAACGTGAATATCTGCGTCGTGCTCACGGGACATCAGGCCTATCGCTCGGATGCAGTGAGCGGCACGTACAAAGCCAAGAAGGACAAGAACGGAACGTTCAGCGCGAAGTTCCGCTAAGACTCACTTGTAGACACTGAAGAAGTAAAAGAACCCCCGCGAGCCGGGGGTTCTTTTTTTCTCAACCATGCAGGCGACCTGCAAATATTCTTGATGTAATAATAATATTTTTGAGACCAGAATCACAGGTGCGGTGTTAGTAAGATCAACGAACACTGCAGATGAGGTCTTTCGATCATGCACACTAAACACTTGCTGCCTGCGTTGCTGATCTGCCTGTCCCTCAGCGTCCGTGCGGCCGACCCGCTGGTCCTCACACCGGAAAACACCGTGCTGCTGGACGCCACGACCTATGCTGGCAAAAACCTGCAGTACTTCCTCATCAAGTACTATGTCGGTGACGAGCAGGCCCGGCCGTACGATCCGGATTCCGGCACGGCGCCACGCGACAAGAGCCCGCATTTTCCGCTGATCGTCTCTTCGCCCAAGGCGGTGATCCCGGAAGGTAAAGCCGTCCTGGCTCTCGGAGCGACGACTTATCTGAGTGCCGAAGACCGCTCCCGGCTGAGCGCCCGAACGTGTTCGGTGCTGCTGCGGCGGCAGGATAATGTCGTTGTCATCGCTGGTTCGCCGCTGGATGCGCCGTGGACGGGGCCGTTTGCCGCGATCAGCCTTTTTCTCAACCGCTGCGCCGGAATTCGCTTTTACGCGCCCGATGAACTGTGGGTCAGCCGCCCCGCTGCGAAATGCATAACCATCGGCGAGCTGGATTTTTTCAGGGCAGGAACGTTTGCTACGAGTTGGCTGACGGTGCCGTCGGACCGTGAAAAAATCTGGCGGCGCATGAATCCAAGTTCGAATCGCATGAGCATCACCGCGTTTCACTCCTTCGCGGGATTTTTTCCGCCTGAACGCTTCTGGGACACGCATCCTGAAATCTATGAGCTGCGCAACGGCAAGCGCGTGCGGCCGCAGGGCGACGCGTGGAATCCGTGCCTCTCGGCGCCGGTGCTGCCGGAGATCACGCTGGACGAAATCCGCGCGCGCATGAAGAAAAATCCCGCGTTGAGTTACATCTCGCTCGCGACGATGGACACGCAATTTCATTGCGAATGCGAGCCCTGCAAGGCCTCATCTGAAAAGCACGGCGGACAATACAGCCATCTCCTGTATGCATATCTGAATACGGTCGCGCGGCAGTGCCAGAAGGAGTTTCCCAACCTGACGCTGACGACGCTGGCTTACGTTAATGCGCGCACGCCGCCGGTGGGCATGCGCATCGAGCCGAACATTGCCGTGAAGGTTGTCACGAAGAGCTATCGCTGGGTCGAGCCCGCGTTTGCCGAATTCGAGCGCAATCGCATTAAGCAATACAGCGACCTCGGCGCCAAGTGGTTCATTCACGACTGGTGTTTCTCGGGCGTCGCGCCGCGCGAGTACACCCGGCAGTACGCCGCATTTCTGCAGTGGGGCGCGCAGAACGGCATGCTGGGGGCGTACATCGAGTGGGCGCCAGGGGCCGCGTGGTACCTTGACGGCGCGCGCTACTGGGTTCTGACGCAGCTGCTCGAAGATCCCTATCAGGATGTGGACCAGCTCTGGAAGACGTACTGCGATGATATGTTCGGCCCGGCCAGCGCGACGCTCTACACGCTTTTCCGGCACTTCGCCGACAAGCAGGTTTATGCGCCGCACTTTATTGAGCTCGGCGATCTGCCGCGGCGCGAGCCGGCGCTGTACTCGCCGGAAGATCTCGCCTTCGAGCGATCGCTGCTCGAGAAGGCCGCAAAGCAGGCGGCCGGAAACGAACCGGTCCAGGAGCGGCTCCGCAAAATACAGCGCTACTTCCGCGCGCATGAGCTCTTTGCCGAGGCCGCGCACCCGGTTCTGCTGCACGAAAAAAGTTTCTCAGGCGACGGGCTGAACACGAATCTGCTCAACTATTATCTCACGCTCAAGCAGGACAAGCTGGCCGAGGCGATTGACTATTACCTGACACAGCGCACGCTCGCGCCGGATCACAACACCGTCGAGATCGGCCTGGGCGGGCTCTCGAGCTGGATCGACAACCACACGCGCGGCAAAGCGAAGATCATCCAGAGCGTTCGCCGGCAGGCGATGACCTCGGCCGAGCCCGCATTGCCCGCTGCAAAGCGCGCGAAGGCCGTGATCGAGCGCTCGCTGCAGATCTTGCGCGAACACACGCCCGCCGATGCGGTCAGCACGCGTGTGGCGGAATTCGAGAGCGGGCTGGCCAAAGTCATTGCGATCCCGCGCATCAACGAAGCTCCGGCTGTCGACGGAGATCTCTCCGACAAAGCGTGGGAAACCGCGGCGCCGCTGAACGATTTTGCCGAGCGCAACACACTGCTGCCGTCGGTGCATCAGACGGAAGCGAAAGTGCTGCGCAGCGGAGACCGGATTTTCTTCGCCGTGACCTGCCGCCAGCGCGGGCCGATTCACGCCGTAACGCCGCCGGAGATCGGAGCCGGTTCGCGCATCTGGCTGGAGAGCGGCGTCGAATTCCACCTCGCGCCGTGGGGCGCCGCCGGCGAGAAGAAGTTCGCGCAGTACATCGTTACGGCGCTCGGCGCGTTCCGCGGTTTTGAGCTCGCTGCCGACCAGCGCGAGGGCGTGAGCGCGGCCGCCAGGCGCGATGAAGCGAGCGGCGTTTTCGTGCTGGAAGTTGCGCTGCCGCTGAAAACGGCGAGATATGATTTTACGAGCGACAAGACGCTGACGTTCACGCTCGCGCGCAATGTCGTGACGCGGCCGGGCCCGCAGCCGGATGTGATCATCGGCTGGCACCCGCTGTTCCATACTGGCCGCGTGCCCGAATCGCGCGGCGTTGGATTTTTTGACTGAGCAGGAGTCGCCGGATGGCTTCGTCGCGCCGAGTTTTTTCTGCCGTGCTGACGCTTGTGCTGCTCAGCGAAAGCGCCTGCGCCGGCGAACTGGTTATCGCGGAAAAAGGCCGGCGCACCGCGATCATCCGCGCGGCCGGGTGGAAACAGTCGGCGTGGTACGACTGGGGCGCGCACGCCATTCTCGAGCGCTACATTCCGCTGGTCACCGGCGCCAAGCCGGAGCTCTTCAGCGCTGATGCCTTCGCGGCGCTGGAGAAATCCCGCCGCGAGGCGTTCGATGTGCGCATCTGGACCGGCCGGCAGCCCGAAGTCGATCGCGTACTCGGCGCCGAGCTCGAAAAAATCGACGACGACGGCTTCATTCTTCGCGCGGCGGGGAACGACGTTTATCTCGCCGGAAAATTCTGGTGGGGCGATAACTGGGCCGCTCACGATCTGCTCGAACGCTTTGCCGGCTGCCGCTGGTACGGGCAGGAAGCCGAATTCTGGAAACCGGAGAAAGGTACGGCCGCGCTTTTTGATGTCATTCCACAAGCTGAGCGCATCGTAGTACCGGCCGATCTCAACGTCGTCGAGGAACCCAGCTACCGCATGCGCTGGTTCCGCTTCATGCCGCTTCACGCGTTTCGCTTGCGCTACCGCGACAGTTTTCATCACGCGTTCGAGCAGCTTCTGCCCCCGGAAAAATTCGGCGCCGAGCACCCCGAGTATTTTCCGCTGGTCAATGGCAAGCGCCGCGTGCCGAAGACGAAAGGGGAGGGGCAGCAGTTTCAGCCGTGCGCCAGCAACGAGGATGTCGTGAACATCATCGCAGACGCTGCGATCGGCCACTTCAAAGAAAAGCCGCAATCGGGCACGTTCAGCATCGGCATGAACGATTCTAACGTATTCTGCGAATGCGCACGCTGCCTGGCACTCGCCCCGGCGACGCTCGCCGCGCGCGAGCAGCGCCAGGCGTACGCGTTTTTCGATTTCTACAATCGCATCGCCGCACGCGTCGAATCCGTCTATCCCGGCAAGCGCCTGGGTTGCCTGGCGTATGCGGGCCTCAGCGTGCTGCCCGCCGGTAGCATCAAAATTCATCCGACGATCGTTCCGTATCTCACGCGCGACAGCGCGCAGCTTTTCGACGCCGATCAGGTCAAAGAATTCCGCGAGACCGTGGACGCCTGGAAAAGCCTCACGCACCGCATGGGCATTTATGAATATGTGTATGGCGGCGGCTTCGTCGTTCCGCGGCTTTACAACCGCTACCTGCTCAAAAATATTGCCGAACGCTACGGCGTGGGCGTCGATGGATTCTACGCCGAATCCTATCCCAACTGGGGACTCGATGGCCCCAAATACTGGCTGCTCTCGCGCCTGCTCTGGAACAGCAGCCAGGATCCGGCCGCGCTCATGGACCAGTATTGCCGCGATCTCTTCGGCGCCGCTGCGCCTTCCATGCGCGCGTATTTCCATCAGCTTGAGGAAACCTGGTGTTCGCAGGCGCTCGCCAGCCCCCGCAGCAACTACCGCTGGTTCCTCGACGCAAAACAACTCGAAGTTTTTTCTCCGCAAGCCTGCGATGCCGCCTGGGCGCTGCTTGAAAAAGCCGAGCAGCAGGCCGACAGCGACAAGGCCCGCGAGCGCGTGCTCTATTTTAAGAATACATTCAACCTGACGCGCACGCTCAGCCGCCGCTACCACGCTGCGCTGGCATTGGAAGCGCGCACGCGGAGCGAACGAAATGCCGAGCTGACTTCGTCGCTGCCGGGCTGGCTCAGCGATTTCGAAGCATTCGTTGGCGCGCCCTCACTTGATTCAGCGCTCGTGAATGTTCCGCCTGGCGCACTCGACCGCGAGGTCAATAAAGATCTTTCACTCTACGACCGTGAGCCCGTCGATTCCGTTTCGGCGCAGGTCCAGCGCGTGCGCGACGTCGCGCTTAAGGATGCTGCGACTCCCGCCGCTTACCGCGATGCGCTGTCGCAATTGCTCCCGGCAAACACCACAGCGTCGGAAACGTTGCGCCGAATCACAGAAAAGGCGGTGCTCTGGGTGCCGGAACTTCTGACAGTTCCGGAGATCGACGGCACTGTCGAGCCCGCCGCATTTTCATCTGCACTCGCCACGCAGTTCCACCGCGTTCATCGCCTGCAGCGTTCTGCCGAACAGACGGTGGTTCTGGCCGCTGTGAGCGGCAAATCGCTCTACCTGGCGTTCGATTGCGCGCAGGCAGCGGAGAGCGTTGGCGGAAAGTTGACCGAGCGCGACGTGACGGGCTGGCAGAATCCCGCTATGGCTGGCGACGATTGCGTGGCGATCACGTTCAAGCGTGCGACGAACTCCACGCTGTCCGTTCGCATCAATTGCAACGGCGCCGTGGGCTCATCCGATCCCAAGTGGGACGGCGTTCAGAAAAGCGCCGCCCGCAAGACCTCCACGGGCTGGCAGGCCGAGCTGCTCATCGACATGGAAAAGGTCGGGCTCTCCGTGACCGCGAAAGATTACGCTCTGGCTATTGCCCGTTACACTCGCCGCCCGCAGGTGGCCGTTGCAGGCAAGCCTGCAGAGATCCGTATCGAAGTGAGCACGCTGCTCCCCGCGCCGCCCGGAGAGGGCATCATTGGCCGCGGAAACCACCCGCAGCTGATGACCTTCCTGACCGGCCCGGTGCTGCGTTTCCTGCCGGCCGCGCGCTGACCCTCTTTCGATTTCGGATTTCGGCTTCGAATTGGCGACTTTTTAACGACTTCAACGCAGAGGCGCAGAGAACGCAGAGGACGCAGAGATTTTTGCGGGTTGAGAGCAGAGTAGCGGAGCGCGACGGTGGTGTCGTGCACACTCACTGGTGGCGGCACACACTCGCACTTGTGGGGGAACACACTCGCAGTGGGCGCGGTCCCCTCTCCAGAGGGAGAGGGCCGACGTGAGCGCAGCGAACGCGGGGTGAGGGGAAGGCGTGGGCTTCTCTGGACGCATTGCATTACGAGAACAGAATTTTTCATTTCACAGTTGTCAGTTCTCATTTGTCATTGAACAGCGCCCAGCGCGGGTGGCCCAGCCCAGTGGGCTGGGTGAGCGGAGCGAACAAGAAGCTTCAGCTGCGACGTGTCTTTCTGTTCGGCGGCACGCATCGACTGAGCGCGTCTCAACTGGGGCTTCTTGTCGTTGCGCGACACGGCCCGTTGGGCCGTGCCACCCCCGTTGGTCTTCAAATGAGAAATGAAAAATGAGAACTGAGAGATGACAAATTCTGTTCTGTTGTTCGCACGCGCCCGGTTGAAGAGCGGCTAACCCCTCCCTCTAACTC
>DASPJR010000008.1:0-50503 GCA_035628505.1 Planctomycetota bacterium | reverse complement strand
TCGCGCCAGCGACAAGAAGCCTCAGAGTTGACGCTGCGGTCTCTCGCGTGTGGCGATGGTGAACGAACAGTGGGCCTGCATCTTTTTTGCGGCGGCAGTCAACGACCAGGCAACGTCTCAACTGCGGCTTCTTGTGCCTGCGGCACACGGCCCGTTGGGCCGTGCCACCCGAGCGCAAACTAAAGTTCGCCGAAGGCGCGCACTATATCAGCCTGGGGTGGAGCCCGGCTTTCAAGCCGGGCGCAGCCCCAGGTTCCGGTGCCCCCAGGGCGTCTAAGGGCTGAAGGCCCGAACTAATTGCACGCGGTTTGGATGCATAGTTTTAGATCGGGCTTACAGCCCTCTGAAATGTTGAGATCGCAGCCCACCTGGGCCTGCGGCCCAGGCTGGTATAACGCGCGCCCTTGGCGCTTGAACCCAGATGAGCCGCGCGCGCCAATGCGGCGCCCTTCCAGGGCGCGAACATTTGTGGTGACTGTTTTCCGGTGGCTGCGCGCTGCGCGCTTGCCACCGGCTAATGTCCCGCGCTCCTCCGGAGCGCACGGGGCCGGCGGGACGCCGGCGGTCCCAACGGGAGGCGACTTGGCGCTGCGCGCTTGCCACCGGCTAATCTCTCGCGCTCCTGCGGAGCGCACGGGGCCGGCGGGACGCCGGCGGTCCCAGCGGGAGGCGACTTGGCAAGTCGCGTTACGTAACGCCGCTTGCCAAGCGGCTGAGTGGCGCCGCGATGTAACGCGCTTTTCAAGCGGCTGAGTGCCGCCGCGATGTAACGCCGCTTTTCAAGCGGCGCATGACCTCGTGACGTCCGAGGTGACTCGCGAATTAAAAATTCGCGTTACATGAGCCATCGGGTGGCCCGGCCCAACGGGCCGGGTCGCGCATCGACAAGAAGCTGCAGAGTTGACGCTGCAGTCGACTGCGTGTTGCGAGGGTGAACGGACGCCGGCCCGCGTCGTTTTTTTCAAACGCGGCGGCTAACGACTGACAACGTCTCAACTGCGGCTTCTTGTGCCTGCGGCACACGGCCCGTTGGGCCGTGCCACCGAGCGCGAACTAAAGTTCGCGCCACATCAGCGCCGAAGGCGCGCGCTATATCAGCCTGGGGTGGCGCCCGGCTTTTAAGCCGGGCGCAGCCCCAGGATCCGGTGCCCCCAGGGCGTCTAAGGGCTGAAGGCCCGAACTAATTGCACGCGGTTTGGATGCAGAGTTTTAGATCGGGCTTTCAGCCCTCTGAAATGTTGAGCCCACCTGGGCCTGCGGCCCAGGCTGGTATAACGCGCGCCCTTGGCGCTTGAACCCAGATGAGCCGCGCGCGCCAATGCGGCGCCCTTCCAGGGCGCGAACATTTGTGTGGCGACTGTTTTCCGGTGGCCGCGCGCTGCGCGCTTGCCACCGGCTAATGTCCCGCGCTCCTCCGGAGCGCACGGGGCCGGCGGGACGCCGGCGGTCCCAACGGGAGGCGACTTGGCGCTGCGCGCTTGCCACCGGCTAATCTCTCGCGCTCTTCCGGAGCGCACGGGGGCCGGCGGGACGCCGGCGGTCCCAACGGGAGGCGACTTGGCGCTGCGCGCTTGCCACCGGCTAATCTCTCGCGCTCCTGCGGAGCGCACGGGGCCGGCGGGACGCCGGCGGTCCCAGCGAGAGGCGACTTGGCAAGTCGCGTTATTCAACGCCGCTTGCCAAGCGGCTGAGTGGCGCCACGATGTAACGCCGCTTTTCAAGCGGCGAGTGATTCCATGAGCGTTGAGTGACTCGCGAATTGGAAATTCGCGTTACATAAGTGCCGGGTGGCCCGGCCCAAGGGGCCGGGTCGCGCAGCGACAAGAAGCCACAGCCTCGACGCTGCAGTCCTTTGCGTGCGGCGATTCCTGAACGACTTTGACCTGCAGCGCTTTGCAGCAATGTGAGCAGTTGATCGACCGCAACGTTTCAGCTGAAGCTTCCTGTGCCTTCGGCACCCGGCCCCATGGCCGGGCCACCCAGCGGTCGTGCCGTTCCCTGCCCCAAAGGGGGCAATGTCTCAAAGCCCAGGGTTGGCCCGCACGGGCCTACCCTGGGTTGTGTGAGGTTTGATGCGTCACAACCACAACGTGGTTGCGTCAAAACGCGTGCGGCGCGGTCCGACGCAACCCCTTCAGGGTTGAATGCGAATTCGGCACGTGAACCCAGGGTAGCGCCTGCGGGCGCAACCCTGGGCTTTGGTACATTTCCCCTTCGGGGAAAGTGCGTGGGGAAATGCATCGAAACGCACTCAAATCACCTGAAATGCACTCAAGGGGCTGAGGCCGGATCAGTGCCACCATAGATACAACGGATGAAAACTCAAAATTGAACGTCTAGTTGTGTTGAGTTGTCTCCAGTCGCGTTGAGTCGTCTCCAGTCGTGTTGAGTCGTCTCCAGTCGTGTTGAGTAGCGTACAGTCGTGTCGGCTTTACAGGAGGTAGCAAGTCAAAGTCGACAAAATCCGGAGTCGGGAGTCTCGGAATCCGATACAGTAAAGCGCTGTTCTCTGTGCGCGCCTGTGTTCGCTGTGTCTCTGTGGTGAAGTCGTGTTCTGCCGTTCCACAACTGGGCTGTGTGTAGCAAAACGGACGACTGAAGTCGTCACTACAATTGTAGTAACGACTTCAGTCGTTTCTACACAACGGATGAATAACGCCGGCGGTTCCAGTTAGCCGTTTTTCTTCTCGAACTCTTTCATGAAATTCACCAGCGCCTGCACGCTCTCCAGCGAGACGGCGTTGTAGATGCTCGCGCGGATGCCCCCAACAGAGCGGTGGCCTTTCAGGCCGTCGAGGCCGGCGGCGGTGGCTTCCTTGCAGAACTTGTTTTCGAGCTCTTCAGTGCCGAGGCGCCAGGTCACATTCATGATCGAGCGCGAATCTTTGTGCGCGCAGGGCTTCCAGTACGCCGAGCCGTCCAGCGTGTCATAGAGCAGCTTTGCTTTCTGTTCGTTGATCGCCTGCAGCTTGGCCAGCCCGCCAACGGAATCGACCCACTCGGTGACAAGCTTGACCAGGTAAATCGCCCACGTGTTCGGCGTGTGGTAGAGGCTCGGTTCGGGCATGTGCGTCTTGTATTTGTAGATCGCCGGAACTTTTTCAGGCACGCGCTCGGTGAGATCTTTGCGGACGATCACCAGCACCAGGCCCGAAGGTCCGATGTTCTTCTGCGCGCCGGCGTAGATCAGCCCGAACTGATTGACGTCGATCGCGCGGCACATGATGTCGCTTGACATGTCGGCGACCAGCGGCGCTTCGGTCTTCGGGAAGTTCTTGAACTGCACGCCGCCGATGGTTTCGTTCGAGGTGACATGAACATACGCGGCGCCCTTCGTGAGCTTCAGCTCGGTGGCCGCGGGCATGCGCATGTACTTCTCGGCTTTGCCGTCCCAGGCGACATTGACGCTGCCGATATTCTTCGCCTCCTTAATAGCTTTCTCGGCCCACGCGCCGGTATGGACGTAGTCAGCAGTCTGGCCGGAGACGAGCAGGTTCATCGGGATCTGCGCGAACTGGCCGCTGGCGCCGCCCTGCAGGAAGAGAACGGCGTAATCGTTGGAGATCCCGAGGATCTTGCGCATGTTTGCTTCGGCGGCCTGGATGACCTGCTCGAAGGTCTTGCTGCGATGCGACATCTCCATGATCGACATGCCTGTGCCGGCATAATCGAGCAATTCCGCCTGGGCTTTCTGAAGCACCGGCAGCGGAAGAGCAGCCGGTCCTGCGCCGAAGTTGTGAATGCGTGCCATGGGTGTTGGTTCTCCGTCAAAAATTTTTGAAGCGCTGATAGTATAGAAAAGCGTGGGTAGATCAAATGAAGGTGGGTGTAATGCATGATGCATAAACGGAAAAAGGAACACGACTTCAACACGGAGACACGGAGGTCACAGAGGACACGGAGAAGAGCTTTTGTTTTTTCCCCTCCCCTTGCGGGAGGGGGTAGGGGGAGGGGTTAGCCTTACAATTTGTCGTGCGCGTCCGAACATTTGGCCAACTGAATTTTTTCATTTCACAGTTTTCATTTCTCATTTGTCATTTTCACGGCCAGCCAGCGAGCGCCGTGTAAATGAAAACTGACAAATGAGAACTTAGAAACGAAAAATTCTGTTCTGTTTAGTGTACGCCATCAGTTCATAGCGGCTTACCCCTCACCCTAGCCCTCTCCCGCAAGGGGAGAGGGGACCGCGCGTCCGGCTTTCGTGGTCTAACGGACGACCCGGCTCCTCCTGCTTTGCTTTTCTTCCATCTCTGCGTCCTCAGCGCTCTCTGCGTCTCTGCGTTGAAGTCGTTAAAAGGCCGTAGACTTTTCTTGAAGGCCCGGCATGATGGGGCGTCCATTTTGCGCAAGCCGTGTAAAGGTGGGCTTGCACCGAATTCAACCGTTTGTCAGATAACAGGTTAAGCCACAGGGATACTATGGCCGCTGAATCCGCTTTAGTCGACGTAAACCATCTCGTTAAAACCTACGGCCCGCTGCGCGCGGTGGACGACCTGAGTTTTCAGGTTAGACGCGGCGAGATTGTGGGATTGCTCGGGCCTAACGGCGCCGGCAAATCGACGACGATGAAGGTGCTCACCTGCTACATCGTCGCCGACGGCGGCACGGCCACCGTCGCGGGCGTCTCGATCGATGACGATCCGGTCGAAGTGCGGCGGCATATCGGCTACCTGCCCGAAAACGCGCCGCTTTACCAGGAAATGCGCGTGAAGGAGTACCTCGATTTCGTGGGGCGCTTGCGCGGCATGCCTTCAGTGCGGCGCAAGGACCGCATCGACTGGGCGGTGAAGTCCTGCGGCCTGGAAGCCAAGTACATGTCGCCGATCGGCAATCTCTCGCGCGGCTACCGCCAGCGGGTCGGGCTGGCTCAGGCAGTGCTGCATGATCCGGATTTGCTGATTCTCGACGAACCGACCAGCGGTCTGGATCCCATTCAGCTCATTGAAATTCGCAAGCTCATCAGCGAAATCGGCAAGACCAAGACGGTGTTTTTCTCGACGCATATCATGCAGGAAGTCGAGGCCGTCTGTAATCGCGCCTTCATTATCAATCGCGGCAAGCTGAAGGCGGACGGTTCGCCGAGCGAGCTGATGGCCAAGTTCGGAACGCAGTCGCTTGAAGAGGCGTTCCTGAAAGCGACGGGCCACGAGACGCTGACGAACAAAGAGGTAAAGAAGGAAGAGCCCGCGACTGTTTAACGCCGGCGCGCTTCATTTCAACTGACAACGAACAATTGACAACGGACAAAATCATGGGACCAACCTACAGCATTCTGCGGCGCGAACTGGGCGCTTACTTCAATACTCCGATGGGCTACGTGATCATCGCGGCCTTCCTGCTGCTCACGGGCGGGCTTTACGTCGATGAACTTTTCTTGCACGGCGTGGCGGACATGCGCCGCTTCTTCGGCCTGCTGCCGCTGATGTTCCTGTTCTTTGTGCCGGCCATTTCAATGCGCCTGTGGGCCGAAGAACGCAAGCTCGGCACGCTGGAACTGCTGATGACCATGCCAGTGAAAACCTGGCAGGCGGTGCTTGGAAAATACCTCGCCGGGCTGCTCTTCCTGATCATCATGATGGCGCTGACGCTGCATCACCCCATCGCGCTCTTCTCGCTGGGCAATCCCGATTTCGGCCAGATTGTCGCCAGCTACATCGGTGCGATCGTGCTCGGCTCGGTTTACCTCTCAATCGGCTCATTCGCTTCCAGTCTCACCTCCGACCAGATCGTTGCGTTCGTAATCGGCATCAGCATTTCGTTCCTCTTCTTCCTAATGGGTCATCAGACGGTGCTGGCGTGGATCAAGGACTGGAGCCCGTACCTGGCGAGCGTCGTGGAGCGCTTTGGGGTGGGCTATCACTTTGAGAGCATCACGCGCGGCGTGCTGGACACGCGCGACATGATTTACGCCGTCACGGTCACGGGCTGGTTTCTGTTCCTGAACGTGATGGTGATCGAGAGGCGGCGGTAAACAACTTCTACCACAGAAGACACAGAGGCCACTGAGTAAACCTCTAAATCAGTCCTCTGTGTGCGCTGTGTCCTCTGTGGTGAATTTAGAACCTGGATCAAAAAGAAATGGCTACAAACAAAAGCGCACGAGACACCATCGTTCTGATCGCCGTCGTGGTCGCCTTTATGGTGACCGTGATGGCCAATCTGCTGGCGGACCGCAAGTTCGCGCGGTGGGATCTGACCAGCGAAACCAAGTACAGCCTCAGCCCCTCCTTCATCAAGATTCTGGGGCGGCTGGATGACACGACGACGCTGACGTACTACGTCTCGGCCAGCGTGCCCAGCTGGTTCAACGCGACCAAGCGCGACATCCTCGACAAGCTGCGCGAAATCGAGACGGCGGCGAAGGGGAAAATCATCCTGGACGTGGTCGATCCGTCTGAAAACAAGGAGCTCACCGAGAAGCTCACGCAGGAAGGTTTCGCGCACGACGTCCAGGACATCAACAAGGACCAGTTCTCCGTGCAGCGGCTCTTCACGGGCATCAAGATCACCTACAAGAACAAGCCGAAGGTCTCGATTCCGGCCATCGGCGGCCCCGAGCAGATCGAGTACACCGTCGGCAGCAAGCTGATGGAACTGACGCTTGAGAAGAAGCCCATTATTGCCGTGCAGGCTCCGGCCGCTCCGCCGCAGATGAATCCGATGATGCGCCAGCAGCAGGGCAGCGGCTATGAGTGGCTGCAGCAGGGCATGTGGGAAGGCGCGAAGGAGAAATTCGAAGTCAAGTCCGTCGATCTGACTGAAAACAACACCGTGCCGCCCGATGCCGCGCTGCTCATACTGATCCGGCCGAAGGAACTCAATGAGCGCCAGCGTTACGAAGTGACCAGGTATCTGGCCGGCGGCGGAAAAGTCTTCCTTATCACCAGCCCCTTCCGGCTGCAGCACGAATTCGGCTGGCGCGCCGAGAAAACTCCGACGGGGCTCGAAGATTATCTCAAGGAGCTGGGCATTTCGTTCAACCAGGAGTTCGTTGCCGATCATTCCAATCTGCAGATGCCCAAGAGCGTCAATTTCATGACCGGCGAAGTGGAGATGGCGCGCTTTCCCTTCTACATCAAGATTCTCGCCGGGAACATCGATCAGGAATCCATCCTCACGCGTTTCATGCCGGGTCTGATCATGCCGATGCCCGCTGAAATCACCCTCGATGAGGCCGCTGCCAAGAAGAATAACCTTGCGACGAAAGTCCTTGCGCGCACGTCCAAGCAGAGCTGGACCGTGCCGTTCAACGAGAACTTCAATCCCGAGCGCGAGCTGAAGTACGACGTCGAGAAGCAGACCTTTACCGGGCAGAAGAACGTTTTCGTGCAGCTGGAAGGACAGTTCCCATTCCCGTTCGAAGGCAAGCCCGTTCCCGAATGGAAGAAAGATCCCGCTGCTCCGCCGGCGCCTGATGCGAAGGATGCCAAGAAGGAGGCCGAGACGGCGAAGGTCGACAAGAAGCCCGGCATCCTCGTGGTCTGCTCGTCGCCGGAGGCCTTCCACTCGCTGTACCTGACCAATCGCAACATTGGTCAGCAGATGCAGGCCAACGCCTCGCTGATGGTGAACATCACCGAAACTTTCAGCCTGGGCGACGACCTGGTGAAGCTGCGCTCCAAGCGCTACGAGACGCGCTCGATTAAGAACCTGGCTGGAAAAGAGAACGACGCCAAGCGCACTGCCATCAAGGTGGGCCTGATCGTCGGCGTGCCGATTCTCGTGGCGCTCTTCGCTCTGGGCCGCACGATTGCCCGGCGGGCCGCGCAGAACCGTTTTGAACGTAACTACGCACAAACCATTGGACCCTCGAGCTTCAGCGCATGAAACCGAACATCATCTTCATCCTGGTTGGATTTGTTGCCGTCTTAGGGCTTGGCTTTTTTGTCATCCAGGGCGACCGGCCGCAGGTCATCTCACTTCGCGATTCGAACGACAAGCTGGTGAAGGAACTGGACACGGTTAAGGTCAAGAGCATCGACATCAAGCGTGGCGACGTTGCCGTGCGTCTCGACAAAAAAGAGACCGGCTGGATCATGGCCAGCCACAAGAACCGGCCGGCCAAAAACGACCGCATCGGCAGCCTGCTCTCGAGCGTTCGTGACGCCGAAAAAGAAGGCATCCGCCCCAGCACGAATGACGCGCTGTTCGATCTCGACGCGAAGAACCGCACGGAAGTGCTGATCGGAACCGAAAGCGGCGAGATCAAGCTCTTCGTCGGTAAGAGCCCCGACATGGGCAAGGCCTTCGTTCGCACCGAGCCCACTGGTCCGATCTACGAGATCGACAAGGCGCTGGATACCGACGCCGGTCTGCGCGCTGAAGGCAAAGACCGCGTGCTCGATCCGACGTACTTTTACGATCTGCAGGTGCTGAATCTCAATTCAGACGACGTAATCGATGTTTCGATCAAGACCGACAAGTCCGAGAAAGCCACGCGCGTGCAGAAAGTGCTGGGCGAAAAGAAGGAGCCCGTGCAGCCCAAGCAGGAGCTCAAGCCCGAAGACAAACCCGTGTGGATGCTGACCGAACCCGAAAAAGCCGACGCCGACGAAAGCAACGTGAGCAGCATCGTCTCGAACCTGACCAAGTTCGCGGCAAAGGGTTACGCGGACATGGTGCCCGAAAAAGACCGCGGCCTCGACAAGCCCTCTGCCGTGGTCACGCTGAAGTTCAAAGACGGCACCGAGCAGAAGTTCACGTTCGGCAAAGTCGACGCCGACGAGGTCATTCTCACCGTCGACGGCAAGCCCGAGCCGTACAAAGTCTACAAGTACCAGTACGAGAACGTGATCAAGGACCTGAAGAAGAAGGAAGAAGCCAAGCCCGACGCAAGCTCGGCCGCTCCCGGAACGCCGCCGGCCCCCGGCGCGCCCGCAATCCCGGGCCTGCCTGCCGCGCCTGCGCCCGCAACGAGCACGCCCGCGGCGCCGAAAGCCGATCCGGAAAAGAAGCCCGAGGCCGTTCCGGCGATCCCGTCAAAGGTGGAACCCGAAGCAAAGCCCGTTCTCCCGCCGGCCGTCGTGAAGCCCGAAGAGCAGAAAAAGGTTGAGGAGAAGAAGTAGGGCGGTGGTTAGTGGTTGGTGGTTAGTGGTTAGCAGCTGGTGGGTTTAAAATCTGGAACGGCGTGGGCAAAGAGCCCGCGCCGTTTTCTTTTGCGCTGCACAAGACAGAACCGACGTTGCACAAGCTTGCAGCCACGCAGTTTCGTGCCATTGGCCGAGGACAGTGCAATTGTGGTGCGAACTTCAGTTCGCACTTTTTCGTTTGTCTCGCGAACTAAAGTTCGCGCCACCTGGCTGGGCTGCGCCGCCCAGCACAGTACAACCAAATGCTGCGCGGCGAATGAATTCGTTCGTTCCGCGGTGCCGTTTTCTTGCCCGAGGGCAAAAGAATAATAGCCCACGGCGCCAGCCGTGGGAACGCGATCACCTTGCGACGCCGAGCCCCGGAGGGGCGGCAGAGACCGGCACCTATTCCCAGATGTATTGCGGATCGTAATCGATTTCGTGCCGCTTAAGCAGCGTAATGAATTCGTCTTGAAACGTGACCTTCCGATGATGCTCTTCCTGGTTGGCGATATACTGGTAGACCTCGTTTGTGCTGGACTTGCTCACGCTGAATGCACCGTAGCCGGTCTGCCATGCAAAGCGTTCGTTTTTCAGTTGTTCATGCACCCATTTGGATGAACTCGCTTTCAACTTGCACATAAAATCCGATACCGCAATCTTCGGGGCGACAGCATCGCCAGCACGTGAACGTGGTCCTCTGGCCCATTGATGATGTGCGCATGTCCGTCTAATTCGCGGATGATTCCACCAAGGTAAGGAAAAAGGCGTGTGCGCAGTGCGGGAGTAATAATGGGTGCGCGGTCTTTGGTGCTAAACACGATACGCATTAACAAATGCGAAAATGTGTGAGCCATAAATTTCCCCCAAGCATTTCTGTCGCCCCTCCGGGGCTCCCGGTTCTGTGCGCGTATTTTCCCACGGCTGACGCCGTGGGCTATTATTCTTGCGCCGCTCCGCGGCATGCCAAAGGACGAAATTGTACCAGAACCATCTTTGCATTCTTGGCGTCAACGTCCATTTACCCAAGGGCTGAAACCGTGGGCTATGCCGTCTTGGCCTTTCAGGCTACCGAGCACGCTATGGCAGCGGCTGATGCGCTATGCCCAGCACAATATCCCGGCTCCGTTCTTTGCCCGGAGGGCAAGAGAATCATAGCCCACGGCGCGAGCCGTGGGAATGTGATCACCTTGCGACGCTGAGCCCCGGAGGGGCGGCAGAGGAATGTGTCATGATCCCCTGTTTTCTGTCGCCCCTCCGGGGCTCCAGGTTCTGTGCGCGTATTTCCCACGGCTGACGCCGTGGGCTATTATTCTTGCGCCGCTCCGCGGCTGACACAAATGGGCAGACTCTACTAGAATCCTCTTGGCGTTCTTGGCGCCTTGGCGTCCTTGGCGTTAAGTCACTTGCCGGGTAAGCCGCACTCGATTGACAAGTGACAAACGCCCGATGAAAGGTAACATGCTCCGCTTGCAGTTAGTTCATCAGGAAAAGACAGATCAGCGACGAGGTTTGCATGAATTTCCATATCGTGGTGCTTCCCGGAGACGGCATCGGGCCGGAGATCATTGGCGAAACGCAGAAGGTGCTCAACCGCATCGGCGAAATTTACGGCCATAAGTTCGAATACGAACCGCAGCTCGCCGGCGGCGCGGCCATCGATAAGTTCGACAATCCCCTTCCGGAGCACACGCTCAAGGCCTGCCAGGCGGCTCAGGCGGTGCTTAAAGGACCCTTCGGCGGGCCGAAGTGGGACAAGATCGACAACAAGAAACGCCCCGAAGCCGGCATTCTCAATCTGCGCAAGGGTCTCGATCTCTACGCCAACCTGCGCCCGGTAAAGCTCTACGAACCGCTCAAAGACGCCTCGACGCTCAAGCCTGAAGTCATCCAGGGCACTGACATGATGATCGTGCGCGAGCTGATCAGCGGCATCTACTTCGGCGAGCCGCGCGGCATTCACGGCTCGGGCAAGGAGCGCTACGGCGTCAACACCGAGATCTACCGCACGCCGGAAGTCGAACGCATCGTGAAACTCGCTTTTGATCTGGCCAAGGTGCGGCGCAAGAAGGTGACGAGCGTCGATAAGTTTAACGTGCTGGAATCCTCGCGGCTCTGGCACGATGTGGCCGAAGAGGTCGCCAAGGGCTATCCGGACATCAAGTTTGAGCACCAGATCGTTGACAATTCGGCCATGCAGCTGATACGCGATCCGAAACAGTTCGATGTAATGGTCACAACCAACATGTTTGGCGACATCCTCTCTGATGAGGCGTCGATGCTGACCGGGTCGCTGGGCATGCTGCCGTCGGCATGCATTGGCGGCAAGGTGGCCATGTATGAGCCTTCGCACGGCAGCGCGCCGGACATTACTGGTACGGGCAAAGCCAACCCGCTGGCGACAATCCTTTCGGCAGGCATGATGCTCAAATACAGCTTCAACCTGCACAAAGAGTCGGACGCGGTGGAACTGGCGGTGGAGAACGTGCTTAAGGCAGGCCTGCGCACGGCGGACCTCGCCAAAAAAGGAGAAAAGCAAGTTTCCTGCACGGAAATGGGGGCCGCAGTCGTTAAGCAGTTGGGTTAAAGGGCGAACCGCGAAGACGCCGAGGCGGCTAGAGGGGAAAACTCGAAATTCGAATTTCGAAATCCGAAACAAACTCGAAATTCGAATGATTAAGGCTCAAAACAGTGCGTCGTCAGTTTTGAGCATTTGAGTTTCATTCATTCGTGCTTGTTTCGGATTTCGTGCTTCGAATTTCGTGCTTAAGTTGGGGGTGAGCTCCACATGAAATTGTTCCAGCTCGCATCCTTGATTCTGCTTTCGGCGGCACTCTGCTCAGCCGGTGAAGCTCCGCCGAAGGATCCGGCCGCGGCTGAGCCTGCGCCTGTAACGGAAAAAGATCCTGCGGCGCCCACGCCGGTTGATGAAGTGGATGATGGCATTGCACCGCCGCCGCCGGATATTTTTGCCGCGACCAAGGGCGGTAATCTCGAGTATGTCAAAAAGTTCATCGAAGCCGATCCGGCGCTGGTCAACGCGAGGACCAGACTGAAGGATACGCCGCTGCACTGGGCGGTCAGCTGCGATCACAATGAGATCGTCAAATACCTGATCAGCAAAGGCGCGGCAGTCAGCGAAAAGAACATCTCGGGCAAAACGCCCCTGCACCTGGCCACCGGGCGTTCACGCAAAGAGCTCATGAAAATCCTGCTCGAAGCCAAGTGTGACGTAAACGCAACGGCCGACGGCGAGGATGAAGAGGCCAGCGGCGAGACGCCGCTGCATATCGCCGCGCACCGCTGCAAAATCGACATCCTCGAATTGCTGCTGGAATACAAAGCCGACGTCAACATCAAGACCAAAGGCGGCGTGACAGCCATCGAGATCGCCAAAAAGCGCGACCGCACGGACCTGGTAAAGCTGCTGGCAAGGCACGGCGGCAAGCTCGCCCCAGACGAAGAATAGCCAGGCGCTCTCCCGCGTAGTAAAATAAGGTGAACTGCCGCGGCGGGAGCTTCAGGCGTGAACGGTTCATCGACTTCAGCACCAGAGCCAGTCGTGCTGGCGCCGCCGGCGCTCGAGCGCCCTGCGCCGCCTGCCGGCGATGAGGCCGATTCGCCGCTGAAGCTGGGCCTGCTGACGGGGCTCTGCGCCGTCTTCGGAATCGCGGCTACGATCGCCGGGCGCAACGATGCGGCGCAGCTCGTCATTCCGCTCTACGCAATTTCATATGTCTGCGGCGGCTGGGCACCGGTAAAGGAAGTGGCACGTGCGGTGTTCGCGCGGCGGCTTGACGTCAACCTGCTGATGGTGCTGGCGGCGGTGGGAGCGGCGTCGATTGGCGAATGGGGAGAAGGCGCGACGCTGCTGTTTCTCTTCTCGCTTTCGGGTGCGCTGGAAAAATACACGCTCGAGCGCACCGCGCGATCGATCGAAGCACTCATTGAGCTGCGCCCCGACACTGCGCTGGTGCTGCGAAACGGAACTGAGCAGCGCGTGCCGGTGGAGAGCATCGTCGTCGGCGAGCGCGTGCGTGTGCTGCCGGGGGAGCGGCTCGGCGTTGACGGCAAAGTCGTGGAAGGCGTGACGACGATCGATCAATCCACGATTACCGGCGAGTCGATGCCGGTCAGCAAACGAAGCGGCGATCCGGTTTTCGCGGGTACGCTCAATCAGACCGGCTCGATCGTGGTCCTCGTGGAGCGCCCCGCCAGCGAAACGACTCTGGCGCACATCGTCAAGACCGTGCGCGAAGCGCAGGACGCCAAAGCGGATACCGAAAAGTTCGTGCAGCGCTGGCAGAAGCCGTACGTGCTCGGCGTGCTGATCACATCGACTGCGCTCGCGCTGATCCATTATTTTTTCCCGGCAGCCGCGACGCCGCCGGACAAACTCCTGAGCACCGCCGTGTACCATGCCATGGTGCTGCTGGTTGCCGCCTCGCCCTGCGCAGTGGTGATCGCCACGCCGGCCGCGACGCTCGCGGGCATCACACGCGCGGCCCGCAGCGGTGTGCTCTTTAAAGGAGGCGCGTATCTCGAGAAGCTCGCCGAGATTTCAGTGCTGGCCTTCGACAAGACGGGCACGATCACGCGCGGCGTTCCCAGCGTGGTATCCGTGTGGGCCGGGAAAGTTACTGGGACCGCCGGCGTCCCGCCGGCCTCCGGTTCTCTTGCGCGTGATCAATACTCGCCCGAGCAGTTCCGCATTCTGCAGCTCGCCGCATCGGTTGAGCAGCGCAGCAATCACCCGCTGGCGGCGGCGGTCACAGCGGAAGCACGCGCGCGCGATCTGCCGCTGCTGGACGTGACCGATTTCGAGAGCCACACCGCCAGCGGCGTGCACGCTCATTTTGACGGCCTGTGGATCGGCGTCGGCAAGAGTGAAATGTTTGAAAACCACGGCTACCGTTTGCCCGGCGAACTGCTGCAGCGCGCCGAGCGCCTTCGGGACGAGGGTCAGACGGTGCTGCTGGTGCTGACCGGCGCGGGAGAGTACGGCGTCATCGGCGTCGCCGACGCGATCCGGCCCGAAGCGCGCGAAGTGTTAAGCCAGGCACGAACACTCGGCGTGAAACACATTCTGCTGCTCACCGGCGATCACGCGCAGGTCGCGGAGGCGATTGCCAAAAGCGCGGGCGCCGATCAGGTTCGTGCGGGGCTGCTGCCTGAAAATAAAGTCACGGAGCTTGCGCGCGCGGCGAAAAAGTATGGCCCGATAGCGATGATCGGCGATGGCGTCAACGACGCGCCGGCGCTGGCCGCGGCGGATATTGGCATCGCCATGGGCGGCGCCGGAACAGATGTGGCGCTCGAGACCGCCGACGTTGTTCTGATGAAGAATGATCTGCACGGCATCACGACGGCGCTGTGGCTGAGCCAGCGCACACGTGCAGCGATCCATCGCGGACTGCTCTTTGCGTTTACGGTGATCAGCGTGCTGGTGGTCGGATCGATGCTGAACGCGTTGCCGCTGTGGCTGGCAGTGATGTGCCACGAAGGCAGCACCGTCTGCACGATCTTCAGCGGGCTTTATCTGCTGGTGGAACGCGGGCCGGAGTAACGACTTCAACACGGAGGCACGGAGAAACACGAAGGGCACGGAGGTTAACAGAATTTTAAGTTTGAGGTTTTAGATTTGAAATTTGAGATCGAACGACGCGTCGCGTTTGCTGTTCGATTTAAAATTTAAACTTTAAACCTTCAAATGAAACATTCTTTTCTCGTCCACAAAGCCGCTTGTTTTCAACTCCGTGTTGCTCAGTGCACTCCGTGTCTCCGTGTTAAGGTTGTGCTCTCGTGATTGTTGGTCCGAAAAATAGAGGATTTTTAGACAAACCGCGATCTTCGGTTTAGTGCTTGTTAAGGGTTGAGCCAGCGCGTTTAATGCGTCTGCTTCGGAAGTGTACATGGGCTGGTGAAATTCCCGTCAATTCTGGTTCAAAACATGAATACGCCGCAACAGAGTGCGTCACAAGTAACAGGAGCAGGTGCTTTAACTTCCGCGAATTTTGATGCGGAGGACACGGCCCTGGTCGAGAAGGCTGTTGCGGGCGATGCGGAGGCTTTTGAAAAGCTGTTCCTGAAGTACAGGCAGCGCGTGTTTGCGGTGGCGTGGCGTCTGCTGCGGGACGAGGACAGCGCTCTGGATGTGGTTCAGGACGCTTTTGTTCGCGCCTACCAGCAGCTGGAGAACTTGCGTGGCGAGGCCCGTTTTTACCCTTGGGTGCGGCGCATCGCGGTGAATCTTTCGATTGATCGCCTGCGGCACATCCGGCGCGGGGTTGAAGTGAGCCTGGATGAACACCGCGTGGGCGAAGGCGACGAGGCGCGTGACGAACCAGCAGCAGTAGTCGTCACGCGCAGCGGAAGTGAAAGCCCTTCGCACAAGGCGGAGGTTTCAGAATTCAGCGAGGCGCTCTCGATGGCGCTGCTCAAACTTTCGGAGAACCATCGCACGGTCTTCATGCTGCACGCCGCCGAGGGCATGAGCTACAAGGAGATTGCCGAGACGCTGGACTGCAATATCGGAACGGTGATGTCGCGCCTTTTTTACGCGCGCAAACGATTGCAGGAACTGCTGGCGCCGCACATTCAGGAAGAGTCTTGAGTCTGGAGTCTTAGAGTCGAGAGTCGGCGACTCCAGACTCCAAGACTCCAGACGCAAGACTCAATAAGCAGGTGAGTTATGCTGCACGATCAGATTTTTATTGAGCTCTCCGCGTACGCCGATGGCGAGCTGGACGCCGTCTCGGTGCGGGCGCTTGAGCAGAAACTCGCCGCCGACCCGCGGCTGAAAGCCGAACTGGACGCCTTCAAGCGCCTGGACCAGGCTGCACTGAAAATTCCCGTGCCCAACGTTGAGGCGAAACTGGCAGGGCTCTGCCGCAACGTTGCCGGTGCGGATCTGAAACAGGCGAGCGTTGAGCGTATTGCGTCGGAGCTGAAAAAAGTTCCCGACGTTTCGGCGGCTCGCTTCGAGAAAATCTGGCAGAAGATTGCGGCGCAGACGGTAGCGGTGCCGGCTGACGAGCGCGAGGCAATCAAGCGTTCGGCGCAGTTCGATGGTGAGGCGGCGGGCAGTGTTGCCGGAAGCCGCGAAGCGGCGATCTGGCGCAAACTGGATGATGCGGCTGCGCAGCTGCCTGTTCCGCAGATGTCGGAACTGGCCAGCCGCGAAGCCTGGCACACCATCGCGCAGCAGACGGTTGCTCTGACGCCCGCGGAAAAGCACCTCAACGAACGCATCGATACGGCCGCGATGATGCTGCCGGTTCCGATGCCGAACGACGAGGCGTTCGCGCGGCGCTGGAGCAGCGTGGCCGAACAGGTAACAGCGGCGCCGGCGGGCGTGAAAGAAGGAATCGACAGAGGCGTGCCCCAAGTCAGTCAGCAGCGCTGGAATGCAGTGTGGAAAGAAATCGCCGGCCGCACCGTCCAAGCCAAAGCCGCTGCCGCGCCGCATGCTCCTGTTCACGACATGCCGGCCACGGCCGTGAAAGAAAAAGTCACGCGCATCGATTTTGCGCGTCCACGCCGCAAGAGCTGGAACCTGATGGCGGCCGCAAGCATGGCGGCGATGCTGATGGCTGCGGTGCTGCTGTTCGTGTCGAACAAAGAAGAAACGCAGGTCGCCATGGAAATCCCGGAAGCTCTGGACGAACGCTACGACGTCCACGTGAAGTATCTTGAAGGCCAGTCGGAGCCGGTCGTCTGCTTCTTTTTGAAGGACGAAGTGGCAAACGCCGAGAATCACCTCAACGAGTTCCGCTGGCTGCCCGATTAAAGGAAGTGAGTGTTGTCAGGTGAGGGGTAACAACGCGTGACGTTTAAAGAACTGAAAAACTTCCGGGCCGCCGCATTCGCAGCGCTGCTGCTCATCGCCGCCGCCACTCACGCTCAGACGGCCAGCGTCGAAATCCAGGGCGTCTCGGCCGCGGACGCCGGGAAAAAAAATCAGACATTCGCACCGTCGATTGCGCATTTGAAAGGCGTTTTGAAAGAGACGGTCTTTGGCACCTTCACCGACGCCGGCAAACAGGACATCACCGTGACCGCCGGCGCGAAAGCCAGCTCGCGCGTCAAGCAGTACGAGCTCGACGTAACCCTTAAGGATGCGAAGCCCGGAAAATGCCGGCTTGAACTGACCATCAAGGATGGTGGCAAGCCGATTGGCGATCCCATCTGCGTGCCCGTCACGAAGGGACAACCCAAAATGGTTGCGCAAGTCGGCAACCGGGAACAGCCCCTCATCCTCATCTTCACGCTCAAAGACTGAGCCGGATAAACGGCAGAGCTTCAACACAGAGACACTGAAATGCGTTACGCCAGTTACGGCTGCTACTAACCCCCGGCTTCAGCCGGGGGGAAATCGCACTCACTAAATTCGGTTACCCCGCTTTAGGGGTTGACCCACACGCGGGAGGCTTCAGCCCGCATACGTCGTGGCTAAAGCCAACTGCGCTCAGAAAAGCCGGATAAATCCGGCTATTGGATCCTCCGTTTTCACGTTCCACCCCCGGCTGAAGCCGGGGGTTAGGACTTTACTGGCGCAAGTCATTTCGAATCTTTGTGTCTTCGTGTTGAAGCAGTTAGCAGTTGAAGCCGCTGGGGAATTACTTCCCCCCGGCGATGATCCAGTCGCGCCATTTGGTCTCGAGTTCCTCGAGATTACCTGCGCCAGTCAGTCGCAGCAGCTCGCTGTAGGTGCGCGCCAGCGACGTGCAGTTCTTCACCACGGCCGTGGTTTCCTTGATGCCTTTCAACGAAATCAGGTATTCGATGAGCGCGTAGCTTTCGGCGTAAAAAAAATCCGGATCGCGCGGGTAATCCTTCGCGGCGATGAGTTCGGTAAGCGGAATGAAATCCTGGCTTTTCAGGCGGATGCGCAGGAAGTTCATGTAGTAGTCCTTGTGGTACTTCGGTTCCATCGCCACCGCAATGCCTTCATTGATGCAGCGCGGAAAGACGTTCAGGTCCAGCGCGTTTTCATTGACGATCACATGCGTGATCTCGTGCGGCAGCGTGGAGGACAGCAGCCGCGGCGAGGTCTGCCAGCTGTGGATGTCCTTCTGCTGCAGGTGTTCGGAGCCGCTTGGTTTGGTCGCTCGCGTGACGCCGCCGGTCCACTCCGGCAGGCCCGTGCGGGCGGTGTACTCCGCCTGCGTGCGGTGCAGAAAAACGCGCGTCTTTCCCTGCCACGGGCGCAGGCCCGTTTCGTTGAGAATGCGAAGGCGATCTGCTTCCATGCGCGTGCCGGCTTCGCGTGCGAGGGCTTCATTATAGTGATAGATCGTGAAGTTTTCGGTCTCGAGCTGTTTGGCTTCACCGCTGCTGCTCGCGGCATAGCCCTGCATCTCGGCCATGCTGGTGTCGATGTTCAGGCGGTCGCCCTTGGCGTTGATCTCCGTCTCCAGGCGCTTGCGCAGCTCCGAGAGATACGCCGGCGTCGGATTGGCCACGCGCGTGCCGAGCGCCCGCGCGTAGGCATCGCAGGCGGCGGGAATCTTGCCAAGCGCTTCCTCAAGCCGGCCCGCGACATACAGCACGTTCTTGTTGTTGGGAGCGACTTCGAGTGCGCGCTTGAGGTCGGTCTGTGCCGAGCCCAGGTCGCCGCCGGCGAGGTTGTTAAGAATATTGGGCAGCACGCAGGAGCAGTACAAGCGTTCAATCTGGTCGGCGAGTTTCGGATTCAGGCGCAGCGCCGCTTCGAAATCGCCGGCGGCGTTCAGCAACTGGCCGCTCTGCATGTAAGACGCCGCGCGCTTGATGTGGCAATCGGCCATCTCCGGTCCGACTGTGGCGCGCGCGTCGGGCGTGAGCGTCAGGATCTTTTCGTACGCCTGCAGCGCTCTGGAAATGTCGTTTTTGTTCGCCAGTTCGCGCGCAGCCGCGATGTAGCCGTCGACGACCTGCTCCTTGGCGTTGAGATCTTGGAGCAGTTCGCCCGCTGTGTGCCGGACGTGTTCGGCTTTTGGATCGAGCTTCTGCAGCTTTTCGAGCGCGCTCCTGGCTTCGACAAACCGGTTGAGCTCGCGGTATTTTTTTGCCTGCAGCCAGTACGTATTGGCCAGCATGCGTTTGGCTTCGACCGAGCGCCTGTCGCCGATCAGCGCTTCTTCGAAAGCGCGCACGGCCTGCTCGAAGCGCTCGGCCGCGAGCATGCGTTTGCCCAGGCTGATGCGGTATTCGGTCGGCGTCTGGCGCTCGACGGCTTCGACTTCTGATTTCCGGAGCTTGATTTCACCGTAGGGCAGGCGCAGCGTGACGCCCTCGTCGTCCTCGCGGATGACTTCGCCTTCGAGCGACTTGCCGTTTTTCAGGTGGACCGTGTCGGCCAAACAAAACGAGGCGGCCACGAGAAGCGCGAGGCACACACTCGTTGCGCGCTGCTGAGCCATCGACTGCTCCGTGCCGTTGTATTTCCCACCCGTGCGGACGGAGAACGCTCCGTGCCGTCGTTTCCCCTCCCCTTGCGGGAGGGGGTCAGTTCTCTCACTTGTCATCCAGTTGCGTCGCAAACCTTAAAATGACAAATGAAAGATGAACAATCAGAACTGACAAATTCCGTTCCGTTTTCGCCTCGCTCTGTCTCGTGCAGCGGCTAACCCCTCCCTCTAACTCCCTCCCGCAAGGGGAGGGAGGACCGTCCGTTCCGCGTCGCTTCTGAACGTCTGGGCTTTGTGCTCTGCCCCAATACTCAGTGCCGTTTTTTACTTTCCGGTGCCGAAATCCTTGAGCTCCAGCGACTGCTTTCCCATGCCGACGATTTCGTTTTCAGATTTCACCAGGCCGCCGAGCGGCACCTCGGGCGAAACCCAGGCTTTGCCTTTGATCGTCATCTTCTGTCCGCCGGCGTTGCTGGTCGTTTCGTAGCTGGTCCAGGTTGTCTTCAGGGATTTTCCGCCGACCGTGATGGTCTCTTCGCCCTTGCCGGTTTCCTTGAACTCGGCATTGGGGTCCTGCTTGCGCGGATCGTATTTCTCGTTGAGGTTGATCTTGATCTCCTGCTTGACGTCGCCGGCCGGGGTTTTGTTGGCAATCTCTAGCGTGACGTCTGCGTCGGTCTTGGCTTTGACGGTCTGCTTCATGCCGCCTTCCATGGCAAAGCCGCCGAACTTCGAGCTTGTGGTCCATTCAATCCAGTCGCCGACCTTGGCCTTCTTCAGCGGATTCTCTTCTTCAGCGCGAAGACACAGAGACAGGGACAATGTGATGGCGATGAGGCACAGTAGAGCTCGCATTCCGGACTCCTTAAGGTAGAGGGACGATGAATTCACCTGGCTGTCAGGTTCAGCCGCAGCCATTCAGTTGAAGAATATCTTGTCGCGGGCGGGCTCAGCGTCAAGTATGTAGCGCGAGCTGTTAGCTCGTGAAGAGGCGTGTGGCGCGAGCTGTTAGCTCGGCGAAGAGGCAATGTGGCGCGAGCTTCAGCTCGCGAAAAGCTGATTTCTGAATAACTTGGAATTTCTGATACGCAGAGTGCGCGAGCTGAAGCTCGGGCCACATTCAGACCGTACACGGCCCTGAGCTGTCGTCCTGATCAGCCTGGTCGAGCGGCGAGTTGCCGCCGGAGCCATTGACCTGGATGCTGCCGATCATCTGGCTGGCGTCCGCGGCATCTTCAGCTAAATCGGGTGTGTGTCCGACCTTACCGCAGCACGGACAGACTTTCTCTTCGTTGATACAGAAGTGCTCGCAGTCTGGATTACGGCATTCGACGGTGCTGAAGCCGACATACGCGCCAGGGGTTTTGCAAATCGGGCAGTTGGCCATAAGCGGATGATCTCCCGTAAGCTGCGCCCTTGCGTCCAGCGACAGCCGAGATAAATCAAAGCATATTTTACGCCATAGTTAAGTGGTGTGCGAACGTAACGTTACGACTTTGATTAATTTTTAAATTCCAATCACCCGTCAGTTGACATTGGAGCGCTTATGATCTATGAATCGCGTGCTCACTTCTCTGGAGGGGGTTGTGAACGGCAGTGCTTGAAAAGGCTGCATGACTTTGGGATGGCTTCTGCTTTAACTGTTTTCAAAGCAGCAAAGAGAGCGGCAGTGCCCTTGCTAAAATAAGGGCGCGTATCGTTTTGTCTGGTTCGATCCGATACAGATAGCCCCCGAAATTGAAGCGTGTGGGCCGGATGGCGTCGCAGTTCGGGCGTTCATCTATCCCATTTGGCTCGAGAAAAACGAGCGGAGTGGTTTTTTATTGCGTCCGAGGCTTCTCATGGCGGACGAGCGAAAAGACGACGAGAAGCCGGACAAAGATAAGAGCGGAATCCAGGCCGATCTGGCGAAGTTTCTGGGCCTGGGGATGCATCTGGCGGTGACTGTGGCGCTGTTCGTGGCGCTGGGCTGGTGGCTGGATAACAAGTTTAACTCATCGCCCTGGGCGATGATTGCAGCGGGGATGCTGGGTATCGCGGCAGGCATGTACCACTTCGTAAAGAAAACGCTGAAGTGATACGCCTGACAGTACTCGTACTCGCGGCGCAGGTGATTTTAGCCGCTGCAGTGGCCGAAGGCGTTGGGGCCTGGGTTGGAAGTGAATACAGGCACCCGATCTACGCGGGTGGCGCGGCGGGAGTTCTGCTGACGCTTCTGGGATTGCCGTTCGCGCTGAAGCTCGCGCGGCTGGGGGAGACGAAAGACAGCAGTGGCAAGTTCTGGGCTTGGTGGGGCGCAGGACTGCTGATGCGCCTGTTTTTGTTACTGGGGCTGGCGCTGCTTTTAAACGCAACATTCCGTGAACAGCCGGTCGCCGCGCTCCTGGCGCTGCTTGGCAGTTACCTGATTGGCATGTTCGCGGAAGCAGGCTGGCTGGCGGCGAAGCTGATTGCAGTGGATACGATTGAAAAGTAACGGTGCAGTTCCGGGGTTTTGAAATGGCTGAAGAGAAACACGGCAAGAAAGACGAGCACAAAGCTGGCGAGCATGCTCCTGGTCACGACGCACACGCCGATCACGGCGGCGGCGATGATCCCATGCACCACATCCTGGATAAAGTGCTCTGGGGTGTCGACGCGACGACCGGCAAGGTTTACTACAAGCCCTTTGGCGATCACGGGCATCTAACCGTCGCCGGCTACACGCCGAAAATGGTCGGACCGTTCAAGATGGAATTCACCAAGCACATGGCCGGACTGACGGTCGGTGCGCTCCTGTTTTTCATCATTACCATGATGGTTGCCAAACGCGTGCTCGCCGCGGTTCATGACAACAAAGCCCCCAAAGGCGCGCTGGCCAACGCTGTCGAAGCGCTGATCATTTTTGTGCGCGATGAACTGGTTGAGCCGGTCGGCGGACATCATCTGGCGCATTACACGCCGCTATTCCTGAATTACTTCTTCTTCATCCTGATTCTTAATTTCCTCGGCATGGTCCCCGAATACGGCGGCGTCACCGGCAACTTCAGCGTGACGCTGGCGATGGGTGGATCGATTTACCTGCTGGTGTGGGTGCTGGGCATGGCCAACCAGGGGCCGGTGAATTTTCTGGTGCATCTGGTGCCGCCGGGAACGCCGCTGTGGATGTGGCCGCTGATGTTCGTACTCGAACTGCTCGGACCGCTGATCAAGTGCTTCGTGCTCTGCGTGCGTCTGTTCGCGAACATGATTGCCGGACACTTGATCATCTCGCAGCTCCTGGGACTGGGCGCGATCAGCGGGCTGCTGCTGTTCCTGGGCGTGCCGCTGGCGCTGGGCATCTCTGTGCTTGAAATCCTGGTGTGCTTCCTGCAGGCGTACGTGTTCACGCTGCTGGCGATCGTCTTCATCGGCGCGGCGGTACATCCGGAGCACTGATTTGGTTTAAGGTTTCTGGTTTCTAGTTTCTGGTTCTTCGGCAGCTGTTAACCAGAAACCTGAAACCAGAAACTCGGAACTGTAGTAAATCGGCCGGCGCTTTCCCCTGTCGGGAATTCGCCTCGCTGCGTAAGTCGGCGGTGACACACATTCCGCTGCTGCAGCCAGAATGGCTGTGAGGGGCCGCTGCGGAAATGCGCGGAGAACGTGACAGAATGCCCGCCGCCGTCTGGCGAATGGGCAATAGAGAGGAGAAGTAAGAGATGGGTTTGGCTATTTTCGGTGTTGCTCTCGGAGTTGGTCTGCTGGTCTGCGGCGCTGCGTATGGCATCGGCAAGCTGGCCACGGCCGCTGTTGAATCGATCGCCCGCCAGCCGGAAGCCGCCGGCAACATCCGCGGCGCGGCCATCGTGCTCGCGGCGCTCATCGAAGGTTTCACCTTCTTCGCGCTGATCGTCATCCTGCTGGCCGGCAACAAGGTGAGCAAGGAAAACTGGGCGGAAGCCCCGTCGGTCAAGGCTGCGGCTGTCGTTGCGCCGGCCGAAGGTCTGGCTCAGAAGTAAATTTTTCAGCATGCTGCCAGATTGCCGGCCGTGGTGGCCGGCAATCGGCAGCGCGCGTTTGACGAAGACACATTCAAAAAATCCCGAAAATGGGAGAGGTGCGCGGTGGTTGAGTTTCTCAGTTCAAGCCTGGTGATCGCAGCAGAAGGTGGCGGCGGCATGCTGCCTCCGTTCCTGACGCCCGAACTGCAGGTGCTGGCCTGGTCGGTCGTGGTCTTCTTCGCGCTGCTGGCCGTGCTCTGGAAAATGGCCTGGGGCCCGATCATGCACGCTCTCGAAGAGCGCGAGCATAACATTCAGAAGAAGATCGACGACGCTGAAGCGAAGAACAAGGAAGCCATCGCCAAGGTCGCCGAATACGAAAAGAAGATCAACGCGGCCAAGGACGAAGCGGCAGCCATCATCGCTGAAGGCAAGCGCGACGTCGACAAGCTGAAAGAAGAGATTATCGCCGAGGCCAACAAGGAAGCCGCGCGGGCGCTGGAACGCGCCAAGCGCGAAATCACGCTGGCCAAGGACGCGGCCGTCGCCGAGCTGCGCGACAAGATGGTGACCGTGACGGCACACATCGCCCAGAAGGTCATCGAACGCGAGATCAAGGCCGACGATCACCGCCGCTTCATCGCCGAAGCGATGCAGGAAGTGGACGCGAGCAAGAATTAACGGCAGCTATTGGCTCTTAGCTCCTGGCTCTTGGACAGCGCTGGCAAAGCGCGTCCCGAGCCAAGAGCCAAGAGCCAAGAGCCAAGAGCTAGGAAGAAACGATGGCAGGAAAAAGCGGAAGCAAAGCACTCGCGGCGATTTACGCGGAAGCGCTGTACGAAGCGGCCAAAGAGTCCGGCTCGGTCGACCAGGTCACCGCGGAACTCAAGCTGCTGCGTATTCTCCTCGTGAAGGCGCCGAAGCTCGAAAAGCTGCTCGAATCCCCGACGATCTCCTTCGAAGAGAAGCGAAAGGTGATCGAAGGCACGTTCAAGCATCTCTCGAAGGTCACGCGCAACTTCCTGCTGGTGCTGGTGGACCGCAAGCGCGCGCATCTGATCGGCACGATCGTCAGCGCCTTCATCGAAACAATGAACAAGAAGGCGGGCATTGCGGCGGTGGATGTCCACACCGCGCGGCCGCTGGACCTGGAAGAACGCGAGCAGCTCAAGACGCTGCTGTCGAAAAAGCTCAACAAGACGGTGAACCTGAATGAGAGTGTAAAGCCGGAGCTGCTCGGCGGACTGGTGCTGATCCACGAAGACAAGATGTGGGACCGCTCCACGCGCCACGCGCTGGACCAGATGGTAGAGAAGATGGAAGGGCTGAAGCTGGCGACGATCAAGTGGACGGATTGAGACTCAGGTCTCTGGTTTGGAGTTTCTGGTTTCTGGTTCTCCGGATGGGGGAGTTATGGCGACGATCAAGCGGTTTGAAGAGATCGAAGCATGGCAGCAGGCCAGAGAACTTACAAGACTTGTTTACGAACATACGCGAAGGGGAGAGTTTGCGAAAGATTACAGTTTGAGAGACCAGGTACGCAGAGCGTCCGTTTCTTCAATGGGAAACATCGCCGAAGGTTTTGAGAGGGATGGAACAAAAGAGTTCATAAGTTTCCTGTCGATCGCAAAAGGCTCAACGGGTGAGCTCGAATCGCACCTCTACGTAGCGCTTGATCAGGAATACATCTCAGAGGAAGAGTTTGAAAGAATTCGTGTTGTAAGCGGTTCGGTTAAAAGGCTGACAGGCGGGCTGATGCAATACCTGCGGCAAGCTGAAGTGAAGGGCTTGAAATACAAAGGCCGTTAACCAGAAACTAGAAACTGGAAACCAGAAACAGAAGTCGGGCAGAAACGAGAAACCGGAGTTAAGACATGCGCATTGATGTAGATGAAATGATCGGCACGCTGCGGCAGCAGATTTCCAATTACGACGCGGTGCTCGCGGTGGAAGAAGTCGGCTCGATCGTCGAAGTCGGCGACGGCATCGCCCGCATCTACGGCCTGACCAACGTCATGGCCGGCGAGATGATCCAGTTCCCGACCGGCGTCTACGGACTGGCGCTGAATCTGGAAGAAGACAACGTCGGCTGCGCGGTCATGGGCCGCTTCGACGACCTGCGCGAAGGCATGCAGGTCAAGCGCACCGGCCGCGTGCTTCAGGTGCCCTGCGGACCGGCGCTGATCGGCCGCGTGGTCGACCCCGTCGGCCGCCCGCTCGACGGCAAGGGCCCGGTGAACACCGACCTATCCTGGCCGGTCGAATACCCCGCTCCCGGTATCGCTCTGCGCCAGCCAGTGAAAGTGCCGCTGCAGTTCGGAATCAAGGCCGTTGATGCCATGATCCCGGTCGGCCGCGGACAGCGCGAACTGATCATCGGCGACCGCAAGACCGGCAAGACCGCTATCGCCGTCGACGCCATCATCAATCAGAAGAACTCGGGCGTGATCTGCGTCTACGTGGCGGTCGGACAAAAGGAATCGACTGTCGCCGGCGTGGTCAAGCGCCTCCAGGAAACAGGCGCGATGGACTTCACCATCGTCGTCTCCGCCGGCGCTTCCGATCCCGCGCCGCTGCAGTACATCGCTCCGTACGCCGGCGCCGCGATGGCCGAGTACTTCATGTACAAGGAAGGTAAGGACACGCTCTGCGTGTACGACGACTTGACCAAACAGGCCGCCGCGTACCGCGAACTGTCGCTGCTGCTGCGCCGCCCGCCGGGCCGCGAAGCGTACCCCGGCGACGTGTTCTACCTGCACAGCCGCCTGCTGGAACGCTCCGCCAAGCTGGCCGAAAAGCACGTCATCGTCGCCAAGAGTTTTTCCGGAAAGGCCGACGAGAAGAGCGGCGTGAACGGCAAGGTTTACCTCGCCGAGCACGGTGCTGACGAAGCGAAAAAAGATCTGAAGGCGATGCCGAACGCCGGCGACCACAAGATTGAAAAGGTCTACGGCACGGGCGGATCGCTGACGGCGCTGCCGATCATCGAAACGCAGGAAGGCGAAGTGTCCGCGTACATTCCGACCAACGTGATCTCGATCACCGACGGTCAGATCTACCTGCAGCCGGACTTGTTCAACGCCGGTGTGCGTCCGGCCGTCGACGTCGGCATCTCGGTCAGCCGCGTAGGTGGAAACGCTCAGATCAAGGCCATGAAGAAGGTCGCCGGAACGCTGCGCCTGGATCTCGCAAACTTCCGCGAACTGGAAGCCTTCGCGCAGCTCGGAACGGAACTCGATCCAGTTACGCAGCGCCAGGTCGATCGTGGTTACCGCCTGGTCGAACTCCTGAAGCAGCCGCAGTACCAGCCGATGGACGTCGTCGATCAGGTTGTCGTGATCTACGCCGCGACCAAGGGCTTCCTGGACGATGTGCCGGTCAAGAGCGTGCGCGAGTTCGAAAAGGGATTGATCGAAGAAGTCCGCAACGCGCACAAGGAAATCATCGCCGACATCAACAACACGAAGGCGCTGAGCGACGACACGGCCAAGAAGCTCGAAGAGGCGGTGAAGGAATTCAAGCGGCGGTTTACGGCGAAGAAGTAACAACCTTCACCGCGGAGACGCGGCGGCGCAGAGAACGGTGAGGCTGGGCAAGAGCATTTGTGTTGCACGGTGGTGAGTTAGGGTGACAATTTGATCGGCAGGCACAATCAAATAAGAGGTGTCACCATGGGCATTGCAGCACAGAAGAAGAACTACGATACGGAAGCGGTCAAGCGGGCCCGCGCCTGGTTTGATAATAAGGCCGAACCGGTGTGGGAAATGACGGAACTCTACCCGCCGCAAGGTTCCTGGGATGTTGAGGATTACCTGGCGTTAGACACAGACCGGCGCATCGAGTTCGACAATGGACGATTGGAATTTTTGCCCGTGCCGACCATGACGCATGAAGAAATTCTGCTGTTTCTCTTCGATGCGCTCAGGGCATTTGTAAACGCGAAGAAGCTTGGACGTGTTTTTTTCAGTGGAATCCGCGTGTACACGTTGGGGACAAAATACAGGGTTCCAGATGTGGTTTTCATGCGCAAGGAACGCGCGGCACGGATGAAAGATGAGGCGTGGGAAGGTTGCGACATCGCAATGGAAGTCGTCAGCCCGGAAGATCCGGATCGGGATTGGAAGAAGAAACGGCGCGAGTATGCCGGCGCAGGAATACCTGAGTACTGGATTGTCGATCCGCAGAAACAGGAAATTGCAGTGCTGAGTCTGCGCGGAAAAGCATACGCGGTTCACGGCCGTTTCAAGCCCGGCCAGAAGGCGGACTCGGTTTTGTTGAAGGGTTTTGCGGTCGATGTCCGCGAAGCTCTATTTGGAGCAAAAGAGTAGATGGCAAATACACGAGTCCTAGTCACGCGCCGCAAGGCGGTCCGCAACACGCGGAAGATCACCAAGACCATGGAGAAGATCTCCACGGCGAAGCTGGCCAAAGCGCAGCACGCGGCCATCTCCGCGCGCCCGTATGCCAACAAGCTCAAAGAGATCATCGGCCAGGTCGCGGCTGCCAGCGCTGACATTAAGCACCCGCTGCTTGAGGCGCATGATCATCCGAAGAAAGCAGTCGTGATTCTGCTGACGTCCGACCGCGGACTGTGCGGCGCGTTTAATTCCAATCTGGTGAAGGCCGCGAAGACGCTGATTAGCGAGCTGAAGGCGAAAGGCCGCGATCTGGAATTCATCGTTCAAGGCAAGAAGGGCATCGGCGCGTTCAAATATCTGAATCTGCCCATCGCCGAGCGCCTCATCGGGGTGTCCGACAAGCCGGCGTATTCGCGCGCGGAGCAGATCGCCGACAAGCTGATCGAGCGCTATGGCCGGAAGGACATCGACGAAGTTTATATGGTGTACTCGGCGTTCAAGGGCCCGGCTTCCCAGATGCCGGTGAGCGAAATGATTCTGCCGCTCTCCGGTCTGAAGGGCGAGAGCGCTGCAGAGGAGAAGGGCAAGCCGGCGGCGAGCGCGAAAAAAGAACCTGAAGGCGCGGGCTACATTTTCCATCCCAATCCGACAGAGATCCTGACGCAGGTTCTGCCGCTGGTGGTGAAGATGACTGTGTTCACGGCGATGCTGCAGAACACAGCCAGCGAACATGCCGCGCGCCGCGTGGCCATGAAGAACGCGACCGACAGCGCCGACGACATGATCAAGGCGCTCAGCCGCGCCTACAACCGCGCGCGCCAGGGGAAGATCACGCAGGAAATCGCGGAAATCGTGGGAGGCGCCAACGCGTTGGCGTAACAGCCTGTCTCACGCAAAGACGCGAAGGCGCAAAGTAAGAATGTAAGAGAAGGACCTTGAGAAATGAAATTCAAGGTCGTGTTTCAGACAGAAGCTGCAAAGGAATTGGAGAACTTAAGATCGGTTCATCGCTCGGCGATTCTTGCGGCTGTTGAAAAAATTCTAACCTCGACTCCGACTGTAGAGAGCCGTTCGAAGATAAAGAAACTCAGGCAGCCGGCGCCAGCATCATATCGATTGAGGGTAGGGGATTACCGGGTATTCTATGACGTGGAGGGGGTCCGCGTCACGGTTTTGAAGGTGCTTCATAAGGAAGACACATTCGAATACCTGGAGGTGAGTCAAGATGACGACAAAGACAGTTGATAATCCCGATACGCCAATTGGCGACCTTATGAAGTCAGCAGGCAAGAGTGGCCTGCTGCTTCAGAAGAATGGGCAGCTGAAATTCGCGCTCCTGCCGATCAACGATGAGACTCTGGATTTTTTGCTCGAGCATAGCCCGAAGCTGATTGCTGAATGTCAGGCCAGAAGAGAGAACGCAGCAGAAGGTGATGTGGTTTCATTGGAAGCGCTGAAGTCACGTCTGGGGGCAAACAGAACCGGAAAACGGGCTCGCGTGAAGAAGAAATAATGCACATGTGCGTTTCTGGACAGATTTGAAGAGTCTGCTAGAGGCTCAATAAAGGAGAGAGCTTTCGCGCACGGTGCAGTTTTTTACAGAATTCAGGGAACTGGAAACTAGAAACCAGAAACAGGGAAACCGGAGTACGTCATGGCTAAGCTCGGAAAAGTTGTGCAGGTCATCGGATCCACGCTGGACGCCGAATTCGAACAGGACCATCTGCCTGAAATCTTCAACGCGCTCGAGGTGAACAACCCTGCGACAGGGCAGAAGCTCGTCTGCGAGGTCGAACAGCACCTCGGCCGCAACCGCGTGCGCGCGGTGGCCATGGCCTCGACCGACGGAATCGTCCGAGGAACGCAGATTGCCGACACAGGCAAGCCCATCTCGGTGCCCGTCGGCAAAGCCGCGCTCGGCCGCATCCTCAACGTTCTCGGCGAACCCGTGGACGGATGGGGCCCGGTGATGGATGGCGAGAAGTCGCCCATCCACCGCGAAGCGCCCGCCTTCGATCAGCTCAATCCGAACACTGAAATGTTCGAAACGGGCATCAAGGTCGTCGACCTTCTGGCGCCTTACGTGAAGGGCGGTAAGACCGGCCTCTTCGGCGGTGCCGGCGTCGGCAAGACGGTTATCATCATGGAACTGATCCACAACATCGCCATGAAGCACGGCGGTTACTCGGTCTTCGCCGGCGTGGGTGAACGCACCCGCGAAGGCAATGACCTGTGGCTGGAAATGCGCGAAGGCGGCGTCATCAACGAGAAAGATCCGAAGGAAAGCCGCGTCGCTCTAATCTACGGCCAGATGAACGAGCCGCCGGGCGCGCGCCTGCGCGTGGCGCTTTCGGCGCTGACCGTCGCCGAATCCTTCCGCGACCAGGAAGGCAAGGACGTGCTGCTGTTCATCGACAACATCTTCCGCTTCACGCAGGCCGGATCTGAAGTGTCCGCGCTGCTGGGCCGAATGCCTTCCGCCGTAGGTTATCAGCCGACTCTGGCCACCGAAATGGGCGGCCTGCAGGAACGCATCACTTCGACCAAGCGCGGCTCGATTACCTCGATCCAGGCCATCTACGTACCGGCCGACGACTACACCGACCCGGCGCCCGCGACGGCCTTCACGCACTTGGATTCGACCACGAATCTGGCGCGCTCGATCGCGGAGAAGGGCATCTTCCCGGCCGTGGATCCGCTGAGCTCGACCAGCCGCATCATGGATCCTCAGTTCCTCGGGCAGGAACACTACAACGTCGCGCGCAGCGTCGTCCAGATTCTGCAGCGCTACAAGGATCTGCAGGACATCATCGCCATCCTGGGCGTGGACGAACTGAGCGAAGACGACAAGCTCATCGTGGCTCGCGCGCGCAAGATCGAAAAGTTCCTCTCGCAGCCGTTTTTCGTCGCGCAGCAGTTCACGGGCATCGAAGGAAAGTACGTCACGATCGCCGACACGGTGCGCAGCTTCAAGGCCGTGGTCGCCGGCGAATACGACCATCTGCCCGAAGCGGCGTTCATGTACGTCGGCACGATCGAAGAAGCCGTGGCCAAGGCCGAGAAGCTCAAGGCCGGCGGCTGATCAACGGGTTTCTAGTTTGCGGTTTCTGGTTTCTGGCTTAACAGAAACCAGACCGCAACAAGAACCAGAAACAGAAACCAGGAACCAGAAACTAAGACCATGGCAGAAGCGACGCTCGGAAAAACCCTTCACGTGACGGTGATCACTCCCGCCAAATCAGTCTTCGATGCTCAGGCCACTTCGGTCGTCGTGCCTGCCTTCGACGGCGAATTGGGCGTCATGCCCGGCCACGCGCCGCTCCTGGCGCTGCTCGGGACTGGCGAGATGCGACTGACGACGCCAAACGGCGAAACGAAGAAGCTTGCTTTGCGCGGCGGATTCCTGCAGGTAAATAACAATAACGTGACCGTGCTGACGCCCGAAGCGGCATCCGGCGAAGAGCTCAAGCCCGACGCGTTGCTCGCAGAGCTCGAGAAAATCAATGCCCAGAAGGCGGTGAAGCTCGAGGAGCGAGACGCGCAGGAAGTTAAACGCCAGTGGGTGCGCGCTCGACAGAAAGCGGTCGCGAAGTAACGGCAGGGTTCAGGGGTTAGGGTTCAGGGTCTCGCTTCGCGTGAAGACGAGACCCTGATTCATTTCAGCAGACGGCAGCCCATGACAATCAGCGACGATCCCACTACAAAGCGCGCAAGCTGGCCAGTGATGCCGATTCTCATCGCGCTGGTTCTGCTGGGCATCGCCACGCCGTTTTTTGTGAATCGCTATCGCACGGGGCAGCTCGCGCGGAATGAACAGGCCGTGGTGCAGTTGCTGCGCGACCTGGCCAAAGCGCAGGAAGCTCACTTTCAGCAGAAAAAGGAATACGCCGGCGCCTTTAGCGAACTCGGTGGTCAGTGGGCGTCGGTGCCTGAAATCGATGCGCCCGTTGCCGAAGGCGAAGCGCTGCAGACGGCTCACACCGCCAATCCCGAGACATCATCCGGAATCCGTCAGACCGGCCCCAAGCGCCCGGCGTTGCACGGTTACCGCTTCCGTATCCTCAAGGGCCGTAGCGGCGAAAAAGGTTCGCAGTCGTTTCTCGGGCCGGATGGCCGTATGACCGAAGGCTTTGCCGTGCTCGCCGCACCGGAGAAATACGGCTTCACAGGCAAAGACACATTTCTAATGCTGGGCCGCGACATTTACGTCAAAGACTTCGACGCATTTACCGACCAAGTGACCCAGCCGCTTTACCATTTCGTGGTCCCCGATGGTGCCAAGAAAATCGAGTAGCCATACCTAGCGCGGCACTAACGAAAGTTTATCGGACTTTCACAGCCCCTAATTCCTGTGGCTGCCGTAATTTATAGTGATTTTGACTTCAGCTTTTCTGCGCACAGGCCGATGCAATCTCCAATCGCGTATTCTCGTCGGAACTCTGCGGCTGATCGGGGGGTCGGTCCAGAGCGCCGGAAGAGGGCGCGCTGGAGCTTGTGCCATGAGTTCAGCCGACAGCTCATCTGCCTTCAACGATCGCGCCCGCGTCTGGTGCGAAGTCGACTGTCAATCCATTGCGCATAACGTCCGGGTTCTGCGCGGGCTGCTCAAGCATGGCGCGGATCTTATGGCCGTCGTCAAGTCGCAGGCCTACGGCCACGGCGCTGTCGAGGTTTCGCGTGCGGCGCTGGGCGCGGGTGCCTCGCGGCTCGGCGTGAACGAAGTTTCCGAAGGCATTGAACTGCGCGATGCGGGAATCGATGTGCCGGTTCAACTGCTGACCAGCTGTCTGCCGGAAGAACTCGCCGGCGGAATTGATGCGCAGCTTACTTTCGCCGTGGCCTGTATCGACGAAATCAAGGCGCTGGCGGACCGCTCGCGCGCGCTGCTGCAGGGCGTCCGGCGTGGGCAGAAGACCAAAGTTCATCTGCTTGTGGATACGGGAATGGGCCGCGGCGGCTTCGGACCGGATGAAGTCTGGCCGGCCGTCGATCACATCCTGTCTGAAAAAACACTTGAGCTCGAAGGCGTGTTCACTCATTTCTCGAGCGCCGAAGAGCCCGATCCGGATCCGACGCAGGAACAGATCAAGCTCTTCCGCGGGCTGCTGCGCTATTGTGAAGAAAAGGGCGTTCGTTTCCGTGTGCGCCACGCCGCGAACTCGGCTGGAACCGTCTTTCATCCCAAAGCGCAATTGGACATGGTCCGCTGCGGCGTGCTGTTGCACGGCGTTCGCGCCTGGCCGCCGGAACGCGACGGCCTCGAGCTGCTGCCGACGCTCTCGCTTTACACACGCATTCTGCAGATCGCCAGACGTCCGGCGGGCTGGACCGTCGGCTACAACCGCCAGTTCGTGTGCCAGCGCGAATCGCTCCTGGCCACGCTGCCGGTGGGTTATGGCGACGGCTACCGCCGCGCGTTGACGGGCCGCTCAAACGTGATCATCCGCGGCGTGCAGGTGCCGGTGGTGGGAACGATCTCCATGAACTGCATCGTCGCCGATATTACCGCGCTGGCCAACAGCGCGGTCGGTCTGCCGGAAGTCGGGGAGCGAGTTACGCTGGTGGGCGGAAGCCCCGTCAACCGCATCTCCGTTGAAGAGATTGCCGAAAAGTCCGGCACGATTCCGTACGTGGTGACCACGCAGCTGGGCAGCAATGTCGAACGCCGCTACATTGGCAGAGAGAGAGGCGTGCTGCAGCCCGAATATGAAATCCGGCGCACTGAACCAGCAGCCGCGCCTGCGCCGGCGCTCCAGAAGCCCGATGACGAACCGCAACGCGCCGTCGCCAGCGCGTAAGAAAACCTGCGTGCTGCTGGAATCGGCAGATGCGAGCAAGGCCGTCCCGCATAGACTTCTCGCGCAACAAATGAGGCCCTGCGACTGCAGGGCCTGGCATTTTGTTCGATGAGGATACCGCGATGCTCACGATCCTGCTGCTGGCCGCCAGTAATGTATTCATGACGTTTGCCTGGTACGGACATCTGAAATACCGTGAAGTGGCGCTCTGGAAAGTAATTTTGGCGAGCTGGGGTATTGCTTTCTTTGAGTACTGCCTGCAGGTTCCTGCAAACCGGCTGGGTGCTGCACAATTTTCTGCGTACCAGCTCAAGATTATTCAGGAAGCTATTACTCTGGTGGTCTTCGTCACCTTTGCACTGCTTTATTTGAAGGAGCCGCCGCGCTGGAACTATCTTGTGGCATTTGGCTTTATTGTTGGCGCAGTCTTCTTTGCGTTTTTGCCGAGTAACACCGCACAGTAGCGAAGACTCATGTGCAATTTCTTTTCTCATTTTTGAGAATATAAATTTGTGTGTAGAAAGTTATGAATGAATATTTATATTTACAGTACAGTGGTTTATGTTGTCTAGATGTTAAAAGTTGAGCTGCTCAGAGGAATGCAATACCATGCCCAAGGGAACGAGGAAGCGCAAAGAGGTACCGCTGTCGCTCGCACGGCGCCACATCGAGAGCGGCGAGATCTCTCCGCGCAAGCGTGGCCGGCCGGCGCCAGGCTATGAACTTGGATACATCGATGCCGAGGGCAACTTCCAGCCTGGACAGCCGCCCAGCACACGCAAGCGCCGCCGGCGTGGACCGGGACGTCCCGCGGGTTCGAAGAACTTCCGCACGAATAACGGCGTGAGCAGTGAAATTGAACGTATTGTCGTGCGCGAAGTTGAGTCCCGCCTGAAAGCCGCAAAGACGGCGGCGCTGCAGGCCCTCTCAGATGCGCTGAACGTTTAAGAGCGCGTTGTGTTCCGCGTGGCTGTCGAGCCAGCAGGCTCGGCAGTCCGGCGCGCGAACTGCGGCTTCAGCAGACTCAAGCGCGTCCTCCCAGACAATCTGCTTGCAACTTCCACAAGCCCTGTAGAATATTTACTTTTATCCCGTTCGTCAGGAACGGGATTCGTGTTGAACATTGTTTTTCGGGATTGTTGCGCCTGCACACCGGTGGGCGGCAGAGAATTCCGGCATGAGGAGATGACGTGGCAGACAAACGAAAGCGGCGTGTTGAGATTCGTATTAAGCGTAAGAAGCGCGCCAAGCGCAAGCTTGCGGCTGGATTCAAGCGGGTGGTTGAACGCAAGAACGGCCGCCGCAAAGTCCGTTTCGTAAAGCCGGCTGAGTGATTGTCGCCCAGGGCGCTCAACAGTTCCCTGGACGTTGTTGCATCTGCGGATTGACTCGGGCGAAAAGGGCAGTCACCAACACATGGGTCTGCACAACGGCGCAAACGGAAACGGTGTGAGCAAACCCAGGCTCCGTGCCATTATCAGCGATATTCACGGAAACCTGGAAGCACTCACCGCTGTTCTGGCTGACATCAAGCAGCAGGGCGTCGAAGAAATCGTCTGCCTGGGCGACGTTGTGGGTTACGGCCCCAACCCGGCGGAATGCCTGAAGATCGTCCGTAAAATCACGCATTGGTGCCTGTGCGGCAACCACGATGCTGCCATTTTCATGACACATGCCGTCGGTTTCAACGAGGGCGCCGCCAAGGCTGTTGCCTGGCAGCGTTCGCGCATGCAGCCGACGTTCTTCAGCCTGCCGGGCAAGGTGGCGCGCTGGCGCTGGCTGGAGAGCCTTTCGGCATCGCGGCAGGAAGGCGATGTGCTGTATGTCCACGCCTCGCCGCGCGATCCGATCATGGAATACGTCCTTGAGGAAGATTTCCAGGACATGGGTTTCGGTCCATCGCCAAAGGCCGTGGAAATATTCGAGCACTTCGACTGGGTGTCATTCGTTGGCCACTCGCACCGGCCGGGTATTGCGACGCACGATTTCAAGTGGATCAAACCGTCGGCGCTGGAGGATATGCGCTACACGCCGCCCAAAGGAAAGAAGACGCTGGTGAACATCGGCGCCGTGGGCCAGCCGCGCGACAAGAACAAAGATTCGTGCTATGTGCTCTGGGACGGAACCACCGTTCAGTTCCGCCGCGTTCCATACGACGTTGAAACCACGTTCAAAAAAATTCAGGCCATTCCGCAGCTCGAAAAGCGTTTCGCCGAACGCCTTCTCAAGGGCCAATAGCTCCCATCAAATCGCAGACCTTCTCTTCAGAATGAACAGCTCCGTTTCAGCGCGGCCTTCAAAAGCTTCATGTACTCTTTGTGCGGTACTTCGATCACACCAAACTGGGCGAGGTGCTCAGTGAGAAATTGAACTTCCAGCAAGCCGAAGTTCTTCTCGCGTAGGTGCTCAACGAGTTTGGCGAGCGCGACTTTGGATGCGTCCGTGACGCGGTGGAACTTGGATTCGGCAAAAAACGCCCCGCCCAGCTGCACGCCGTACGTTCCGCCGACAAGCTTGCCGTCTTGCCATACTTCGACTGAATGCGCCAGGCCCAAGTGGTGCAGCGCGCAATAGCCTTCGTAGAAATCCTCCGTAATCCACGTCGACGGCCGCTCCGCGCAGCCCTGCATCACGCCCAGAAAATCCTTATCGAAAGTCACATCGAAGATGTTCTTCCTGAGCTTGCGCTGCAGCGAACGCGAGGCGTGGAACTGCTCGAGCGGCAGGATTGCGCGCGGGTCGGGTTGGTACCAGCCGATGACGCCGCGTTCATCGGGCATCGGAAAAACGCCGGCGGCATACGCGCGCACGAGCAGATCTGGCGGCAGCTTCATGCTTAAAAACTACGCCTCACGGTTGACTGCGTAAAGCGGCACAAAAAAGAAAAGCACGCATGATAGCGTGCTTCTCCTTAAAGCCATAACGGCCGGCTTTTACTTTTCGTTGTCGTACAGTGATGGCGCGCCTTTGCTCGGATCCGGCTTGGTTCCGGCGCTTGCGGCTTTCTTGCCGCCGTCTTTTCCATCGCGCATGGCCATCGGTCCTTCGTCTCGCAGATCTTTCAGCTTGGCCATCTGTTCCGGTGTAAGCAGGCGCAGACCTTCGCCGGTGATCTCTTCGGAGCTGCCTTTGCGCGCGGCCAGTTCCTTTACTTTTGTCTGCAGTTCGCGGAGCTTCTCTTCGTTTCCGGATTTGCGGGCCTGAGCGACTTCTTTGAAGAGCTCGCGCGCTTCGGGATCTTTGCGCATCTTTTCTTGGAGCGCTTCGGCTTTATCTTTCAAGGCTTCAAACTTCTTCTTCTGCTCAGCGGTGAGCGCCAGCTCTTTCTCATGCTTGAGCACATGATCGATCATCGGCGTTCCACCCAGCTTGCCGTTACGCTCGCCGCGCTCGCTCTTATTGCCTTTTTCGCCCGAAAAAGCACCGCCGGCGCACAGGCTGAGCGCCACGGCTGCTGCCATCAGGTGCCGGTAAGTCCGATTGAGCATGTGGGAATCCCCTTCAATGTGTACGGCTCTTCCACAGGTATAGACGCCTGTCGGCTCGTTTTGCTGCAAAAGAGCATAACGAAAGCCAATTCCCTTGGCATCCGCCTATCACAGTTGCTTGCGTCCGCACATGCGAAGCTTACTCTATAGAGGATTGAAGGCACCAGCGGGCAAAATGCTTCGCGCCAAGGGGTTTGCATCCGTGAGTCTGCGGCCGGCCGTTTTTTTAGATCGCGATGGCGTGGTCAACGTGTTTCCAGGGCCTGGACAGTTCGTCCTCTCCTGGAAGATGTTCACGCTGATGCCCGGCGTCGCTGTACAGCTCCGCCGCCTGCGCGAAGCGGGATTCTTCCTGGCGTTGATTACCAACCAGAGCGGCGTGGGGCGGGGGCTGATGTCGCTGGAGGACCTGCACGAGATCCACGCTCGCATGCAGCAGCAGCTTGGCGACTCCGCGATCGACGCCATCTACTATTGCTCGCATCATCCGGACGCCGGCTGCGTCTGCCGCAAACCGTCGCCCGATATGATTCAGCGCGCCTGCGCCGAGCACGGCTTGAACGCGGCGCAGAGTTACATGATCGGCGATTCGGGCCGAGACATTGAAATGGGCCGCTCAGCGGGCTGCACGACAATCCTGTGCCGCGAAGCGCTGCCTCGCAAAGAGAACCTGAAACCCGCGCACGTTCCGGATTATATGTTCAAGACGCTGGCGGAATCGGTAGACCTGATCTTGAAATGCATGAAGAATGTGGAGGCGAAGGTTTAGAGCATTCTGTCTTCGTGCTTTGAATTTGTTTTTAGATTTCGAAATTCGAATTTCGAATTTCCAGGAGTGAAAGTAAGCATGGCAGCGACGCAAGAAGTACTCGACCGTTCCTCGACGACACTCGCCAAAGCCTTGAGCGAGGTCTTCAAAGGCGAAATCCTCTCCGATCCGTTCACGCGCAGCCTGTACGCAACAGACGCCTCGATTTATGAAATCGAACCGATTCTCGTCTGCTATCCGATGGACGAGCTGGACGTGCGTGGCTGCCTCTGGTTTGCTCAGAAGAATGGCGTAGCGGTCATCGCGCGCGGCGGCGGATCCGGTCTCGGCGGCGAGTCGCTCGGCCAGGCGATCATCATGGACCTGACGGTTCACATGAACCGCATCGTTGAGCTGGACAAAGAACACAACACGGTCACGGTACAGACCGGTCTTGTCCTCGATAGTCTGAATCGCGCACTGAAGCCCTACGGATATCGCTTCGGTCCTGATCCGTCGAGCGGTAGCCGCTGTACGATCGGCGGCATGATTGCCAATAACGCGTCCGGAGCGCGCTCGCTGCGCTTTGGGGACACGCGGCAGAATCTGGTTGCTGCGCGGCTGTGCCTGATGGACGGCACCGTCACACTCGCCAATCCGACGCGGCTCGACAACAAAGATTACGAAGACAAAAAGAAGGAAGAAGGTTTCAGCGGGCGCATTCACCGCGAACTGCCTGGCATTCTGCAGAACAACGCTGCGGTGATTGCGGCGAAGAAGCCCAAGAGCGAGCGCAACGCGTGCGGCTATCTGCTCGACGGCGTGCTCCAGGATGGCGTCTACGATCTTCCGAAGCTGCTCTGCGGAAGCCAGGGAACGCTCGGAGTCGTCAGCGAAGCGGTGTTGAAAGTTGAGCCCATTTCGGGCGCGTACGGCGTGTGCATTGTTTACTTTGCTTCGCTGGTCGATGCCGCCAAAGCCGCCCCGCTGATTCGCCAGACCAATCCGATCGCCTGCGAACTGCTGGATCAGAAACTCATTGAACTCGGCCGTCAGGCTAAACCGGAGCTCAGCCACCTGCTGCCGCAGGATGCAGGCGCGCTGCTGGCTGTCGAATATGAAGCCGCGGACGAAACCGCTGTCGAGGCGCTGCTCGAGAGTTTAAAGGCGAAGCTGCAAGGCGTCACGCATCAGAGCCTGAAGCTCGTTCCAGAAATCAAGGATCAGGAAGACATCTGGGCTATTCGCGCGGCCGCCACGCCGCTGCTCTTCCGCCGCAAAGACAATCTGCAGCCGGTGCCTTTTGTCGAAGATGCCGCAGTGCCGGTGGAGAAGCTCGCAACTTATATCGAAAAGGCTGGGGTTATCTTCGCCAAGTACAAGCTTGAATGGACGGCGTACGCACATGCCGGAAGCGGCGAAGTGCATCTGCGTCCGTTCATGGATCTTCGGCGCAAGGAACACCTCGATTTGCTGGAGAAAGTTGCGGGCGAAGTACATGCGGCTGCCTGGGAATGCGGTGGCACGATCTCCGGCGAGCACAGCGATGGCCTGGTGCGCTCGCAATGGATTGAGAAGCAGGCGGGCAAGGATCTTTACGCCGTCTATAAGGAAATCAAAGAGCTCTTCGATCCGTCGGGTCTGCTGAATCCGAACAAGAAGATCACCAAAGATGCGCACTTGATGCTGAAGAATCTACGCTTCGGCGAGAACTACCGTTTCAGCACGGGTGAAAAGCCGAAGAACTGGTCCATCAATCCGACGCAGGCTGTCAACTGGCGCATGTTCAAGTCGCAGACGTCGGTGCGCACGGAGATGACCGTCGAAGGCTTCGCGACCAATCCGCATGACGTCAAGTACCACGGCCGCTCGCCGCTGAACTGGGCCGGCACTGAGATGGCGGACGAGACCGAGCGCTGCAATGGCTGTGCGCACTGCAAGACGACTGGCCCTGAAGAGGACATGTGCCCGCGCTTCAAGTTCGAGCGCATCGAAGACGCCTCGCCTCGGGCGAAAGCCAACGTGCTGCGGCGGCTGATGACCGGAAGGCAGAAGCAGGGCACCTTCAGCAGTGACGAAGTTCTTGAGATCATGGATACGTGCTACAACTGCAAGCTCTGCCATGACGGCTGTCCGTCGCACGTGAACATCCCCAAGATCGTTCTCGAAGCCAAAGCGCGCTATCACCAGGCGCACGGCATCAGCATCGACAAATGGGTGCTGATGCAGTGCGACCGAGTCTGCCGCGTGGGGCAGTATGTCGCGCCATTGGTGAACATGATCAATGAATTTGCGCCGTACCGCTTCCTGCTGGAGAAGGTAACCGGTCTCGACCGCCGACGGAATATTGCGCGCATCCGCCCATGGAAGTTCCGCAAGAGCCTTGTTTCGTCTGCGACTTCGGACCGCCCGCGCGTCGTGCTCTATCTGGATCTCTACTCGCGCTACAGCCATCCCGAAATTGCTCAGGCCGCGATAAACGTACTCGAACACAACAACATCGAGGTAGAGATCCCCGACGCGCCGCCGGTGAACCTTTCGGCTCTCATGAATGGTGCCGTGCTGGAAGCGCGCGCAAACGGAACGGCAATTGGCAAGGCGCTGTCCCCCTATGCGTTCAAAGGCATGCCGATTCTCACGCTGGATGCCTCGACCTGCATGTCGCTTCAGGAGGACGTGCTCTCGTATGTGGACACGCCTGAAACACGTGCCGTAGCGCGGCACGCGCGCGACATCGGCGATTTCCTGCTGGAACTCTATCGCTGCAAAAAGATGAAAATCGATTTCCAGCCAGTGGAAGCCGTGTTCGGCTACCACCAGGCGTGCCACCACAAAGCGCTGCATATCGGCACGCCGGCGGTTGAAATTCTCAAGCATGTGCCCGGCGTGAAGATCATGCAGATCAACCAGGGCTGCTGCGGCAATCCGGGCAACTGGGGCCTCATCCGCAAAAATTACGACGAATCCATGTACATCGGCAAAGGCCTCTTCCAGGAATTAGCCGATGAGAAGAACGCCATCCAGTATGGATTGACGGAGCAGGCCAGCTGCAAATGCCAGATGGAACATGGCTCGAGCAAAACATCCCTGCATCCCGTGCAGATCCTTGCAGCCGCGTACGGCTATGCGGATGCACAACCACGCGACGATTCCTGGGACAAATTCGAGTCGGCGCCGCAGCCGGTGCATCACGAGGAGCCGCATGCGGCTGTCGAAGGCGACGCTCATGCGGACCACGATCACCACGATGGCGCAAGCGCCACAGGCACAGAGCACGACGAAACGCATGAAGTCGCAGCCGATCACGAGGAACACGGACAGGATCACGGCGAGCACGCCAGTCATCCTGAAGACAGCCACGGTGGACACAATGAGCCGGGGGAGCATAAGCACTCGCATGAACACGGCCATGCGCAGAGCCACTAGTTGGAGACGGTCCTTGCGGCTATAAGGAATCTATGCAGACACGGCAGCTTATTGGTTTTCTCCTCGGCACCGGAGCGCGGCCGCTCGCAATTTACGTGGGCGACGTGCTGACAGTCGGCCGCGACAGCCAGAACATGATCAATGTTCCGGACGTCCTGGTCAGCCGCCAGCACGCGCTGATCGACTGCACAACCATGGGCAAAGTGTGCGTCATGGATCTGGGCTCATCCAATGGCACGTATCTGAACGGCACGCGGCTGCTGGCTCACGACAAAGTTGTACTTTCGAATAACGACACCATTCGCATCGGCGGAAAGCTGTTTTCATTCGTTACCAATCAGCCCAATGCCGAGCCGCGAGCGTTCGGCGCGCGCGTGGCAACTCAGGAGACCGTCAAAGACGGGCTGATCTACAAAAACGGCAAGTTCATCGAAGTCTCTCCCCAGCCGGCGGCGCAGCCCCTGCCGCAGGCCCTGCTGCCGCGTGATACGCAGCCGGACGTGACGACGACCCAGCGTGTGGCTCCGATTGGCGCGCAATCAAATGTGCAGTCAAATGAAGCGTCCAACATGGTCGAAGCCACGCTCGCCGGAAGCCTCGCCGATCAGAACCTTGCACAGATTCTGCAGTACCTGCACACGAATCAGAAAAGCGGCGAACTGCTGGTGAAAGGCAAACGCAACCAGGGGCGCATGCTGTTCGATCAAGGTCAGATCACCTATGCCGAGTGCGGCGACCGCAAAGGACCACCGGCCATTTATGTCTGTGCGCGCGAGCATGCAGGCAGCTTTCGTTTCACGATGAGCACGGGCGCGCCGGCGGCTGCGCGCAACGTCAACGATCCGATGATGCAGATCATCTTCGAATGCTGCAAACGCATCGACGAAGCGGAACTTGCCGGGAACTGAAGGTCCCGCAGAGACGCACAGGCGCAAAGAAGGGCGCAGACCGTTCAATAGGAATGCATTGTGAAGGTTCGGTTTTAAGTAGCGATTTCATCACCTTGGGTCTTTGCGCCTTAGCGTGAGAAAAGAAAGAGAGAAAGGCTTGGCCACGAATCCTGCTTTGTTTGCAACGCTGATCGTTTCCTGTCCAGACCGGCGCGGTCTGGTGGCGGGTCTGGCGCAGTTTTTGACGGGGCACGGCGCGAACATCATTGACGCCGAACAGCACCGTGACGAAACGACAAACCTGTTCTTCCAGCGCATTCAGTTCGATATGAAGGAAATGTACGCGGACCGCACCGGGCTCGAGAATGGATTGCGTGAACTGGCCGAGCGCTTCTCCATGACCTGGCGCATCAGCTACGGCGATTATGTCCCGCGCATGGCCATCATGGTTTCCAAGTTCGATCATTGCCTGTACGACTTGATTCTCCGGCAGCGCTCGAAGGAATTGAACTGTGTCATTCCGCTGATCATCTCAAACCACGAAGACCTTCGCTGCGTCGAGAAGCAGTTCGACATTCCGTTCCACTGCATTCCAGTTACGTCGGACACGAAAAAGGAAGCCGAGGAACGGCAGATCCGCCTGCTGCAGGACAATCGCATTGACGTGGTAGTTCTCGCGCGTTACATGCAGGTGCTCACGCCGCGCTTTATCGATTCCTTCCCCTCGCGCATCATCAACATTCACCACTCGTTCCTGCCTGCCTTCGCGGGCGGCAAGCCGTATCACCAGGCGCTGGAGCATGGCGTCAAACTGATTGGCGCGACAAGTCACTACGTGACGGCAGTGCTCGACGAAGGCCCGATCATCGAGCAGGACGTGGTTCGCGTCTCCCACCGCGATAGTCTTGAAGATCTCGTACAGAAGGGAAGGGATGTCGAGAAACTCGTGCTCGCCCGCGCCGTCCGCGCACATCTCGAGCAGCGCGTGGTTCTCTCCGGCAAGAAGACGATCGTGTTCAGCTAGACGGCTCGACACAAGGCATGACTCAAAGCCACGAAGATAAAAAAAGAGGATGAGCCTTCCGGGCCCATCCTCTTTCAACTTCGTGACTTCGTGTCTTTGAGTCTTTGTGTGGGTTCTTTGCTGTTTAGCGCGTCGACTTATCCATCTCGCGCTTGCCTTCGAACTTCACGTTTGAAGCATCTCCGGCGCGGGTGTAAGTCGCGTTCGCCACGCGTTCCCAGCCGCCCTTGTCGCTGCTCTGCTCCATGCTGAACGCAATTTTGTCATCGCCCATCTTCTGGAAGGTGACGCGGCCCTTGACCATCTTGTCGCCGTGCTTGTGCGCATCGAACGTAGCGATGAGTTTGTCGCCTTCAACGCGGACGTCGCGAGAAAGGCTGACGTTTCCGGAGGAGTCGGCCCAGAACATGGAGATGCTATGTTCCTTGTGCGCGGCCTGGCCATGCTGCGCGCCGGCGTCATGCTGCGCGGCGGAGATCACCAGATGTCCCTCGAACTCTGAAAGCTTGCCGGACTTCTCGGCTTCAAAGCGGCCCACCAGCGCATTACCGTTCAGGTCGCGTTCAATAATGAACAGGCCGTGCGCTTCGCCGCCTTTTTCGGAGTACTGCGGCTTCATCTGCTGTTCAACTTTCCAGCGGCCTTCCATGAACTTTGCGTTTTTCAGAGCAGGGTTCAATTCGCTCGAGGCTTTTTTCGAATCGGCAGCCGTCCGAATCTCTTTCTCGTGGCCGGGTTCATCGGCCGCGAAAACAAATCCACTGAGTAAAAAGAGCGCTGCCACCAGCATCGTTTTCGTCATCGTGATATCCTTTATATAAGAGTCCACTCACACCCGCAGGGGGCAACTCAAACCACAGGCCAGTCCGGCATGTGCGGCTGTGGCAGTCGGCGCTTGTGCTTTATGGCCGCGAGCGTAAAAGCAGGATCAGAGAAGGTGAGCATGGACGACATCACGATCTCAAAACTTTTTATTGTCGGATTGGTAATTTACGCGACCAGTCTGCATGAGATGGCGCACGCTTATGTCGCCTTCTGGCTGGGCGATCCGACTCCGGGACGTCACGGCCGGCTGACTTGGAATCCCGTTCCGCATCTGGATCCCCCTTTAACGGCCGTCTTCATGCCGCTCGTTCTTTATATGACATCAGGCACCCTGATTGGAATGGCGCAGACGCCGATCGACCCCTCCCGGTTCAGGCGTCCGCTGCGCGATCATGCGCTGGTTGCTCTGGCAGGACCGATGGCGAACTTTCTATTCATGGGCGTGCTAATCGGGATTCTATGGATACCAGGGATCTATAAATTCACTCTGTCGAACGATCCATACAACTATGCGGCGGCGATTCTTCCGATGGCTGCATTCTGGAATCTTGTGCTCGGCGTTTTCAATTTGTTTCCTATTCCGCCGCTGGACGGCTACCGTATCGCCCGGGCGTTCATGCCGCTGGGCGTACGGCGCAAAATGGACGAGTTCGCGGCAATGGGTTCGATGAGCATGGGTCTGGTGCTCCTGGCCGGATGGTTCATTCTCCCTCAGTACATCAATCATCTGTACCGCTTCTTCATTGCGCTGCTGCCGGCGAAGACCTACGTAATTCAGTAAGCGCCCTGCGCTGCACCTGTGCCCTGATCAAAAAACACCAGCAGCAATTTCTGTCGAGTCAGCCGGGTTCTGCGGCGTCTTAGATAAGAGTATGTGAAATTCGTTAAGCCGTCTGGCTTCCGCGCATTCAAGTGTTAGATTGAGAGAAGGATTATAGCAGGCATTCATCATGGCCACGGCGGCGACAAACTCAGCGCTTTCCGACGAGCAGCTTTGCAACAATTGCGGGAAGTGCTGCTATAAAAAAATTATTGTTGGCCGCACCGTCTTCATCACGCCGTTTCCCTGCGAATTTCTCGATACAAAAACCAACCTCTGCACAATCTACGATCGGCGGCATGAACTCAATCCGCTCTGCCTCTCCATTGCAGACGGCATGAAAGTCAGTGCCTTTCCTGAGGATTGCCCGTACGTGGAGAAGCAGGCGCCGCGCAATTACCGTCCGGCCCGCGACAACTGGGATTGGAAAAATGAGTGGTCCGGGTTCGACGATTTAGCCGATGATCTGGATGTATCGGCTGAGACCCGCGAGAAGGTGCGCGCGCGCGGCCCGGACGCTCCGCCGATGTATGTCGAAGCCTACGCACGCATCCAGGCACAGCGCGAAGCTGCCGGCACCAGCGGGATGATCTGGGGCAAGGCGCCTGCGGCTGTCGTGAACATGGCCCATGGCGGAGAAGAGTCTGCTGCTGGCCAAACGCCGAGATTGGCAGAGCTCGCTAAAGGCAAAGGGGCAAAGCGAAGGAGCGAAACGTTGGAGAAGGTGCGCCAGGTTCTAGAGAGCGGTGCTCGCGAGGGCCACTCTCGATGAGCGACACGACCGAGATTCGCAAAACCGAATCACGGCTGTTCAAGCCGCTGAAAGGCACGCGATTGACGGCTGTGCCCGATAGCGCTTCGCTGCAGGAACGCGTCCTGGCGCTTGAAGAAGAAGCCAGCAAGCTGGCGTTGCTGCTCGAGATGTCGCAGGTCCTCTCCTCGGAGAAAGAACTGGACGCGGTGATGGGGCTGATTGTGGCTCACACCACGCGCATCATGAACTGCGAACGCTCCAGCGTGTTTCTGCTCGACAAGAAAACGAATGAACTCTTTTCCCTCGTGGCACAGGGCCTTGATACAAAAGAACTGCGCTTCAGCGTAAAAACCGGAATCGCCGGCTATGTCGCGAGCAACGGAGTCGGCCTCAATGTCCCCGACGCGTACAAAGATCCGCGCTTCAATACGGCCGTCGACAAAGCCACAGGCTACCGTACCGTTTCGGTGCTGTGCATGCCCCTTCACGATCGGCGCGGTGATACGCTCGGCGTGCTGCAGTGCCTGAATCACAAGGGACCGGGCGACAAGCCGATTCCGTTTACGGTGAAGGACGAAGTGGTGCTGTCGGCTGTGGCCGCTCAGGCTGCCGTCTACCTGGACAATATGAATTTGCGGCGGCAGATGGACATTCTCTTCGAGTCTTTCGTCGAAGCGACCAGCCGCTCGATCGACGACCGCGATCCGTGCACGAGCGGCCATTCACGCCGCGTGATGAGCTACTCGCTGAACCTGGCGCGTGCAGTGCACGCCTGCCAGAAGCCGCCGTTCACCGACATCGTTTACACGCGCGATCGCGTGCGGCAACTGCGCTACGCATGCCTGCTGCATGACGTGGGCAAGATCGGCGTTCGCGAATACATTCTGTGCAAAGCGGCGAAGCTTTCCGCCCCGGCGATGGACTATTTGCGTGAGCGTTTCAAGACCATGCGCGAACGCTCCCGCGCCGAAAGCCTGGTCGCGGCCATTACTCAGAAGATGGATGTCGATGCTGCGCTGGCGCAGTTTCATGCGCCGCTCTGTGCCGAGCTCGATCAGGCGCTGGCGGTAATCGAAAAAGCGAATGCCGCGAACTTTATGAGCGACGCGGAGATCGATTCGATCAAAGCGATAAAGGCCCGTGGCTGGATCACGGACGACGAATTCAAAAACCTCTCCGTGCGCAAGGGCAATCTGACCGAAGCGGAATGGGACGACATGCGCAGCCATGTCACCAAGAGCTTCCGCATGCTCATTCAGATTCCCTGGCCCAGCGAGCTCAAGGATCTGCCCGAGGTCGCGTACACGCATCACGAGAAGTACGATGGCTCCGGTTATCCTCGCAAGCTGAAGAAAGACGAAATTCATCTCGACGGACAGATCATGTGCGTCGCGGATATCTATGACGCGCTGACCGCGTCCGACCGTCCGTACAAGAAAGCGATTCCGCACGAACGCGCCGAGCACATCCTGCGTGAAGAAGAGGCCGCTAAAGGCCGAATCATTCCCGAACTCGTCGACCTATTCTTTACCGAAAAATGCTATATAATTTCGGAACACTTATCGAAGACGATCATTCTGAAAAATGAACCGAAGTAATTCCGCAGAACATCGCAACTAATGTCTTGCCGAGTCCGCCTCCCGCGCTATTCTTCAGGAATTCGTCAAACCAAGAGCGGGAGTTGCAATGCGCCGACGGCCCATAGAGATCTGGTGGATCACTGCATTCTCGCTCTTCACAGCCGCACGAACCCTTCCGCTCATTCCACAAACGTCCGGCGCTGACCAGATCATCACGGCGGCTTACGCATCGGTGCTGCCGCTTGCGGCGCTGCTGCTGATTGCTCTGACCGAGGCCGGTCGCTGGGCTGCGTTTATTGCGGTGGGCGTGGCCGCAGTGGACAATATTGTAACGTTGACGCTCGCCTCGAGCGGCTGGCACGCGCGGCTTTCAACGCTGGGCTTCACCTGCTTCTGCCTGTGGATGATGATCTATCTTCAGTCGCTGTCGACGCGGCGCGTGTGTTCGCGCAATGCCAGGATTGCGCCTTCTGCTCCATACTCATTATCCGCAACGCTGCTTGATCTGATGGAAACGTTCTGCGGCGTCGGAACAGTGCTGGCGCTGAAGGCGCTTAACTTCGGCGACCTGGCAGCGGTGTGCACAGGATTCGCAAGCTTTGTCTTTTATGGTGTGGTGCTCGACGAACGCGTGCGGCGCGGCTGGAGCGCATTGTTTCAGAATCGCGGCGGCATCGCGACGACGCTGCTGTCACGCCAGGATCTGGTTCACTGGCGTGCGGCGTGTAAGGAACTTCAGAAGCAGGATTTCAGGGCTGCACGCGGGTATGCAGCGGCGCTGAGTCCAGAAGCGCAGCGCCATCCCGACTGCGATCTCTTCCTGCAGATGCTCGACTGGCACGAGGCCATCTATTTCGATCCGACGGAAGGGGAAGCGTGCCTGCAGCGTGTGGCGCTCGATCACGACTGGAAGCCGGACGAAATCGACCGCAAGCGCCTGCAGAGCTTCGCTGAATGCGCGAGCGAAACGGTGATCCGCAAAATCATCGATCAGCGCACGCGCCTGATCGAGGGGCTCGTTGCAGCGGCCGCTAATCCCGGCAGCTACTTTTACGTCCAGACCGACCGCGTTCTCTCGCGCATCACGGGCGAGACGTTTGGTTTCAATGCGATAGAAAGCTGGAACGCCTGGTGGCAGAACGCGCGCAACGACTGGAGCGGTGATGCGGGCGCGGTATCACTTGTCGCGCGCCTGCTGCGCCTCGATCCGCCGGCTGCGAATGCTCTGGCAAAGCGGATCGCCGGCCGCGCCGAAGAACCGCTGCTGCGCGAGCTCACGGCGCAGGTCGTGTTCCTCAACGCCATGCACAAGGCCATTCGCGATCACGGCGGCGTCGAACCGTTCATCCGCCAGCCGCAGCGCATGCTGCTGGTGCCCGAGCTCACAGACGCCGTCGGCCTGCTGCACACGGATTCACAGCTGCTTGAGAACCTCGGCATGTCGCTCAATGCGGTCGCGCGGCGCCTGCAGGTGCGCGTGCAGCTCGTCGACTACATTGGCAAACTCTGGGCACGCTACCCGGATGACCTGGGTACCGACATGCCGTGGCTGTTTAAAACGCTCACCGGAAAAAACCTCGGCGTGCTGCGCGCGCGCGCGAAATTTGAATCGTGGTGGCCTCGGGAACGTGAACTCTTTTTGCGCCACGACAAGGCGATGGCGGCGGGACTGAACGCGCACGCGGCAGGTGATCAGGAAGGCGAAGAAAAGGCTTTCCGCGAAGCTCTGGACGTTCAGCCGCGCGGGCTTTCCTCGCGCTACAACCTCGCGCTCTGCCTGATGCGCCGCAATCAGCACTCCGAAGCCGCGCAGCTTATGCGTGAATTGATTCAGCTTGAGCCCAAGGAGCCATTCTGGTGGATTGTGCTGGGCGTGATGCACCGCAGCGTAAACGAGACCTCAGACGCGCATGCCGCTTTCCGCAAAGCGCTGGAACTTGGTGCCGCCGCGCCGCGCGTGGCGCTGCATATTGGTCTGACTTTCGCCCGCGACCGCCGCGATGCCGAAGCGATCAAGCAGCTCGATCGCGCGCTGGGGAAGAACCCGACGGCATCGCGCATTGAAGCGCTCGTTTCGCACCTCGAGAACGAAGGCCTCTGGTCGCTCGCCGGTCACTACCGCGAAGTCGCTTTCCGCAAAGGCCTCTCCAGCGATGGCGGCGGCGCTCCCGACAGCGAAGAAGATGTTGCAGCGTAATGCATGATGCATGATGCATAAGGGGTTTGCGTGCTGAAGTGGGCGCGCGTTCCCAACGGTCTGCGACTGATCTGATCTTTACTCATGGGCAGATACAAAAAAGCGGCGACGTTTCTCAACGCCGCCGTTAAGCCTGACACTGCTGGGGAAGCACGCCTCAGAGTCGCAGTTTAATCCCTTATGCATCATGCATCATGCATTATTTTTTACGGATCGACTTGATCGTGATCGTCTCTAGCGGCACGTCGGACATCGGGAAGCGCTGGCCCTGTATTTCGCCGGCTTTTGTTCCCGTCTGAACGGCCTTGATCTTGTTTACGACGTCCATTCCCGCAACGACTTTTCCGAAGACGCAGTAGCCATACAAAGCGTCTGATTTTCCGCGATGATCCAGATTCGCATTATCCGCCACGTTAATGTAAAACTGCGCGCTTGCTGAATGCGGATCAGGCAGCCGGGCCATGGCGATAGTGCCGGTGAGATTCTTCAGCCCGTTGTCCGCTTCGTTCTTGATCGTGGCTTTCGTGGGCTTTTCCTTCAGGTCAGGCGTAAATCCGCCTCCCTGGATCATGAAGCCGTCCATCACGCGGTGAAAGATCGTGCCGTCATAAAACTTCTCATCGACGTAATTAAGAAAGTTTTTGACGGTGATCGGCGCCTTTTCGGCATCGAGCTCCACGTCGATGTTGCCCATCGACGTCTCGATGATCACGATCGGTTTTTTATCTTCCGCACGGACGCAAAATGCGAGTGCGGCCGTAAACAGCAAGGCAAGAACAGTACGGCGGTACATTAAGGCGGCTCTCCTTTTATTGATGGGTTGGGTCGCACGGCATACACATGCCGCGCGAACGCAAGGGATTGACGCGCGGCATTATAAGGCGATTCAAAAAATGTGCTGCTTTAGATGCCGAACATCTCGCGGCCGCCGTCCACGCGCAGGAACTGACCGGTGATAAAGCGCGCGGCGTCGCTGGCCAGGAAGGCCACCGCGTCAGCGATCTCCTCCGGCTTGGCGTAGCGCTGCAGCGGATGCGATTCGTTGACCATGGAGGGATCGGTAACGCGCGTGACCATGAAGCGCGCGGTTTTCGTCGGGCCGGGGCTGATGACATTCACACGGATGCCGTGCGGCCGCAGATCAAGCGCCAGGCAACGCGAGAACTGCGCGACG
>DASPJR010000007.1:0-17750 GCA_035628505.1 Planctomycetota bacterium | reverse complement strand
CTGGCTCCGGTTCCCGGCGGATCCTTCCAGGTCCACAAGCCCGGTGAAGGCTATGCCACGCGCCTGGGAATGATGGTGATCGTGATGGCGTATACTGCCTTCGCCTGCCATCACTTCTACTACAACTGGGTATGGCTGCGTAATTTCGTCGACGGCATCCTCAGCTCTATCTGGCTGGGCTGGATGGTCTCGTGGACCTACGATCTGACCGCGGCAAAGATCGTCGCCATGGGCGGCACGCTGCTTATCGCCGCCGTAGGCTTCTTCGTGGGCTACTACTTCATTTACCTGAAGCGCTCGACGGCCGAGTTCCTGATCAAGACGGATGTGGAACTTTCGAAGGTGACGTGGCCCAAGATTTCGCCCTGGTTCAAAATGGATACGCAGGTATGGGGCGCCACCTACGTCGTGCTCATTGTGGTTGCGGCGCTGACCTTATATGTGTTCGGCGTGGATCTGATTTTGAATCAACTGGCGCAATGGTTGTTCTACAGTTCCGGTAGCCGGGCTTAATCGACTTTTTGAGTGAGTTAGAAGAAGGACACACAGGTAATGGCCAATACGGCATGGTATGCGCTCCGAGTGCAGTCTGAGCGCGAAGAAAAGATTAAAGAAAGCCTGGTGGCGCGCATCAAGGCCAAGGGGCTGGACCAGTACGTGAATCAGATCGTGGTTCCGGCTGAAACCGTCTCCGAGATCAAAGAAGGCAAGAAGCGCGTCACGCAGCAGAAGATGTTTCCAGGCTATATCCTGATCGAAGTCCAGACCAAGGGCGAGAGCGGTGAAGTGCCCGACGGGATCTGGTTCGCCATCATGGAAACTCCCGGCATCAGCGGCTTCGTCGGCGGAAACCGCACAAAGCCCGAGCCGGTGGACGAACAGGACGTGCGGCGCATCCTCAACGACATCGAGTCGCGCAAGGAGAAGCCGAAGCCGAAAGTCGAATTCGAATCGGGCAACAAAGTCCGCATCAAGGAAGGCCCCTTCGAGAACTTCGACGGCGTGGTCGAGTCGGTCGATGCGAGCAAGTGGATGCTGAAGGTCAAGGTCTCCATCTTCGGACGCGATACGTCTGTTGAGATGGAGTACGGCAAGGTCGAGAAGATCTAACTGATGGTTTCTGGTTTATAGTTACTGGTTTCTGGTTAACAGCCCGGAATACAGAAAACCAGAAACCGGAAACCAGAAACAAGAAACCAAGTTGTGGCCGGCATCTGGCGAATAGCCCAGGGACAACCGACCAGAGGAGAGAGACGTGGCAAAGAAGGAAATCAAGGCGAAAGTCAAGCTGCAGTGCCCGGGCGGCGGAGCCAACCCGGCGCCCCCGGTCGGTCCGGCGCTGTCGCAGCATGGCGTGAACATCGGCGAATTCGTCAAACGCTTTAACGCGGAAACGGCCAAGCAGAAGGGCACGATTATCCCCGTTATTGTCACAGTTTATATGGACAAGAGCTTCGATCTCTTGTACAAGACTCCGCCCGCCAGCGCGCTGCTGTGCAAGGCCGCGGGGATTGAAAAGGGATCGGGCGAGCCGAACAAGAACAAGGTCGGCAAGGTGACCAAGGCGCAGATCGCCGAGATCGCCAAGATCAAGATCAAGGATTTGAACGCCGGCTCCGCCGAAGCCGCGGCCCGCGTGATCGAAGGCACGGCGCGCAGCATGGGGATTGAAGTGGTTTAAAGACAGTTTCTGGTTTGAGGTTTCTGGTTTCTGGTTAATCGCCCGAGTCAGTAAACGCCAACTAGAAACTCGAAACGAGAAACAGGAAACCGTTGTTAACGGAGGAGAGCGGCCTGACCGCCGTTCGCTTGAACTCCAGAAAGAGCAGCTCATCAATGCCGCGTAAAACCGGCGTCTACAAGCCGTCCCGTCGTTTCCGTGAACTGGCAGGCAAGGTCGATCCCGTCAAGACCTACTCCATCGCCGATGCGGTAAACATCCTCAAATCCGGCACCAAGAAGTGCAAGTTCGACGAAACCGTCGACCTCGCCATCAAGCTGGACATCGACACCAAGCAGGCCGATCAGCTCGTGCGCGGTTCCTTTTCGCTGCCCAAGGGCACGGGAAAGACCATGCGCGTGATCTGCTTTGCCGACGGCGCGATGGCCGAAGCGGCGCGCAAAGCCGGCGCGATCGAAGCGGGCGGTGAAGACCTCGCGAAGAAAGTCGAAGGCGGATGGCTCGACTTCGACGTCGCGGTCGCTCACCCCGCCACGATGCGCTACGTCGGACGTCTGGGTAAGGTGCTCGGCCCGAAGGGCTTGATGCCCAGCCCGAAGTCCGGGACGGTGACGACCGATGTCGCCAAGGCCGTGACCGAATTCAAGGCCGGCAAGATTGAATTCCGCAACGATTCGTTCGGCAACATCCACGTCGCTGTCGGCAAGCTCAGCTTTGCCAACGCCGATCTGGAAGCCAACGTTCGCGCGATGATCGATCACGTGCTGTCGCTGCGCCCTCAGACGGTGAAGGGCAATTACTTCCGCAAAGCGACGCTGACCAGCACCATGGGACCCGGACTGCGCCTGGCGGTCTAAAACATCTACCACAGAGGACACAGAGGCCACAGAGTAAAGGGGATTGACCAGAACAGAACAAGAGAGTTTTTCCTCTGTGTTCTCTGTGTCCTCTGTGGTGAAAAGGAGTTTTAAAAATGGCCGACAAGAGACCTGCCGACAAGAAGCCCAAGGGCTCGGGAAACCCGAATCGCATCAACCGCTTGCTTGTCAAGAAAACGCAGACCGAATACAGCAAGCTGACCAACATGATCGTGCTCCAGAATCTGAACGTGAACAGCGAGCAGAACCTGGAAATCCGCACGAGCCTGCGCGAGAAAAAGACCAAGCTGCGCATGGTCCGCAACCGGCTGACGATGAAGGCATTCCACGAGCTGGGCCTGAAGGACGCCCAGAAGCTGTTCGTGGGACCGACCTGCATCGTCGACGCCGACGACCCGGTCACCGCCGCGAAAGTGGCGATGGAGCTCGTTGAGAAGTTCGGCAAATCGCTCAAGCTCACCGGCGGCGTGCTCGAAGGCAAGCTGCTCAATGCCGACGAAGTCAAGGCGCTGGCCAAGTCCAAGACCAAGCCGGAACTCATCGGCGACGTGGTGTTGCTCTCCAAGAGCCCCGGCTCGCGCGTCGCAGCGCAGCTCAAGGGACCTGGCGGCCGCATCGCAGGTGCGATCAAGGCGCTGGTCGAAAAGTTGGAGAAGGCTGGAGCTGCCGCTCCGGCCGAAGCCAAGCCGGCCTGAACGGCGGTTTAAGGTTTCTGGTTTTTAGTTTCTAGTTGTTGAAGTGTTGGAGTTGGAAGAATTGGTTTTTGGAAAACGGGTGCTGGCTGGGATGAACCAGAAACCAGAAACCCTGAACCAGAAACCGCAGTAAAAGCCTTGCCGGGTGTTCCGGCGGGGCCGGGGGATTGACCGGAGCCAGTGGCGCAAGCCACTCTGACCGGAACGACCCGAAGTTAAAATGGCGCAAGCTTTTCGCTTGCGGTGCATGGGAAATGACAGGCCTGTGCGCCAGGATAAATAGGGAGGTTACAGTCATGGCGGAATTCGCCCCCGAGATCAAGGAATTGGGTGACAAGATTGTGGGCTTGAGCCTGCTGCAGGCCAAGGCCCTGGGTGATTACTTGAAGGAAGTGCACGGCATCGAAGCGGCTGCCGGCGGAGCGGTGATGGTTGCCGGTCCTGCGGCTGCTGGCGGTGGCGGCGGTGCTGCTCCGGCTGCTGAAGCCAAGGCGACGCTGGACGTCATCCTGGCCAAGGTTGCCGACACGACCAAGAAGATCGCGGTCATCAAGGTTGTGCGCGAGCTGACCGGCCTGGGCCTGAAGGAAGCCAAGGACGTGGTCGACCAGGCGCCGAAGCCGGTCAAAGCCGGCGTTCCGCGCGAAGAAGCCGAGCAGATGAAGGCCAAGCTGGAAAAAGAAGGCGCGACGGTCGAGCTGAAGTAAGTTCGCAGCAAGAGAGTCCGGAGTAATAATGCTGAAGAGCATCGCTGCGCAATGCGCGGCGATGCTCTTCGCACATATAGACAAATCATCACGTTGCTGCGTTCGGCGAATTGCTCTCGCTCAGAATGCCAGCCCAGATTATAAGCGCACCTACCTTTTCATAAGCTTTTGGTGTGTATCTCACTGGGAGGAGCGTTATGCCTCGCGCGTTTGGTCTCATGTTTTTTGTTTTCTGTGCCGGCTTTTGCGCGGCGGCTGATTCCTCCGTGACTACCGTGCAAGGTCTTCCGGCGGTCTTTGGTGGGAACACGTACGGGCAATGCAACGTTCCCGTCGGCATATACGGTGTCAAATCGATTGCCGTCGGAAACCATACGTTGGCGGTGAAGGACGACGGTACAGTGCTGGCGTGGGGACGCAATGTGGCTGGTGAATGCAACGTGCCCCCAGGACTGACGAACGTGATTGCCGTTGCAACGGGTGCGGAGCATAGCTTGGCGCTCAAGAGCGACGGGACGGTAGTGGCTTGGGGCGGCAATGGGTCCGGCGAGTGCAACGTGCCGACAGATCTAAACGGCGTCACAGCGATCGCCGCGGGATACTCGTATTATTACGGTGGAGATGTGCTGTCTCATGGCTATTCAGTCGCACTGAAAAGTGATGGAACGGTTGCGGCTTGGGGAAGCAACGTTACTGGGCAGTGCGATATCCCACTCGGTCTAAACGGGGTGATTGCGATTGCGACGTCGGGGCCCATCGTGGCGGCGTTAAAGTCTGATGGAACGGTGGTGCAATGGGGATTTCCCGGCGATAATTATTATTGGGTTCCACGGCCCTCGGAAATAAATGGAGTGATCGGGATCGCTGTTGGCAATTTGCATGTTGTTGCGTTGAAATCCGATGGCACTGTTGTGGCGTGGGGTCGAAACGAGGACGGACAGTGCAATGTACCTCCTGACTTAAATGGAGTCGTACAGGTTGCCGCAGGTGGGAAGTACACACTGGCATTAAAGAACGATGGGAGCATCGTCTCTTGGGGCATCAACGACATGGGCCAGTTGAATGTGCCGTCGGGGCTGCAAGGTATTTCCTCGATCGCTGCAGGCTTTCACGTTAGCGCTGTGCTTCACTCTGGAACTCTGCCGACGGCACGCTTTATCTGCAGCGAGGTGGTGGGCTTTGTCGGACTGCCGCTGGCGTTTGACGCGACCTTCAGCACCGATCCGGAAAACCAGATTGTATCGTACCAGTGGGATTTTGGTGATGGGTCGCCCGCGGGAACTGAGAAGATCATGTCGAAGATCTACAACGCGGAAGGAACGTATTCTGTTACCTTGACTGTGCGTGACGCGGACGGATTAACGCACAGCCTCACGCGAGAAATTGTTGTCCTTCCAAAAACCGACGTCGGCCTGTTCAACGGCTTCATCGTCTACAAAGTGCGATGGGATCGTACCTCTGAAAACAAGGATACGTTGAGTCTGACCGCCAACGTCAATGTTGGCGACTCAACTGTCGGGAGTGGCACTCCGGTCGCGCTTGAAATTGCCGGCGAGCGTTTTGAAGGCGTACTCAACAGTAAGCTGCAGTTTTCCAACGCCCAGAGCAAATGGCAGGTGAAAGCCAACTCGCGTGGGCAGAGTTTCGGCGAGACGCGCGTGAAGCTGACCATCAAGAAGGCCAGCCTCGGGCTTGGTTTCAATATTGCCGGCGCGGTTGTCGGCCCCGACCCGCACGACATCGTTTCGCTCGATATTCCAGTGCATCTCGAGATTGCCGGCAAAATTTTCGAAGTTCCCATCGCTTCGGACTTCAAATTCTCCGATAGCGGGAAAAAAGCCAACGGGACGGGCGAAGGTCCATAACTTCGCTCAAGAGTCAAGCGCGGCAGGGACGAGCGAAAGTTGCCACGAAAGTTCAGGCAGCGGGAGTGCAGGAGACTGCGCTCCCGCGGTTTTTTTGTCACGTTATCCCTGTTTAGGCCTGGGTGGCGTGTATACGGCGAAAACGGAGAGCACGCGAATGCGCGACAGAAGAGTGTGGCAGCTGACGACGTTCACGATCCTTCTTTCTCTAACGATCTCATCCGCTCTCCTGGCGGCTGAAGAATCCGACGCACGCTTGCATTCCGACGGGCCGGGCTGGCGACTTGACCGTGCCAAAATCGTCGACGCTAAACGGCCGCGCGTGCTGCTCATCGGCGACTCAATCCTGAATGGTTACTTAAAGCAGACGACTGCCGCTCTGGATGGTAAAGCCTACGTGGATGCGTGGGTGAATCCGTATTGCCAATCCTCCCATAAGCTCGCTGAGATGACAGCCGACGTGCTCACACAGGGGCCGTATGACGTGATCCATTTCAACATGGGCCTGCATGGGTGGCAGAAAGGGCGCATCCCCGAAGGCCAGTTCGAGTCGCTTACGGGCAAATGGGTTGAATGCATCCGCAAGGGCGCGCCGAACGCGGTACTGATCTGGGCCAGCAGCACGCCGGTGACGGTAAAAGGAAAACCAGGCGAGCTCGATACTGAGATCAATCCAGTGATCGTCGAGCACAATCGCATGGCAGCCGGCGTGATGAAAGAGATGAAGGTAACAGTGAACGATTTCTATACGCTGCTGGCGCCAAAGCTGGAACTGGCACGCGGCGATCAGTTCCATTGGACCGCTCCGGCTTACGCCATGATGACAAAGGCTGCAGTCGCTGAAATTGAAAAGGCGCTCGCGGAAAAGAAATAGGTCTCGAGTCGCGCGTAGCACGGATGATTGGTTTATCTGGACCAAGAACGATGACAGAATGGACTACGCGGAAAGCAAATCTCCTTTGGCCGGAGAACTTGGAAAAGGTACGCCTTGCGCTCAAAGCAGGGCCGGTCTTTGGACTGCATTGCCATTTTTGTGCGGGGTGCGGCCCTGATGGGCGTGTTTTTCAGAGTTATGATGCGTACGTTGAGTATTTCAAACGTCCAGCAGCGCCAATGATCGAGAGCCCTGGTCGGTTGCGTGATCTCGAACTCCCGTATCCGGGTGATCTCTTTGTACTTTGGTCGGCGGCGGCTTTACACGAGCAAGGGTTAAGCTTGGTACATTTGCCTTCCCGCAACGCAATGGACAAAGGGAAAGTTGATGATGCTGCAGCTCAGACGAAAAGATTTCTGAAGGCAGAGAAATACAATGAGGTGATCTGTGCCTTCACGAGCCAATTCGAATCCAAGTGCTGCTTTAACGACATCGATGGTTTCGATCAGATCGAAGCTGACTTGCGGCGATATGCACAGCTCGGCGGCGAAGTCTTTGTGTTTTCATTGACAGAGATCGACAAAGAGAATTCGCCATACTATCTGTTGCAGGCCAAGTATCCCAACGAAAAGGGTGAAGTCCCGATTGGCGGCGCTTACTAGCTGTAATCAGAACTGTGCGCGTTAGTTCGGGCTTTCAGCCCTTCGATTCGGCGGGAGCATTCGGTTCCTGGGGCTGCGCCCCAGGCTGATATAGTTCGCGCCTTCGGCGCTTGGAGGAGCGTGGCCTCTTAGGATGAATTATATTCTTCCCCCGTGCCAACTGCCCACTGCCCACTGCCCACCATTTTTGTCTTGTAGCAGCCTCAGCCGTGCTTAAGATTTCTAGTGAAGCTGCGCGCTGAATTACCTATAACCCGACTCGGTTCAGCAGAAATCGGCGGGGCAAACCAGATGCGCGGCGGATGGTATAGGCCGCGAAATCTTCCGCACACAGTTAAAAATATAAACGCACCGGGTTGAGCCGTTTGAGGGGCTCACGTCCGCTCTGACGTGAACGCACGCATACGCTCATTCGTGTGCCGGAAAGATCCTCCGCGGCCTGGGAGGATCGGTATGGAGGAGAAGAGTTGTTCACTTCAGGAGGCGGCGGATTATCTGAAGGTCAGCACGCAGACTGTGCGGAACATGCTGAAGAACGGGTGGCTCGCTTCGCCCGTCGGGCGCCCCGCAAAAGGCCAAAGTGTCCGAATTTCCGAAAAATCGCTTTATCAGTTGATTGTTTATGATCGTGTAATTTCTTTGCCGCCAAGAACTTTGAGGAAACTGAAGAATGGGCGGAAGAGTTTTCAACGATTCTTGTCAAAAATTGAGGAGGCAAATCGTCTTAGTAAGATTGAGGGGAGAAGCGAAGCGCCCGATCCCTCGGCACCTGCCAGTCGAACCGCACGCGAAGCGACTAAACAGCGTCTGCACGATGATTTCGCCGTGCGGCGCCAGTTCAGCTTCGGGTGGCAGGCGCGACAACTGGCGCCCGACGATCCGGCTCTGCAGGACGACCTCGTTCAAGAGATGTCGCTGGCAGTCATCGAGTACGACCAGCCGGCAAGTGCTGAATTCCTATACGAGCTTGCCACAAATCGCGCAAAGGATTATTTGAAGTACGAAGCCGTGCGCGGCATGCTGCCACTTAGCGCGGCGCGGCACACGAGCGATAAGCTTGCCGAGCAGATGAAAAGCCTGACGACGCTTATCGATGACCTGCTGAGAAGCGGCGTGCCGTCCGGCTGGATCGAAGAGGTGCTTGGCCGCAGGCTGGACGTAGCCTGAGCACGAAAACTGACGCTCAAAAAGGAGCACTCATGAGACTGCTGTGGCTGATCCCCTTTGTCGCCAGCGCCGCCTGCGCTGGCGAGGCCGACGTGGCGAAGGTCATGAGCGAGGCGCAGACCGCCTTTCGGTCAGGTCAGCGTGACGAAGCCATCGCGCTCGCCACGAAGGCGATTGAAGCTGACAAGAAAAACCCGCAAGCCTGGTGGCTGCGCGCGCAGTTTCATGATGCGATGCGGCAGTTTGAGAAAGCCGCTGCCGATGCGGATGAAATTCTGAAGCTGGAGCCCAAAGCGGCCAAGATCTTGCAGTTCCGCGGCTGCGCGCGCTTCAGGCTGGCACAGCTCAAGGAATCCATCGCCGACTTTGATGCCTACATCGCGCTGGTGCCGGATGCTGAACCGCATCACTGGCAGCGCGGAATTTCATACTATTACGCCGGTGAATTCGAGAAGGGGCGCAAGCAGTTTGAGCTGCATCAAACGGTGAACGCGAGCGACGTTGAAAACGCGGTGTTTCATTTCATCTGCGTCGCGCGCAAAGACGGCATCGAAAAAGCACGCGCCTCGCTGATCCAGATCGATCATGACTCTCGCGTGCCGATGATGGAGATTTTCGCGCTGTACGCAGGGAAGGGCACCGCCGAGCAGGTGCTGGCGGCGACTCAGAAGGGCAACGTGAATCCGGAAATATTGAAGGACCGCTTGTTTTACGCGCACCTGTATCTGGGACTTTATTTCGAAGCGGCCGGTGATGCTGCGAAGGCGAAAGAACACATCCTGAAAGCCGCCGGTGAATACGCGCAGGATCATTACATGGGCGACGTCGCGCGCGTGCACGCCAAACTGCTGAAATAGCGCCTCAGCCTTCCATCCAGACGATCATCGCCATGCGCCCCGTCTGCTTTTCGCCGGCGCGGATCGCGCGGCGGTGGGAGAAGAAACTCTCTTCGCGGCAGCAGGTGCAGGTGGAATCAATGCGAATCTGCGCCTCAGCGACGCCGCATCCGCTCAGGCGCTCACGCGCGGCAGCGCGCAGATCGTAGTGAAACTTCCCGTCCCGCTCGCGCACGACATGCTGAACGCCAAGCTTTGAAGTCACATCGGCTCCCACTTCGAAACAGCACGGACCGATCGACGGGCTCGATGCAACGATCAGGCGTTCGGCGCGTGCGCCGGCCTCGACCATGGCGGCGATAGTATTCTGAATTACGCCGTCAGCCATGCCGCGCCAGCCGGCATGCAGCAGACCGAGAACGCCAGCCTCTTTGTCCGCCAGCGCCAGCAGAAGGCAATCGGCGCTGAAACACATCAAGGGAAGATGCCGCGTGCGCGTGACCAGAGCGTCGACGCCGGGAATGGCGTCCGCGTGTGAGATGCAGCCGCAGCCGGCATAGTCCTGATCCACCAGCGCCACGTTGGCGCCGTGAACCTGCTGCGCGACCACCGCTTCTTCGCTGTTGATCTTGTGCGAGGTAAACACCAGGCGTCGGTTTTCGCGCACGCGGCGCGGGTCGTCTCCGACGTGAAGCGCCATGTTGAGGCTGCTGTACGATCCGGACGATGTGCCGGCCACTCGCGAGGTAACAATGCTCCGGAACGGCGTGGGAAGTTGATCGATCGACCAGAAGGGCCCGCTGAGAACGGCGGTCATTCCCGCCGGCGGTGTACCAAGTGATGTCTGCACTCTCATGCTCCGGATTGATGAAATTTCAGCACCAGAAAATCCTGAGATCATCATCGGCCATACAGCCACTTGTGTTGATCTATAACTTCAGCGGAAATTTCTGCGGCGCTGTTCTCCTGCAGGTGTGAGCGAAACGAAAGCGCTGCGTTGCGCCGCCTTGCGACTGCTGAATCCGGTGTTCCTTCATTCAAAAATTGAAAAATCACCTCTATTTTCATAGGTGGACGAGCATTCGGCGAACTTTTTCGATCGCCTGCTCTATTTCGGATTTGGCAATTTTGCTGTAAGCCTCTTTCCAAAACGAAAGTCACTTCTCTAGCGTTTACCGCCACATCAACCGATCTCGGCATTAGCCGCGAGAAGGAGGTCAACATTGTTTAGCCTCACGCGAAGCACCGTCTGGAGACAACTTATTGGCGCCACGCTGGCCTTGTCCGCACTGGCCTTCTGCGCCGAAACGACCGCACCTATTGAACTCTCTCCCCGAATGGCGTTGCAGAAGTGGGCTGAACAGAAAGCAAGGACTGGTTTCGCCGCATGCTGCGGAAGCGAAGCGTGCGCTATCCTTGAACCGACCGCGACAGCAGAAGAAGTCGATTCCTACCTGCGTGCGACGATCCAGGTCGGCTCGCGGTTTAATACCGCCGGCTCGCGCTGGAACAGCACCGTGCGGACGCCGTCGACCTCGCGCGGCGATCCGATCGTCATCACGTACAGCTTCGTGCCGGATGGTGTGACGATTCCCTCCAATTCATACAATAGTCAGTCCCCGAGCAATTTGAACTCGGCCATGAATTCGCAGTTCGGCGGCTCGGGCTGGAAGGATGTCTTCCGCCAGGTTTTTGCGAAGTGGTCGGATCTCAGCGGCATTCGCTACGTGGAAGTGAGTGACGACGGGGCCTCCTGGGGTTCGGGTGGATCGAGCTCGCGCGGCGACGTGCGCATCTACGGTACCGCGATTCCCAGCAGCGTTGCGGCGTACAATTACTATCCCGGAAATGGCACCGGCGGCGACATGGTGCTGGATACGTCCTACGGGTGGAACAGCTCAGGCACGAATCACCAGGGCCTGCGCAACGTCGTCGCTCACGAGCATGGCCACGGTTTCGGTCTCGGACACTGCATTTCGAACAACTCCAAGCAGCTGATGGAGCCGGTGCTGGATACGAGCTTCGACGGGCCGCAGGATGATGACATCCGGGGCGCGCAGCGGCTCTATGGCGATACCTATGAACGCAAGGGCTCCACGGGAACGGGGCACAACAATTCAACGTCGACCGCAGCCGACCTGGGAACCATCAGCGGGACGAAGACGATCACCAATCTGTCGATCGACGATGGCGCTGACGTGGATTACTTCAAGATTTCGCTTTCCTCTTCGGTGAAGCTGACCGTTACCGCGACGCCGCAGGGAAACAGCTACAGCATCGGCAACCAGGGCGGCAGTGAAAGCACAATCGATACGCGCCGCATCCAGGATCTGCGCATCGATGTGCTCAATTCGGGCGGTAGCACGATTGGCTCAGCAAATAACACTGGATTGGGCAGCGCCGAGACGCTGAGCGTTAATCTGTCGGCCGGAAGTTATTACGTGCGCATCGACGACACGAACGGCGCCTCAAACGCCCAGCTCTATACGCTGGCGCTCAGCACCGGCACGACATCGACAACCCCGCCGCCGGCGCCCACGCCCGCTCCCACGACGCAATCGCCCTACGCTGGCTCGCCCGTTTCGTTGCCTGGCACTATCGAAGCTGAAAAGTTTGACAATGGCGGTGAAGGCGTTGCTTACCACGATATCGATTCTGGCAATATCCCCGGTCAGTTCCGCTCGACGGATGTGGACATCGAAAGCTGCGTGGAAGGCGGCTATTCGATTGGCTACATCCGTACGGGCGAGTGGCTTGAGTACACGGTCAATGTCGCGTCTGCCGGAACATACACCGTTGAAACGCGTGTGGCTTCCGGCGCCAGCGGACGCACCTTCCGCATTGAGTTTAACGGCAGCAGCATCGGCAGCTTCAGCGTGCCCTACACCGGCGGCTGGCAGAACTGGCAGACGATCAGCAAGACAGGCGTGTCGCTCGGCGCGGGCACGCAGGTAATGCGCATCTACGCCGATTCTGGTGACTACAATATCAACTGGATCCGCGTGAGCGCGGGCACGACCACTTCTTCCGGGGGAACGACAGGCGGTTCAGCCTCGATCGTCCCGGGCCGGATTGAAGCGGAAGATTACCGCGCCGGCGGCGAAGGCACGGGTTACCACGACACCAGCGCCGGCAACGGAGGCGGCGCCTACCGCAGCGATGATGTGGACATCGCTGTCTGCAGCGATTCGGGCGGCGGGTACAACGTCGGCTGGACCGCCGGCGGAGAGTGGCTGGCTTACAACATTTCGGCAAGCTCAAGCGGAACCTGCACGGTAACCCTTCGCGTCGCGACCGCTTCGACGTATCGAACGATCCACCTGGAACTCGACGGCGCGCGCGTCGGTTCGACGATCAACGTGCCGCTCACCAATGGCTGGCAGAACTGGGCCAACGCAAGCACGACGATCAACGTGCCATCCGGCAGCCATACGCTGAAAGTTGTGTTCGACAATGGAGACGTGAACCTCAACTACATCTCCTTCGCCTCGGGTGCGGGCATTGAGGAGCCCGGTCCGGCCTTCGGTTCGGTGAGCGCCACGCCGCAAAGCGTGCGGGTCATGGAGCCGGTTGAGTTCTTCGCCCAGGCGCTTCCGGCAACAACAGAGGGCGCCGTCACCCCGCCGCGCATCGAGTGGGACTTTGGCGATGGCACGAGCGAACTCGGTGCCGTCGCGACTCACACCTACAGTGCCGCCGGAACGTACGATGCCACGGCGTACATCATGGACAGCAATGGACGCTGGACCAGCGAGTCGTTGCGCGTTGTGGTCTCCGACGTCGCCGGAACACCGGACCAGACGCTCACGGTTGAGCGGTTGCGAGCAAACCTTGTCCTCAGCGAGAGTGGACGCGATTCGTGGCAGGCGCAGGCGAGCATGTCGCTTCCGCCGGAGTTCGACGGGCGTAATCTGCCGGTAATTGTCGAGCTTGCCGGCTCGGTGACTCACGTTGTACTCGACAGCAAAGGCCGCGCGAATTTTGATGACGGCAGCGTGAAGCTTATCGTGAAGTCCGGCGCGGCCGGTTCTACCGGACGAATTACAATCAATATCAAGCACGCTGAACTGGCGAAATCGCTCGAAGTGTACGGCGCGGCAAACGGGGATATCCGCAACGCGAGCATCACGCTTCCGCTGCGGGTCACGATCGGCAACACGGTTTATTCTGGAGCGTTCACCGGAAAGTACTCAGCCAGGAGCGGGAAAACAGCGCGCGTTTTCTGATGCATAAAGCGCGATTAGACTTGCTCGCACAACGCATAATGCATAACGGCTTCAACGTTATGCATTATGCATTATGCATTATGCATCATGACTCACTCCATTAAAATTCGCGCACATGTCACGAAAGTTGACAATTCTTCACCTGGTCTCGCTGATGGGCATCGGCGGGCGCTGCGCGACAGCGCTTCGCCAGATGCGCCTGCTTGCGGCGCGTGGTCATACGGTGCTCGTGGGCTGCCTGCCGGGCTCGACGGCTGCCGAACGATCGCGGGCGATGAAGCTTGAGGTCTTCGATTCATTCCGCTTCAAGCGCGGATTCCGGCCGCTGGATTTTTTTCACGACACGGCGCTGCTCAGACAAATCTGTGATTCGCGCAAAGTCGATGTCGTGCACGCGCATCTTTCGCAGGAATCCTGGATCGCCTGCCTCGGAATAGGCCGCAAGCGGCGCTCGCAGCGGCCGGCAGTGATTCGAAGCCGCGGCGTCGTGGTGCCGGTGAAGCCGCACGCATTCAACCGGTGGATGCACAACACACTCACCGATCACATCATCACGCCGTCGACAGTTATTTACGATGGGCTACGCAAGCTGCCTGGCTTCGATGCGCAGAAAATTTCGCTGATCGTCGACGGCGTGGATACCGAACGCTTCAAGCCCGAAAACGACGGCGCGGCGATTCGTGCCGAGTTCAACATTGCGCCGGATGCTTCGCTGGTCGTGATGGTCGCGCGCCTGGAACGGGTGAAGGGGCACGAAATTTTCTTCAAGGCGTTGGCGAAGCTGGTGCGCGACAATTCGGTTCCCGGCCTGCGCGCGCTCTGCGCCTGCGACGAGCGCACGCCAGGCATGCTCGCCAAAACAATTGAAGCGGCGCGTGCCGAGGGGCTGGATGAAAAGCTGCTGCAATTCACGGGAATGCGCGGCGACGTCGAGAACATCTTTGCCGCAGCAGACGTGATCGCGCTGCCCTCGCGCGGCTCGGAAGGCTCCAGCCGTGTGGCGCTTGAAGCGGGCGCCTCGGGAAAACCGATCGTAGCGACGAGTGTCGGTTGTCTGCCTGAAGTCATTCAGCATGGCGCAACGGGTATGATCGTTAAGGCAACTCCGCCGCAGAATGGCAGCGGAAACCTGATGAACATCGATCCGACTGAATTCGCTGCCGCACTCGCAGGACTCCTCAAGGACCGCGCTGCCTCGCGCCAGATGGGCGAAGCCGCGCGCAAGCGCGTCAAAGAGCTTTATGACGAACAGAAAATGGTCGAGCGGCTGGAAGCGGTTTATCTGGCCTCCGTGCGCTGATCGCCATTTCCCGGATGTGCTCGCATTGCAGAAGGGTCCTGCCGCTTCGAGCGCAACGGATAAGCCCGCTTTCAGGGCCGATTCTCGTAGCCGCGGCGGTGCTGCAACTGTATAACAAATCGCAGGAGTTCACTCATGCGCACAGCACTTCGTTCACTCCTGCTGCTTTCGATTCTGCTTATCACCGCTGCGTTTACTCAGGACATTCCCGAAGGCCCCGGCCTCGCGGCGAAGTATGCGAGTGATGCGGGAATCGACAAAGATGAAGCGGTTTTGTTTGCGGACAATTTTGAATCGGGCACGCTCAAAAAATGGGACGAGAACAGCGGTGATATAGCGGTCGTTGAGGAGAATCCCAACGGCGGCGCCCGCTGCGTGCGCTCAGAGATGATCCGGGGAAAAAACACGGGCGGCGAAGCGAAAAAGTGGTTCATGCCCGGTGCGGACACGGTTTTCGCGCGCGTGTACGTGAAGTTTTCAGCGGACTATCAGTACGTCCATCATTTCATCTGGCTTTCGGCAAACCTGAAGAACAATAAATGGTCGTCGTTCGGCAAGGCGGGCTTGAAGCCGAACGGGACGTATTATTCAACAGGCATGGAACCCTGGTTCGCCTGGGGTAAAAATCCGCCGCCGGGCGAGCTGAATCTGTACACGTACTATCTGGACATGGAAGTCGATAAAAAGATGAACAAGTACTGGGGCAACGGATTTTTTCCCAAAGGCCCTGGAAAAGGCCAGCAGGCCGGGCCGGACAAAGTGATTCCGAAACTTGATACGTGGCAGTGCTGGGAATTCATGATCAAGGCCAACACACCCGGCAAAGAGGACGGCGAACAAGCCATGTGGCTCGATGGCAAACTCGCCGGGCATTTCAAAGGCATCCGCTGGCGCAACGACGGCGATCTGAAAGTGAATTGCTTCTGGCTGGAGCACTACGGCTATGACAGCGGCGATCCGACGAAGAAGTACTGGAAGGAGAAACAGACAGTCTGGTTTGACGATGTCGTGATCGCGCGGCAGTACGTGGGGCCGATGAAGCGGTAAAGGAAAACCAGTGGCTGATTTTCTGAAACTGACGCTCGGCATCACCATGGAGGCCGGCCTGCGGTACCTGATATTCGCAGGCGCCGGCTGGGTGCTGGGCTATATGTGGTTCAAGCGGCGCTGGTTTTCGCGCAAGATCGTCGCTCACTTTCCGGAGCGCTCGCAAGCTTACCGCGAAGCGCTTTACTCCGCCCGCTCGGTGCTGATCTTCGCAGTCGTCGGCGCGCTGACGGTGCTGGCGATCCGCCGCGGCTGGACGCAGATGCCGCGGAATCTCGACAACCAGACGTGGAACTGGTTCTTCGCGAGCGTCGCGATCAATATCGCCATTCACGATACCTATTTTTACTGGACGCATCGACTGATGCATCACCGCTGGCTCTATAAGTGGTTTCACCAGACGCATCATCTCTCGACCAATCCCACGCCCTGGGCGGCGTACGCGTTCAGCCCGCTCGAAGCAGTCGTGCAGGCCGGGATTTTTCCGCTGATCGCGTTTACGGTTCCGATTCACCCGCTGTCGTTTGTCGTCTTCATGTTCTGGCAGATTCTGTTTAACGTGATCGGCCACACCGGCTACGAATTCTACCCATCCTGGCTGGTTGATTCGTGGCTCGGAAAATTCCTGAATACGCCCACGGCGCACATCCTTCATCACGAATCGTTCCGCGACAATTACGGCATCTATTTCAATGTCTGGGACCGCCTGATGGGCACCAATCACGAACGCTATTCGGAACGCTTCAGAGAAGTGACCACCCGTTCGAAACGCAACGATCCGCTGAATGCGTCAAAGCCGGTTGAAGTACTCAGCGCAGAATAATCAAAGCCAGCCGGCGGCTTGCATCCATTCTCCGGCCGCAAAGGAACAGAGATTGGCGCCGGCCACTGTCGCCATGTCGACAGCAATGCTGCGCCGCGTTGCTTCTGGCTTCCCCTTGATGAAGGCGAGCCAGAAGAGAAGGCATTCGGCGCCGGGCGCAAATGTTTCGGCGACGAGGAGATAATTCAGTCGCGACGAGAAGAGAAACGGCAGAACGAGCACAACGATCGGATACGTGCAGGCGGTCAGCCATACTCCGGCAAGCAGCCTGCGCGAGATCGAATGCCGCCTGGAAAGAAAGGCCAGCAGAATCGGTGTTTCAATGAGAATGGTTAAAGCATAGCCAAGAGGTAAAAAGGACCAGGCGGCTTCAGGACTCATAGCAGGCGCAGCGAAAACGGGGATTCGGTCATGCTTTGCCTCAGGCCGGTGACAGACGTTCAGCTCCCGCTCGGCGCGCCAGCACTAAGCCGGCGATGATCAGCGCAAGGGAGAGTGCGATTCCCGCGACAATCGTGCGCAGCTGAGCCGGTGGAGGCGAGCCGAATTCTACGGGGCAGAACGGAATGAGCTCATTGCCCTTGGCGCGCTTGCGGCGGAACTCCTCCTTAGCTTTTCGCCTCTGCTCTTCGTTTGCGGCAAGCTCGACGCGCTTAGCAGCGAGAAATTCTTCGAGTTCCTTCAGTGTTGCAAGCCTGGCGTCGTCAGTTTTACTCTCAGAAAGTGCCTTCTGCTCGGCCCGGGATCTCTCGATGAGCTTATCCATGTCCCAGGAACCGACTTCGGTCCAGTCGTCTAATTTCACGAGCTTCTTCAAGTCGACTTCTTTCCAGGAGGCTGCTTTGTCCGCATCGGCCGCGCGCGACTTGCGGATTTCAGACAGCTTCGCCAGCAGCTTTGTGTAGAGCTCAGTCTGATTATCAGCCTTCAGGCGAGCGGGTGCGATGTCAGCACGCACGTGCGAGCATGCGATCAGCAGCAGGAAACAG
>DASPJR010000006.1:0-4015 GCA_035628505.1 Planctomycetota bacterium | reverse complement strand
CGGCACCGCCCATCAGGAGGTACATGATCTTTCCGTCGGCAGAGAGGAGCATCTGCAGACATGGTGAATCGAGCGCGATCGCCTGCTTTTGGAGGTCCGGGGGCACGTTGCTCAGCCCGATCGCCGGGTTGTGCTCCTTTTCCCACTCGCTAAGCGTGCTTTTTACAGTCAGCGGCGCCTGCTGCGCGCCTCCCAGGAAGTTCGACAGCCGTGCAACCGGAATGGCAAATGTGATGCCTTCGACGCCCACGCCTTTAGCTACCACGACGCCGACAAGCTGGCCGGCAGAATCCAGCAGTGGCCCGCCGGAGTTGCCGGGATTCACGGGCGCCGATGTCTGGATGAATTCGAGCTCGCCCAGTTTCCGTATTGGGTTGGAGACCACCCCGGTGGTCACCGTGAAGTCGAGGACGTCGAGGCCCGCGGCAGGATTTCCGATGGCCGTGACCGCCTCGCCAGCGCGTAAAGCGGGATCGCGCCGAACTCGCACGATGGGATACTGGCTGTTGATCGCGATGCCTTCCGGTGGCGAAGGAAGCTTCAGCAGGGCAAGATCATTCTTAACGTCCGCAGCCACGACCGAGGACTCGAGCACGACCTTATCCTGCTTGTCCGATTTCTGCAGTGTCACCGTGACCTTACTGCTGCCCGCGACAACGTGATAATTCGTGACGAATAGGCCGCTACCGTCGATCAGGAAACCAGAACCAACACCGACATCCGTGCGTACGACGCCCACGCATTTCTGCAGCCGTGCAATGATTTGAGCCGGGCTGGCGTTAGCGGTCCGATCACCGATATCCCGCTGCAACCTCTTCAGTTCGTCTTCGGCAGCGTTCTTCTCGGCTTGCATCGCGGCGACGCTGGCGCCTGAAGAGGCGACACGAAAACGATGCTCCATCATGTCGGCCTGCGATTGCAACTCGGTCATCTTTCCGGCTTGCGTGCCGAGTTCGCGGCTGTCATCGGATGCCTTCTTGAGTTCCGTTGTCAGCGTTTTGTCGAGTTCAGATTCCTTGCGCTTGAGCTCCTCGATTCGTGCTTCGAGCGTTGGGCGTTTGCTCTCGATCTGAGGCGCTCCAAGCAGAAGCAGGACCACGCCGATAAGCAGGAGGACAACGCCAAGAGCCGCGACCCCAGTTGCCACGATTGATCCGCTGGGAGCCGTCGGCGCTCGCAGGCTGCGGCGCCCCGGCTTCTTTGCTCCGGGCGAAGCTTTCATATCGGAATCGGCAGCCAGCTCTTCCCTCGGTGCGCCAGCTAATGGCTCCGCAGGGGCCTGCGGGGTGGGGGACGGGGGAACTCCCGCCCGGCGCACTCGGTATGATGCGTTGCATTGAGGACACACTAGGGTGTCGGCCGCGGCCGGAATCTCCAGCGTCTGGCCGCACTTGCATTGGATGGTTTTCATCATTTCTTTTCCAGCGACTTGAGAAGGTCGACAAGGGCTGAGGCGGGTATTACGGCGCTAACGCGTTCCATATCGGAAAACTGTCCAAGCAGGACGCCGGCCAGCACTCCGTTGGCGTTGAACACCGGGGAACCTGTAGAACCAGGGTTTGATGGAATTGAGGTCTGCACCACGTTGACGTCACCAAGTTTGCGGCTGGTGGCGCTCACAACGCCATCGTAGACGTTGTTTTCCATCAGTTCACCGCCCGCAACCTGGCTGGAAATCGTCAGGACGGCGTCACCTTGCCGTATCGCGGCGATCATTTCGAGAGATACCGTGTTAATCGTGATGCGGTCCTGGAAGGTGAATGTCAGGACTGTCAGGCCGGTATTCACCTCGCGGGCGAGCGTCTGTGCGCGGCCGACGGCGACGCTGTACTCCGGGTCGGCATCATTGCGCTTATATCGTAGCTTTATCCGGGCGGCTTGTGCGCGCTTGCCCTGCGCAGTTGTGCAAACGCAGATAGGCACGTTAAATCCACCCACGAAAAACCCTGAACAAATGGAGCCATCTTCGCACTCAATGGTCACAACCGCGTTCTTGAACTTTTCAGCGGTCTGTTGAATCGCTTTTTGAATCTGCTCGCGTCCGGCGGCCTCGCGGAGAAGTTTGTTCGCCGCGTCGATGTCCTGCGACGCCTGGTTCCGCGCGACGCCCATTTGCTCCCGCAATTCGGCAATCTTCTTGCCGTTGAGCTCCTCGAGTTGTCGAACTTCGGCGGTGCGTTGATTCAGCTTCATCGACAACGCGGCAATTTCCTGGCGCTTAGCATTGAGTTCGTTCGCCTTGGCCAATCCAGCTTCCGTAGCTTCGCGGGCGCGCTTACTAAGCGCTTCAACCCGTGCCTCCCGGTCGGCAATGTCCTTTTCGAATTTGGCATTGTCTTCAATCGGCGGGTTTGACCGTTTCAAGATGCCAGCGCCGATGCTGACGGTCCCCAAAACCACAATGATAATTGCAAGGTGCCACGACAGAGCGGGAACGCTGGATGGGCTTTCCATGATGTCCTTTCATACAACGTCGAAAGCGCACGAGATTGGAAGCAGGCAGTCTAAAGCCATGTGCGCGCATTTCAACAGCGCGTTTATCGTCCGATAATATACGTTATGTTAGGTTCTGTCCTACGGGCGTCACTACGCAAGATGCTTGCGGAAGAACGCGTACGCCTTGCGGCGCGTATGCTCCGGCATTGAGTGTTCGCCTTCGAATTCGATGTATTCGAAGTTCTTCGAAGCGCGCATGACCTGGTAGATGTGCCGCAGGTCGTCGCGGCTTTCGCGCATGCCGTCCAACGGGAACCAGGCATCGTGATTGGCTCCGATCAGCATCAGCGGGCGCGGCGCAATCAGGCCGACCAGATCCTGTTGTTCCGCGACGGCAAGGACGCCGGGCGTACAGTAGTAAATCGTGCCGCCGTCCAGGAAGCTTGCGAAGTCGCCGCCGTACCATTCATGCCTGTAGTTCTGGATCATGCTTTTGAACGAACAGACGCCGCAGACCGGGACCGCGGCGGCAATACGTTCGTCCATTGCTGCCAGCATCCACGTATGGCTGCCGCCCTGGGACACGCCCATGGAGCCGATGCGCTTTACATCCACGTCGTCGCGTTCGCACATCCAATTCATGCAGCACATCAGGTCATGCAGGGATTGCGAGAGGATGGCGCGGTGCTCGGCGATACCAGGATAAAACATATAAAGCGCCGCGCGCGCGTCCATGATGCATGCATTCCAGCCCTGTGCCGTGACCTCGTGGGCGTAGACCGCTTCCACTCTCGCTACGTCGCTGCCAGAACCAGGCAGGCACAGAATCGTCGTGCGACGGCGCTTTACGCCGTGCGGGCTCATGAAGAGCACGTTTGCATACGTGTTCTGACCCGTACGGACGTGGTATTCTGCGCGCTCGTAGCCTGGCAGAGAGTTGCGGCTCACGAGCTGAACGCTCAGCGGCTTTGGGTTGCCGACAATGCCGCTGATCTCGCGATATTTCTGGCGTAAGCGCCTCGCCGCCAAACGCCAGCCTTCAGGCTGCGTGTACTTCGTCAGCGCGAATTGGCGTTCAGGGAGGATCGATCGCACCAATCTTTGCGGTTTCTCTGCCGGCGGCTTCTCTTTTTTCGCCGTCGCAGTCATCCACCCGATGACGCCAGCAAAATTTCCTGGAGCAGTGATCTTCAAGAGCGGCTTTTTCTTTGCCAAGCGGTACGCAGGCCTCATCGCCGCGGCTAAGGCATTCACATCCGCCAGTTCCTGATGAAGCCCGTCCGCGGCAGCGCGCCGCTGGACAAGGCAGACGGGGCGCGGCGCCATCATTGCACACAGTTCGGCCAGGTCGGTCACCGCATGCCACTTTGGGACCACCAGTGCGTGCGGTTCGATGGGCTCGCCCCAGCTCAATGGCGCATCTGCGACAAGGCCGGCAATCCGCTTGTCCAGCGCCGCCAGCGTGATTGCGACGAGGGCGCCGAACCCCTTCCCCGCGATCCAGACGCCATGCATGCCGCTGCCAGCGAGCTGAACCAGTGCCTTCAATGCGCCCGCTGCCTCATACACAACCTCGCCC
>DASPJR010000005.1:0-29148 GCA_035628505.1 Planctomycetota bacterium | reverse complement strand
AAAAACAATTGGCAGCCGGCGAAGCGCGCGAGGAGGAGCGGCCGACCAATCCGCGGAATTACTGCGCGGGAAGCCTGAAGCAGAAAGACCCAAACATTACAAAGCAGCGCAAGCTTGCGTTCATGGTTCACGGCTGTTATGGAAAACTTCCCGGCAGCGACGGGAAAAGTGAGGTCGCGAATCTTAAGCAGCTCGAGAAGCTCGGCTTCGAGACCACCTTCTTCATGCATGTGAAGACGCCGGATAAAGTTCAGGACGCCGTTTCAGGCATCGAAGCCGAACGCAAAGCGCTTCCTTACGAAATCGACGGGGTGGTCTTCACCGTCAACCGGATCGCCCTGCATCAGGAACTTGGATCGACCAGCCATCACCCGCGCTACCGTCTGGCATTCAAATTCAGCCGTGATCGCGGTGAGACCACGATCAAGCGCATCCTCTGGCATACGACTCGAAGCGGCCGCGTGAGCCCCGCGATGGAAGTCGCCCCGATCAGCCTCGGCGGCGCGACGGTGACGCTCTGCACGCTGCATAACGCTAAGACAGTAAAAGAGACGAAGGTTCACGTCGGCGACAAAGTTCTGCTCGAACGCGAGGTTATCCCCTACTTTGTTCAGAAAGTTTCGGGCTCGGACGCTGAAGCCGATCTGCCAAAGAAATGCGACTCCTGCGGCTCCGAAGTCACCTGGGACGAGACGCAGACGAACCTGGTCTGCCCCAATCTCGGCGGCTGCCCGTCGCAGCTGCATGATTATCTCTCGTACTACGTCTCACGTGGCGTGACGTACATGATGGGCGTCGGCGAACGGCTCATCGCGCGGCTCATTGAAGTGGGCCTGCTGAAATCGCCGGTCGATTTTTATGTGCTCACCGAAGAGCAAATTCTTGAGAAACTGGAACGCCAGGGCGAAACGTCCGCGCGCAATATCGTGAACTCGATCAACTCGCGGCGCGAACAGACGCTCGAAACATTCCTCGTCAGCCTCGGCATCCGCGGTCTTGGACCGTCGGTGGCGGCGCGACTGGTAAATCATTTTGGGACGCTCAGCGCCATTCAGCAGGCTACGGCCGAGCAACTCATGGAAGTCGAAGGCATCGCCGAAACGATGGCCGAAACGATCCGCAGCGGCCTGCAGCAACGCAGCAAGCTCGTCGCCGATCTGCTCAAGCATGTCACGCTGAAAGAATCGGAGAAGGTCGACGGCCATCTCAAAGAGAGCTTCTGTCTCACGGGCCATGTCGAATTCGATTTCGAAGGCAAGCACTACGATGCGCGACCGGACATCGAAGCGCTGATCAAGTCAAAGGGCGGCACGATCAAGAGTGTTTCGAAAAAACTGGATTACCTGGTCGTCGGCGAAGGCGGAGGCGGCAAGCGAGAAAAGGCCGAGAAAGCCGGCGTGAAGTGCATCGACGCGTCGCAGCTTGTGAAACTGCTGGAAGGTGAAGCGAAAGGCGAGTAAGTTTCTCTCCTCATGTTACGCGTCGGGCTCGCCATCTTCGTTGTCGCACTTCTGTGTGCCGGCATTCTGTTCCTGATTGCTCCGGCGCCCGCGACGCCACCTGTGCAGACACCGCCTGCGAACACGGCTGCAAATCTCGGAACGAACAACACGAAGACCGGCGGTACACCGGCGGTCCCAGCGGCGGCTGTCACGGAACCAAAAAACCTCTATATTGGTCAGATTGACGCCGCAAACCCGGCCGTTCACACCGTGCTGACTACGCGAAAAAGCGAGCGCGTCTACCAGGCGCTCGTGCGCTACAACCCGCGCCAGGTCTCGGTTGCCGAAGTTCCCGGCTTGAGCGATCTGCAGCAGATCATGCAGCTTCCGCAGCACGTCATGCGCCTGGATCAGGACACGGAGATGCTCGTCGACAATCTCGGCGAACCCTCGCGGTCGATCACCAGTTCGCACCTTTATTTAGATCCCGCCACCGCCCACGTCGTCGCTTATGACATCGCCAACACCAGCGGCGGCCAGCCGCAGCGCTTCATCGGCCACCGCACGAAAAGCGGCATCACCGTGGAGGTGCTCCGCGGCGGCGAGCAGGTGGACCGGCACGAAATCCCGTTCGCAAGCCGTGACACGTTCATTCCCGTCGAAATGGAGTTCATCCATCAGTGGTACGTGAATAACGAGGAAGCCCGCAATGCTAACCGGCCGGTGACGTTCTCCATTTTCATCCCTGAAGTGATGACTATTCTCTACCTCGTCGCCAAGCCGCTCGGCACGCAGGTTATTCCCGTCAAAGACACCACGTACGAATGCGCGCGCTACGATGTCACGACGGTCTCCACGCAATCGGTCGAGGTGCTTCGCGGACGGCAGGAGATGTGGTTCGACAAGCGCACGGGCCTGCTGATGAAACGCGAGGACTTCGAAGCCAGCCTCGGCCCTGGCGATGCGCCGGTGACCGAGCGCGGCACGCTCGAAAATCTGGCGCAGGTCGCCGAGCTGCGCGTGCAGCCGCCAGTCCTGCCCGAGAAGCCATTCCCGTATCCGCTCGACAAGGACCTGGTTTACTCCGTGCGTGTGCGCGACGGCGAGCTCGGACGCCTGCGCTTCAGCTATTCGAAGAACTCAGATCCGGCGAAGGCCAAAGGCGCATACGTCGCGACAGCTTCGGTGAGCATCGAGACCAAAGGCTCGTCGCGGCACGAAGCGGCGGTCACGCGCTTCGATGAAAAGTGGCTGCCGCTCTCGTACGAAGCCATCGGCGATGAGTTCGGCGAGGGCGACGCCAAAGCCGCGTACAAGATCAGCGCCGCGCTCGGGGGCGGAAACATCGAAGTGCGCATGAACCGTGACGTGGAAACGGCCGGCACAAATACTGCCGCGGCGCCTGTTCTCGTGAAAAGCGTAAGCCCCGGCGTGAAAGACGACGGCGAGTGGCAGGACCCGCTGGTTCGCGTGCCGATCAGTGATGAAGAACTTAAGGCGCAGCAGTCGGAGGCCCTGAAGCAGCGCGCGACATCGCACACGATGAAACGCAAACTCTCCACTGGAACATACCTCTTCGACTTCAACCGCGTCGAACACCTGGCGGCGATCGCCAGCCGCCTGCCACTGCCGGACATGAGCAAAACCGACGATGCCGAAAAAACAGTCTTTCAAAAGGTCGCGCTCTTATCCGTGCGCCAGAACCGCTGCGGCGTGATCATGTTTGAGATCAAACCGGAACCGCGCCCGGCACTGACTGAGCGTCAAAAGCAGCGCCTGCAGGCGCGCGACCGCGACGAGCCGCAGCTATTCGTGGCCAATTGCGCGAGCGCCATTCTGCCCTGCCGCATGCTTCTTAAAGGAGACGGCACGCTTCTGGAGCTGACGCTTAAGCTCGGCAACAACGAAGTAACCTATACGCTCGACGATCCGATCATGCGCCGCCGCGCCGAGCGCGCCAAAAAGCAGAAACTTCAGGAAGGCCCGCAGCTGATCAGACCGCCGTGGTGGTAGTTTTTATTAAACCGCCAAGACGCCAAGGCGCCAGGAACGACAGCATTTTATAAGCACAGCGAGGTCGACCGAGTCTTGCTGGGCGTCGCTCGCTCTGAAACTCAATCTAAAAAACTTGGCGTTCTTGGCGCCTTGGCGTCCTTGGCGAATTTAATTTAGGCCGGCTCAACCGTTATTGCGCGGGTTAAACCGTCACACTTCAACGATTTGCGGATGTGGCATGCGCGTTGCCAAGAGTCATCGAAATGAAGTTTTTCGGCGGCGCAGCGGGATTTTTTTCTACGCACTGGTTAGTCGAATTGCCTTTAACGCGAGGCCCAAAAATGGAACGCCAACACATCACGATCGTTTTAAAGCAGGATGCACTCGCCTCACAGATCGAAGTCAAAGCGCCGGCGACGGTGCTTTCTGTGTTTCAGCAGCTCGGCAAAGAAGTCGTCAGCGCCTTTGTGCTCAAGCGCAATGGCGTAACCATTTCGGCAACGCTTGAAACGCCGCTAACGAGCATGGATGAGCTCACTTTGTTTGTCTCCAAAGCGCCCCTGAATCCGGTCTACCAGCGCGCGCCGCGAGGTCTGAAGCTTGCCGAGCCGTTGATGTGAGGTTTTGATTGAACCGCCAAGATGCCAAGAAGACCAGATAACCATTGTGGCGGGCTCATGCACTAAAGCCTATCACCCTTCCCGCGAACCGGTCAACGCTGCCGGCCAGAAATACGCTGCCAATCTGCATCGGGCTGTGTATGTCATTTCAAAGTCTATTTACAAAGGATCACCCAATCATGCGCGCGCTTGTTCTGCTTGCCTCGCTCGTCTCGGTCGTTGCTTCCGCCGCTGAGACGGCTGATCCGCCAACACTGATGACTACGCGCGGCAAACTTCTGAAGGAAGAATCCTTCAAAGACCAGGCCTCGGTCACGAAGGGCAATCCCGGCGGCTGGTACATTTACAAAGGAAAGTTTGAAGTCGTCGACGGCGAACTGAAGATCAGCGAGCAGAAAGAAGACGGGCATCATCCGGCCATGTCGTCAAAGCTGCCGTCGAAGAATCTGATCATGCAGTGCCGCTTTAAAGTCGGTAATTCGAAGTGGCAGGGGCTGAGTCTTGATAATGGCAAAGCCAAGGAACACATCTTCCGCGCCATGATCAATACCAACGGCGTGTCGCTCAAACGCATGTCCGGAATGGGCCCGACGACCAAGGGTCAGAACATGGCTGAGCAGAAAATTAAATTAGATTCCAGCAAATGGTACACGCTGCTGGTCGAAATCTTTGACAAGGAAGCCGTGTTGCAGATTCCCGAAGCCAAGGTCATCATCTTCGGAGAGAACGAAGGCGTGGCGCAGGATAAAGACCGCTTCGAATTCATCAGCGGCGGCGAGAACGCCTGGTTCGACGATCTCAAAGTCTGGGAAGCCGAAGCCAATCCGAAGTGGGCTCAAGTAAAGGCGTCGCTGCCCCCGCCCGCTCCGGCAAAGAAGTAACCTGCTAATCGCCGCGGTTGTCGATGTCGCTCGGATTGATCCATCCCGCCTTGAGTTTGTCGCCTTTCAGGAAACGCTCGTAGTAGTTGCGGTGCTGTTTGTCGGCATAAGGATATTCGTCGAAGACGCTGCCTTTGCCGAACATGCGCGGGTCTTCCTGCGCTTTCAGCTCATTAAAGAGCTGCTCCTTCAGCGCCTGCTTGCGCGCCGCGAATTGCGTGTCTTCGGCGAGATTGTTAACGCAGTCGGCATCTTTGCTGATATCGTAAAATTCTTCCTGCGGGCGCTTGCCGAAATTGAGCTGCCAGAAGCGTTCGATTTTTTCCTGCCCGCGCGTTTTCAACACTTCAGTCTTCGTGGGACCGCCGTCACAATTGAGGTACCCCGTGGACGGATTTCCGCCCGGCCAGCGGTCCACTTCGAAATTGTGCAGATACATAAAGCCATCTTTGACGATGCCGCGGATCGGATAACCCGCATCGTTGGGCCGGCCGATGTCGTGCCGTTCCTTGCCGATCAGAACGTAGTCGCGTGAATCCGTCACGCGGCCGCTTTTTTCGGAGCTGAAAATATCGAGCAGGCTGCGGCCGGGCGAGGGCTGCATTCCCGTCTGCTCCCACTTCAATCCAGCCAGCTCGAGGAAGGTCGGAGCAAGGTCGATGAAGCTGACGTAGTCATCAACTTTCCGGCCCGGATTCTTGATGCCGTTCTTCCACATGATCGCAAGCGGCAGATGATTCGACATTTCATATTCCTGCCCCTTCACGCGCGGAAAAGGCATGCCGTTGTCGCTGGTGACGACGATCAGCGTGTTGTCGAGCTGGCCGTTCTTCTCAAGCAGTTGCAGCATGCGCAGCAGATGCTTGTCAAAGTGCTCGATTTCAAAACCATAGTCGAGCATATCTGTGCGTACGGCCTCGTTGTCAGGCCAGAAAGCGGGAACAGAATCGATATCGCCGAGCTTTTTTCCGCCCTTGGCGATGCCCGATCCGAACTCGTAGCCACGGTGCGGTTCGTAGCAGCCGTACCAGAAGTACCAGGGCTTGTCTTTTGGGGCCGCATTCAGAAAGTCGGAAAAGTTCTCAGCGTAGTCCATCGCCGCGATCTGCCGCGTGGGTGCCTCGGTGCGCTTGCTGTCGAAATCCACGCCTGTGAGCGAACGCGGTTTTCCCTGTGCATCCACGGCGATGCCCGGTCCCCAGCCTTTGCCCGTCTTTCCCACAAACCAGCCGTTTTCTTTCAGCACTTCGGGATACGTCTTGAACTTTGCTGGAAAGTGACACCAGTGATTGGCGGCCTCCTCCAGTTGCCACGGATTGCGGCCGGTGAGAATGCACGATCGCGACGGCGCGCACTTGGCGTTCGGCGTGTACGCGCGCGTAAACAGCAAGCCCTCCCGCGCCACGCGATCGAAGCCCGGCGTTTTCACCCATTTACAGCCGTACGCGCTTAAATGCTGAAATCCCGCATCATCGGCAACACAGATCAGTATGTTCGGACGGTCCGCGGCGTAAGTTGAGCAGACGAGCAGGCAGGCAAATACAGCAAGCGTTCGCATGGAATAAAGTTCCCTCATCAGGTATCCGAAGAAGGGATACACCGGATTAGCGCTTGAAATTTTACGAGCGCAAGCTGCGCACGCTTTCAGGTGGTTCAGTGAATTGCCCAGAAGCGGCAGCGCGGCTATCAGATTTTGGTGTTCCGCGCTCCCCGCCTGACTTTTGATCGCGTGAGAACGTAGAGTCTTTGGAATTGCTACTCTAGCATTTCATGAAGTTTGAACGCGAAGTTGGCTTAGAATTGGTTGCCCCGCCTGGATTCGAACCAAGATACCCAGAGTCAAGTCTGGATTAGCCTGCTTTCTTCATAGGAGAAATGGTTTTCCCTAGGTGAATAGGTTACCCTTTAAAGTTACCCTAGCAATCCCACCGCTCGAAGCAACTCGTCAAAGTCTTCTAGCTCAACCGTATCCAAAACTCCGCTGCGGATTTGACCGATCGGAATCGGCTGAAAAAACCGGTAGTAAAAATAGGTAGGCCGGTTGATGCCCCTAAAATGCAGTGTTCGGTAGCAGCTTTGGGAAAAGTCCACGGTGTGAAGCAATCGTTCGTTTGGATGAACTAGCGAGGTTCCTCCAAAAATAACGATTCCATCATCCAGCGCTTTAAAGAAAATCGCCGGATGCGGCTCTAAATTTGGCGGCCTCCCTACCGGAACGGCAGCCCAGAAAATGTCGCCGGGCTGCATCTTTGGTTAACTTACTCCGTTATCGGTCCCTTGGCGATAGGCGTCAGCGCGTGCTAACGCTGCGCGAATTTGCCCATCAGAAATGCCTTGCATTCTGCGCCGTATCGCTTCGCGTTTGCGCGCCATATCAGGCGTCACCGCTTCGCTGTCGCTTGGTATACCTTGCGCCCCAACGTTTATGGATGCAGTGCGTGGCAGACTGTTGTCTAGTTGCGGCTGCATTTGAAGCATTCCCCACGCGAAAGTATCAACGATTACCCCCATAATGCGATCCTCACCCTCTCGCCGTCGGGGGCTCTACCTTTAGGAGAACCGCCCAGGCATCGTGGCACTTTCCCGGAATTTCAAATATAAACTTATATTGTCCTACCTCTGGAAACTGTAGACCGAACTGAATCCCCACCTGAGCAATGCCGTCAGAGGAAGGTACAATAAGGCTGCCACTCATATCTGGAGCACCAAAGCTTTCGCCCGATTGCTTCACGACTTTGAGCGTAAACATCTGTTCGCCGCTTTCGCCGGGATCGGCGCGTACGTAGACTATGAGCCAGCCGCTATATACCAGCGGCTTTCCAGATTCAAAGTTGACAACGTTCACGCCGGAACGCAGTACACTTATTGTGTTGTCCCTATTGTTGGAAAAGCCGTCTGCCATCAAAAGAATGGCTTTCACAATGCAGTACCTCCAATCACAAGTATATCAGATGGCCCACAGAAACGGCAATGGGTGTTTCTGGCGTGGTCAACAGGGATTGTGTTTGGCTCTGGCTCGCGTGTATTCACGCTGCTTGCAATCGGGGCACACGAGGCTTGGCAGCTTTGCCAGCTTGGTTTCAGCCTGCGGAGCGCAGCAGTAAAGCCGGTGCTCGTAGGCATGGCCGCAGGTGTGCAGGATTTGACGGCGCATCAGGGTTGCGGTGTGTCGCTCCAGCTCCATGTGTCCGGCAGCAGTTCCACGACGTTTGGCGCAATCCGCTTGGCAATCATCTTTCGCATTGTCGGCGCCGGGATCGGCTCGCCCTTGTAGGGGCTGCTGGTGAAAGTCGCGCCCGTCTCGGCAATGAGAACGGTTTCCGTTGCATTCTCGGCAATGGCTTTGTTAAGCCAGTCCTGAAACTCTGCCTGTTTTACTACGCGTAGTTCGCTCATTGTTTCGCCCACGCTCTGCCGTCCACGTTCAAGTCAATCCAGCGTATGTCATGGCTCACGTCTTCCGGCATTCCCATCCCGCCCTGAATGCCACGAGCGGCATAGATAATGTCCCCTTCAACGTAACGCGGAATTACCACCTGTGTCTCCGTGATGCTGCTTTGTACGGCTGTGCGCGTCTGGGTGTTGGTGTAGGTGTAGCTCACGCCATTGCGGGCAGTGATTGCATTGCGGAGCAAATAGGGTTTGGCAACCAGCACTTGCCCGTATTCCTCCACGCCGTCCCATTCTCTGCACACAAGGTAATCCGGTTCAACGGACACTATGGTAAACTGGCGCATCCGCACGGGGCCGTGCCCGTTCCGCTGGCGTGCGCCGTCTATGCCCACGCCCTCGTCATTGATAGAGTCCACCATCTCGTTCAGGCGGTCGGCGCTAAGGGGATCGCCGGACGTCCACCGCTGGAGCGGGTTTCCTCGGTTCGCTTTTGCATTGTCCAGGCTCATAGACCAATGCCTCCAAAATCCCACTCTTCGTAAAGCTGGTAATATTTTGCGCCTTCACCGGGCACAACGTCCACCGGCACTTTGTCGGTGTCGGGATCGCGATACCAAATAATCTTGTCCCACGTGTCAGCCTGATACGCCAAGACGTACTGAACATCAAAGCGCCCGTCTTCCCGTTCTTTGCTGGTTATGTCCGTCATTAACCACGTCCGCGCCGGATAGCCGCGCCAGCCTGCGACGTTTACCTTCCCGATGTAGAACTCAGGCGTTAAAGGTTCTGTGTTCTCAATGCGGGAAATCGTGCGTCGAAGCTGTGGCTTCTGAATATCTACTGTTGCTACCTGCACGTCCCATAGCGGCTGGTCGGCTCTTTTCTTGTGGCGCACGGCAAGCAGCTCGCCGTCAACGTCTGTAGTGGTTTCGGCGGACTGTACAGAAGCGGAAATGTCCTCGGTGTACTGCTCTTCGGCCTTCTGCTTCTCTTTGAAAACGCAGGTCACTTGAAAGATTGTCGGGTCGTCCAGCGGGATTGCATTAACGCTTTCGCAAATACAGTTGCTATCACCAGCATACGGATCGTCAACACGTGGCACCCCTGCCGTGGTCATCGCCGTAATCACGCGCTGATGTGGTGCGGTAGTAACATCGGCAACGATTAGAACCTGTGTAATCTCTCGTCCGTTTCTTGTTTCGGTCGCCGTCGTGCCATTGATAAGGCTTGATGTTTCTATGTACGCCATAGCCGCTCCTTAAACTGCCGTTGCTTGTTTCTTTCCTGCGATGATGTTTTTGATGTCCAGAAGAAGCTTGTTTGCCTTTTTGGTTTCGTCTATCTGCTGCTTTTCGGCAGACTTGCCTTGGCTGCTGTCCCCAAAGACAACACTGGAAACGTCGGCTATGTTCGTTGCAAATGCCCGCCCTTCGCGCTTCACCGGGTCTGTCGATTTCTTGAAATCCGTCTCTGCCCGTTCCACCGCACGCCGCGCCGTTTCATGCGTGATGTCTCCGTTATTTAGAAGGTTTTCGATGTGCTTCAGTTCGTCTTCAAGCACCTCCGCAGGCGTTCTCAAAGACTTGGTTAACGCGTCGCCCGCCCGCTTCATTTCGTCCTGTGCTCGCTTGTGCGCTTCCAGCTCGTCTTCCATGTGCTTCATCCACTTCGCGTGGTTATCGTCGATTACCTTCTGAGCGTCGGCAGCAGCCTTTGCTTGCAGCTCTGCGATTTTTTCTTGGTTCTGAAGAATCTTTAATTGGTGAGATTGCCAAGCCTGAAGAATTTTAGTGTGCTCAGCGCTGCCAACGTTGAGGCCGTCCAACTGCTCGCGAAGCTTAGTCACGAACGGCTTCATCAAATCAATTTCGCGTTCAAGCTCAACAATAGGGCTGCCCTTTGAACTCATCTTTAAATCAAACATAGATGAGTCCAGGCGCAGCTTTGAGGCGTCGAGTTTCGCTAGCTGCTCTTGAACTCGCGCCAGCTTTGTTAATTCGTCGCGGTACAGATTCGCCTGTTCTGTCAGCGCCTTCATCTTTTCGCCGTTTTCGAACCAGTCACTATTCGCAACGTCGAATTGCCGGTGAACCTCTTGCAGCTTGCCGCTGATAGAGTCCATCACAGACACAACGTCCTGAGAAAACATTCCGGGGTTAGTCTCTTTGCCGACTAGGCGCCCCACGGTTTTCAGGACATTAGCATAGTCCGCCGTGTGCTTAGCCATGTTCGCAGTGTGTTCTGCTGCCGTCTTCTGAACGTGGTTGTAGATTTCGAATCCGCCAACCACGAGTCCGAGACTCGGCCCCATCTCCATCATGTTCTTGGCGAGACTAGCCGCTGCGTTGCCTTGTGCGCCCAGAGATTGCGCAACAACGCCAATGGACTGCTTGAAATCTTTCTGTCCAAGCTGCGCACGCGTCGCCGCGGCCTGAAACTTCTTTAGCGAAAATTCTGCGCTCAGCAGTCCTTTTTCGAGTGCTCCCGTGTTGGCTCTTAACGAAACATCTAAAGCGGCAATTGACGCCATTACTTTCTAGCCTCCTTTTCAATCGCTGCTCCGAGTTCCTTGCCGAACGTGTTGAGAACTTTTGAGGACTGAGACAGCAACGCAGGACGGAGATAAGGTTGCGCCCGCATCTTCGAGGTTCCAAACTCCACCGCGCCCGCGTAGTAATTCGTTTCAGGGAAGTCTTTCGCGCTCGTCATCACGCGAGCACCTACCTTGCCCTTTTTGCCAAAGACGCCCAGCTTCAGCGACTTCTCTAGATTGCGCTCACGCTTCGGCACTAACTGCTTCGCTCTGCTGAGTACGGGTGCCATTGCCTTCTTTGCCGCCGCCTTTACAAGCCGATTCTGCGTGTTGATCCCCAGCGCCTTCAACTTTGCCTGAAGCTCTGGGATTCCAACGACAGAGATATCAATGAACTTGCCAGCCATTTACGCCGCTTCCGTTTTGTCGTAGTCGCCGATCGTGTTGACGCGCTGTGCGTGTTCAAAAAGCGTTTTTAGAACTAAGCCGTCAATCGCCTTCAGTTCATCCGCGCTGAAAAGCCGCTCGCCCTTTTCATCGCAAAGGCAGATTGCAACTAGTTCGCGGTCAAGGGCAACAGGTGCGTTAGTTTCTTTCGCCAGCTTGCACTTGCCCGTCAACTCTTCCCGCTCGCCGCAGGCAAGTCGGCGGATGAATACCTCTGTTTCCCATTCAGGAATTTTCACCGCCTCGCGTTTCAATCCGACTGCTACAATCTGTTCCTTCAAACTTGCCATTGCCCGCACCTCCCTTTGCGATTCCCGGCAGCCGTTCCATTGCTGCCGCTATTCTCTGTGCTTCGTTCACAAGCTCATCCAGGCGGACGTGTTCGCTGGCAGTCAACCGCCGCAGCTTCACTGCTTCCGTCATCGCCTTCACTTCTGCGTTCAGTTCCTCTCCGCGCTTCACAAGGCGGAGATATTCAGTCAGCGCAAACCCGCGCTTGCGTAGCTGCTTGCGAAAGAATTTCGCTTCGTGTGGCGTCATGGGTTTAAGCCGTTTTCAGCCGGGAGAGAACGTCGGCGTATGTCGGGTACGACGGCATGGTGCTGGACGGCGGGGGTACCGTCTTGGCGTAGGCTTCCTCAGAGATGAAACTGCACGCGTTGTGCTTCCACTTCGCCCAGGCTTTCTCCCATTCGCTCAGCCGCCGCTTCATTTCTGCGTCAAGCAATTCACTCCGCCGCGCTACTTCCTGTTCAAAGATTGCAGCCGGGACTTCCTGCGTCTCTGCGCCGGATTCGCCTTCCAGCGTGCTTCCCATGCATGTCAGCGTTAGCCGTGAAAGGTCGGTGAACTCCAAGCCGAAAATCGCGGCATTCTCAAAGCGCAGCAATTCAAGCTTTCGCCGTGCGTTCTCGCGCTGTTCAATCTGATAAGCTAAGTTTCGCTGTTCGGCTTGCAGCGCATTCGAACGATCACAAAGCTCCTGAACCAGGCGCATGTATTCAGGATGAAGCGCCGCCAGTTCGGCAGCCTTTGCCCACATCTGTTTTGCGAGCGCATCAATTTCTGCCTGCGTGCCCGCCTGCTTTTTCAGCGCGTCGGCTTTGCGGAACACGTCCACCATTGCGCGGAAATCTTCAAGCGTTCGGTTCGAGTCAATCAGCGCATGGTGTAGCGCCTCGGTGTCCTTTTCGCTGAACTGCTTCCCTTCAGCCTCGGCTTTGGCAAAAGCCGCCAGAGACTTCGTGGCGCTCGCCGTTTTGCCTGACAGCCAATCGGAGAACTTTGAAATCAAACCCATGCTTACAGCCTCCCCAAAAGTGCGCGTGCATCAGCACTGCGCTAAAATTTTTTCATAGTTTGCTTTGAAAATGGCCGGATGGCTCGCTGCCAAATCCTCAAGCTGTGCAAGCTCGGCACTGCGCTCTGCTGCAAGAGCCAGTTTTTTATTGCGCTCGATTCCAGTAATCGACTCGTATTGATTGTGCGTGTAGATGCGCTTAACTTCTTTTCCGGAAAGCAGGCATTTGTTTAGAAGCAGCTCGCCCGCCACGTCGCAGATTGACTTGAAGTGATAATGAATCGTGTCTTCCAATTCATCCTTACACTTCTGAAACATATCGCTCCGGCTCAACGTCATGCGTCCGTCAAGCTGGCTCAGCAGTTCGGCAATCTGTTTGGCGTCGCCTTGATTCCAATGCTCCCCAAGCGTGAGAACTTCATTGGAAAAGATGGCCTGCCCCAATGGCCCGGCCAGCGCAACGGTTAGCCGCTGCCACAGCGTCCCCATGTGGTTGCCGGGGGGATGCCGCCATTTTGTTTCGCCTGTGCCGCTCGTGCGGTCAATCGACGTGTAAGCCAGTTCGCCGCTTTGCTCAATCACAATCACGGCGTGCGCTGCTTCGTGTACGGCAAGATGAACAAGCGGATCGTTAATTTTCATCGGTCGCGCCTTCCAGCTTTGATTCGGGGTTGACCGACTTTGGCGCTTCAGTTTCAAGACAAACGATGCCGCGGGATTCATAAATGCTGCGTTCGCGATTCGGTTGCGCATCGGCCAACGCATCCTTGATTGCGCGAACACCGCTTGAATAGATTTCTCTGATGCGTTTCAACATGAGCCATTCCGCGCCCGCATGAACTGTTCGAACTCGTCCTGCTTCTGCTCAACGATTGCGTGGACTTTCGTGCGTGATGCCGGGGTTAATCCGAACTCCCGCAGCGCCTTCACGATTCGTTCCCACGCGTTCTGCATCAGCGAAACCGATGGATGAACATGCACGGCGCCCGTGCCTTCTGACGTGAACGTGAGCCCAGCCTCTTCAACGTCCCGCTTTGCTTCGATGTACTGCCCCATTGCGTCCACAAGCAGCCCTAGCGCGATTTTGTCCGCAGTCGTTGAAACGCCCATCTCGGCAAGCTGCGACGCGATTTCCGGCCAGTGCTGGCGAGCGGGGCCTGATACCCAGACGGGACAATCGGGGGCAGCGGCTTTTAGCTTCGGCTCAGCGGCGTTCAGCTTTCGCTTGCCGGGGTTGCCTTCCAGGATTTTCAACACAGTCGGCTTTGGTGTTCGTGGCATTGGTACAGCTCCAACTTTTTACTTTCGGAATCGCGCTCACTCGCCTAAGCCTGCGCGCTCGGCGGCATTGGTGCACTTCTGGAAGATGTGAACCGCCCTCCCCCTCATGGTGCATTACCTATGAAAAAGGTGCTCAGTGCGTTCGCCAGCCTTAACCATTGCTTCAACCTTGCGATGGCACGCGATGCAGAGCGCAGCGCAGTTGCATTCATCGCATGCAAGGTCCGGCCTGACGATGAGCGGTACAATGTGGTGGCATTCTTCAGCAGGCGTCACGATGCCTGAAGCTTGATGATGCCCGAACGGGTCAACACACAACGGATGCGCCTGCTTGAACCACTGGCGGAAGCGCTTGTAACGCGTGCTTCCTCGAATCTCTTTCGCCATGCTAAGCAGTGGGTCTGCATCACGCTTCACTTCATAAGCAGCGCGTGCCTGCTGCTTAGTCCGCTGTCCACTGCTCCGATGTACTTTCGCCGCGTGTGGCATCGCTTAGTCCTCGGCAATCGCCGTGCGCGGGGTTGCGCGGGGTTCGCGAGGGCTAGACAAAATCGCGACGATACCCGCCGTGATTGTCTTGTTGGCTGTCTCGGCAATCGAGACATAAGCGCAATCGGCATTGTTCAGCGCGGCGCCCACGTCGTCAGCGGTGAACTCGATAATCCAAATCGCGTTGGCAACCGGATTGTTCGCGGCAAAGTTGTAGCCTGCCGCATCAGCGTTAGCGCCCGCACTCCAGGTGTCTACCGTTGCGCTTGAGCGGCACACGCGATAGCGGAAAGGCATTGCCGTTGCGCCCGTCTTGCTCGTGTCTGTGCAGGCTTTCACGGTAACGAGGTTACTGATTCCGGCGTCCTCGATAGCGCCCGTGGCAACAACAACAGCCACGCTGCGATAATTGCGTAGACACAGGACATCTGTGTCCACGCCACCGGCGAACGCATCAGCAGCAGGGGAGAGAAGGTTGACAATGTGATGGTCATAAACAAAGTCTTTCGCGGGCATGAATAATTCTCCTAGCAGTCGATGTTGGGGAAGGATGCCAAGCTCAGCGGTTTATTGCGGCATAGCGTGAGCAGGGCAAATACGCTTACCGGATCGCCGCTAAACGCTTTTTGTTTGAGTTTGGCAATTAGTTCCGCCCGTTCCGATGGACTGATGAGCGGTTCCGGTGCCTTCTGTCGTGACTTCATTTGCAGTACCTCCATTCGCCACAGTTCGCTTGTACACGACGGGAAGTTCAGAACGTGTCACACACGGGGTAGAAAATTCAGAATTTCTTTTTGCGATTACAAAGTTCGCCCATTCCAGGCGGGAAATGTCGAAAATGGCAAGGAATGCGTCCAGGTTCTTAGCCAGCTCTGCGGCGTCCTGTGCCGCCTGCTGCTGCTTATCCTGCCTGTGTCGCCGCTGATAGCACGCCCAGCATTGCCGCCCGCGTGCTCGTGCTGGTCTGTCGCCGCAGTCGCTGCATGTGCGGAGTGTCGTTGTCATGGTTTGCCCTTTCCCCTAACGCGCAAAAAGCCACGTCACCGCCCCGTCCGGCAACGCCTGTATTCCGACTCTCACGCGCTTGAATGCAATCGTGCGATGGTTCGCCTGCGCGTTTGCGTCCTCAGGCGTGGCATACTCCCCCGGCAGCGTTGATATCGTTCCGGTCCTGTCGCACTGAATCACGATGCGGTGCATGTGCTCGCCTCCATGTTTGCAATAACCTCAGCCGTCGCGGTGTTAATCGTGACAGGCACGACAAGCGCCGTTGTGTCTCGATACCAGCCATTGCAGCGCCTGCCGTAGTCCTGTGCGTGCGCCTTCGTGTCGAACATTCCGCCGGGAAGCAGCTCTAGCTCGCCATTGCTGCGGCGGATGCATACGGCCCAGCATTCAAGGATCGGCGGTGCTTCCTGCTGTTCGAATAGTTCCATTAACTTTCCCTCCAAAACGGGCTATCTGCCGGAATGCTGTCCAGGTGGTAGCGCTTTAGGGCGATTTCGAAGTGAGCCAGCCGCAAGCCGTCGCCTCCACGTTTGGCAAGCTCTGCCTCTGCCTCTTCCCTTGAGCCAGCTTCAAAGTCCCTTAGCGGCTCATAGCTCCCGTCTGCCTGCCGTTGCGCAATGCCCCAGCGTTCAACTTTGCTGATGTAGTGCGGTCGCATCTATTGTCCTCCGTCGTTGTGCTTGCTCTGCTGCTGGCGTTTTGCCGCAGCTTTCAAGCTGTCCAGGAATGCGTTGTTTTTGCTGTTATCCGTTTCGGGGAGCGGCTGAAGCGGGACGCGAAAAGCCGCTTCCTCCTCTCTCTTTAGAGAGTAGGGGTGTTTAACGCCCTTCTGTGTGGCTAACCGTTTTTCACTGAAGGGCGTTTGACGCCCCTCTGTGTCTGAAAGCGATTTTTGCTGAAGGGCGTTTAACGCCCTCTTGTGTGGCGTCACGACGTAATAGCGCGTACGCGTACTATCGGCTGAAACCTTCTGCCGTGTCCGATAGGTAATCAGCTTCAATGCACGAAGCGTCTTCATTGCCTTTGAAATGGCTTTCACGCAGGAAAGCCCCGTTGCCTCAGCAATGCGCTTGCGGGTCGTTGTGATCGTCGTCTTCCTAGTCCGCGCCACCGTGTTGATGATGTGCAGGAACACAGCAGGCGTTGAAGACGAGGCGCGTTGCATCTCGGCAATGGGAAGCTTCAAGCGCAAGCCTCCATTGAATCGGGAACGTAGGTGTCAATGAATCCGCGTGGCCCGTCGAACGTCAGCTTGCAGCGCGTGTACCGTGCGCCGTGCCTGTTCTTGTCCACGCCGAGATGCATGAGCCCCGGCGAAAGCGGTGCTCCGCTCGCGTCGAACAGCTCCACGCGCTTTATCAGCATCACGCAATCGGCGTCTTCCTCGCCACACTGCCGAAGATGATGCAGCCCGATTTCGTCCAGGTCATCGCTTTGGATTTTCGCGCCGGTGCGATTTACTTGAATGGCACAGACAACCACAATGCCAAGCTCTTTGGCGAGTTTCTTCAGTGCCCTGCTAACATTGCGTGCTCTGTCGTACTCAGTTTCGCTCTTTTCATCACGAAGCCAGCTTGACTGATCCACAAGCACTGCCTGCAATCCGGCTGCGCGTACTCTGCGGCAAAGCTTATTCACGTCGTCTGTGCAGCCGTCAATCATCAAAGGCAATGCCGCAAGCGCCTCTTGAGCCTCTCGAATCCGCCGGCGTTCGTCGGCAGTAGGTCCGCCGTCCTGCTCTGCATGCTGGTAAGCCAGTATTTGCGACGTAGGCACGCCTGAAGCGATGGAGAGCAGCTTGCGGACTGATTCGGGTATGCCGTCCTCAAGCGTGTCTAGAACCGTGCTGATGCCGTTCTGTCCCATTCGGAGAAACATGTTTCGCAGAAGCGTGCTTTTTCCGTCTGACGTGCGCGCCGCTAGGTATGTCAGTCCGCCGGGTGTTAGTCCGCCGCTCAGCGCGTCATCCAGCGCAGGGAAGCCGGTGGAAATCTTCGGTATAGGGTTCAGGATTTCTGGGTGCGTCAGCGCCAGCGAAAGCGGCTGCAATGCATTGTCCTGTCCTGCCGCCGTGCGCCTTCCCGCGATAGTCGCAAGCTTGTCCTGAAGCTGCTCTATCATCTCAAGGAAGTCATCGCTTGAACTTCCGTTCCTCACAAGCTTCTGGCATTCGTACAGCTCGCGGGAAGTCTGCCGCAATTCGGCATAGCGCAGGATGCCGTCAATGTGTTGATCGATGCAGACCGAAACACTCGACAGCGCAGCCTGTCCGTATAGCTGGTGTGCGAGTTCATCGCAGCCAAATTGCTTCCAACCGTCATGCTCCCAGCCTGCTGAACCATCCGGTCCAGGCGGAGCTATGTATTTCCCTTGCTCAATTAAAAGGTTTTCATCCGGCACTCTGCCGTTGTCCTGAAAGAAAATCATCAGGTTGACGTAGATCAGCCGGTACTTTTCTAGATAGAAGTGCTCACCGTGGACACGCGTAAAAATGTTGTGCGCCGCTTTAAGGTTTTCTGCATTTTCAAGCACCCCCAAAACGATTGCCCGCTCATGCTCTTCGGAATGCTGGTTAAAAAGCGCGGTCAGCTCGTTTCGTTCGCTTGCGCTGTATGCATCGGTGGATTCGGAGTTGTGTCCGCGAGTCCTCCAGTCGGCGTTACTCATTCCGCGCCGCCTTCCCGCGCTGCCTGCGCTTCATTCAGAACGCGGCCCATGATTGAGCCCATGCGCTCCGGCGTCTCAATGTCCACGGTGGCGAAAATCTCAAGCTCGGCGTCTTCTCCCAGCTCAGCCCGCAGCCGCTGAACGGTGGCGTGATAGGCGTCTTCTGTTTTTGCTTGATGCGTCCGGCCTTTCGCGTCGGTAATGTGCCAGACAGTGCGAAAGCTCATTTCGCACCTCCAACGCCTGCCGCATTAAGAAAGGCTGTTAGCTTCTCGCAGTCGAAGCGGATTGTTCCATCTGGTAGCGTGACGGCAGGGAGTTTACCGCGTCGTGCCAGCCGCTTTGCCTTGCCTCTCGGCAGCTTCAGCAATTCGTCAACTTCGGCGGGTGTGAGATAGCGAGACATAGTTCAAACCCCTTTCAAGGGGAATTGAACTATTAAGAATGTGGTTAATCATTGGTTCTAAATGTTGAAGAATATGGTGGAATGTAGGTTTTAAAAGTTTTTGATCTTAACGTACGCGCTGCCACGCCCTTTTTTATCGTTGTGCTTGATAAATCCCTGCTCTGCGATCCCGGCAAGCCATCCAGACTTTACGGAATCGTCGCCGTCGTCCTCTTCAAACGTGGATCGCGTAAGCACCGCAGCCAAAGGAAGTTTTCTAAGCCTTTCGGTATATTGCTGATGAAACACAGGGCCGATTCCATCCGGACATTCTGGCACCTTTGGCGCCTCGCTTTCAAAAAACGTTCCTTGCCCAGGCGCATCCTTTTCCGGGGGTTCGTCCGGCACATCAGCCGCACTAGAAATCAGCTCTGCCGCCCGCTTGATTTCTTTTGATAGTGCCAAATCCTTTCGCCCGTGCTCTTGCAGATGGTCGCACGCTTCACAGATAGCGTTCTTTAGTCGTCCATATTCTACACCTTCGATTCTGCGCAGCTTTGGATCGGAAAGAATCTGCAATGCGCTTTCGCGTGCCCGCTGAATGAACTCCGATTGCAGCTGCGTCAAAAATTCGGTTTCTTTCGCCTCTTCGTCAACGTCATCAAATGCAACAGCGCCAGCGGCAACCTCTTCCAAGTGTTGCGTAAGCGCCCGCAGCACAGTCGCTTCAAGGCCAGCCTGTCTAAGCTTCTGCGCAGCACCTGAAATTGACGGGGCCTGAACCTTTTCTAAGTACCCAATCCAATATTCACACATAAGCGCATCGAATCGGTCTGCGGTCATAGATTGTTCGCGGGCCTTTTGTGCGAGCTTTTCACGCAGGAGAAATGGCGGATAAACTTGATAAAGATAATGCTGGATTTCGTCTGCATTCATACTGCGCGATTCTCCGTTTCGCGTTTAACCGGTTGCAGCGTGCAACCAGTTCTCCGATTTGTAGTGCCGGGGGCTGCGGCTCGGAGAAGCCGCCCGCCGTCGCGGTGCCCCCGGCGTGCTCGTCAGTTTATTCGTCAATCGGCTTCTTGTCGCCGCACTTCCGGCACCACCAATACCTGCCACGATGCCCGAGCAAGAAGTCGTGCTTGCACTTCGTCTCCGTCGCCGCTTCCAGATTCACGGTTGCGCCTGCCGTGTCGCGGATTGGCTCGGGCTCTTCTGCTGGCTCTTCGTCCAGCTCGCGCTCCGTCGCCTTGCGTTCGTTGCACTGCTTGGCGGTTTCAATCCTGCGGACTTCACCAGTCGGCACCCACTTCGAACGCATCGCGGCAAGAAGTCCGGAAGTGAATAGCGTTTGGCTTCCAGCCGCGTAGTGGGCGCTTCCATTCTCGTTCATAACAACGGCCAGGAAAGCCTTTGTGCGCTCTTCAATCTCTGCAATATGAATGTGTGCCCGATGCGTCAAGCGCTCTATACTTCGTTTTACGTGGTAACTTGGCAGATCGCATCCGCGTAACTCCTTCCATTCATCCATCCAATGCGGCTTTGGAACATAGGTGCTTGACCTGGTTGCAAGATATTGCGCTGCGGTTTGGAAGCAACAAAGCGCCGTCTCTCCGCCCGCAACCCCACCCGTTACAGCAAGCGTTACAACCTCGTGTCCGGCTTCACGCGTCAGCGCTGCAACGGCACACGCGTAGGAGAGCCCCCGAATTTCTGCAACCAGCTCATTCATTGAAAGCCGCTTCACGCGCTCCACTTCAGCGTCAAACTCTTCACGCGCTTTCACGCGCCTTGCCATCATCGCCGCCATTGCCTTTGCTTGATTTGCCCGCGCCTCTGGCGAGCGTATTCCCTTGCATGTTCCCATATCGCCTCCCTCTTGATAAAGGGCAGCGCCGCGCTATGATGTGCGCGAACGATGCCTAACCGGGTAACGTTCAAACCAGCGGCGCAAAGGGGTTCCAGCCCAATGCGCCGCAACTAGTTAAGACACCTGCCGAATTAAACGACGAATCACCTCGCCCCGAGAACACTGCCAACGTTGACAGATTAGTTCTAAACGTGCATCGGCATCCTGATCTAACCGGACTGCCAATGTTTGACTCTTCTTCCAGGCTGAACCGATTCGCTGAACTAGGCTCTTTTTACTCGTCATTCTGAAGCCCTCCCCAAAAGTTGCAGAGAAGCATATTCACGCCTCGTGTAATTGCAATACAAAAGCAATACATTTGCAATGCCATTGTGTTGCGCTTTTGGAATGGAACGCATGCGCTTTGTGGGCTACTTTGCAGGCATGACGAAAGAGAGGGTACGGTTCAAACCGAAGGTCGATAAAACGCTATGTGTGCGCGTGGACCAGGACAGTCTAGACGCGCTCGACAAGCTTTGCCGTAAATGGAAATGCACACGCGGTGAAGCCGTACGCCGCCTAATCAAGTCTGCGCGATAAGCGGCTGCAGCGGCTCGGGAGCGCCTGACGTTTGGATGCTATTTGAGCTGCTCATAATACTCGGCGCGTTACTATACGCCCTTTGGTTACGCCGTGATGCACAATCTTTAAGCAATGGCGCTCGTTTCCAGCGACCATGGTTGGTGCGTCTCGCGCTTTCCTGCTGTGTCCTATTGTTTGGTTATATGTTGGTTGTTTTAAATCAAATGTACGGAGCTATCCCAACATGGCAAGTGATAAGCCTTAATTGCGCTTTACTTGCTATGATCGTCGCTGCATTGAATGGTATCGTTTATCGCGTCGAGGTGACTGTTGAGGGCTTGTACATTAGAGGCCTTCTAACAACATCATTTGTTCGATGGAAGGAAATTGTGCGTTGCAAGGTACCCTTTGATCATCTTCAAGAAATTGTTCTGTTGTTGGATGGCGGAAGAAAAGTATCAATATCGCCGCCACTTACTGGATTCTGGCACTTGGTCGAACTCATCAGAACTCAAGTTAAATCAGAAAACAGTACGAAAGTCCCACCGTAGGGGGCTGGCCTTCAAACCTCCGCTTTCGCCAAGTCCATGCTCATCACGTCGGGGTCGCCGTAGTGCTTCAAGATCATCTCTGGAGAGTTGCCCATCAGCTTTGCCACCTTGTCCGCGCTATAGTTCGCCTGCATCAGCCAGCTTGCGCAGGATCGGCGTGCAATGCGGGAATCCATTGTCTTCTTGATGCGTGCCGCCTTTGCTGCCTTCTTAAGCGCCGCTTTGTACTGGCGGTTGTATTCCTTCGGATCGTTCCAAGCTGTGCCGTCCACGCAGGGGAACACCACGGCATTCTTTTTCAGCCGCGCCTTGATGATTCCTCGCGTGTCTGCCGGTACTGGAATGTCTCGCGGCCCTGTCTTCAGGGTCAACGTCACGCGTGCGCCGTAGCGGTCTTCAAACACAAGCGGAGCCAGCGTCAGCTTTGACAGGTCTTTGGAGAAATTGTTTCGGTGCAGCGTAATGCATTCATCCGGTCGCAAGCCAAGCGCGCATTGCACGCGGAACAAATCCGCCCACGGCTGCGGCAGCTTATCGGCAACCTTGCCCGCCTCTTCTTGCGTCAGATAGGTAATGACTCCGTTCCCCTTCTTTGTCGTGTCATTGACTTTGCTCGATTCGCTTGTGTTCGGTCGCGCTACTGCCTTGCGGTCTGGATTCGCGCCCGCGTGTTCAAGCATCTTCAGCGCGTAGACGCGTATCTGCATCCGGCGCGTAGGGCTGATGGTTTCGCCCCTGGCATTCTTCAAGCTGTGAATCCAATCGTTAAGAAGCTTCGCACCTTCCGGCGTGTCGAACATGTCGCAAGGCGTGTTGTTGTCGAAACGCTCGCACAGGCGAATTAAATCCCATTCAATGTTTTTAATGGCGTCTGCATCGGGAATCTTGCCCGGCTCGCGGCTCAGCAGTCCAGCTCGGTAGTCCTTCATGAACTTTTCCCGCGCCTTCTCCAACGTTAGCGCCGGTCCCTTCGTTGTCTTTTTCCCGCGCCAGTGTTCCAGCTCGCGGCCCTGCTCTTCAATGATTTTGTATGCCTCTGCCAACTTCAGCCGCAGCCCGTCGTTCTCGGACTCAAGCCGCGCCACCTCATCGCCGCCAGTCTTAAGCGGCTTGCCCTGCTTCTTTGGGATGCCGCCTTTCAGCGTGACTACATTCCCCTTCCCTAGCCACTGCTGATAAACCTTCTGCGGCGTCTCTGGTGGCGGTGGCGGGTTCAGCCACAAATCCGGATTCATCCAAATCCGGTGGAACGCGTTCAGGTTGGCAGTTGCTTCGGAAGCAGTGCCGAAAGAAAAACAGACTGTGCGCTTAAGAACCGGGTGCTTGATGCGGGCTAGATAAACTTCGCCCTTGAGTTGAGGCGAGACAAGCTTTCGGATGCGCGGCATAGGTTACCCTCCAGAAGGTTACCCAAAGTTACCCGCGAAAGTTACCCAAGGCAACAACAAAAAAACGGACTGCATGAGTCCGTTTCGCCTATGTACCTATGAGATTTTGATGGTTGCCCCGCCTGGATTCGAACCAAGATACCCAGAGTCAGAGTCTGGTGTCCTACCATTGGACGACAGGGCAACAGCGGTGTGGCGGCGATTCTTTCTTACGGCTCGCCGCGGCTGTCAGAGTTCGGTATTATACGCATCCGGTTTTAGTTGCAAGCAGGTCAGCGGATTTTTTATCTCGCGAGGCGGGGTAAATCTCACGCAAAGACGCGAAGGCGCAAAGAACGGCTCACATTTCGTATTGCGGATTTCGGAGTGCGGATTGGTGAACAGCTTTGCAGGCTCCCGTCTCCGCGCTTACCCCCTGACAATGGCTTGTCGCCCTTTCATGCGGCCAGAGGTGTTGATTACTTCAGCCACTTGCGGTCCACCCGCATGACGCAGAGGTTGTTCTTCTTCGAAACCAGGGAATACGGAATCTCTTTGTTCGGCCATTCCTGCGGCGAACGTAATCTCAACCAAAAGAACATCGTCGTATACCTTGGCATTTCACGACTCCCGTACAACACATCTCCTAAATAAGTATTGGAGTAAATTCAGACGTCGCGTTTGTGGCTCAAAGACGCATTCTCCATTCGCGTCCGTTTGCCGGTCCCACACCCATATCCCTTGAACGGGCTGATCGTTTGTATCGATCACGCGTGCCTTCCATTCGGGAATGATCGTCCACCGAAACGGACAGAACACGAAACCAATGAAGAGCACGCTAAGTAACAATTCGCGAAGTGAGAATTGGAAGCGCTTCATACCGCATGAAAGATGCGATTTTTCAAACATTCCACGCAATAAAACGTCAGCAGACTCGTCCTTTATTAGGGATGAGTTCGGTTATCTGAAAGCTCACGCAAAGACGCTAAGATGCCAAGTTAAAGAGCAATAAGTGTGCACGTGTGCAATTTTTTACAGCTTTGCGGGCCGAGCCTGAAAACGGATGGGTTTGACGCTCGGGCGGGATGCGATTGCGGTAATTAACGTAGTGAAACGACTTGGCAACGGTTCGGGTCGGCGGGACGCCGGCGGTCCCAGGTTCGCTCAATGTGCGTTTGTGGACAAAATAGACGGAACATGCGGCGTTCTGGCGGGCTGGGAATCGTGAATGCGAGCTGAAAACGAAGCGGAATAAATGTCGAGTCCGCTGGAATTTCGCTCAACATGAAAGGCAGAAGGGTGTATGTGTACGGGTCGGTCATTACAAGCTTTGTGCGCACTGATTGAAAGCCTCACTTCCTGCGGCGGAATGACTTGAACGCAGAGCGCCAAACCTATTGCCCAAGGGCTCAACGGAGGAGCGGACGATGCAGAAACAGGATTCAAATCGGCGTGACTTTCTGAAGACATCCGGTGCAGCAGCCACGGCTGCCGCGGTTGCGGTCAGCATCGCCAGCAAGGCGCACGCGGCCGGAAACGACCTCATCAGAGTCGCGCTGATCGGCGCCGGCGGACGCGGACGCGGCGCTGCCGTTGACTGCGTGAAGGCTGGTGGCAACGTCAAGATCGTCGCCGTCGCCGACGCGTTCGAAGCGAACGCAAAAGGCACCGCCGCCGCGATCACCAAAGAATGCAAGGACAAGGCAGACATTCCCCCCGAACGCATTTTCGTGGGCCTTGACGCTTATAAAAAAGCCATCGACTGCGGCGTCGATATGGTCATCCTCGCCACGCCTCCTGGCTTCCGCCCCCAGCATTACGAAGCGGCGATCGAAGCAGGCAAGCATGTGTTTATGGAGAAGCCGGTCTGTGTCTGCCCCGGTGGATTCCGCAAGGTCATGGCCGCCAATAAAAAGGCGCAGGAGAAGAACCTGAAAGTCGGCGTGGGTCTGCAGCGCCACCACCAGTCCGGCTACCTCGGCACGATGCAGGCGATTCAGGACGGCAAGTTCGGTGAAATTCATTGCCTGCGTGCCTACTGGAACGGACAGGATATCTGGTACCGCGGCAAGAAAGACGACATGACCGAACTGCAGTTCCAGGTTCACAACTGGTACCATTTCATGTGGCTCAGCGGCGACAACATCTGCGAGCAGCACATTCACAACATCGACATCGGCAACTGGGTGATGTCCACCGTCCTGAACGTGGAAGGCGAGAACTACGCGCACCCGATCGAAGCCAATGGAATGGGCTGCAATCTCACGCGCGGCTACAACGGCAAGGACAAGCGTGGCCAGCTCTTCGACGCGCACTTCGTTGAATTCACCTACGACACAGGCACAAAGATGATCAGCCAGTGCCGCCATCAGCCGGGCACATGGACCAGCGTCAGCGAGCACATTCACTCGAGCAAATTCCCCAAGGGCGCGGGCGCCTCAGGCCAGGGCCCGAAGCTGCAGTTCGACAACCCGTACGTGCAGGAGCACTACGATCTGCAGCAGGCCATCGCCGGCGACAAGAAGTTTCACGAGGGCTGGCTCGGCGCGATCAGCAGCATGACCGCGATCCTCGGCCGCACCGCGACCTACACCGGACAGGTGGTGAAGTGGAATGACCTGGTGAACAACGGAGCTGACAGCTTCCCGACGGATATCTCGTCATGGGGCTCGCCAGCGCCGGTACAGCCGGACGCCAACGGCATGTACCCGATTCCGCTGCCGGGGCAGTACAAGTACCCGAAGAAGGCCTAAGCTGGGACCGCCGGCGTCCCACCGGCAAGTGGCCATCACGCGATAGAAAAGCAGGACCGGGCGAAACGTCCGGTCCTGCTTTATTATTGGGGGACTGATTTCAACCCTTGAGGGCGCACAAATGAAAGAGGATAAGATACCCGCACTCAACTGGGGCATTCTCGGCACTGGCAACATCGCGAAAAAGTTCGCGAAAGATCTTGCGGACGCGCCGAATCAGAAACTCGTCGCGGTCGGTTCGCGCACGCAGGATGCCGCCAGCGCGTTTGGCGCCGAGTTCAACGTTCCAGCGCGCGGGCGCTACGGCAGCTACGACGCGGTGCTCGCGGACCCGACCGTTCAGTGCGTCTACATTTCGATGCCCAATCACATGCATCGCGAATGGGCGATCAAATGCGCGAACGCGAAAAAGCACATCCTGTGTGAAAAGCCGATCGCCACGAACCTGCGCGAGACGCACGACATCCTCGAAGCGGTCACGCGCAACGACGTGTTCATGATGGAAGCGTTCATGTACCGCTGCCATCCGCAGTGCTTCAAGCTGCGCGAACTGATCGAGTCGGGAATCATCGGCGAAGTGCGCATGATTCACGGGCACTTCAGCTACGACATGACGATCAAGCACGCGAACGTCTACAAGAACATCCGCATGTCCAACCCCATGGCCGGCGGCGCACTGATGGACGTGGGCTGCTATCCGGTCTCGTTCGCACGCCTGGCAGCGGGGTGCGAGCCCATCGAATGCAAGGCGGTTGCGCAGATCGGCGCGGTCAGCCGCGTGGACGAGTGGACCGCCATGTCGCTGAAATTCCCGAACGGTGCCGTGGCGTCATTAAGCTGCGGAATGCAGGTCGCCGTCGAGAACACCGTCTCGATCTTCGGCAGCGAAGGCAGCATTCACTTCCCCACCCCGTGGTTCGGCCCGGCGAAGGAAGCGCGCTTTATTCTGAAAACAAAAAGCGGGCTGAGCGAAGAGTTCAAGATCGATGCCGATCTTCCACTCTATGCCATCGAAGCCGTTCACGTCGCGGAGCACATCGACAAGCGTCAGGCACCGGCGATGACGTGGGCCGACTCGGTTGGCAACATGGCCACACTCGACACGCTGCGCAAATCGATCGGGCTGGTTTTCGACGGCGAGAAGTGAACAGAACAGCACCGACAGACACAAAGACACGACGGCACGATGAACCATGTCTTTCCTTTGTGGCTTCGTGTCTTTGTGTTGAGTCTGTTCGGAGTTAAACTACAGCCAGTACGTCCGATGAGTTGCAGTTAAACGGAGCAGCAATGGCGTCGATTTCCGGCGACGAAGCTTTTGCGCGTTACGCCAACGAACATGGCTTTGCCACTCTCGATCAGCTCGAATCCGCCCGCCAGCTTCAGGCTGAAAAAGCACGGAATAATATAGCCGCCACACTCGCCGAGATCCTCGTTTCGCAAGGCATTCTGACCCCAGCGCTGCGCGAGAATATCGAGAAGAAACTGCAGGCTCAGCAGCAGGGCGGCATCAAGCAGCTCGGAAATTATAAGCTCATCAAAAAGCTTGGCGAAGGCGGCATGGGCGCCGTGTATCTGGCCGAAGACACGATAGCGGAGCGCAAAGTTGCGCTCAAAGTGCTGCCCCGCAAGCTGGCGGGCGAAGGCGAATTTCTCACGCGCTTCAGGCGCGAAGCGAAGGCAGCCGGAAAGCTCAACCACGTCAATATCGTGACGGCATTCTCCGTCGGTGAGGAGATGGGCCATCACTTTTACGTGATGGAATATTGCGAAGGCGAGCCGCTCGACAAGCTGCTCAAGCGCCAGCATTTTCTGCCGTGGGATCGGGCCACGGAGATTATTATCCAGGTCGCGCGTGGACTTGAGCACGCTCACAAGCACGGCTTCCTGCACCGCGACATCAAGCCGGCCAACGTTTTCATGACCAAAGACGGAACGGCAAAAATTCTTGACCTGGGGCTCTCAAAGAATATCGCCGATGCCGAGCAGTCCTTTCAAACGCAGTCGGGTGTCGCGCTCGGCACGCCGCATTACATTTCGCCCGAACAGGCACAGGGCGAACGGAATGTCGACGGCCGGACGGATATCTATTCGCTCGGCGCATCCTATTATCATCTGCTCACAGGCCAGACACCGTTTAAGGCCACGACCGCGGCGGCGGTCATCATGAAGCACCTGACAGAGCAGCTTCCCAATCCGCAGGACATCCGTAGCGAGATTCCGGACGAAGTCGTGCATGTTATCGAGCGCATGATGGCCAAGTCTCCGCTCGACCGCTATGCCGATTGCGCCGAGCTGCTCGCCGATCTCGAACTGGTCGCGCAGGGCAAGGCGCCGAGCAGCCACGCGCTCGAGCCGGCGAAGTCCACCATCATGCCGAGCATGAAACGCAATTCGGTTGCGTCGGCCGTCGACCACATGCGCCCCGTGCGAAAAGCGCCACAGCCGCCCCCGCTGGTGCCGACAAAGCGCCTGGAAGAGTCCGTCCCGCGCCTTGAACGCCGCCCCGCACCGAAAAAGAACACGCCTTTCCTGCCAATTGCGTTCGCGGGCGTAGTTGTACTCGCAATTGTGATCGGACTTCTGCTTTCTAGAAGCAAGCCGCCGGCGACGTCTGTCAAGCCGGAAGCTGGAACAGCCGGAACGGGCAGCGCTGCTGTATCAACGTCTTCTGACAAAGGCGGAGGCCTGCTTGGCGAATACTATTCAAACATGGATCTGAGCGGCACGCCGGCGACGCGCGTGGATCCGGAGCTCGATTTTAATTGGGGCGATGGTTCGCCAATGTCAGGAATTCCCAGCGAGCGTTTCAGCGTACGCTGGACGGGTTTTGTCACCGCCGCGCATAGTGAAGTTTACACGTTTTCGACGACCAGTGACGACGGCGTGCGCTTGTGGGTCGACGACCGGCTGCTGATCGATCACTGGCGCACCTCCAACAGCGAAGATCGCAGCGAAAAAATTCAACTCAAGGCCGGGCAGCGGCACCGCATTCGGCTCGAATTTTTCGACGAAATCGGCTTAGCGATCATCAAGCTTCAGTGGAGCAGCCCCTCGACGCCGAAGCAGATCATCCCGCGTGAACGCCTGACGCCGTCAGCTGCGCCCATGCGCGCTCCGCCGGTGTCGCAAGCGCCCCCTCCGCCGCTGACTCAGCCTGCTCCCGCAGCCGCGGCCTCAGCGATTTTTCCCTCGACGCCCGCCGAGCGCTGGAAAGAAGCGCTGGATCTGCTGGCCTTGATAGATCTGGAAAAAGACACCGTCAACGGAACGTGGACACGCAGCGCGGAAGGGCTGACGCCGCCGGCATCCGGTATAGGCGACAAGCAGAAAGTCGAAATTCCTTATCAGCCGCCGTCCGAATATGACTTGCGAATCAGCTTCACGCCGCGCGACCATGGCTGCGATCTTACGCCGATACTCGCCCGCAATGGCCGGCAATTCTCGTTCAAGTTGTGGGGCCGGGATGGCGCGACCACAACTGGCTTTGAGATCATCAACGGGCAGAGCATTCTTGAAAACTCCACCATGAAAACCATCGAACGCTTTACACCCGGACGCCGCTACACGGCGGTCATCGAGGTTCGCGATGCAGGCTTACGCGC
>DASPJR010000004.1:0-6765 GCA_035628505.1 Planctomycetota bacterium | reverse complement strand
TCGCACCTTTTACAGACGAAAAGTTTCTTCCGGATCTGCAGAAGACGCGCGCCGGCGCGATTCTCGCGAAAAGCGACGCGTGTCTGCCGAATGTCCCGCAGAGCACGGCGCTGCTCTGTGCGGCAGATCCGGAAATCGCATTCATCCAGCTCATCCACGCGCTGCATCCGGAAGCATCCGAGCCGGCCGGTGTGGATTCGCGCGCTGTGGTTGAGCCCGGCGCAGTACTTGGCGCCAATGTTTCCATTGGCCCATTTGCCGTGATTCGTGCGGGGACACATATTGGTCCGCGAACAGTCGTGGCAGCACACGCGGTGATCGGGCGCAAATGCGTCGTCGGTGAAGATTCGCGTATCATGGCTCACGTGGTCCTGTACGATGGCACGCGAGTGGGAAGCCGCACGATCATTCATTCGGGCACCGTCATCGGCGCCGACGGGTTTGGCTACAAGTTCCGCGCCGGCCGGCACGTCAAAGTTCCGCAGATTGGCATCGTCGAGATCGGTGATGATGTCGAAATCGGCGCCAATACCTGCATCGACCGCGGGGCCCTTAATCCCACGCGCATTGGCAACGGCACGAAAATAGACAATCTCGTGCAGATCGGCCATGGCGCGCGCGTCGGCAACCATTGCATTCTCTGCGGTCAGGCGGCAATCGCGGGTAGCTCAGGCATGGACGATTACGCGGTGCTTGGCGGCAACGCCGGCATCGCCGATCATGTATTCATGGGCAAGGGCGCAAAAGCGGGGGCAAAAAGCGGCGTCGGAAAGTTCGTGCCGCCCGGCCAGGAAGTCTTCGGCATCTTCGCGGAGGAGCGCAAGACGGCGATGCGGCAACTGGCTGCCATGCGCCGGCTGCCGGATCTCATTGAACGCGTTCGCGAACTTGAAAAGCGTCTGAGTAAATTCGAAGGCAAGCCGGAAGCCTGAGCGCTGTTCGCCGAAAAATATAAAATGCAGTTCCTCCCCGCCGCTCGCTGATGCAAACTGAGTGATTATGGCTGAACGACCTGGATTCGGAAGTTATCTGAAGGCTGCGCTGCTCAATCGCTGGAACATGCTTCTGCTGGTCAGCGGCGGCGTTGCCGCCTACTTCTCTCCCTCGCCCGAAATCGGATTCGCGGCGCTTGCCGGCGCAGACCTTGCCCTCGCTACGATCCTCGCTTCAACCAACCGGCTGCAGCAATCGGTCAATGCTGAATTCGATGCCGCAAACGCCGCTGAAGCCGACGAGAACATGCGCCGCCGCTTCAACCAGATCTTCTATGGACTCGATCAGCCTTCCCAGGCGCGCTTCAATGAACTTCGCACGCGCTGCGAAGCAATGCGGGAATCGATGCGCGCCGCCATGGATGTGCCGAGCAAGGGAATTCAGGAGATGGCCGAAGCGCAGCTAAATGGCGTAAATAAGCTGCTCTGGGTCTATCTCAAACTCCTGCACACTCGCAGCACGCTGCAGAAATTCTTCAAGCAGGCTGACGAAGCGGAGATGAAGAAGCAGCAGGATGCCGTACGTGAAAAGCTGAATGCGTTGCCGCCCGAAGGAGCCGACGAGATCACCGAAAAAAAGCGCCGCAGCCTGCAGGACACTCTCGCCACCGCAACCTCGCGCATGGAAAACTACACGCGTGCGAAGCAGAACGTCGAGTTTGTCGAGCTCGAACTGGACCGTATCGCCGCGAAGCTGACGGCTCTCACCGAGCAGGCTGTCAACCGCCAGGACCCAGCTGCGCTTTCGAGAGAAGTGGATTATGTCGCCTCCAGTGTTCAGACGACGGAGGAAACAATTAACGAACTGCACGATATAAACGGAATCACGGAAGCCGATGCCGCTCCGCCGCCGATCTTGACGCGTGCGCCGCAGCGGGTCCGCGCGTGAGCTCAGCGGTTTTTGCAGCAGCGGAATCCCAGGTGATCTTTGGCGACTTCTTCAGGCAGTGAGCGTGCGCGGCAGCTCACAGTCAGGTCGGCGTAACGCGCCGGGCTCGTCCAGTCTCCGCCAAAAACGATCTCTTCCTGCGTGCCGCTGCCGTCGGTCCATTCGGCGACGTTGCCCGACATGTCGTAAATGCCCTCGGGCGTGCGGCACTTGCTGAACTGCCCGCTCATCGCCGCGCGCTTCTGGACGTCAGCATCCATCCCTGTCGCACAAGTACGGCTGTAGACTTTGCCATAGGGATAGCGGCGTTCATCATCGCCCATGCAGGCGCGCAGCCACTGCGCCGACGTGCAAACACGCTTGCCCTGCTGGGCGCAAACTTCGCCTGCATCCATCAGCGTGGCAATGCCGGTCATGGGAATCGCTCCCGCTTTATTTGGATATTCAAAGCGGTCTATTGAAAAGGCGGGGACTTTCACAACTCCCTGCTGCGGAATCGGCACGCTGCCTTCGGCAATGCGGACCATGTTTTCATCCGGTGAGTTGATGGAGATCCGCAGCTCCAGATCTTCTTCCTTCGATTCGCGCCCGACCGAAAGCGTCGCCTGTTGTACTCCTTGCCCCTGCCGCTGAAAGCTGATGATGTAAAATCCGGGCTCAAGTTCCTTCCCGCGAACCGGCGTCGGACCCAGGTCTTTCGACGCTTCATTGACGAGCGTGCGTCCGAAGCCGTCCTGGATGCGTTTGGCGAAGACGTTTGCGGCGTCTCCGGCAACATCGATCTGCACCGCGCGGATTCCGGTCGCCAGGCGCAGCAGTTTTCGCGCTTCGGCATTCTGCGGATCGCGGTCGAGCGCCTCTTGTGCCGCGAATTCCGCGCCGGCGTAATTTGGGGAAACAGGCGGATCTTCCGGCCGCGCCTGAGCAGGATACAGGAACGCTCGCGCCTTGTAGATGAAGCGCCGGACCTCCACTTCAGTATCCAGCTTTTTCAATGTTTCCAACGCCGCGCGCGGTTCGGGACTCTCTGGCGCCAGCGACTCCATGTGCTTGAACGCCATTGACGCTTCGCTGATCAGCGCGCGGGCCTGAGAGGCATTCTTCTCAAACTCAACCGGCGAACCGCTGAGCTTAGACAGCCCATCCTTTGCATTTTCAAGCAGGCCTTGCGCTTTGCGTAAGGAGTTATCGAGAGCCGTGCGGCGTTCAATGACCTGACGTTCGGCCGTTGAGCGCGCTTCATGGTACGAATACGCCAGTGCCGCGACGCTCGAGACTACCATGATCAGCAGCGCGAGAGAAATCTCCCAGTGCTGCCGCGCAGCACGGAAGCGCGCGGCGAAGAAACCCAGCGGCTTGGCCATGATGGCTTCGCCCGCGTTGAAGCGGCGGATGTCGTCGGCCAGCTGCTTGCCTGACGCATACCGATTGCGTTTCTCCTTTTCGAGACACTTCAGGCAGATCGTTTCGACGTCGCGGTGAATCTTGGGGTTGAGCCTGCGCGGCGGGATGGGATTGTCTTCGAGTACTTTCCGCAGAGTCGCCATGATCGTATTGGCTTCAAAGGGCGGCTTTCCGGTGAGCAGCTCATAAAGGCAGGCGCCAGCGGAATACACGTCGCTCTGCCCGTCTACTTCATCAAGTTTGCCTTCGGCCTGCTCGGGAGCCATGTACGAGGGCGTTCCCATGGTGGTGCCCGACTGCGTGACTTCGAGATCTTCATCGACCCGGCGCGCAAGACCGAAATCCATCAGCTGCGCGCGGCCTGACTTGTCGAGCATGATATTGGCCGGCTTTACGTCGCGGTGAATGACGCCCTGAAGATGAGCGTGATGCAGCGCCTCGGCAACACCCTCAATGATGGAGAGCGCCAACCGCGGTGTCATCAGCCCTTCTTCTTTGAGCTGCTTGGCCGTCTTGCCCTCGACGAAATCCATGACCAGGTAGGGCATCTGGTCGTGCTCGCCAACGGCATAGATGGGAACGATATTGGGATGCAGCAGACGCGCCGTGGCCTGGGCTTCGCGTTGAAAGCGTTTGATGTCTTCGTCTTTTGCGCCCTCGCCGGCGAGGAGAACCTTGATGGCGACGTGCCGCCGCAGCTGCGGATCAACGGCTTTGTAAACGATGCCCATGCCGCCGCGGTTGATTTCGCTGAGGATTTCATAGGCGCCAATCTTTGAAGGCGTATTGCGAATGCTGCGCCGCTCTGAAGGCGCCTTTTTGTGTTTCTTAAGTTCAGCTGCCGCGGCCGTGGGTGAAAGTAACTCGAGTGTTGGCGAATCCGGCTCTGATTTTCTGGCGAAAGGTGAAAATTCAATGCCGCAATGCGTGCAGGTGATGCGTGCGGGAAGATCAGACGACTCGCCTGCCGCAACAGCCGCCGGCACTTGAGTCGAACATTTCGGACACGCAATGCCCATGACTTGGATTTTAAGGCCGAGTCTGATTGTGTCCCGTGCAGAAAACCCTGCTTATGGCATCCGCAGCTCTGGAAAAATACTCAGCTGATTTGTACCGATGAGAACGGTACTTCGGCATAGCGCAGCAGGTCCACTTTCTTTGCGCCGGCGTCATCATTCGTGAAAAGCGCCGCGTTCAGAATCTCAGCGCGTGCATACGGCATCTCGAGCGAATAGCCGCGCCCGGGCTTGAGTCCGAAAAACCGTGGATAGTAGCGCTCGTGAACCAGCAGTGTGCCATAGCGCTCGGTAAATGCGCGCTTTTCGGCGTCGCTGATCGGTGCAGCAACGCACTCTGCCGTACGCGTGAAAAAAACGTGAGGTGAATACACGACACGCTGCTTCCCATCGCTTGCTTCCGCCGCGAGCCATAAAGGGAGTGAATTGCGTGAAAGCCGGCGCAGCATCGCTTCCGGGAATGCTTTCAGCACGCGCAATACAAAGCCGGCGCGAAAAAAATAGAGCTCCGGCGACAGCGCAGAAACCGTTCGCGTGCAGAACACGTAGCCGCTATAGCCGGAATCGCTCGCGTCGCGACCGGCGTCAGGCGATCCGGCCAGGCCTCCGAAGCCGAAGTAATTTCCGGCGCTGACGACTTTGCCATTTGCATCCAGAATTCGTCCGCACGCAGCTACCGCGTCGGAATGCAGATCAAAGACGCCGCACGCTTCCCACGCCCAGCCCGTGCTTGCGGCTGTAGAGCAATCGGCGATTACCGCCACCATGGCATTCTTGTCAATGCCTTCGAGTGCGTCGCGCAGGTAAACGGCAAACCCGGCGCCGCTTTCGTCCGGCGTCACCACCTTAATCGTGAGCGCCGGATATGAGTCGTTGCGTTGCAGGGATGTCAAACAGCGCTCTAGCTGTTCGTTATTGCCGCCGGCGAGGACAAACGCGTGGAGTGGACGCGCATCCACGTGTTGCCGCGCTGCGTGCCACATGCCTTCATGCCCGAAAAGCGGATTCGTCCGCAGCTGAAACAGCCCCGGAGGCGTCGTCGCCTTCAAATGATTCGTGAGCACATGCTCCTGGCATTCAATCGTGTAAGACTTCGCGCGGTCAGCAAAGGACGCAGACGATCCCGGATGAATGCGCCAGCTATAGAGCACCTCCGGAACATGCAGCGGCGTGTGCCCGGCACGGATCAGGCGCGTGAAGGTGTCCCAGTCGTGGCAGCCGCGCGCCCTGTCATCTGTGTACGCTTCGCAGCGCGCGGCGATCGCGCGGTCGATTGCGCACAGATGAGCCACGTAGCAGCAATTCCAGAACAATGCCGGATCCCAGTCGGGCTTGAAGAAAGGCCAGCACGGCACGGACGTGTCGTGAATCTTGTCTTCGTCGCTGTATGCCAGCGCCGGCCAACCGGAGCGCTCAAGGGAGCTGGCCATAACGCGCAGCGCATCTGAATAGAGCGTGTCGTCTGAATCGACAGGCAGAACGTAGCGTCCGCTCGCCGCATCGAACGCCGCGCGCGTGCCGCCCATAATGCCTTTATTTTCATGGAGGCGCACGAGCTTCACGCGCGCATCTTTTGCGAATTTCTTGAGCAGTTTCAGCGTGTCAGGATTCGTCGAACCGTTGTCGCAGATGACCCATTCAAACGGAAAATCCTGCGCAAAGACGCTCGCGCCCATCTCCTTCAGGTACTTCGCGGGCGTGTCGTAAACGGGCGTGATGATCGAAAAAAGTTTCGCATCAGACTTCGCTGGGTATTCCGGCTTGCGAAGGCGAATGCGTGCCTGAATCCATTCGTGATAGGGCTCCGGATAAAGGCAGCTGAGTTCCTCTTCAGTGGGCGGCGGCACTTCTGACGGCGGAACGAGTCCGAGCTTCGTGCGAACATAGCCGACCAGTTTTTGCGACGAGAGCGGCTGCTTGAGGCGGCGCTTCCATTTCTCGCCCAGCGTCTCGCGGCGACGGCTCATGCTTTCTCCCGCCGCTTGTAGCGCGCAATCTCGTATTTATCCGAGCGCATCAGCGGCACGCCGGCCTTTTCGAAGAGCGGATTAAGCACCGCCGCGCGCTCCGCTGGCTCAGCGATGCTGTAGAGCGACTCGGCCTTCAGCGAACCGAACGGCGTGTAGTACGGATCATCCCGCATGAGTTCGTGATGCTCGCGAACGAAGCGCAGGAGTTCATCCTCGGAGGGAGGCGTCGCCGCCGGTAGTTTCTGAACCATAAATGGTGAATAAATAATCTGTTTTCCCGCGCGAAGCAGACGCGAACAGAGTTCTGCGGGCCATAGTGAAGGAAATTCGGCCTCGCGCTTCTGTGAAATCACCTCTGCGCGTGCGCACCACGGCGCATTCAAAAATGCACTGATGTTGCAGTGCATGTGGTTCATGCAGAAATAGTCGCGTTCGCTTGGCGGCTTGTTGAAATTGCGTATTGAAGCAGCCCCCTCTAAGCCAAGGAAAACAGG
>DASPJR010000003.1:0-65855 GCA_035628505.1 Planctomycetota bacterium | reverse complement strand
AGAACTCAGGCTTGTCTGGTGTGAGATTGAACTGCTTGACCGTCTGCGTGGCTTCATCCGCAGGGCCGAAAACAAAGTTCGTGGCCCAGTTAGCCATGGAGGTCTGCACGCCGGCTTCGGTGACGGTAAAGTCGGGACCTTTAGTGAAAGAAGGCGCGTCGTTCACCGCATTGACGATCACGTCAAAGGTTTCAACAATCTGATTCACGTTCGGCGCCGTGCCCGAACCGTTGTCTGTGATCGTCACCGTAATGGTGGACGTGCCGCTCGTGTTGGCAACCGGCGTGAAGGTCAGAGTCGCTTTTCCTCCGCCGTCATCGGTCAGATTCGGCGTGGGAATCAGCGCGGTGTTGCTTGATGCCACCGCAAATGTGAGCGTCTGTCCGGCTTCCAGCGCGCCGATAGTGATTCCGGTGAGGCTGACGGTATGCTGCGCCGCGTCTTCATTGATCGTCAGATCCGCGACGGGAGCGACCGTGGGCGCGTCGTTGACGGCTGCGATATTGACCGTGTAGGTGAAGTTGGCTTCGCGCACATCAAAGCCGCCGCCGTCCGGGCCGTTGTCGCGCACGCGCAGAGTTATCGTCACCGTTCCCGACTTGTTGGCAACGGGCGTATAGGTCATGCGCGCGGTCTTCAGATTCGGGTTGTGCTGATCGATAACGGGATGGGGAATGATCGATGTGTCGCTGGAGAAGGCCACGATATCCTGGACGAACTGTTCGGTAATGCCGTTTCCGTCGGTATCGGCTTCGTTCGAAGGTCCGATATCCACGCCTGTGATATTGACCGTCTGCGTGCCGGCGTCTTCGTTGATGTTGAACACAGAATTGTTGGGCGGCGAGACGACGACCGGCGGATCATTGGCCGGAATGACGACGATATCCAGGTCGCGAACGATAGTTTTGGGGCCATCGTAGCGTCCTGCGCCATTATCGTTCAGCGTCACTCGGATAGTCGCTTTGCGCCCGGGCGTGTTGAAGGCATCCTGCGTCGTCTTGAAGCGCAGGGTGGCTGTCGAACCGGAGAAATTGATAATTTCAACGGTGGTTGCGTTGATCACTGCATCCTGATTCTGGATCAGATTTGCGCTCAGCGAGAGAACCTGGGCCCCTTCGTTGGCGTTGCCGGCGCTGATACCGGTGAGCGAGACGGTACTGAAGTTCGAGGTAAACACATCTTCACGAATGGTGAGCTGCTGTCCGTTGTTCAGTGGATCGAGCGTGGGCTGATTATTGTTCTGGACGGTGAAGGTCAGTGTGGAAATCGGACCGATGTTCGGGCTGTTGCCGTTCGTGTCGTCCGCGCCGAATCCATCGTCATTCACCACATGCTGACCGTCGACCGCGAAGCAGTAAAGAATGTGCGTGCCATCGGTCTGCGTCGGCAGAATATCGCTGGCCGTGAACGGCCCGCCTCCGCTGAGCGTCACGCTGTTCCAGCGTCCTTTCGTCGAATCGACCTGGTAATACACGCGCGTGGGATTGATTCCAGCGATCAGGCTGCTCGATACGGAGAAAGAAATCGAAGGTGTCTGCGTGAAGACAATGTTATTGGTCGCCGGCGTGGTCAGCGACGCCGTCACGGTCATGTTGCGCGGCACTTCGTTCTGCATATCCAGAACAGTGAGGTCATTGCTGCCGGAATTGACAGCGTAAACAGTGCCTGCAAGAGGATTGACGGCGATTGCCGGCGTCTGCGATCCGACAGAAATACTGGTCGACGTATTGGTGGCGCACTGGATTATATTCAGCGAGCCATTCGAAGCAGCTGCATAGAGACGGTTGCTATTCACGTCAAGCGCCAGCGCTGTTGTACTTGCGCCCACGTTAATCGTGTTCTGAGAAATCAGATTCGAGGCGCTGGCGCGGACAATGTCATTGCTCTGCAAACCGACATAAATCGAATCGTTGTTCGGATTGTAGATGATCGCGCGCGGTGTTCCAATACCCGTGTTTCCGTTGTTCGTAAAATCAACACCGTCCACGATTGTGATGTTGTTGCCGAGCTGATTCGCCGTAAACACACGCTCGTTTTGCGTCGACTGCGCCAGCGCCATAGGCTGGCTACCCACCGTCACCGACCCACCTGGAAGGTTGGTCGGAAATTCATCCGTGCCGCCTTCCAGCACCCACAATTTGTCATCGTTGCTGCTGATGGCGAAGATGCGGTTGCGAATAGCATTCACGATAATGGCTTCGGGCTTCTTGCCAATCGTCACCGTCTTGCGGACCGTGTTCGTCGCCCCATCGATGACGCTGATGGAACCATCCAGCGAACCGTTGGATTGATTGACAACGTAAGCCTTGTTGGTGACGGTATTGACTGCAACAGCGACCGGAGTGTTTCCCACATTGATCGTAGCAACTGTTCCGGGAGCGCTCTCGTTATAGACCGAAACTGTATTGCTGCCTTTGTTCACGACATAGACGTTGCCGGTTGCCTCGTTGATTGCGATCGCTACCGGCTGCGTGCCGACATTAGCCGTGCCAACCAAGGAATGCGCTGCATCGCAGTTGCGGATTGTAACGGTGTTGTCGCCCGTGTTGACGACGTGAACGCGGTTGGTGGCGCGGTTGACTGCCAGCGCGCTCGGCCCCGTACCCGCGGCAATCGTAGAAGCTGCATGCGTCGACACATCCAGAATGCGCACGCCGCCCGATTCGGCAACCGCCAGGCGATTGGTGACGGGGTTGATGCTTGAGCCCTTGCGGCCGATCGAAGAAAGCGTTCTGATCACATTGCCGTTGCTGCCGTTGCGTATTTCGACGCCTTCCTGCGCCGAAACGAGATAAACTTCATTCGTAACATGGTTGATGGTGAAGCCGCTGTATTGGAATGTTCCCGGCACATTGAAAGGCGTGACTGCATTGGACGCGCCGTCAATCATGCAGAACCCGGGCGAATTCGTTCCAAAGTTCGAGACGAACACGACGTTGGCGTTGGTGTTCACCGAAAGCGCGGCGGCACGGTCGCCGACGGAGACAGAAGTGATCAGGCCGAGGGATGTGTTGTAGATAGAGACCGTGTCGGTTGCATTGTCGGACACGTAGATCTTGGATGAAACGGGATTGAACACCACGTCATGCAGGTTGGTCAGCCCGGTCGCGCTGTTGCCGATCACCCCAGTTGTTCCATCCAGCTCGAACACTTTCGTGGTCGTGATGACATAAACTTTGTTGTTGACCAGGTTCAGCGCCATGCCGCGCACCGTTTCAGCGGTCGTGCCCCCCAGAACGCGCGTTACGGGTGCGCCGAGGCCGGCATCAAAAACATCGACCGCGCATGCCGTCGAAGTTGAATTGTAATAGCCGACGAAGATTTTTCCGTTGGACGGGTTGACCAGTACGCTGCTGGGATCTTCAGTCGTACCGTAATCTTTGATCGACGTAAATGAGTTCGTATTCCGGTCGAAGAGGACAAACTTGTCGTTAGTGCTTCCGGTGGTGCTCACGGCGAAAACGCGGTTGCTGGCAACGTCAAGGGCGATCGATTCGTACCCATTGATCGTCGTGCCGCCGGTGCTCAAAGCCAGTGCCTGAAGCGAGCTGCCGTCGATTTCATAGAGACTGCCGCTGACCGTCGTAACATAGAACTTGTTGGTCACCGGGTTGGCAATGACGCGCTCAGGTGTGTTGCCCGTTAAACTGATCAGTCCCAGATCGCTGGCGGCAAAAGCGCTGAATGAAGCAAACAGAAACGCAAAAATAACGTTTAAGACGTGTCGACTCCGCATGGTGCAGCTCCTTTTTTTTCTGCAAAATCAGACACCTTTCAACCGGCACCGGACAAATTACGACAGAGTTTGTCCTACAGCGCGACAGGTAGGTGCTTTGTCAGAGTTTCATGAGAACATTTGCAAAGCCTAAACCAGTTTCTGCTCTGGCAAGCTCAGGAATAATTGTGCGGCTTGCAATCTTGCATTCAGCGGACGCTTGATTTCGCTGCACGGCTGGGAGATAACCTTCTTACGGAAAGTCAGAGGTGGATCATGGCCAGACAGGCATTGCTCATCGTTGATCACGGTTCCAAGCGGCATGAATCGAATGAAATGCTGAAATTCGTGCGCGTTAAGGTTAAAGAGCTAGCGCCAGATCTCATCGTCAACGTGGCCCATATGGAGCTGGCCGAACCGACGATTCCGCAGGGATTCGAGGCGTGCGTCAAGGAAGGCGCGACTGAAATCGTCGTGCTGCCCTACATGCTCGGTCCGGGCAAGCATTCCACCGGCGACATCCCGCGCATGGTGAGCGAAGCAGCAGCCAGCCATCCTGGAGTGGTATTCCGCGTCTCCGGCTGCCTGGGAATCAGCAGTAAAATCGCCGAGCTGATCCTGGAACGCGCAGGACTGTCCTGACTGTTCTCTCCACCGCTGAAATGCAGAGACGCGGTGAACACACTGGGCAGGACACCGAGCGCGTGCAGTAACGGACTTGGTCCTTGATCACTCGAAAGTACGACGCTCCTCCGCAGCGTCGCTGCAGCAATGCACCGTGCATTGATACGGATCAGACACAGCGCTGGCTGCTACCATTTCGTATCGCGCACCTGTGATTTGTTGCCGCCACGTATCACTCTTCAGCTCGCTTTCATATAAATCCAGCATCTACCCATGGCACGTTGTGTGCATAAACGGGGTTGAACTGTTCTCCTTAGGAAACGCCAGACATGGAAACCGCACGCATGACAAGTCATAAGAAAGCACCCTCAGGCATGACCTTGCTTGAGGTGATCTTCGCCGTATCGATGATCAGCATCGCGATCATGGGTACCTTCAACGCCTGGATGAATTCACAGCGTCTGCAGGCTCTGCAGCGTGAAGAATCGATTGTCCAGGCGGCGCTGCAGCGCTACATGAACGACATCCGTTCGACCCCGTTCACGCGCGTGGATAATGCGATGGGATCGACGTACCGGGGCGGCCTTTATGTGCCGAATCCTGGATACGAAATTGAGCCGGAAGTGTGGGTTGGAGACGGCTATTCCGGCGGCGGCTATGCGGGCCCGACCGATGCGCGCAAAAAGCCGGGCATGATCAAACTTTTCCTGGGCTGGAACGGTAAGGGCGAGCCCAGCGACGACACTCTGCGGGGCGTGAAGGTTTCAAAAACTCCATTCGACGGCGGGGTCCTCTACGGCAACCGCTACTGGGCACCGCAGGCCCGCACGCCTGAACTGCGCATCGTCTTTATCAACAATGAAGTGCCGACCGAAGCACGCATGGGCGAGACGCCGGAAAATCCCAGCGATGGCGTCGACCTGAACGGCGACGGGCAGATCAGCGAATCACCGATGCCGCTGGCGCCGGCAAACTATGAATTTGGCGATATCGATGCCAGGCCGCTGTTCCCACGTTACCTGGCGATTCCCATCCAATCGGGCCGGGCATTCGTGGATGGCTATCAGAATATGACGAACCTGATCGTGTACCCGGTCGTGCTGCAGGCGCGCTGGTGGAGCGTCGCCGGACTGCCGCGTGAAATCACACTCATCACGTTCCTGACGAACCGGTCGGGAACGGGCCTCTAGGCGTTGCGATAAACGAGCACTGAAAGGACAGACCATGATTTATCAACGGACTCCGCGCGGCATGACAGTGATCGAAGCGATCATCGCGTCCTCGATCTTCGCGCTGGTGATCACCCTGTCATTCGGCATCACGCATTGGTCGACCAAGGCTTTTCACGAGCAGATCCATGAAAGCGATCTGACCGACAAGGGCGAAAAAGCAATCAAGTATCTGCAGGAAGAGCTGGCAGACGCCACCTTGATGGGTGCCAGCGGTCCCTCGGACATAAACACGATGGGCTATACCTTCCGCAATGCTGAGCTGCGCTTCAAGGTTCCCCTGCGCTACGTGAGCAATGGAACCAATAGCCGAAATCCGAGAGGTTACGGCGTATTCATTCAAACGGTGAAGCAGGTGCCCGATGGCAACGGCGGCTACCTGAACAAACCAACGTTTTCTGAGCCCGCTAACTCGAATGGACAAGTTCGCGACGGAGATTTTGACTTCAAGCTGCGCTACGGCTGGCGTGATAATCAGCGCTTCGTTCCCAATGATCACGACGGCGGCAAAATGGTTCCGCTGCAGGGGCCAGGCCTCAAGATCGGCTCCGGCGTCTCCATCCCGAATGCGGTCAAGATCTCCTCGAGCACCTTTACTTCGGACGAAGGCGCCACCTACGACGCGGGGACGACGATGGGCGGTTTTGTTCGCTTCCGCTATGTGATTAACACCAACCGTTCGTTCGGCAAGTTCGGCAGTGGCGGGCTCATCAGAGAAAGCCTGGAGAAAATCGACATCGATGGCGATGGACTTTTTTATTCAGACTACACGCTGGGATATATTGAACGTTCCTATTTCGTTGGACCTGCCGGATCCGAGCAGCAGGTGCCAGAGTCGCGCACGCCGATCGGCGACACCTGTATTCTGCAGCCGACCTACTCGACACCCGCATACTCCTCTTCCGATGCGGCAGCCCTCAAGACCAACAACATTTTCTGGCAGCCGCGTGACGCGTCCAACAATGTCATCAATCCGGCGCGCGTTGAGATTTATCTGTGGACGTTCAACCTGACCTCTTCGGGACACCCTCATGTGATCAAGGCAACGACGACTCTATACATGCGCAACAACGCGACGTTTGTGCGTGCAACGTCGGCGACGGGAACAGACGATTAAACGGCATTGCGCTTGCACTGAAGATAAGCGAGATCAACAGGAGCTGAGAGATGAAACCCCAGGTGAGTTCAAACGGTGACAGGAAGCCAAAAGGCAGTGCGCTGATCGTAGCACTGGCCCTAATCGCGCTACTGGCCAGTATCAGCGCGGTGCTCGTCTCCGAAATGACCACACGTGCAAAGCACGTCGAAGTCGATCTCGAAGACATCAAGGCTTTCGAGGCAGCCGAGGCCGGCATCGACGCAGCGCTCTTTGATATCAACTCTTCGGATACCTACAATCCCTGGGTTGAAGCTAACCCGACCGTTCCGCCCAACCAGACTCCGTCGGCGGTAAAGCCGCCGCTCTCCAAACCCTATGCCCGGCGGGTGAGCAAGGGCGTGCTTCCCAATAGTCAGGACCCGGCAGTAATCGGCAGCGCCATCCCTCTGATCGCTCCCGAGACGCAGCGCCCGATCCGTGTTCACGTGGCACGGCGCGCAGATGGGACAAAGCCGGGTTGCCTTGGAACATCAGCCTGGATGCCGAGCCATGATCTGGACAAGAACGGCCGGCCCACGTGGCGATCGATTCCGATGACCAACTCAAACGGAGAACAACTGAAATACTCGAGCGGGCCCAACGCTGGCAAGCCGCGTTACTGTGAAGACGGCATAGTGCCTCAGGCGCTTGGCAGCGTGGCTTTCTTCACTTACGCCATCGACTGGTATCACGACGGCATCGACAACGACGCCGATGGCGTTGTCGACGACCGCAACGAGCGCAACAAGTACACCGTGTACAGCACCGGCATTCACCGCGGTATCATGCAAAGCGGTGTGACCGAATCTGGAAAAGTGGTGACGGTCGAAGTCATCGTACAGGCTCTCGATAAAGACCGGTTCGAGTTTGAGCCCAGCCCGCTGCGCATTCCCATCGCGCCGCGCAGAAACCCCTAAACAAACAGCAAACATTGGAGGAGGAAAAATGAAAACGACATTGAAACTCTGCACGGCGGGCCTGGCAGTGCTGCTGCTGACCTGCTCACTACACGCTGGACAGTCCCAGAGCAGCGGCGGAAAGAATAGCACCACTACGGGAGGCTCGACATCAGGAGCCGGCAATGAGCCTTTTCAACAGACCATTGCCTTCAACCCTGCGAACTCTGTAGGAATCGGATTCAACGGCACTAATCCGAGTACTCACGGAATTGATTACGTGCTTCCGACCGAACAGGAAATTGCCTCGGGCGATCTCGATGCCAAGCTGAAATACAGCTACAAAATTCCCGCCGAAGTTCAGGCGCTTTACCCGACCACCGAGGGTTATAGCTATACCAATGTAACCTACGGAGGTAGTCAGCAATACGTAAAACAGACTCTGACCACAACCGATCCTGTGACAGGTGAAGTTAAGACAAAAGAGACGGGCGTGTTTAAGGTTTTACCTAATCCGGACAGACTCAACACAAATGAGTGGGTTGAAGTAAAACCAGGCGCGGTGATGGATAAAGTAACCGTGGGAATGATTACGGGTACCTCCAGCACCGAACCCGTGGGAATGCTGGTCAACAAGCAGCATAACGACAATCAGCTCATTGGTGGCGTCTTCAATGGGCTCAACCCCGATTTCGCGGCACTTGAGGGATTGATTAACTCCGTTAAGAGCTCGGCCACTTCATTCATGGATCTTTCTACGGGACAGATCACCGGAGGCTTGGGCACGCGTGATAAGCCGGCAATCGTCTATGCCAAGGGCAAGCAGAACGCAGATGGCACGGTGTCCGAATCTGACGTGCACTGGTCCGGCCAGCAGAGGGGATACGGCATCATCGTCATCGAGATCGACGACCCCAACAAAGCACAGTTCGTGATGTCGGGGCAGAGCCTCTGGACGGGTCTGGTTGTAGTCGTGACCAACAAAGTCCCTACCAGCAACAAACAGCCACTGGCGTTTGTCGGAGGCGGCCAGAACGTGCATATCCTCGGTGGAGTCATTGCTTACACGCGCAATATCAAGCGTTCCCCGACGGATACGGCGACCATTCTCGGCCAGGAAATGGTGAAGCTCGCTGGAAACGGGAATGTCCGCTACTCCAATCAGGCGCTGAATTTCTTCAATGACGTTGCACCAACGACTATGCAGGTACGCTCCTGGCGGCGCCTGGCGGAAAATGAATAAGCGCGTTAAACTTGCCTTAATAGCGTGCACGGGGAACCGTGCACGCTTCTGTGTTTGATAGCGGCCTTCTCCTTTTCAATCAACTCTGAGGATCGCACTGTGCCACCGACAGTCAATCTACAGCCGCCTACCGGTACATCGAAGAAGCGGCCGAAGTACGCGCCAGGCGACGGCACTCCGCGCCAGCGCGCCATCATGATCAGTGTCGCCATTGCCTGCCTGGTCGGAGCGTTTCTCATTCCTACGCACGAGCCGAGCATAGACGAACTCGGACCCGAGGAAGCCAAACTTCAGCCGGCACCGCCGGCGCCGCCCGCTCCCGCGCAATCAGCGCGTGCTGCGTCAAACACGCGGAACAATCCACCCTCATCGGACTCGTCACTGCCCCCGATTCACGAAGTTGCGATGTTCTCAGTCAACACGCCCCAGGAGGTCGACGGCCGACTGGCGACTTTATCCAATTACTATACCGCACCCAGGCTCGCAGACTGTGAAGCGGCTTATAAAGCACTGACATCGATCGGCGACCTGCTTGTTCCCAAGCTGCCTAAGCTGATCGAAACGTCTACAGGCCCCGAACTGACCAATTACGCGCGAGCGGCCCTGGACCTGAAGGCGGTGAATACCGTTCCAGCGATGATAGCACGGCTGCATTCACCCGACCGCGGAGCCGGTGCACAGAAGCAGATGATGGCTGCGCTGTCGTCGTTTGACGACCCCAAGGCGCAAGAGTTCGTGCTCGAAGCGATGAAGGGCAACACGCCCGTGAGCTCAAACTTTGTGTGGCCGGCGCTTGGTGAAAAGATGACCGAGGCTCAGGTGAACCTGGCGTATGACATCGTTTCAAATGGCAAGCCCGGATGGGAAGAAGCTGCTGGCGCACTCGGCAGATACGGCAGCACGCAACAGAGTGCAACGCCATTGGTTCAGCGCATACAACAGGAGATCCAAAATAAGAAAGGCGATGCGCGGCTGGCCATGATGAAAGCTGTAGCGCAGATGGAACCCTCCACAGCGGCCAACATGCTTTCCTTTTATATTTCAGAATCAGAACCTGCCGTTCGAGCAGTAGTGTTCTCGGCGCTCGTTCGCTCGGCACAGCATCGCTCCACGGCGATGGAGGCCGCGCGTAACGACGATAGCCCGCAAGTCCGTGCGGCAATCTTGAATGCGTTCACGGAGTCGCCAAGCGACGACGTACTGGATTTCTTTGTTGATCTGCTGGCCAATGATGACGTGGCCGCCATCGCGCGGAGAGGTCTGGTGATGGCTAACAAGGGCGTCGACCTGGGCAGTCGAAGGTTTGCCTGGCAACAGTGGCTCAAGCAGAAAAGGGAACTCCAGAAGTCCGGCGGCAAGCTGCCGGACGTCAAGCCCGAACCCGCGTACGAGTCCGGCGCGCCGCTTGATGCGCCCTGACGCAGGAGCAGACAAAGAAAAAACGGCAGCCTCATGGCTGCCGTTTTCTATTGACCACCACTGTCAGATTACATGTGCTTGATGATTTCGCTCGCGAACTCGCTGCACTTTACCAGCTTGGCGCCTTCCATCTGGCGCTCGAAATCATAGGTCACCGTCTTGGCGCCGATCGCCGCGTCCATGCCCTTGATGATCAGGTCCGCGGCCTCATTCCATCCCAGGTGGCGGAACATCATTTCACCTGAGAGAATGACCGAACCCGGATTGACCTTGTCCTGGTTGGCATACTTGGGCGCCGTTCCGTGAGTCGCTTCGAAGATCGCGTGACCTGTCACGTAGTTGATGTTTCCGCCCGGAGCAATGCCGATGCCGCCGACCTGCGCGGCAAGCGCGTCCGAGAGGTAATCTCCGTTGAGATTCGTGGTCGCAATGACGTCGAAATCCTTCGCGCGCGTAAGCACCTGCTGCAGGGTGATGTCGGCGATGGAATCCTTGATCATCAGTTTCTGCTTCCACTTTCCGCCGCCGTGCGTTTCCCAGAGAGTTGAAATCGTCTTTTCGACTTCAGCGACGATCTTCTTTTTCTGGTCGGGCGTCATCATGTCGTAGCCCGGCTCGATCTCCTTCGCGTTCTGCTCGGAGGTGATGTTCGGGTTCTTTTCTTTGTTGCCCAGAATCCACGTCTCGCGTTCACTCACTGTCTCGTTGCGGAAGTCGCGCGCTGCGAGGGCATAGCCCCAGTCGCGGAAGGCGCCTTCCGTGAACTTCATGATGTTGCCCTTGTGGACGATGTTCACGCTGCGGCGCTTCTGTTCCAGCGCGTACTTGATGGCGGCCTTGATGAGGCGCTCACTGCCTTCAATCGAGACAGGCTTGATGCCGACGCCGCTGGTCTCGGGGAAGCGGATTTTTTTGACGCCCATTTCCTTCTGGAGGAAAGCGATGACCTTCTTCACTTCTTCGCTCTTGGCGGCCCATTCGACGCCCGCATAGATGTCTTCGCAGTTCTCACGGAAGATCACCATGTCGACGTATTCAGGGTGCTTGACAGGCGAAGGCACGCCTTTGAAATAGCGCACAGGGCGGAGACATACGTACAGATCGAGCAGCTGGCGCAGGGCGACGTTCAGCGAGCGGATGCCGCCGCCGACCGGCGTGGTCAAAGGTCCCTTGATTCCGACGAGATAATCCTGAAAGGCGGTAACTGTGTCATCAGGGAGCCAGTTCTGCGTTTTGTTAAACGCTTTTTCACCGGCGAGCACCTCGAACCAGATGATTCTCTTCTTGCCGCCGTAGGCCTTGTTCACGGCCGCATCGAAGACGCGCTGGCTGGCGCGCCAGATGTCCGGGCCCGTGCCGTCGCCTTCAATGAAAGGAATGACTGGCGCGTCAGGGACCTGAAGGATGCCGTTCTTAATGCTGACTTTATCGCCAGCGGGTGGTTTGAGCTGCGTGTACGTGGCCATGGCGTGTTCCTCGCAAGAAGGAGCGGAAAAAAGGCTTCGCAAGTTCCCGCCAGTCAGCGGAAACCTCATGAAGACCCAATCAAAAAACCGTAAAGGTCATAGTCCCATGAGCCGCCCCCGTCAAGGCGATACGACCCCGGACCGCAGCGGGCAGGTCACTTCAACTTGTAGAGGGTGGATTGCGCCGGATCCAGAAAGGGCGTGGCGTAGCGGAAGGAGTCCCAGGCGATGAGCCGCTCATCGAGGAATGTACCACCAACTGCCATTGCGAGGAAAACGGCTAGAACCAGTGATGTCGTCACAGGTCGCTCCCGCATGCGCCGGTAGAAGCCCGCGTCGAACAGAAGCGGCAGGCTTGCAACAAAGAGAACAATGCAAGCCGTGTTATAGAAACGTCCGCCGCTGGAATAAACCAGGAAGAAGACCGGCAAATTGAAAAACAGCAGCGCGCCCAGAAGGAACGTCTGCATCCGTTTATAGCCAATTGCAAGCGCCATAACGACCGTGCAGAGCATCACCCAGATCGTGTTGCCACGAAGATGGTTCAGCAGGATCACATTTTCATAGTTCACATGCCAGCCGAAGTAACTCTGCTGGTAGACAAACGTCATGAGTTCATGCCAGACCAGCGAAATCATGTAGCCAGGGAAGGTCAACCAGAACCGGAAAACTTCACGCGTTGCAAAGGAGTTTGCAGCTGCGGTATCCGGTCGAAACTGAGTGCTGGCTCTGATCCACGCGAAGTAATCGCCGTCGCTTGGTTGCCACTTGAACTTATGGGGCACCTCCCAGAGCCCGGCCATTGCCGAAGCGCCGAAGCTGTCGGTCGTCATCGACCATTCTTTTGTATATTGATACTTGAACAAGCCCCAGGCCAGCCCGATCCCCAGGAACATCAGCAGCGGAATAAAGAGCCGGACAAAGCGGCGGTAATGCAGTACCAGCGAAACAATAGCCCAGCACGGAACGATGTCAGGGCGCAGGAAAAACCAGAACGCAAAGGTTGAATGCAGAAGCACATCGTAATGCAGGGGCATCTTCGGCGACTTCTGATACTGCTCAATATAGAGACAGCTGACGCCTGCCATCAGCAGCACGACTCCCGGAAGAATTGCCTCGATCAGCGTCCACCAGTACATGTTCGGAAGAAAGGCGACGATAATGCAGATCAACCCGGCGACACGCATGTCCATGATCCTGGACGCCGCAAAGAAAAAGAACGCGTTGGCCGCCGCCGCGAACAGCATCTGCATGAAGACCGTTGCAACGCTCAGGGCAAGCTGGTCGGTTCCTGAAAAAGTCATGATTCCTGCAAACGCGACAAAGAATGCATGACCCGGCATGCGGTGCCATGGAACCCAGCCCTTCTTGAGGACTGGACCGTTTCCCTCCAGCAGGTTTGCGCCCATGTGAATACCGCAATTCAGATTGTTTCCGACCGCATCCTGCACCTGCCCCACAAACATGCTGTAGCGAATGTCGCGATAGCTGTAGATGTTCCGGACTGTCAATGTCGACACCGCCAGGCTGATGCCAAGCACCAGCAACATGCCCGGCAGAACATACCTTTCGCCAAAAATGGGGAGCATAAGCAGACAGGCGAGTGCAACAAAAAAGAGCAGCGGCGGCAACAGCTTGCCGTAGGCGAGGCTATCCGGACGATAGCGGAAAAAGGACCGGTGATCTTTCATCAGGCCGGCGTCGCTCGGAAAAAGCCCGATCTCTTCGAACGCACACGCCGCTGATGTCACAGGCGGACCGATATAGCGCACTTTCACGCGGATCTGCCGTGCTTCGCCGCCCGGTTCAAAGCGGATTAGCTCGCGGCCCCCGGTCTGCCCATTCACTTCTGTTTTGAGAGGCCGCGCCGCAAGCTCGCCACGATCGGCCGAAATTTCGATTCCCATGCGTGGCAGCTGGCCGCCTTCACGGAACAGCAGGACAGTCGGTCTGCTGTATCCCAGGAGATCGAAATTTAAGACGAGTTCCTGGTCGACAAAGGGATTTGCGTAGATGTTGTAGCGTCCGCATCCGAGGTCGGCGACCTTCACTTCCGTGGGCTTGAGAGTGGGGATCAGCGGCGCAGTCCGCGCGGTCAGCCGCGTCTTGACGCCTTTATTGCCTCCGGTAAAGAGATTCCACCCAACCTGCCAGGCGGACAGAAAGATAAAGCCCGTGAACACGACGAACACAGTCATGAGAGCATAGCGTGCAAGCGGCTTCAAACGTCGCAGCCGATCAAGCTGCCTTGCACAAAACAAAGCCACCCAAGCACTGCCCTGATCGATGCGTACCTGAATCGCCGAGCAGACGCCGTCCAGCTTCTGCAACAGAACTTTATAGCCGCTGGGTTTGGCGTCGCTCACGGGGTGTAAGACCTTTCGTCAGAATTGCATGGTGAATAGACCGCGCGACTATAGCCGCAGGGAAACTTCCGTCAATTCGATCATCTTCTGCCGAAGAGTTCCAAGTTGTCGAAGAACTCGTATAGGGAAGCAAAAAAGGTTGTTCGTGCGAAGCACGCGTATCCATTTCACTTGCTTGTTCATTTCTCATTCTGTAAATTACGGACAAAGTGGATACGAGAAGTCCACAAAGACTACTTTGCGGGAGTGATTTACGATGCCTTATCCAGAAGAGCTTGTTCGACCCATGCGTCAGGAACTGACCTCGGCAGGTGTCAAGGAACTCAAGACTGCCGCTGAAGTTGACACGTTTATGGCGGAAAAAACCGGCACCTCGCTGCTCGTGATCAATTCGGTCTGTGGCTGCGCTGCTGGCGGTGCACGGCCGGGCGTCAAACTGGCTCTTCAGAGCATCAAGCCGGACCGGGTCGCCACCGTTTTTGCAGGACAGGACACTGAAGCCGTGGCTAAGGCGCGCAGCTATATGGCCGATATTCCGCCCAGCAGCCCGTCGATTGCGATCTTCAAGAATGGCGAACTGGTCCACTTTGTGCCGCGCCATATGATCGAAGGGCGCGATCCGAAGACGATCGCCGGCGACCTGGTGAAGGCGTTCGAAGCCAACGCCGTCGCGAAGTAGTTATCCGCGGCGATAGACCTGGCACAGAGAGCGCACGATGCTGTGCTCTCTGTGTTTTCACTTTCAGAGGACTTTTTTTATGGGCACATTTCACACCGATAAGAGCGCGCTGCACGGCATCACCGTGGTAGTCGACACGAAGGGGCCCAAAGTGTACGTGGGCCGCTGCGATGACGAGGACGAGGTTGCCGTTGTCCTGAAAGATGCGGACGTTCACGAAGACGGCCACAACGGAAAGAGCAAAGCGCAGTACATTGAACGCGCGGCCAAGTTCGGCGTTTGGAAAAAGTTTGATCACATCGCCATTCCGCGAGCCGAAGTCGCCTCAATCACCCGCCTGGGCGAAGTGAAACCCGAACCCGTCCGCGCACCCGAGCCCGCGAAAGTGCCTGAACAGCCCAAGGCGAGCGCCGATCCGGGCAAGGCGCTGGTAGCCCTAACCGAGAACGCGCAGACAGAAGTGCGGCGCCTGATCGCCGAGCAGAACAAGCCAGGGATTGGCTTGCGTCTTGGAGTCAAAGGCGGCGGCTGCTCGGGCTTTTCGTACAAGCTTGAGTTCGATCAGAAAAAAGAAGGCGACGTCGTCGTGCCGGTCAGCGACTTCAATGTCTTCCTCGACCGCAAGAGCACCATCTATCTCCGCGGCATTACACTCGATTTCCAGAAGGGTCTGCAGGGCAAGGGATTCGTCTTCAACAATCCCAACGCCACGAACACCTGCGGCTGCGGCGAGAGTTTCTCGGTTTGATAGAGTCAAGGAACACGACTTCAACACACAGACACGGAGCACACAGAGTTCACAGAGAACAACTTCAAAAAGTTTTTATCTGTGTCCTCTGTGCTCATGCGTCTCTGTATTGAAGTTGTGTTAAAATCGCCTGCATGAGCAACAGCGTTCTCAATCTCGTCAAAAAGGCCCGCGCAACGGGCCTTCTTGCTGTGCTGGGAAAGGACGGCCCGGCGTCCGGCATTGCCGATCTCGGCGCCATTCGCGTGAGCGGCCCGGACGCGGCGGCATTCCTGCACAGCCAGCTGACAAACGAAGTCAAAGCGCTGAAGCCCGGCGAAGGAAATCTCTCTGCGCGCGTGACGCGTACCGGAACCCTGGTGCGCTGGTTTTCGCTGCATGCACTGCCAGACAATTCTGGTTTCCTGCTGCTGCTTGAACGCGAGGGAATCCCTACCCTTCTCGCGGATCTCGGCAAGTACGCGATCATTGATGATGTTCAGCTCGCCGACGTCTCCGACGATTACGAATGGCTCGCGCTGCAGGGCTCGTCAGCTCCCGCCATTGCTGAATCGGCCCTTGGGAAAATCGGCTCCGAGAGCTGGGCAGATCTTGCCGAATGCGCTGTGCGTCCGCTGCCGGCCGGGGCGCTCGGGTTCTGCCGCTCGCTTACGGGGGACAGCGGCTTCGTGCTGGGCATTCCACGCGAGACCGGCGATTCAGCGATGGTCTTCGAGCGGCTGCGTGAAACACCGCAGAGCAAAGACCTGCTCGTCTTAAGCGGCGCTGAGCTTGCGGACGTCCTGGAAGTGATGCGTATCGAAGCTGGAATCGTGCGCGTGGGCGTCGATGCGCCGGAAGGCAAGTACGTGCTGCCCGAAACGGGGCTCGAGTCGCAGGTCGTCAGCTACTCCAAGGGCTGCTATCTCGGGCAGGAAGTCATCGCGCGCATTCGCACGTACGGCTCGCTGCCAAACGTGCTTCGCGGAATGATTTTCGATATGCCGCCCGCAGCGCCAGAAGTAACACTCAACGCACGCGCAGAAGGAATTCTGCAAAAGTTGCCTGACGCCGGCGCCGATCTGCTGCTCGAAGACGGCAAGAAGGTCGGGTTTATCACCTCTCGCACGCACTCACCGGTGCTGGAGGCGCCCGTCGCGTATGCCTATCTCGACCGGGCCAATCGCATGCCGGGTACAAAGCTGAAACTCAAGGGGAAAAGCGACGCAATCGTCACGGCCACCGTGACGCTGCTGCCGTTTTACAAAGCATCGGATCTGAAAGCGCGTGTTACTTTCCTGCATGACCGTGCTATTCGCCTCTTCGCCGAAGAACAGGACGATAAAGCCATCGCGCTGCTTGAAGAAGCGCTGCGGCTGGATCCCACCTTTGCCGACGGCTATGAGGCGCTCGGCGTGATCCTGGGCCGCAAGAGCCGCTTCAACGAAGCGATCGAGATCTTCAAGCGGCTCGAAGACGTCGCGCCCAATGAACCGATGGTTCACACCAACCTGTCGCTCTTCTACATGAAGCTTGGAGACAAAGTCGCCGCTGAAGAAGAAAAAGCCAAGGCAACGGTTAAACAGTTCAGCCGCTTCGGTGCGCTGAAAAAAGATGAACAGCGCGCGGCCGAAGAGCTGCAGAAAAAACGTGACGACGCGCTGCGCAAGAAAGCGATGTTCGAAGAAGTCCTGGAGATCGACCCGGAAGATCCAATCGCACTTTTCGGGCTGGGTAATGCACTCTCCGCATTGGACGATTACGCAAGCGCCGAAGCGGCGCTCGCTAGAGCCACGCGCGCGGACAAAGACAACTCAGCCGTGTACCTGGCGCATGGGAAAGTTCTGGAAATGCTCAACCGCGAAGCCGATGCGCTGCGCGTGTACCGGGAAGGCATGGCTGTGGCATCGCGCAAAGGCGACCTGATGCCGCTGAAAGAAATGGAACGCCGCTCGGTGCTGCTCGAACGGAGCAAGTGAACGGCTTCAAAACAAAAACTCAAAGACACGAAGGCACAAAGTATTATTCTTCGCAGCCCTCTGCATGATTGAAATGCGCTTGCGTCGACTGACGCAGGTCTGAGTTTGCTCGACGGTATTTTTCCGATTACTGACTTTTAGCGTCTTTGAGTCTTCGTGTCTTTGTGTTGAAAAGAACGTACCTACTTTGCCGGCAGCGCGCCGAAGGTGCGGCTGCGGCGGGCGTAGTCGGCGATAGCGGCGTCGAGCGTGGCTCGGCGGAACTCTGTCCAGGGTGTCTCCAGAAAGAGCAGCTCGGCATACGCGGCATGCCAGAGCAGAAAACTGCTCAGCCGGGATTCACCCCCGGTGCGCACCAGCAGATCAACGGGCGGCAGTCCGGGCAGAGACAGATAGTTCTCGAGCAGCTCCGGATTGATTTTCTCGGGCACGTTTCGTGAAGCGGCCGCATCGCTGCTCAGGCGCCGGATGGCATCGATGAGCTGCATTTTGCCGTCGATTCCAATCACGAGCGTAAGCGTCAGCTTTTCATCCTCGATGCTGATGGCCGAGGCCTTCTGCAGTGCAGCAGCCAGTCCGCCCATGCAATGCGCGGCGCTGGCGTGCGGCGGCATGACTCCCGACAGCCGAATTCCCCAGAGCGCCAGCGACTCGGCCTCTGAAGTCACGAATGCTTCCAAGGCTTCGAGCGCGGCGGGCGACTGCGCGGTTCGATCAGGAACAAAAACGCTCAAGTAGCGCACGCCACGTTCCATACATCCGCAGACCGTCTCATGCATGGCGTTTAAACTCTTGGCCGGTCCGGCGCTGCGATTTTGCGGCGCTGCATCGAGCACCAGGGCCATGTGGCGCGGAACTGCAACGCTTGGCGCCGTAACAACTGCGCTTCGGGTGCGCACGCTGGCAGCAGCGAGAGTGGTGGTGGACGGAGGGGTCATGGATGTTTTTGTTCCGGTTTGATGTGAGCTCACTTGGAGCGCGCGGTGCGCACCAGCATCTCCAGCTGATCAAGATAATTCGCAAAAGCCTTCCGGCCTGACGGGCTGAGCTGAACAGTCGTGCTGCTGTTGCGGCCGGCACCTTCCTTCTCGCGCTGAATAATTCCTGCTTCCTCCAGCGTCCGAAGATGCGCCATCAGGTTTCCGTCCGTGAGTGAGAGGGTGTCGCGCAGATCGGAGAACGACAATCCTGGCTCGGCGGTCGTAAACAGAGACGTGAGAATGCCTAATCGTGTGCGTTCGTGAATCAATGGGTCGAGGTGAACGACGTCATTGCGCTGGCGCGCCTTAAGCTGCGCGGGCGCGGCGGACGGCTTGTGGCGTGCGAGGCTAACGTGTTTCATTTTCGATACCTCGCCATCACCACGCCGCCGAAGATGAAATGCAGACCGCCGAAACCCAATCCCAGGAACAGCGGCGATTGATGCGGCACCAGCCACGCGCACAGACCCAGAAGCATGAATCCAATCCCAAGCACTCGCAGAAACAGCGGCGCAAAAAAGCTGACCGCCCACAAACCGCATCCATAAAACAAAAGCCACAGCCCAGCCAGAAGCTCAAAGCGCTCCGTCTGTATAAAAACAACACTGCCAAGCACGCCAGCCAGGCCGGGACCGACCAGCGCTGCAAATGCCGTGCGCGCAATCGGAGTCCACATCGCTTCGCCGCGCTGCCGGGCTTTAAGCGCCGTCAGCATGAACTGCGCGGACGCGGCGACGACCAGCACGATGCTCCAGACGATCACGAAGGCGAACTCATCTGAAGGACGCGCGCCTTTAAATGAGGCGTACATTCCGCAGCCGCCGCTGCCGAGCAGCGCTGCCGTCCCCGCGATAAAGCCGGAGAGCGCCGAAAACGTCGAGTAGCGCGCCGTGCGGTCGACGACCGTTCGAATTTCCGCCAGAGCCCGCAGCGCCTGGTCCTGCGCAAGCGGAGTAGGAAGCAGCACGAAGTTTCTCCTCCACACGTGAAAGGCCTCGCCTTTCACTTTGTAGTGCAAAGTAATATCGGCACCGGGCAGCGAAGTCAACAGGGATTGTTCAGGAATTTAGTTGAGAGAGTGCGGAAGTTCCCTCTCCCCTCCGGTGAGAGGGCCGAGCGAGCGAAGCGAGACCGGGGTGAGGGGTAACCGCTTCTTGCAAGAGACGGCTACCCCTCATCCCGCGTTAGCTCCGCTCACGTCGGCCTGCTCCCCGGAGGGGAGAAGGAAAGAAAACAGCGTTTTCTATTCCGGATCCTTGCGCCAGCCGTCGACGAGCACCACCTCTTCACCGCTGCCGAGAATACCGACGATCTGGTAGATGCCAGTGCCGGTCACGGGAAAGCGAATGCCCTGGATCGGCGTGCCGGGTTCAAGCAGTTTGCGGCCGTTGATGTCCTTCATCACCATCGCCACGGCGTTCCAAGTCTTGCTGCCCTTGTCATACTTCAGAACGACGTCGCGATTCTTCTGTTCTTTGCCGCCGATGACAAAGCGCTTGTCGCTGGTGCAGCGCATGCTGATCAGAAGGCGCACGGTTTCAGGATCCACCTGCTGCGCTGAAAGATGCAGCGCGTCGTCTTTTTCAATCTTGATGCTGCCGCTGCCGAAGTCTTTTGCCGCGAGTGTGCCCAGCGTTTCGCCGGCGCCGCGGGCCTTGGCGCGAACGGCTTCGAAGCTGTCGAGATCTACCGAGTTCGCTCCCTGAAGTTTGTCCAGGCCAAGCGAAACGATCTTTGAGGGATCCGCTGGATTGACGGTGAGATACACCGACCAGGCGCTGTACTTTTTGACGTGAGGACACATCAGGAACACCGGCTGGCGCGCGCCTTCAGCACGGGCCTCCACGCAGAAGAACGTTCCGGCAACAAGCAGCGCCAGCAGACACTTCGCGACAATTCGCACTACAACCTCCTTAAACGAAAGGTTTCTGGTTTCTGGTTTCTCGTTTCTGGTTAACAGACCAGCGAGAAATCAAAAAACCAGAAACCAGAAACTCTAAACCAGAAACCGTTTTTTACCTGTCGAGCAGCACAACCGGTTCGCCTTCGATGACACCCACCACCCGGTAAATGCCCGTTCCGGTCACCGGGAACACAATTCCCGTGATCGGCTTGCAGCCGTTTTCAACAATGCTCTTGCCCTCAGCGTCTTTCATCGTCGTGGCGCAGGCGCCCCAGGACTTTGTGGCCTTGTCATACTTGATGAGGACATCGCGTTTGCCCTGCTCCTTACCGCCGATGGTGAAGCGCTTGTCAGCGGCGATGCGCATGCTGACCATCAGACGGTAGGTGTCCGGTCCCACGGGCGTGAGCGACGTGTGCAGCGCGTCATCCTTGTCCACGCGGATCTGCCCCGAGCCGAACTGGCTGGCGTCGAGAATGCCCAAATTCTCGCGCTGCGTCTTGGGGTCCTGCTGCGCGGCGACAACGTTCTCAAAACCATTGGGGGAGAGGTCTTCTGAATTCTTGCCGACGAGCTTCTCCAGGCCAAAAGAGAGAAGTTTGCTCGGGTCCTTTTTGTCGGCGACGACGTACAGCGACCAGGCACTGTACTTTTTGACATGCGGCACCATCACAAAAACGGGCTGCTTGATGCCGTCGGTATCGGCGGCGGAAGCGGGAAAAACCAGCGCTGCGACACACAGCGCCAGCATCGACTTCAACATTGTTCGCATAGCTGACCTCTCTCTTTGTCGTGGCTGAGTACGGCGTCCGGGCTTTCGGCCCTTCTTTAGAAACTCAGCAGTTCATTTACCTTAAACGTTGTCCTACGCACTCTCAGTACGCTTTATCCCAGCTCCGCAAGCGCCGCTTTCAACGTGCCCAGCTTGCTTTGCACTTCCTTCAGCTTCTCGCGCTCTTCCGCCACCAGTTCCGGCGGCGCATTCCTGATGAAATTCTCGTTCTTCAGCTTGGCTTCGACTTTCGGAATGAATTGTTCGGCCTTGCTGATCTCCTTGCCCAGCCGCAGCCGCTCCACATCCACCAGATCGGCACTCAAGGCCACGTAAATCGTTCCGCCCTTGATTCCGGTAGCGGACGCCGGCTTCGGCGGTGCGATACTCGTGCCGATTTCCGGCGTTTCGATGTTCGACATCTGCGTCAGGATGTGCGCCTGGCTCTTCAGTCGCTCCGCCAGAGTCGCATCATTCGTCCGCACTGCCACTTTGAAGGGCCGGGCCAGCACCGCGGATACTTCTTTTTTCCGGTCCTTCGGCGAATTGTCAATCAGCTCCTGACGCACAGCGCGCACAGCAATCACTGTCTCGAACGTACTGGCGAATTCTTCCTCAAGCGCCTGGTTGATCAGCTTCGTTTCAGCCTTCGGCCAGGGCGCTGAAATGAGCAAGGCTTCACCTTTTTGACGCCCAGTACTGCCCTCATATTCGCCGCGATTCAAGTTTCTTTCAAAAGCTGTAGCCCGTTTACCCAATTCGCCCCAAAGCGCCTCAGTCACGTACGGGCAAAAAGGATGCAGCAGCCGCAGCGAGCGGTCAATGGTGTACAGCAGCACCGCTTTGGCGGCTGCGCTATCGTTTGCACTGTTTGGGTTTCCAGCACCGATGGCACTCAGGCGCGGCTTGCTCAATTCGATATACCAGCTGCAAAACTCATTCCAGAAAAAGTCGTACAGCGTCCCGATGGCCTTGCTGAATTCAAAGCCTTCGAGGGCCGCGGTCACCTCCCGCACCGTGCTGTTCAGGCGCGAAAGAATCCACTTGTCTTCCGCGCGCATGGCAGCGGTGAGCGCCTCGTGCGAGAGTTCTTTTCCTGCGCCCGCTGGAATCGACGTCAGCACAAAGCGGCCGGCATTCCACACCTTATTCGCGAAGTTGCGGCCCTTTTCGAAGCGTGCGCTATCGAGCGGTCCCATCGGCACATCCGGCAGCGGCGCTGTAAACGGCACCGGCCGCTGGAATTCTTTTTTGCATTTCTTGCAGCTCATCTTGGCCTGCGTGAGCTTCGCCGGCAGATCCTGCAGCTCATCGCAATGCGGACACACGATCTGCACCGGGAATTTCAGATCCTGTCCGCCCGTCGACATATCCGCGAGCGTGTAGCGCATGGCGTCGGCGCCATAACGGTGAATGATGTCCAGCGGGTCAATGCCGTTGCCCTTGGACTTGCTCATCACTTTGCCGTCGCCGTCGAGCACCGTTCCGTGAATCACCACGTCGCGGAAGGGCTGCTTGCCAAGCATGCATTCACCCATCATCACCATGCGCGCCACCCAGAAATAGATGATGCCGCGCGAGGTCACGAGCGTGCTGGTCGGGTAGTAATAATCGAGATCTGCCGTCTTCTCCGGCCAGCCCAGCGTAGAAAAAGGCCAGAGCGCGCTCGAGAACCACGTGTCGAGCACGTCTGGATCTCGCAGCAGATTGCGGTTCTTGTATTCAGGCAGCGACGACGGATCTTCCATCGCCACGATCGGCTTTGCGTTTTCACCAATAATGTAGCGGAAGCGCTTGCCGTCTTTTTCAAGATCGTACGGTTCGTCCGGACCGGCCTCGATCGTCGTAATGCAATCCTTGTTTTCGTCGAGGTCGTACCACACCGGGATCTGATGGCCCCACCAGATCTGGCGACTGATCGGCCAGTCGCGCACTTCTTCGAACCACTTGAGATACACTTTCGTCCACCGTTCGGGATGGAACGTCACGCGGCCTTCAGCAGTGGCCTTCACAGCCATTTCGCTCAGCGGCTTCATCTTCACGAACCACTGCGCCTTCAGGAACGGCTCGATGATGTTGTTGCAGCGGTAGCAGTGCCCCACCTTCTGCGGATGGTCCTTCACGTCGCCAACCAGGCCCATTGCTTTCAGGTCTTCCACGATCTGCGTGCGTGCTTTGAAGCGGTCCAGGCCGCGGTATTTTTCGGGGCAGTTTTCATTCATCGCGCCGCTGTCAGTCAAAATGTTGATCAGCGGAAGCTTGTGCCGCTGCCCGATCTGGTAGTCCACCGGATCGTGCGCCGGCGTCACTTTCAGACAACCCGTGCCGAAGCCAAGCTCCAGTGCGCTGTCGGCGATCACCGGAATTTTTCTGCCCGTCAGCGGCAGGTCCACGAACTTGCCCACGAACTGCTTGTAGCGTTCGTCATCCGGGTGCACGGCCACGGCCGTGTCGCCAAGCATCGTTTCCGGACGCGTGGTCGCCACGGTGAGTTTCCCGCTGCCGTCGCTGAGCGGATAATGCAACTCGTAGAGCTTGCCCTTCACGTCTTCGTGTTCCACTTCGTCATCACTGAGCGTGGTGCGGCAACGCGGGCACCAGTTGATCAGGTATTTGCCGCGGTAGATCAGGCCCTTTTCGTGCAGGCGGAAGAAGGCGTGGCGCACAGCCTTTGATAAGCCATCGTCCATGGTGAAGCGCGTGCGCTGCCAGTCGCAGGTCGCGCCGAGCTTGCGCAGCTGTTTCAGGATTGTGCCGCCGGACTGTTCTTTCCATTCCCAGATGCGGCGAATAAGTTCCGCTCGGCCGAGCTGGTAACGCGTTTTCTTTTCGTTGATGGCGATCTGCTTTTCGACCACGTTCTGCGTAGCGATGCCGGCGTGATCCATGCCTGGCAGCCACAGCGTTTCATAGCCTTCCATGCGCCGCCAGCGTGTGAGAACATCCTGCAGCGTGTTATTTAGCGCGTGGCCGATGTGCAGGACGCCGGTCACGTTCGGCGGCGGGATTGAAATTGTGTACGGCTTCTTCGCCGGATCCGGTTCGCTGTGAAAGGCGCCGTTCTGTTCCCATTTCGTGTAGATGGGCTCTTCGAAACTCCTGGGGTCGTACTGCGACGGAAAATCGTCTGCGTTCTTGATCTGGTCTGACATTTTTTCCTCGTCCAATCTGTCTAAAGCACGCGTCTGGTGTGCTAATGGTTTTAACACGACTTCAACACGGAGACACGGAGAGCACAGAGGACACAGAGAAGAGATTTATAAGCGAATCTTTGTGTCTTGGAGTCTTTGTGTCTTCGTGTGAAGTCCGTTCGTATCCGTGCATGAGCTGAAGGAAGCGACGACGCGCGCCGTCATGACTTCGCAAAAGCTCCAGAGTTTATCGAAAGTATTGCGATTGGAAAGTCTCAGACTGAGCGGCCGTGCTGATGAAAGCACGGCCGTGAGAGCTCCCCGGCGGCAGGCGTGCCACCGAATGACGAGAAGAACGAGGTTTTAAACGTCAGGTACGTCATGCGTTAGAGTGTACCCGACGCGAGCGTTCGGCGCAAATCTAGCACTCCCGCGTCTTACTCGCATTCTGTCATTAGTTTTGCGCATTAGATCAAGCAGTTTGATGCGTTACGCTGTAGTCCCTTAAAGACATCGAGATGGAGCGTTTGACAAAGGAGCCGCATGCACCCGCTACGCCTGGCCGCTGTCGCTATCAGTCTAAGTGCTCTCTTCCTGCGCGCCGCCGATCCCGTGCAGCCGCTGCTTCGCCCGGCCGGCGAAGGCATCAAGGCGCCCGAGAACTTTTCGGTCTCGCTTGTGGCTGCCGATCCGCTGGTGAAGAACCCGGCGACGCTCTGCGTGGCTGACGACGGGCGCATTTTCATCTGCGAAGATTACGTTCACGCGAACGTCCCCGGAATCAAGCGCGACGTCGTCAAAGTGCTGCTCGGCGCAGAAAAAGGAGGCAAAGCCACCGAAGCAATCACGCTGGCTGAAGACCTGAACAGCGTCCAGGGAATGGCGTATCACGACGGCAAGCTTTTTTTTGCGCACTCGCCGAAGGTGTCATACATCACGGTCAGCGCCGACAACAAGGCCGGGCCGGTGATCGATCTGTTTGATGGCTTCGGTTTGGGCAAGGGTTTTAAGCCGTCGCACGGTGCCAGCGGCATGTTCGTGCAGGATGGCAAGCTCTACATGATCATCGGTGACCAGGGCTGCGACACAACGACGAAGGAGGGCAAGCGACTGGCGGTTGATTCGGGCGTGGTCCTGCGCTGCAACTTCGATGGCAGCGAGCTGGAAGTGTGGGCGCACGGCTTTCGCAATACGTATGGCATCGCCCTCGATCCGCTCGGCAACGGCTTCATGCGCGACAACACCAATGACGGCGGCGGTTATAACGTCCGCAATTACCATGTCGTGAAGGGCTCGTATTTCGGCTGGCCCTTCCGCTGGCGCGAGAGCGATTCGGCCAGCTTCCCGCCGGACGTGCTGACGAAATCAAAAGACAACGGCGGCGGCTCTCCGTGCGGCACGGTCTGGGTCAGTTCGCCGGCCTATCCGGAACCCTATACCGACTGCGTGCTGAGCTGTGAATGGGGGCGCGGGATGATCATTCACTGTAAGCCCGAGCCCAAAGGGGCGACGTTCGAGCTTCCTGAAACGACCTTTCTCGCAGACGAGAAATTGCCGGGCGCGCCCTACCAGTTCCGCCCGACAAACATCGTCGTCGCGCCCGATCAGTCGCTGCTCATTGCCGATTGGGGCACCAGCCCGCTGTATCCGACCACGGCTAAAGGCCGCGTTTTGCGGGTGAAGTACACCGGTCCCGCCCCCAGGCCCGTGGCTCCGCATGCGGCGACATTATTGAACAGCAAAACGCCGGCGGCGGAGCTGATCCAGTTGCTGAGCTCGGAGGACGCCGTGCTGCGCGCGCGTGCGGCCTACCTTCTGGGCGAGCGCAAACATAAGGACGCCGCCGAAAAGCTGACCGCGCTGCTTAGTGACACTGACCCAACGGTGCGGCTGCGTGCAGCGACAGCGCTCGGCGATATTGGCGATGCGAAGACAATGCCATCGCTCATCACAGCCTTCGGCGCAGAGAAAGACCGCTGGGTGCGGCACATCCTCCTGCGCGGACTGAAGATCAACGATTCAGGCGTGCGGGAGGTGCTCCGGCAGGTCAGCACCTATTCGGATAATGCCCCCGCTGAACTGCTCTTTGCTGTGCGCGAACTGTATGAGCCGCACGTTGCGGAGGGGCTGATCGAGATCAGCAAGAGCTCGAAAAACATTTCGTTGGCCGCGCTGGCAACGGAGTTCCTCGGCCTGATCGCGAAGAAAGAAGAGAAGCGCTGGACGTGGGGCGACAAGCCCAATATCACTCAGCCTGTGCGCACTGTTCCGTGGGAAGCCACTGAAAAGATTCTGCAACAGCTTTACTCGGCGGTGCGCCATCCCGAAGCAGCCGTGCGCAACAAAGCCATCGAAGCTCTCACAAAGCTGAAAGACACCACTGTGGTCGATGCCATCCTGGCTGATCTGGCCAGCGGCAAAGTTCAGCTGAACGATGAAACGGCCGGCATTCTGATCCGCTCGGCCGGGAACGAGAAGGCATTGCCGCAGCTGGCCGCCTATCTCTCCAGCGGAAAAGGCACTGAGGCAACGCGTATTGAAATCGTGCGCATGCTTACGCTTCACAACAAGCCCGAAGCGCTTGACGCTCTCCGTGCGACGGCCTTCTCTGACAAGAGCAGCGAAGGACTCGCTGCAGAAGCTGTTGCCGCGCTCGGCCGCGCGAAAGACAAAGCGAGCACCGCAAAAATTCTGGAACTGCTGCAGAAGGGTCAGCCGCAGGTGCAATGGAGCGCCGCCGCCGCGCTCGGACAGATCGCTGATCCCTCTGCCGCAGCGGCGCTCGAAGCGGCCGCTGCATCGAACGATCGCTCGCTGAAAACGCAGGCGCTGATCGCACTGCTGCGCCTGGAAGCTGCGGGCCAGGCAGGCAACTTCGCCAGGCACTTTGCCGCGCTAACTCCGGCTGACGACGTGATTCAGGCCGACGTGCTCGAAGCGATGAATACGCCGCGCGAAAAAATTGAGCCGCTCCTGCTTCATCAGCTATCAAAAGGCGCGCTGGGCAAAACCGCCGAGCCAGAAGCCATTAAGAAAATAAAAGCATGGACCAAGGATGACTTTGGCTATTCGACGGAAAACAAGAGCAAACGCGCGTCCGCGTTGACAAAAGCCGGTGAAACACTCGCCAAAAAATTTCCCAAGTGGAAAGCGCCCGAGGTCGCCTCGAAAGCGGTTGCTGCGGACGACGACGACGAAGACGCGCGCCTGGAGAAGCTTGCTGCCGCGGCGCTGAAGTCCACGGGCAACGCCGCAAACGGGGCGGCCGTTTTCCGCAACAAGCGCGGGGCGAACTGTATTGCCTGCCACATCGTCAAAGGAGAAGGCGCGCGCGTCGGTCCGGAGCTCACCGAGGTGGGCTCGAAGTACCCGCGCGCGACGCTTATCGAATCGGTGCTTTATCCGAGCAAGCAGCTGCTCGACGGTTACGAGTTGAGCGTGATTACACTGCAGAGCGGCGAGCGCGTCAGTGCCATCATTCAAAGCGAGGACGATCAGAAATTCACGGTCGCCAAGAGCGATGGTTCGATCAGCACCATTCCCGCCGCGGAAGTCACCAGGCACATCAAGAGCAAGAACTCGCTGATGCCCGATGGCCTGGCCAACGCGATGACGCAGCAGGAATTTTTCGATCTGATCGCCTACCTGGAGACGCTCAAAAAAGCCGGGGAGTGAACTGACTTTCTCACGCAAAGGCGCAAAGACGCAAAGAACGGATGGAACGATACTGCGGGGGTGGCCCGGACGGCTTCGTCGTCTGGGCGCGCCAGCGCGAGAGGTGACATCCTGCGCGTTGCCCCGCGCGGGAACGGTCAGGCAGCACGAACGACGTAGCCTCTTGCGCTTCGCGCCAAGACGGCTGCGCCGTCTGGGCCACCCCGCGTCAGTCGAAAAAAAGGCGCTGAACCGTTGGGTTCAGCGCCTTTTCTGTTTACCTCAATCAGGCCGTCTTTTCTTTGCGTCTTTGCGTCTTTGCGTGAGATGAAAGACTAGTCGAACGGGTTTTCCGCGAGCTTCTCGGGGTCGCCGCGCAGCTCCCTGAGCTTGGCCAGGTACTCCTTGGGCAGCACGCGCTCGAGTTCCTTATTGGTGCGCTCTTCCCATTTTTCGGCCTGCTTTTCCATCAGCGCACGCGCACGCTGCTTGAGTTCCGGCGCTTCGGCATGGCCCTGTCTCTTGGCCGCACGGAAGCGCTGCATCAGCTCTTTGATTTCGGCCTCTTCTTTTTCTTTTTCGCGCTCGGCTTCAAGCGACTTGCGGAGCTTTTGCAGGAATTCGACCTGCTGCGCGTTGAGCTTCAGGTCGTCATCATGCGCCAGCGCAAAGGCGATCCCGTCGCCCATGACGGCACGTTCGCGTTCAGCCTTCCCGCCGGCCTTGTTCCTGTTAAATCGCTTGCCCTTTTCCGCGGCGTGCAAACCAGCTGACGTGCCTAGCATGAGCCCGGTTATCAGAAATCCGGCGAGTAGTACGTTGCGCATAGAGTCCTTTTCCTCCCCTGTAGTAAGAGGTTTCCAGGAGCTGATTTGCTGCAGATAAATCGGTTTACCGAATGGAACCGGCACCCGTTACCGGGAGAACCTCAATCGCGTGAAAAATCACGGCGCTGTTGTAAGTGCCAAGGCCCAGCAGGTTTTCACTACGGAATTTCCACACCGGATTAAGGCTGAATGACTTATAGCCCAGCTTCATCGAAACAAGCAGCTTGTCGTTCAGCCACGCTTCGACGTTGTCCTTGCGGACTTTGACGATCGCCGTGTGCTTGCGGTTGTTTTCGATCGGATAATTACCAGGCACACGTGCGCGGCCGCCGACGGCCGGCTGCCCATTGATCACTTCAAAGCCGCACACGCCGCCGCCGTACGCGCCCATCATCCACATGAATTGTTTTCCGTTGCTGGTCAGAAGCATGTTGACGTCGCCCTGTCCGCTCACGCGCGTGAAGACGATCTTGAAATCGTATTCCTGGCCCGGTTCGTAGGGCAGTTCGAGCTTTGCTGCCTGGCCTGCGGAGGACACTTCACGCGCTTTCATATTCCAGCTTCCCGAAAGCGCATGCTTCTTCATATCCAGCAGCGGCATCAGGTCGATGGCTCGCGCTGCCGGAGGGGGTAGCTGTGTTGTCTGTATTGCTGCCGGCGGCGGATTGGTATTCTGCGTCTGAGCCGGTGGAGGCGCCACCGCCGGCGCTGCGGGTGCCGTAACCTCGGGCGTTTTCGGCGGCGCAGCTTTGACGTCCTCTTTTCGTTCCGTCATCACTGCGGCATTGGCGGGAGGAGCCTGGCTTTCCAGTATGGGCTGATCGGAATAGAAGAGCAGCCACAGCACCCAAAGAGACAAGGCCGTGACGATTCCCAGCAGCACATAGTAGCTGACCGGCCGCTTCGGCAGCGCGCGTATTTTGACACGGCCGGGCTCTGGCAAGGTAATGGCTTTTTCGGTGCGCGAGGTCGAGAGCTTATCGCGAACTGGAGCAATCCTGGTGTGCGTACCATGGCTGGGACGGCGCGGTGCGAGTGCGGACTTGAACGCATCCGATGGCTTGTTCAGCGGCTCTTTTCCGTCGATGACGCGGGTGACGTCGTCGAGCAGCTCTTTACAATTCTGGTAGCGGTCGTCTGGTTCCTTCGCCAGCATGCGCCCGATCAGCATCACAATGTTGTCTGAAAGCTCGGGCCGGATGTCCTGCGGATTGGGGATCTGCTCCGACAGATGCATGCTCATCACCGCGTTGGGTGTCGCCCCGGCATACGGCGGCTTGCCGGTGACAAGGTGATAGAGCGTCGCGCCGAGAGAATAAATATCCGCGCGGCCATCGAGTTTTCCGTCGCTCTTGATCTGTTCCGGCGACATGTAATGCGGAGTGCCCACCGCAAGGCCGCTCTGAGTCTTGTACGACTGGTCGTCGTCGGTTACGTCTTTTGACAGGCCCATGTCCAGGATCTTGGCGACGCCCTCGCTGTTGAGCATGATATTGCCGGGCTTGATGTCGCGGTGAACGATGCCGTGCTTGTGGGCGTGCTCCAGGCCACGGCAGACCTGCGCGACAAGGTCCAGCGCCATGGGCTCGAGCAGATAGTCTTCGCGCTTGAGAATGGATTCGAGCGACTCGCCGTCGCAGTACTCCATCACGTAAAAGTAAATGCCCTTCTTCTTGTCACTGTCCACGGCGAAGGCAGTGACGATATTGAGGTGATTGAGTCGTCCGGCAGCCTGCGCCTCGCGCTTGAAGCGTTCGATCAGCTGTTTGCTGCCGGACATTTTCTTGGCCAGTATCTTCAAAGCGACCTGGCGCTGAGCAAGAGTGTCTTCGGCCAGGTAGACGGCGCCCATCATGCCGGCGCCGAGTTTTTTGATCAGTCGGTAGTTGCCCAGCTGCGTTAAATCGCTGTGCTCGTCCGCCAGAAGCGACTCAACCGACTGGCGCTGTTGAGCGGTGATGATGCCCAGACGCACAAGTGCTTCGCCCAGCGGAAGGCGCAGGCCGTGTTCGGCGGCCATGGCCTGCGAATCCCGCGCATCCTGGATCTGCGCCGGGAGGGCCATGCGGGTGCGGATCATATATTCAGCAAGAGCATCATCGAGTGTTGAACGCTGCTCGACAGGCTCCATGCTTGAGGCACCCTTGGTAGGACCATTGTTTACATGCGGCGCTGACTGCACATTATCGCCCTGAATTGTAGCACCTTGTTGCATTTTCAAAGCGCAAGCCGAGGTAAAATACCACCTCAACCGCTGCATTTGCAGGATCGGCACTCCGTGTACAAATAGCGGTCCAGTTCGCACATGTGACACAACTTTTTTCAAAACTGATCTGATAAAGCAGATTCAGCCACAGCTCCACTTGAGAGAGCCTTTGGCAGTGTTACGCTCTACTCACCACCTTTATCTTATGGAGAATTGCATGAAGCCAGCTGCCTGGGCGGTAATGTTTTGCTGCATTCTGAGCGCCTCTGTTTTTGCCGCCAGTGATACCGACGGCGACGGTTTTTCGGATGAGCTCGAGACAGCCGTCAGCAGCGATCCCAATGCGTTCAGCTCGACTCCCGATGGCGCGACGGGGCCTGCAACGTCACTGTTCATCAACAACGTCGGAATCCGCCTCGATTTCGCCAACGCTGAGTCCGACAAATTGAGCTTAAAAGGATCGCTGCTGGTCGCCGGCTCGCCGACTCTTGCGGACTTCGCCGGCAAGCGCGTGATCGTGAATGTGGGCGGCGTGATTCGTCTGTTTGTACTCGATGCGAAAGGACAGGCTGTGTCTTCGGCTGAATCGTTCGGCTTCGATTCCGCTCCTGCCAACAACAGCGTTCCTTTCACGATGCTTCTGTCCAGCGGCAACTTCGCCGCCCGGTTCAGCGATGAAGGATTCACCAACACATCCGCAAGCCAGGTAAACGCGATTGTGGAAGTGGAAGTCGTCTTCAATCAGAAGCTCTACAAAGCATCGCGACAGGATTTTTACAACGCGACAGCGGGAAAGTTCGGAGAGTTCGGCGATTTGCTCTCAGGCGGCGGCGGTGGCAGCAGCGGTCCGACGCCAAAAGCCGAGATCTCTGAGTTCTTCGCAACGCCTTCGCCGGCAGTGGCTGGCCAGCCTGTCACCTTCAGCGGCACTGTGAAACTCTCCGGCGGCGAGCCCTCGGGCTCTGTGGACTTTGGCGATGGCACGACCGAACCGGTTACGGGCACATCCGTTGGCGATGCGCTGAAGGGATCTATTTCGCACACCTACGCCAGCGAGGGCGCCTACGAAGTGAAATTAACTGTCAGCTCGGATACAGTCTCGGCGACGACCAGCCTGTTCCTGATCGTCGGCAAATCAACGCAAGTAAACCCTGTCACGTCCATGTGGAGCACCGGAAAAGTGGACTCGACTGGCAACGCGTCTCTGCAGCTTAATATTTCCAAAGTTCCCGGTGCGACGACAGCGTCGACATCCTTCTCAGATACGCTCGGCCGCGAGACCATCGTCGAGGGACTGATTCCGACGAAGGCGTTCAGCACGTCTGGAATTTCCATCGCCACCAGCCGCGCGCTTGACGGAAATGGAAATGAGAAAGCCAAAGTGCGGCGCATGCTGGTTGTGAGTGCGCGATCGGTGGGCGATTCCGCGGCGCTGGATGAACCTTCGAGCACGGTCATCACTGCCAAGAAGTTTCAGGGCAAGTTCGCCTTCAACAAGAGCAAAGACGACAAGGTCGACTTCGAGGGTGAAATCGATCTGCCCGCCAACTTCAGCAAGGCGCGCGCGGGCGGAAACAAGCTTACGGTCGCGCTCGGCAACGTGGTCGACTCGGCCAGCGTTGATGAAAAAGGCAAAGCTACGCCGCAGGGATCGCGCATCAAGAAAGCGAAGGTGACGTTTCCGAAAGAAGGCAGCACCAAAGCCAAAGTCAGCGTGTCGATGAGCTTCAACGACATGGTCAGCGCCGGCTTCGACACGGAAGGCATTTCGCCGACAATCCGCGAAGACGAGAAGAAGCTCAAGGCGATCTCGCGAACGATCCAGGTAGGGTTCGTCTTCGATGGCGTCGCTTACGAGATGCTCGCGCCCGTTTCGTTCAAGCTGGGTAAAAATGCCGAGTCTGGCGCGTTCAGCAAGCGCAAGTGAAGCTCAGGCTTTCGGCGCTTCTACCGTCCCCTGAGACATCGCTGGCACCGCCGGTTGCGCCAGAGCGCCTCCGCTCTGGCGGCTTTCGAGCGCCCTGGAATAGACGCCGCGATACACCGCGTAGTTCGTGTACGCCATCAGGGGTACGACGAACGCGCCGAGAACCGGCACGATCTGCAGCAGGATCAGCAGAAGGTTTAGCGCGCGCACGCCCCACTTGACCAGAACCCCGGTGCCGAAGGGAATGTACTGCCTGAACGGCGCGACCAGTTTCACGCGATAATAGATGATCCCGGGAATTATTCCGATGACCGGAATCGCACCCAGAGCCGTGCACACGCCCAGCGTCACCGGCAGGCGCTTCTCGATGTGACTGAGATACGCGCGGCCCTGCCCGGGCTCGGACATCAGCACATGTCCGCAGGCGCTGCAGGCCTGCGAGACATCCCGTCGCGTAAAGCGCGTGGCGCAGACCGGGCAACGTTTCTTCCCAATAAGATCCAGCGCGTGAACGCTTCGATCGACCGCCGGCAGCGCGGCTGGAGTTCCCAGAAACCCCACTGCTAGCGGCTGGGCTGTCTCTTTCTTGCAGGACGGGCATGCGATGGCCGTTGGATAAAGTGGATTTCCGCAACCGGCGCAGGGAATTTTGCTCTTCTCCTCGCGGTACTCAAGATAGCGCTTCAAGGCGAACAACACTCCCGTGAAGACCGCCACAATAACAAGCATGAAAATCGGGAAGAGAATCAGCAGGAGCAGGCCAAAGGTAACCCAGAGTTCCTCAAGCCAGCTGATGAGCTTCTGCAGACCCAGGTCGTCGTGAGGATCGGCGGCACTCAGTCCGCCCATGACGGCGTTGCGAACGGACGACAGATAAAACACGCCGCCGGCGATAAGCGCCGACATTCCCAGGTCTGTCGTGCTGGGCAGAAGCGACGGCTGAATGGCGCCGACCACCGCGCGGTCGGACGCGCTGAGCAGTCCAGCCGTGGTGACGAAGGCGAGAGCAGATTTAAGATAGGGATCGATCTCATTCATCAGTTCGCGAACATCGCTGCTCTTGGTTGCGGCGATCTCCAGCGCTGACAGAATTCCAAGAATCACCAGCGTGATGTCGGACGTGAACCAGGTTGGGACCGCGCTCAGGTCTTTGAACAAGCCATAATCCTGAAGGGCCGGGATGTGCGGCCCAAGACGCAGCATCACGGCCGTTAGAAATGCCGGCACAAATGCACGCGTCGGAAAAAGTCCGAGGCTTCCGATACTGTGAATAGCGGCAACAAGTGTCATCGAAAAAGTCCCTTAGCCTGCAGCACTAGAATACGACGGCAGGTCGCGAACACCATTCAAAACAGCCGTCCAGAATGCCATGGCGATTGGTCAGATTGACCGGCAAAACACACCCTCAAAAAACGCCATGTAATTCTTGCAAACATTTGAAAATACGAGGCTTATAAAGATCACAAAACTCTGGCACACCTCATGCTTTTTGTAAGTTGGAATTTGGGGACAAGCAGAAAGACAGGAGGAACAGATATGATTTTTCCGCTGAGCAGATTCGATCCCGCGAGCGAGATTCGTCGCCTGCAGGACGATTTCGACAGCCTCTTTTCCGGTCACAGCGGCGCTGTCCATGCGTTCCCGCCGGTGAATGTCTGGCGCAATGAAGACGGCGTTGTTGTCACTGCGGAACTGCCGGGCGTCGAACGTGAAAACATCGACGTGTCGGTCGTAGGAGACACGTTGACCCTGCGCGGTGGAGGCGAAAAGCAGTCGCTGAAGGAAGGCGATATGTGGCACCGGCGCGAGCGCCTGAGTGATGCCTTCACGCGCACGCTGCAGCTTCCCTTCCATGTCGATGCGACGAAGGTGGAAGCCAGCTTCGATAAGGGTGTACTGACCATCCGCCTGCCGCGGGCGGAGCAGGACAAGCCGCGCAAGATCACGATCAAGGCCGCTTAACGGCACTGCGAAGAGGAGGTGAAAGAATATGGCAACCGAAACACGAGCAATGGACAAACGCGAGGCACAGCAACCACAGGGTGTCGAACGAACAATGACACGTAAGGTGTTTATGCCGCGCGCAGACATCTACGAAAGCGGCGAGAGCCTCGTGATCCTGCTGGACATGCCAGGCGTCGATGAGAAGTCTGTCGATGTGACGCTGGAGAAAGACATCCTGACGATTACCGGCACCGTTCAGCCTCACATCCCCGAAGGGCACACGCTGGCCTATTCGGAGTACGAGATCGGCGATTACCGCCGCGCCTTCACGATCAGCGATGTGGATCGCGAGAACATCACGGCGGTGGTCAAGAATGGTGTTCTGCGCCTGACGCTTCCGAAGTCCGCGCAGGCCAGGACGCGCAAGATTGAGGTCAAGACGCAGTAAGGCTCTCTCGGCGAGCTGCACGGGGTGCGAATGCCGCCCCGTACTCTCCGCCGCAGGAGCCGCAACAAAAAGGAGGTGGAACATGGCATTCAACTTAACACCCTGGAAGAAGCGCAGCGCACTTCCGGTGCGGCGCGAAGAGAGCGATCCGTTCCTTGCTCTGCAGAAGGAAATGAACCGGCTGCTCGAAGACTTCAACCAGAGCTTCGGCATGACGGCCTTTGACGGTGAGCAAAAGGGCATCTGGTCGCCGGTCGTTAATGTCTCTGAAGACGACAAGAACGTGACCGTCTCGGCTGAGCTGCCGGGCCTGGATGAAAAGGATGTCGAAGTCTCGGTCTCCGACAACATCCTGACCATCCGTGGCGAAAAGAAGGAGGAGAAGGAAGATAAGGGCAAGAATTATTACCGCATGGAACGCCATTATGGCAGCTTCCAGCGTGATGTTGTTCTGCCCTCTGAAGTGGAGATGGACAAGGCTGACGCCACGTTCAAGCGCGGCGTGCTGACGATCTCGCTTCCCAAGAGCAAGGAAGCTCAGAAGGAAGTGAAGAAGATTGAGGTCAAGGCCAGGTAAGCAGCCTTTCCGGAAGTTGTTGCGACGAAAAGACCGGCTCCCGTTGCAGGAGCCGGTCTTTTTTCAGCCGTTTTGCATTTTTAGCACGAGCAACTGCGCACCGAGAATTCTTAAAAACTTCGTCGGTGGCTTTGGTCCGGCGTGGCGGTCATCTCAACGCCCGGCCGGATAACTCGCTCTGGTGCTAAGGCTGTTTGTAAGAAAACAGCACGCTGTGCGGGCGTGTTTTTCGCACCGGAAGAAGACTCTGGAAATAAGTATCGGCGCCGAGCTTGACCGTCACTGTGAGGGGCGCGTCGGCGGCGGGCAGCGAATACGTCATGCGACGCGAGCGGAGCTTGAAGGTTGCGTCCGTCTGGTCTTTTCGCGGCGGGCGAAGTTCGAAGCTGCCTTGTCCGATCACATCCCGGCCGCGCTTATCGAGCACGAACGACTGCGGCGTTCCCAGCACCGTGGTTTGAACTTCAAGATTCTCGACCGCAAATCCCGCGGGCAGCTTAAGCGATCCGCTGATCACACCCCGGTCACGCAGAGTCTTGCCCGGATTGACTGTCACGCGCAGCGCTTCGACGCTCAGCGGAAGCGCTGAATCCGGCGGTGTCACCGGCGGCTCGACTGGACCGGAGTTGCTTAATGCAAAAGGTATGTCGAACTCCATGGGCGCGCTCAGTGCGGCGTTCCAATTTCCGGCGTTGGTGCCGAAGTCGTGGAACGATTCTTCCGTCAGCACCAGCCGGCAGCGGTAGTGACCGTTGGCCATCTGCAGCGCACCAGGAGCCGCGCGCGTCGGTTCCCACTCGCCATAGAGCGAATAGCTGCGCTCGCCGACGGCAGCATCGTAGGCGCTGTTTCCGCTCGTGGCTGGAACGGTGACCGGCAGCGCCGGCCCGTCGGCCGAGCTGCGCGGACGCTGGTCCACGCGCCAGAGCACGTGGAAACTGTTGTTTCCTTCGAAGCGCACGCTCGCGTTGCCGGCGGAGTCCGTCACGAAAAAAGCAATCAGCAGGTAGCCTTCATAAATGTACGCCGGATCATTCTTGTGCGCGTCGTAGTCCGCATCATTGGCATTGCCTGCACTGGGGGTGCTGCGCCACCAGCGGCCCAGCCGGCCCAGCGCTTCATTGGTGGCGTCGTCGGCTGCGGCGCGCTCGGCATCGGTGGTCGCAGCTTTGGATGGATTTCCGATGAGCTTGATCTGATAGGCGAAGTTCGGCTTCAGCCCGGTCGCTGTAATCAGGCCCGCGAGATATTTCAAGCCCGGCTGGTCGAAGGTGACTTTTACGTTTGAAGGCGGGTAACTGAAGCTGGAGATAAAGTTCTGTCCAAAAACCTGGCCGCCGATGTCCTTGAAGCGGAAATCGCCCGACGGGATGCCCTGCAGCGTCACGTCGCCAGCGTTGGCCACGGCGCAGAACAGTAAAAGCAGCAGTAGAACGCGTCTCCCCATGAACTCACGTTTTACTCGTGAATGGCGTTTTTGTCATTCAGGATTCGCAGAGCCGTTCGGCTCGCCATTAGCTGCCTGTTACCTTTCGAAACTACCGCTTGCGGCCGAGTCCGGTTGCGGTCGGCGGGTCTTATCAAAAAGGAGTTTCCATTTATGAAAATCATCCGAGGGGGCGTATGTGCAGGCATTATTTTCTCAGCCCTTGCGCTCTTGCCAAATTGCTATGCTATTGAACTGCCGTTTTTCACAAGCGTCTCCGAAGAACCCGCTGAAAATGGCGAACTGTCCCGTGGAATGTACGAGACAATCGCCGGGTACCTTCGCGTTAAGGATGTTTACGTACCTGGTACGCGCGAGCTGCGGCTGAACGTGCCGAGTTTCAGCGATGCGCTGCCGGTTTCAGCCGTGATCCAGGACCACCCAGCGCCGCTGGTGGTGATGATGCCGGGAATTGCGGGCCGCAGAGACGCTGCCTTTACCAAGCTGTGGCCGGCGGTGTATGCCAAGGCCGGTTACAACGTTCTGTGGTTCGATTCCACATTCCTGCCGAGCTTCATACGCTCCTCCAACCACGGCCCCAGCGGCCACCTGTGGATTGAGAGCGAGCAGACCGCAAAGGTGATCGAAGCCTTTCTGCAGCGTGAAGACCTGAAAGTCACGCAGATTGGCGTGGTCGGAATGAGCTACGGCGGACTGCAGGCTCTGGTGCTTGGCAAGCTCTCGCGAGCGGGCAAGCTGCCGTTCAAGATTGCTGCGGTGCAGGCCTATTCGCCCCCGGCCGACATTCAGGAGACGGCCGCGATCCTGGACGAGATGTACGACAACCATCGCCACAAGTACACGCTCATCGAGCTGAATTGGGAAGTCGGCAGGCACAAGCCCGTCGACTGCGCCGTAGGCAACCCGCCGCTCAAGGACTCGCTGATGCAGGCCGCGCTGGCTGCCGCCTTCCATGAAGAACTGGTGCCCGTCACGCTGTTTAATGACTGCCACTTCAATCTGCGTCACATCAACGGCCGCACGCCGCAGGAGCGCAGGGACATCGCTGACGGCTGGGGCTTTCAGAACTTTGCATATGACATGTCGCTTCCTTACTGGGAAAGGCACTCCAAGCCAGCGCCTCTGGAAGTGGTGGCGAAAACACGCGTATGCGAACTGCTGAAGGGCCAGCTACCCAACGCCCGGGTGTTTATCGCGGCAAACGACCCCTTTAACCGTGCTGAAGACATGGACGAACTGCGCGCGTGCCCGCAACGGGATCAGATCACGATTCTTCCCAGCGGCGGACATGTGGGCTACGCAGACCGCCCTGAAACAGAGCAGAGACTGCTCTCCTTGTTCGACAACAAATAAGCAGACTCCGCACGCTGCCTGATCGCTTCCCCCTTTCCCCTTTGTTCCGGGAAAGGGGGCTCGCGGACGGGAATCACCGTTCTCAATCGATTTGTCTTCAGTATAACTTTGAAACAGCCACCGGCGCGTTTTGCGGGAACGCGTTTTCGTTCAGCAGCGCAAAACTCCCGCTAATCTGCAATCGACCCGGCGGTGGGGAGGGGGTATAGTCCTCCCTGACCGCCTCTTGCCGGCAAACAGTCGCCGGCGCCGTGCCTTAAGGAGAATGGTGTGGCAAATAATCTGACCGTCAAAGATCTGATGCGCACCCCGGTGGTCTCTATCTCCGCCGAAGCCGGGCTCGACCGCGCGCTGTTGATCATGCGCAACCAGCGCATTCGCCACCTGCCGGTTGTGGACGACGACTATCGCATGGTCGGACTGATCAGCGACCGCGATCTGCGCCTGTCGATGAAGGAATCGGAAGAAGGTCCGGGCGGCGCGCCCAAAGGCTATTTCCTTCCGGCGCTGACGAAGATCAAGACGGTGATGGTGACCAACGTGCTCACCGCCACGCCGGAGATGCCGCTGGCCAATGCCGCGACCATCATGAGCGAACGGAAGATCGGCGCCCTGCCGGTCGTCGATACCGATACGAAGAAGGTGCTGGGCATCGTGACCGAAACAGACATGCTCCGCCTTCTCGTTAAAATGCTGAAACAGAAAGGTGATTAAACAAGACGTTCCTATGCCCGATTCGATAAGCGACACATCCGCCAGCCTGCCTCCGGAAAACAGCACTGATACGGCTGAAGGCGCCGTTCTCGCAGCGCCGCTGGCGCAGACCTTTGCGGAACTCAAGCTCTCGCCCCTGGTGCTCGAAAGTTTAAACAAAGCCGGTTTCAGCAAGCCCACGCCAATCCAGTCGCAATTCATCCCGCTGGCGATGACCGGCCAGGACGTCATGGGCCAGGCCAAAACCGGAACCGGAAAAACGGCCGCGTTCCTGCTGCCGATTTTCGAAGCCATCAAGCCCGGCGCGGGCAAGCCGCAAGCGCTGATCCTTGCGCCCACGCGCGAGCTCGCGCTGCAGATTCACGGAGAGATCGGCCGCCTCGGTTCGTTCCTGGGATTTGCCTCAATCACCCTTTACGGCGGCGCGTCGTACGAACCGCAGATCGAAGCGCTTTCCTCCGGCGTCGATATCGTGGTCGGCACGCCCGGGCGCATCATGGATCACATGCGTTCGCAGCGCCTGGACCTCACGGACATCAAGGTCGCGGTGCTCGACGAAGCCGACCGCATGCTGGACCTGGGCTTCCGCAAGGACATCGAATACATCCTGCGGCACTGCCCGACCGACCGCCAGACGCTGCTGCTTTCGGCCACGATTCCCGACGACATCAAGAAGCTGGCGCAGCGCTTCATGTACGATCCGCTCGAGGTCTGGACCAGCCCTGAGAATCTCACGGTCGACACGGTCGAGCAGAGCTTCTTCGTCTGCGAACGCGACGAAAAATTTCCGATCCTGCTCAAGCTGCTGGAGGTCGAAAATCCTGATCTCTCCATCATCTTCTGCGGGACGAAAATGGGCGCCAAGCGCCTGGCGGAGAAGCTTAAGCGCGTCTACATCAATGCGCGCGAAATTCACGGCGATCTGCAGCAGAGCCGCCGTGAAAAGATTCTGGGACGCTTCCGCACGGGCGAGGTGAAGCTGCTCATCGCTACCGACGTGGCCAGCCGCGGCATCGATGTTCAGAACATTACGCACATCATCAACTGGGATATTCCGTACAAGATCGAAGATTACGTGCACCGTATCGGGCGCACGGGCCGCATCGGGCGCTCGGGTAAGGCTTTTACGTTCGTCACGCGCGAAGAAGGTTCGTACCTGACCGAAATCGAATTGCTGATCAACAAAGAAATCAAGCGCATGCATTTCGATGACTTGACCAGCAAGTGGTGGCCGAATCCGCCCAAAGAGCCGCCGCCGGAATTTATCGACGAAGGCCCCGAAAAAAGCATCGCCTCGGCCAGCGGCGACAAGCGCGGCGGCGGCCGCAAGCGCCGCAGGCGCGGACGCGGCGACGAGGATCGCCCGGTCCCGCGTTCCCACGGCCGCACGCAAAGCCAGGCACCGGCTGCAGGCGAGGTGTCCGCGGTTGTGGAAGGCGAGGCGGCTGCCGTTTCGAACGACGGATCGGGAAGCGAAGCGGCTGACGCGGGCGGAGCAGAAGGCGGCGAGCGCAAACGGTCGCGGCGGCGGCGGCGTTCCCGCGGCGAGCCGGTGCAGATCACCTGCAGCCAGTGCGGCACATCAGCGACGGTGAATTTCAAGCCCGAAGCCGACAGGCCTGTCTACTGCCCGGCCTGCTATCAGGCACGCAAAGCGGCTAAAGCTGCGGCGCAACCTGCAGATGGAGCAGGCGACGCGCAGGCTGACACGCCCACTTCCTGACTTCGGGCCGGATGCGTGGCCGATCACTTATACTGGTGAACCGGGCAGCCGGCGGCGTATTGCCGATTGGCGGCCGTCAGCGCTGCTGTCTCAAATTTGCTATTTTTAGATTGCATTTGCGCGCCTTTTAGTGCCACAATCTATTCAACCCTCACGAGGCCCACGCCGCCGAAGGTATATTATCGAAGGAAACGGCCATGTCAGACACCCAAGATAAACTCCTCACTTGCGTCGATTGTGGCGCGCAGTTCAGTTTCTCCGCACGCGACCAGGCCTTCTACCAGGAACGCGGTTATCAGGCACCGCGGCGTTGCAAGGCCTGCCGCGACAAACGTAAAAGTGGATCTGCAGCGACGGGCGGCGGCGGTGGTGGCTATGGCGGCGGCTACGGTGGAGGCGGCGGGGGCGGGGGCTACGGCGGCGGTGGAGGAGGCGGATGGGACCGTGACCGTGGCGATTACGGAAATACCGCTGCGCCGTCTCGCCGTCCATCTTCCGGCGCCAGCCAGACACAGGGCGGCGCAGGCGCGAGCGCGCAAGGAAAAGAACAGTTCAAGGTTCAATGCAGTTCCTGCGGTGTCGAGACGACGGTACCGTTTAAGCCGGATGCGACGCGTCCGGTGTACTGCCGCACCTGCTATTTGAACCGCCGCAAGACCGGCGAAAGATAACCCGATTTTCAAACGGCGTGAGTATTCCGGCGCTGCCAGGACGAAAAGAACAAACGAAAAAAGCCGCGCTGATACGCGGCTTTTTTGCTGAAGCGTTTGAGCCGAGGCGAATTAGTCGAGCGGCATATCGCCAATGTTGACATGCGCGCGATTGGCGGCGCGGGTCGGCGTAATGCGCGAGGTCACAGCTTTGCCGGAGTTCTTCGCGATCGGCTGCGGCGCGGGAACACCATCAACGTTGTGAGACGTCGATTTTCTCGAGACGTGGCGGCTCGGCTCGTCGAAGACGCGGACATCGCCGATATCGTGGTACGACACATCCGAATCGCTGCTGTTCTTGCAGCCCGTCAGGCCGACGAGTGCAAGCAGTGATAATCCCATCAATGCGGTGGTCAGTTTTCGAACCATGGCTGGCTCCTCTCTCCTTAGACTTGATAGTCTCCATGACCGGGAGTTGATAATCCCAGACCTCTAAACTATACCTGCGGGCTCAGCCGTTGCCAAACAAAAAATGCACAAAGTTCTCTGCACGACCTGACGTCGGAGCCCGAAGAACATGACTGCCGAGCTCGGTTTGGAAAGTTTTAGGACCGATGTTAAAGTTGCAAACCTTTTCTAAGTCGTCAGTTGTGCTGATGACAGATGTTTTTTTTAAGAAATTCCCGACAAATCGAGGATGCTAATCGTCTTAGTAGTATGAGGGGCGCGATGTATCTGCTGCTCCTGGCCCCGATCAGCCTGCCACTACCTCCAACTTACGCCGGCGGCAGCACAGCAATCGCCGACTTCAGCCGCTGGGTCTCGCCGTCGAGCTCGCTGAGGCGCATGAGCAGGGAGATGCGGTTCCAGAGCAGCTTCAGGTTCACTGGCTTGACCAGGAAATCCGTGGCGCCGGCGCTGAAGGCCTGATCGACCGATTTCGTGTCGTCCATCGCAGTGAGGAAAAGCACGGGCAGAGTGGCAGTGTGCGGCATGCTGCGAAGCTGCTCGCACGCGGCAATCCCATTCATGCGCGGCATGTCGTAGTCCATGATGCACAGATTGAATACCGAACCGTTCGCGGCTTTGACGGCCTCTTCACCATCGGACGCAAGCGTTGTCTCGACGCCCTGCGTCTCAAGAAAATCGTGAATCAGCTGGCAGAGCTGCGGGTCGTCGTCGGCCACCAGGATGCGTTTCGTGCCGGTTTTTGCAGTCATGGCTCGACTCCTTTCACGGGCTGTGCGCGAAATGCACTATAACGCGCGCTCATCTTTTTGCATTGCGCTTCAAGCGCCTGCCGCTCCTGCTCGACGCGGCACAGACGCCAGAGACAATCCACGCGCGCCAGGAGGTCGCCGGCGCCGAGCGGTTTGAGCAGATAATCGGCGGCGCCGAGTTTCCGCGCGGTTTCAATGGCTGTCGAGTCGCTGTTGCCGGTGATGAATACCACCGGCGTATCGCTCCGCCCCGGCAGCGTGCGGATCAAACGGAACACTTTGATGCCGTCGCCACCTTGCATGTCCACGTCCAGCAGGATCACGTCGCAGCCATGTGCGGCCAGGTGCATCAGCGCTTCACGGCTGGTGGCCAGGCAGGCAACTGAATGTCCGGCGTCGCCCAGCACGTCCGAGAGGAATTCGCGGATGTTCGGGTCGTGACTCATGCAGACCACACGCGCGCCTTGTCTGCTTTCTACGTGCTGGCCGCTGCGCGGGGACGTATCCTGCAGCGCAGCCAGGGCCTGCTGGATGTGAGCGAGCAGTTCGGCGCCATCGGCAAAGCGCTGCGCGGGATCGGGGCATAGACAGCGGCTGATGATGTTTAAGCTCCCGCTGCTCAGATCGCTCCGATACTTTCGGGGACTGGTATAGCGCCCGTTGTTCTGCTCGATATAGAGCTGCGCGAGGCTGCTGGTCATATTGAAGGGCGTTCGGTTCACCGCCAGTTCGTACAGCAGCGCCCCCAGCGCGTACACATCCGCAGCCGCTCCGGCCGGAGAACCCATCATTTGTTCTGGACTCATGAAGCCCGGAGTGCCAAGAACATCGCCGCTGTTTTCAGAGACTGTTGCATGAGCGCTTTTTTGCATCCGCCGCGCCAGTCCGAGATCGGCGATTTTTGCCGTGCCGGTCCGCTCGTCCAGCAGCACGTTTTCAGGCTTGATGTCCAGATGAACGATGCCCGCGGCGTGAATCGCCGCCAGTCCGCGCGCGATATCGGCTGCGATCTCAAGCAGGCGCTGCTCGGGAAGAAAACGGGATTGCCTGACGTTCTGTTCAATCAGGCAGAAGAGGGAAGAACCCTGGACATATTCCTGAACCGTGTACGCCAGATCGTTTTCACGGTGCACGTCGTAGACACGAACCACGTTAAGATGGTTGATCGTCGCAGCGAGTTGGGCTTCCTGGACGAGAGTGGCGGTGTGAAGAGCGTTCCTGAGGAATTTGACGGCTACTGGGATTGAGAGCCGCAGATGAAAGCCCTTGTACACCATCCCCATTCCGCCCTGCCCCAGCAGATGAGTCAGCACAATGCCGTCGATGCGGGGAAGGTTCGCGCGGCCGGCGGGCGGCGGAGGAGAAAGGTCGAGTTCGCATTCATCGGTCAGCATGGCTGTTTTCCCTGTCCCCGGGCGCCGCGTGCTTCAGCGTTGATCAAAAAAGCGGTCGAACCTTCACACGGCTGCCAGCAGGCTGCTCAGGTTGGCCGCCCGATTGGTGAGGCTCTCAACGAGCGACATGAAATCGGAGATGCGATCGTCTTTGCTCATCAGGTAATCGCCGCCGAAGTTCTTGCGGTTGCGCGGCGCGCCGAATGGCGTGAGCACCAGGATGGGGGTCTTGGGCAGCAAGCAGCGAAAAAGCGCCTGGGTCTGCGCCGAATCTTTTACGTATTCATGATCGATGACGATCAGGTGGAAGCGGTGGTCGAGCGCCACTTTCAGTGCCTCGAGCGGATCGGCGTAATGCCAAACCTGCTGTTCGAACGTGGTCAGTGCGACCAGGTGCGGCTCCAATTCGTCTGCTGAACTTCCGAGGCTGAGGATTCTGGCCATTTCCGTGTCTCCTTTGTCTGAAGTGATCCTTGGACACGATGAACAGAATCAAACCTTTGGCCAGCGGTCAAAATCAGCTGCGGCAAGCTCTGCCGGATCGCGTTGATACGTCCTTAAGTCATGAATGTGAACGAGCTTAAAATAGGCATTGCGCCAAAAGTATCGGCGAGAAATGTGGCCTGAGGCGTCGTTCTCACCCGTTTATCGTGCGAGCGGCAGCCAGACAAAACGTCCAGCAGCTTTGGCGGACTGTCGGGCAGCTCAGGCTGGCCTCAACTGCGCAGTACGAGGATCGCTGTTCAGGTGCTAAAGGACGATGAAAGCTCTGCGGCACAATAAGAAGCACGTTGCGCACCTCTGCAGCTTTGTATAATCTCTCCTCAATTTATCGTATTTCTGACTGCTGAATAACGCCGGGGCTGCCTTGATGACGCGGGTGCACCATGCTGATTAAGCTCGCGTGTTTCGGCGGCTCGCTATCCGGCCAGCGCTTTGAATTCAAGCCGCAGGAAATCAACATCGGACGCGCCGGCAATAACCAGATCGCCTTCGATGCGCACGTCGATACAAACGTCAGCGGAACGCACTGTCAGATTTATCACGTCGACAATATGTGGTGCGTTCGCGACATGGGCAGCAAGCACGGCACATACCTCGACGGCAACCGCCTGGACGCTCCCGCGCTGCTGACACATGGCGCGGTCGTGCAGCTGGGACGCAAAGGACCGCAGCTTTCAGTTGAACTTCCCATGCTCGAAAGCAGCGCCGAGCCCGACAAGAAAAAGTGCGTCCGCATCACCGGCGTCAGCGGCTCGCTGAAAGGAAAATACTTCGAGTTCGGCGAGGAACGCATCACCTTCGGGCGCGCGGCCGACAACACGATCCAGTTGGATTCGCAGCGTGAAGGCATGGTCAGCGGCCATCATTGCGAGCTCTTCTACGAGCGCAGCCGCTTCTACGCCCGCGATCTGGGAAGCCGGCATGGAACGCTGCTCAACGGCAAGCCCGTGACGGCTGAACCGGTCCAGGTTTCAGAGAACTCCGTGCTCCGCCTGGGCCGCAAGGGGCCGGAATTCATCATCGGCCGGCCCGGCGCCGAAGGGCTGCTGCGAACGATGGAATCGTCCGGCGACGCCGCTTCTATGGTGCCCGGCCACGTGCCGACGGCGATGCTCGACCGCATCGCCAATCGCATCCACGCGCAGCAGCCGCAGTCACGGCGCAAGCGTGTGATTGTCGCCGTCGCGGTGGTCTCAATCATTGCGATCCTGCTCGTGGCCGGAGCACTCACGTTTCACCTGTACATCAACTCGCTTTTCGCCGAGCCGGCCGTCAACTCCGCGCTGGTGAAAATGTTCGGAAGCGGCTCGGGTGTGAAGTCGGTGAAGATCCACTGGCCGACCGAAGTGGAGATCATCAGCCTGAAAGTTCCCGATGCGGAGCGCGCCGGCGAAAATGCGATCGCCGCAGGCGAAGTTCATGTGATGTGGGAGCCCTGGGAGCTGTGGAAGAATAAGCGGATTAACCGCATCTCCGTGCAGCAGCCTGTGGTCAATCTGCGCCGCGCGCTGGACGGAAAATGGAACATCAACGTCGCGCCGAAAAAAGACAGCGGCACGAGCGTCAACTATGATCGCGCCAGTATTTACCTCCAGCACGGCGAGGCGCAGATCGACCTGGGCCACGGCGCGTACTCCTCGAAGCAGATCAACGCCATCGTACGGCTGCCCGATTCTCAGCCTCCCAGCCCGCTTCGTGTGGAAAGCTTCAGCGCCACTCTTGACACCCAAACGTCGAGGCTGAAAGGCGTACTCTCCAGCGACAACATGTCGTTCGGGCCTGCCGACGAAAAGTCCGGCAGACTGCCGTTCAGCGGTCTGATGCGTTTTCAGGATCTGCAATGGGATTCCGGCCGTGGCTGGTCGGTGAAGCTTCCGCGCAACGAGCTGCGTTTCGAAGGAGCGGCGACGATTTCGAAAGATGTCTCGCTGCTCGACCTGCAGAATCTTGAGCTCGTCGATGTGTGCAGCATCCGTCAGGCCGGCGCGGAATGGCAGAGCGACAAGAGTGTTCTGAAAATCGGCACGGCGCTGTTCAAGTTGGACATCAACGCGCTGCGTGCCCTCGCGCCCGAGCTGCCTGTTTTAAAGATGATCGATGGGACGCCTGAGGTTCAGCTCAAGAACGTCGAGTTTGGCCTGCCCGCCGGCGAACGAACTGCGTTCGTGCTGAAAGCCGACGTCGACACCGCCGGGACGCAGAAGACCGGCGTGCGCCTCGCGCCTGACGGCAAGCACCTGGCGGATATCAGCGAGCTGCACGCGAAAATTGATCTGAGCCAGCAGGCCGTGACGCTTCCGCACGTGGCGCTTAAACTGAACGCCGGATCGAGCGCGTCCGGCACGGCCGCCTTTACCTCGCACGCGGACCTCGCCAACAAGTCCCTGCCAGTCTGGCTGCAGCTCTTTGGCAACATGAAGAAGCTGAAGATCGATTTTCCGCTTTCTGGGATTTCGCGCGCCGAGTACGTGCGCGCGCTGCTGGGTTCCGATCTGCTGCTGGAAGGAACGCTGCGCGCGGAGAACGTGGATGTCCAGCAGAGCACCGTCGACGACAAGAAGACGCTTGTCGAGCTCAACGGGTTGAGTATTCACGATCTCGAGATTCTGAAATGGCCTGTCGACTCACTGCTGATCGACCGCCCCGAAGGCAAGCTGACTCAATCACTGAATGTGAAAACAGTCTGGGTCCCTGCGCCGGAAAGCGCGCGTTTGGCCGAAGCGGCGGTGAGTACGAGCGTGACGGGCTCGGGCATGGAACTTTCGGCTGATGCGCGTGTTGATTTTCTGAATGACATTGTGCGCGTCAGCAAAGCGGCGCTCACGCTTCCGGTCGAGCGCCTGGCGCGCATGTCGCCGCTGCTGAAGATGGCCGGCTTCGGCGGCAGCGGCGTCGTGTCGCTCAGCGATGTGAATTTTGAGCTGGCCGGCTCGCGAATCACGGCCTGCTCGGCGAATGTCGATCTCAAGAATGTTGAAGCGCTTTTCTCGCTCGGAGAGAAAGCCAACTTCGCGGGCGGAATCGCCGGGCTGCGCGGCCTCAACGGCAGGACGACGCTGAAGCTGGACGTTTCCGATCCGGAGCGCCCGCGGGTACGCGTCGAAGGCAAGCTCGCACCGTCGGACGCGAAAATGCCGATGGGATTTTTCTCGCCGAGCCTTGGCTTTGAAAAGGAGAATGTCGAACAGCTTAATCTAACGCTAGTGCTCGATCTTCTGCCTCGCAACGGCCGCCGTGATGTTGACCTGAAGCTGACCTGGGCGCGACAGCAGGCCGAAGGGTTCTTTAACCTCAACGGCAACTACCGGCAGAGCACTGAAAACAAGGCGTTCTACGATCTGGATTTTGAGCTGAAAACATCGCTGCTCGGCAATTTCGCGGCACGCTACCGCGGCGTCTACAATTCAGAGAAAAAAAACTTCCTTCCAACGGCGCTGAAGATCAATGAAACGCGCCTGCGGGAAGTCTGCGAGGCGCTCAGCCGGATCCCCGCCCTCGCGCGGGTTCTGCCCGCACCCGGCTTCCGCGATATTACGATCGAGAAGTTTCAGCTTCAGCTCGACGGAGATACCAGCATCGATCAGATCGCGGCAGGCAAAGACGACCTGCGCTGGACTCTCGATGCCGCCGTGTCGCTCTGCCCGCAGCAGTCAACCCCGTCGGCGCCGCGAACGGTCGTCAAAGTTTTTGGAAGCGTGCGCCAGGAACGCGCGCCGCCGGCGTGGCTCATCGAAGATTTCACCTGCACGCTGCAGGGCGGCACGGCTCTGGACGCGCTGGGCTGGCAGGCGCGCCTGGCGCGCGATTTCGCACAGGACATCAAGCTGCAGGGCCGCGTCCGTATTCTTGAAAAGCCGCTTCTTGAAATCCAGATTCCCGCGCCGCTTGTTCTCCAGGTTCCGGAATTGATCGTCCGCTCATCGTCATCAACAGAGTCGTGCACAGTCCCCTCCTCTGTTTTTCGCCTCTCGGCTGCGCGCCTTCAGGAACTCGAACAAGGCGGTGTGCGGCTTCAGATCGCCGCGCCAGACCTGCTGATCGGCGATTGGCTGCGGCTCTCCGGAAAGAACCTGATCTTTGATCCGTCGGCGCCCGCAGGCGGCGAGAAAATTCAGTGCGCGCTCGACACGCTCAGTATCTCAGATCTGAAGCGCGCGCGGGATTTTCTGTCCTCCGCCACTGCGCAGGTGCCGGCTTTAAGAGCGATGCGGCAATGGCTGCAGAACATAATCGTCAGCGGCAGCTTCAATCTCACTCCGTTGCCGGAGATGGAACTGCTCAGTTTCAAGAACGACGCGCTGCGCCTGAATGGCCGCGCGGTTGTCTCTTCCCTCTCATTGCGCCAGGACGACATCGAAATCGCTACAGCGCCTGAAATCCGTGCGGACGTTGCGCTCACGATGTCCGGTAACGATGGGCTGAGCGGAAAGCTGGCATCAACGATCGCCTTCAGCAGCGGAGCCAATTTCCTCTCGCGGATTGAACTGCCGAAAACGCAGGCGAGCCCCGCCATCGAGGTCAGCGGTGGATTAATTATGCGTGGCGGTGCACTCAGCATCGACGAGGCTTCTCCGCTGGCACTTCAGTTGCCGAAACTGAACGTCCGCTCCACAGGAGAGGCTGCAGCGTTCGCGCTGCCGCTGTTGCACCTGGTCGCGCCCAGGGGGCGCTTTGAGCTGATTGCCAATGGCGGCAGACGCACGCTGCGAGCGACCGGCGGGTCTTTCACGCTCGTCGGAGACGACTTGAAAAAATCGCAGTTCGTCGAAGCATCGGCAGCGGAGCTTTCCATCACGGCCGACGGCGCGGCTCTCGACGCGGTTGAAGCCAGCGGCGTCAGCCTTGCTGTTCCCGACCTGGCCGCGCTGTATCAAAGTTTCGTCATTCCGCTGATGCACCTTCCCGCCGCGCAGCAGCCCTCCATCTCTGGACGGCTAGCGCTGAATGAGGCGGACATTACGTACCAGGCAAAGACCGGCGCCTGGGCGTTCAAGACGCTCGTGCAGCCGCTCGGCGTTGGCGCAGCAGTCAGCGGAAACATGAGTGCTACGGTTCGGGGCATTGGTGGCACGATTCCGCTGGCGCTTTACAAGGGTCAGTGGCCGGAGAAGTGGGATTGGAACCGCGGCGGCGAACTGAAAATCGGATCAGCGCAGCTGGAGTACAAGCGTTCCAACGCCGAGCCGCTGAAAGCGTCGGTGTCTGAATCCGCGCTTAAGATGAATTTTAAACCCAATCAATTCAGCCTGCAAAGCGCGCTCGCCGTGAATATTCCCGGCGGCCAGCTGCGGCTCAACAGCTTCGAGATGGGCAATCCCCTGGCGCCGCTCTCGGATATCCGTTTCGGTGTAAACCTGAACCTGGGGCTCGACGAGTTCAGGCGAGAACTGGGAATTGACCTGAAGAACACGTGGCTCGACTTTTCGCGCGATAAGCCGGTGCTGGAACTGGATCTGGCGCGCTGCCGACTCAGCCGCACGGACAGCTGCTGGCGCATCGACATCGGCGACGCCGAACCGCAGGGTGCTCAGCGCTTGAACTTTTCCATTGCTCCCAGCGCCAGCCGCGACACGCCTGCTTTTTCGATACGCAGCATCGTGCTGAAAAATGTGCAGGCGCCGCACGCGCTCGCACCCGATTCGGTCTGGAGCGCCGAGCGCCTTGAGCTGGGCGCAATCAACTTCGGAAATTTCGGCGTGCTGGTCGACAAGCTGGGCGAAATCGATCTGCAGCTCGGCTTTCTGCTGGAGAACGTGAAAACGCGTGGCGGCACGCTGCCAGAGATTTTTCATCAGTTCGAATCGTTCCGCATGGAACTGAAAACGCCAGCCGCGCGAAACGCCAAACCGTTCTACAACGTCAAGCTCACCGATGCGCTCAAGCAGCACATGATCAAGACGCTCGAGCTCTCCGGAATTGCGGCGATGGTGATCAATTCACAGAAGGCGTATGAATTCCACCAGATCGGAGCCGTCGTGAAGTTGAAAAATAACGTGCTCGTGGGACTGAAAACCGCTTACGACGAAAAGAACAGCAAGTACGTCGTGCTGCAGGGCATCGGCAAGCTCGATCCGTCCGATCCGTGGGGCTCTGAGGACATGATCTGTTACTGGCCCGAGTTCGTGAACAAGATCGAAACGCGCGCTGTCGATATCTTCCGCTTCAGCGAACTGATCAGCAAGAAGCTGGCGAAGGAATCGGAGGAGCAGAAAAAACTTGGCGTGCTCGGCGAAACGCTCGATGGGCGCCTCGATGTGGTTGACCCGTCCGCCGCGCAGAACGAAGCCCTTTCGACGCTTATAAAGAAAACCAATGCCGTGCGCGAGGGTGCTTACCGCGTCGCCCTCGACGACTATTACAAAGTTCCCGACGGCACTGCAGATGCCGAAGCCTTCCGCAATTCGCGCCTGGCGCTGATACGCGAAAAGGCCGGCCGGCTCAGCCGCAATGAAGTGCTGCAGCAATCCGCGATGTCCGGCTGCTGGGTTCAACACCCGCTCACGAAGAAGTGGATCAAGGCCGGCGAGCTGAAGAATGAATACAGCGAGCTCTACAAAAACGAGCTGAAAGCTGAAATCCGTGCCGGCCGGGTCCCTGGCAACGCGCAGTAAGAGGCCGCTACTGCACGTTGCTTGAAGCTTGCTGCACAACGAGTTAACATGAATGAGATCGGACGTGCAGAATCGCGTCGTGCGTTATCGCCGGGCTCCATGCCGAGGCCGTCAGGTTCATGAAACGCATTTATTGCACAGATACGCACGAATCCATACCGCCAGAATACTTCCTGCAAGGCAAAGCTGTTTTCTGCGAAGGCAAGCCCTACTACGCCATCGTCGCACGCCGCCTGGGACTGAAAGCCGACACGTCTGTGCCCCGTGAATACGCCGGGCTGATCGCTGAAGCGGCGATGAATCAGAAGCCCGCACGGAAGACGCGTATAACTCGCACGGTAAAGAAAACGAATTCCACGCGCAAACTCTACTGCACTGAAACCTACGAGTACCTTCCGCCCGAGGCCTTCGCGCAGGGTAAAGCCGTCTGGTGCGGCGGAAAACCTTATCTTGCTTCGGCTGCACAGCGCCGCGGTTTTCTGCCCGATCCAGCGCCGCCGCCTGGATTCGACGCAGAAAGCGCGACGCAGAAAACGGCCGCCGCACCTGCGGCGCCGCGCATGTCCAATCCGCCGACGCCTCCACCTATTCGCGTCAATCCGCCGGCCCAGGAGCGAGTGTCCAGCGACGGAAAGACACGCATCTCTCGACGCGAAGAGCCTCCGCTCGCCGCGTCAGTGGATGTGGCCAGTGGCGACATGACCTTGCTGGTCAAAAAACCCGCGCAGCCGCAGGTAGCTCCTTCCCCACCCGCGCACCGCACGCCTCAGCCTGTTCCGCAGCCGCGCATTTCCGCTCCGCCCGTGGTGGACGACTCAGGCGAAATGACGCTGCCGCTGAAGCGCAATGAAATGCGCCCGGCGCCGCCGCCGATTCCCCACGGCGTGACGCCCCCGCCGCTGCGCCGGAATCCGGTTCAGGCCGTTTCAGCGCCTTCGAAGATTCCATCCACAGCTGGCTCCGAACCCGCAGCCAATCTACGGCAACATCTCAACGAGCGGCAGTGGCCGCCGGCGCCGCCACTGCAGCCTCAGCCGGTGCAGGCTATGCATCCGCAGCAGGCTCCTCCGCAGCCGCCAGCTGTGGCGGTTGCCCCGGTCGGCGCGCGAAAAGGCCTGACCAGCATCGGCCTGGTGATCGGCCAGAAACTGCTGGGCCGCTACATGGTTAAGAAGGTGCTCGGCACCGGAGCGATGGGTGAAGTGCTGCTCGTCACAGACCAGCAGAGCGGCATCGACTTCGCGCTCAAGCGCCTGCCGCCGGCGATCGCGGCGCAGAAGATGGAATCGGTGCGCTCCAATTTCCATCTCACCAGCGGCCTGACGCATCCACACATCGCCGCCACGCGAAATATCGAGATGGACCCGAAGACGAAAAATGCCTATGTCCTGATGGATCTGGTGCGCGGACAGGACATGGCCAACTGGCTGATCGCCGAACGCACCAAGCGCGGCGGCAAGACAGCGCCACTGCCGATCGAACTGGTGCTGGGCATCGCCGAACAGATTGCGTCGGCGCTGGATTACGCGCACAGCATGCCGGTGAGTTACGGTGAAGACGGACAGCCGACAGGCTACGGCATCCTGCATCGCGATTTGAAACCGGCCAACGTCATGGTTGAGAACGGCCGGCTTTACCGGTCCGGCGTGCCGTTCGTGCGCATCGTCGATTTCGGATTGGCGACCGAGAGCCAGGCGTCGCTGGAGGATCTCTCGCTCCCGCAGCGCAACAAAAAGGCGGGCACTCCCGTGTACATGGCGCCCGAACAGTGGGAAGGCCGCACGCTCACGCGCGGCGTGGATCAGTGGGCGCTGGCGGTAATGATTTACGAAATGCTCGCCGGCAAGCGGCCGTTCTACGACGAGACCGAATACAAGCTGATGGAGAAGATCTTTCAGGCCTCGCCCGAACGCCCAGCGGCGCTCACGCCGCGGCAGTTCGCCGCGCTGCAGAAGACCTTCAGTGTCGACCGCCGCCAGCGGCACCGCTCATGCCTGGCGCTGGTGAAAGCCATTGCCAACGCCGAGCGCGCCACGAAGAACCTGATTTTGGCCGCCGAACTGCCCATGCCTGAAGACCTGGCTGCGCAGATCGACGATTGACCTTCGCTTTATTCGCCAAGGACGCCAAGTAGATCTTCAATGAGTTACTGTAGCGATGCGGGCGTTCTTAGCAGGCGATGAACGCGGCGAGACAATGCGTCACAGAAGAGCTAAAGCGGACAGTTCTGTAACACTATCAGAGTTGGCTTCATTCTATGCGCCGAAGCGTTTCAGCGCAGACGGAAGATCGTCTGCAATGGGAAGCACGTTGTTCAGGTTCAGCAGTTCGAAGATTTCGCGCACGCTATTGGTCAGATTGATCAGCACCAGGTCCCCGCCGGCGTCACGTACCTGCGAAAGCACGTTCATCATGACGCCCGCGCCGGCCGAGGAGACGTAGCGAACATCAGCGAGGTCGAGGACTATTTTAAAGCAGTTCTGGCGCAGCACTTTATCAAGTTCGGCTTCAAGCTTTTCATAGGTGTGCACGCTGATCGGGCCGTGCAGCACCACGATGGCGGCGTTGCAGTCTGTCGCCGTGAGATGCTCAACGATAAGCTCGTCAACGACCGTCATATCCGAAGTCCTCAAGTCCTATTTATCGTCCGATAAACCGGCCTCATGAAGCGAGCAGTCTATAAAGCGGTCTGCTCTTGTGCAATCCCAAAGCATATAAAATTGAGAAGCTGGTAACGAATGCGCAACTCCTGTTGCGTACGCGCTTTGTAATGTGTTCTTACAGCTACTTCCCAGTGACGAACTGAGCCTTCGCTTTGGAGCCGGGGACTTCGAGCAGCTCCAGCCGGAGCTCCTTAACCGCAGGATTGTGGACGATGCGGAAATCCAGGTTGCGCACACCCGGCGCGAGCTCGACTTCAAACTGGTCGGCCTTGACGTCCAGCAACACGCCATCGATCCACACGTTCAAGCCGTTGACCGTATTGACCTTAAAGCGCAGCATCCCGCCGGTTGAGACATCCAGCTGGGCACGGACGATTGACACGTCGCCACCCTGTTTCTTGAACGCTGCGAGTTCGGCGTGCGGCAGGTTGCCTGAAACCTGGCTGTAAACCGGCAGCCACTTAACTCCCGCGCCAAGACGCAGTTCGTCCCCGACTTCCTTAGGCGTCAGCTTGAAGGCCAGAGTTCCCGATTGCGGATCGAGCATCATCCAGCGCCGTGCGATGGGCGCTCCGCTGGCTGCGTAGGGACCGGGGCGGCCGAGCTCGGACAGGAATCGCACCATATCCAGAACTTCGGCGCGTGTGAGCGGGTCCATCAGCCCGGCGGGCATGATCGATCCAGCATTGCGCTGTTTGGCAATGTTCGACTGCTGCACAATTGTTTCATCTGCATTTGCATCCCGCAGCACAATGGAATTGTTTTCCTGGCGGACTTTAATTCCCGTCAGCACGCGGCCGTCTTTGGTGGTCACGATCAGGGAGTGGTAGCCTTCCTTGACTGCCTTGTTCGGGAAATAGAGCGATTCAACCAGGTAATCGAGCGGCGCGCTCGCACCGATGCTCACCAGGTCCGGGCCCACGTTGCCGCCGGCTCCGCCGATCGAGTGACACTTCTGGCATGCAAGATCTGCGCGCCGGAAGAGGGCTTCGCCTCGCGCCGGATCCCCTTTTGTGCCGACCTCGGCAATGATCTTCGCCATCTCTTCCTTGCTGATATCCGGCGGATCGGCCGAGATCCCGCCAGCTTTCGCCAGCGCCTGGATCAACAGCGAATCCACCTGTGCCGCGGCCTGGGCGGTGCGGATGCCGAGCTTGGCCGTGTCGGTCGGAATTTTGTCGAGCTTCTTCAGCTCCGCGGCGAGTGCTTCTGCGGCGTTGCTCCTCTGCAGGAAGGCATTGAACAGCGGCACCGGGCTGGCGCTTCCCAGATCGCTGGCGAGAACCTCTGCCGCGCGCGCTGCCGCGACCTTAACGTCAAGCTTTGCCAGTGCTGCCGCTGCCAGTATCCGCGACGGCGCCGGCTTACCTGCAGTGCTGAGCTGCTGCAGGAACTCGAGGCTCGGAGGCCCGCCCAGGCTGGCAATGGCTTCAATTGCCGCCGCACGCCGCTCGGCGCCGGCCGTTTCAGAGCCGGACAGTTCCACAAACTTCGGCCGCAGTGCTTCAGATTTCATCGCGCCACCCAGGCGAACGGCCTCCAGACTGATCGCTGCGTCTGTGCTGTCGATGAGCTTTGTCAGCACGGCATCGCTCAGCGAGACCTTCATCTTGCGCTGCGTCGTGGCGCGCGCCAGAGCCGGCAGTGAACGCGCGCGCAGCAGCGCATTGGACGCGTCATTACCGGCGATGGCGGCCACCGTATCAAGCTCTTCCTGACCGCCGACTTCAGCAATCAGGTCCAGGACGCTGTCGTAGTTCTCAGGCGGTGTTTTGCCGGCTTTCAGCTGTTCGGCGATGCTCTTGATGGCCTTGGGTGACTTGACGGCTTTGAGCACGAATTCCATCTGCTTTGCATTGCCGCCAAAGAGCAGCTCGCCGTTTTCGAGCGCGCTGAGCCAGTTCGACTTCGTCTCATCGATGGTCAATTCGAGCGCGTACTTGATGAATCGGTCTACCGGCTTGTCCACGGCGCGAACGGCCGCTTCGATCGCCTTGCCGGTGCCGAATTCTTTGAGTCCGCGCACCGCTTCGAGCCGCACGCGAGGGTGATCATCGGCGGCCTGCGCGGCCAGGAGATCGAGTGCGTTTGGCAGGCGGCCGCGCCAGAGAATCGCCACGCGGGTGGCACCCGCGCGGACCTGCGGTGTTTCGCAGCGCAGCACCCGCTTGAGCAGCTCGGCTTCGACGATGTCGAGCGTCTGGTAGCACCACAGCGCTTCCAGGCGCAGCTGATCGTCCTTTGCTTCCGGACTCAGCGACTTCACCCATTCGCCGAGCACCGGAAGGACTTCCTTGGGATCGCGTTCGGCGAGCACGCGCTTGGCGCGCTGGCGCGTGTAATCTTCAGGCGCGCGCAGCTGCTCGAGCAGATCCTTAACCGGCGCGCCGACAAGCTTCGGCTTTTCGACCAGAGGCCGGCCCTTGGCGGTAATGCGCCAGATGCGCCCGCGCGTGCGGTCGCGGCGCTTGTCGAAGAAATCGACTTCGCCGTGATTGATGATCGGGTTGTACCAGTCGGCGATGTACACCGCGCCGTCGGGTCCCATCTTTACATCGATGGGGCGGAACGCCTGGCTCTTAGTCTTGATGACGTCGGGCATCAGCTTCGACGAATAGCCCGAGCCGTCTTCAGTGATCTGGTAGCGGACCACGCGGTGCGCGCGGAAGTCGTTGGCGATGATGCTGCCCGTCCAGTCCTCCGGCAGATGCCGCCCGCTCATGATTTCCATGCCGCAGTACTTCGGGCTGCCGGGGTTCAATCCGGGCATTACCTTTCCACCACCTGGGAAGTGCGGATACGTCGCTCCGGGAATGAGGTAATGAATGCCGTCGCCCCCCGCGCCGTCGGTTCCGAACGACTGGCCAAAGCGGTCGATCTGGTGGCCCCATGGATTGCACATGCCCTTGCAGAGCACTTCAAGTTCGTATGTTGAAGGTCGGAATCGCCAGATCCCGCCGCCGCCCAGACGCTTCGTGCCGTGCGGCGTTTCGATGTGGCTGTGGATGTAAATCGACTGATTAAAGTAGAGATAGCCGTCCGGTCCCCAGCGGAAACTGTGGACGATGTGATGCGTATCTTCGGTGCCGAAACCGGAGAGAACCGTCCGGCGCGAGTCGGCTTTTCCGTCGCCGTTGGTGTCCTTCAGGTGAATGATTTCAGTGCTGTTGGCGACATACGCGCCGCCATCACCGATTTCGATTCCGGTCGGAATCAGCAGGCCATCAGCGAAAACCTGGGCGGACTCGGCTTTGCCATCGTTGTCTTTATCATCGAGGATCAGCACTTTGTCATTGGCCACTTCGCCCGGACGAATCTGCGGATAAATGGAGGACGAGACAACCCACAGGCGGCCGGCATTATCGAAGTTCATGTGAATCGGTTTGGCCAGCAGCGGATCGGCGGCGAAGAGATTAACCTCGAAGCCATCCAGAACCTGAAAGCTCTGGCGTTCGACTTCGGGATCGTCCGCCGGCCCTGCGGGGAGCGGAGCTGCCTGGTTGCCCGCAGTGACCGCCGGAGCCGCGGCGCTGCCCCAGACCGTCAGGTTCCACGGCCCGCTGTTCCACTCGCCGACTTCCAGGCACGGCTTGTAATCTCCTCCCGCGAAGCCGGCAGTATTCCAGTCTTTGTCTGCTTTCAGCGAAAAGGTCCACGACTTATCTGAGACGATCTTGGTTTTCGTTCCGTTCTTCAGCGTAATGGCAAGCTCGGCGAGCAGACCCGCGATGCCGCCATTGTTTCTCGCATCGACGGCAACAACGTTCTTGCCTTTGACCAGGTGTACCGCAACGTCGTAGTTGCCCGGATTTTCCCAGGCGTTTCCCGAGCCGACCTGCTTGCCGTTCACGAACGCCGTGTAGCCGTTGTCGCACGTGATGACCAGATTTGCCTTGGCCGCATCGTCAGCCAGATCAAACACCGCGCGCACATAACGCGGCGCATTGTCCGACTCACCGGACTGTGACCAGATCCATTTCGAATCGCCGCCAAACGCGCTGAAGCTCACCATTAAAACCAGGAGTGCTGTCACTACGCCAGGTGGCACGGCCCAGCGGGCCGTGTCGCGCAGCGACAAGAAGCTCCACGACGGACGTTCTTTCTCGGAAGCACTTACGCCAACGGGGACGGACGCCTGTCCCGAAGCTTCTTGTGCCTTCGGCACCCAGCCCGTTGGGCTGGGCCACCCAGTGGTTGCATCGCTTTTTTGGCTCATAAAATTTCTCGGCGTCCTCTGCGCTCTCTGCGTCTCTGCGTTGAAGTCGTTACGTTCGTTGACGTGGTTGCTCATTTCGGCACCCCCGCGAGCGCCGCGACTTCGGCGCGCATTTTGGCAATCTCGGCTTCTTTTTCATTAATGAGCGGATCGAACTGAGGAATCAGCGCCGCGTTCTTGCCCTGTTCGTGCTTGCGGAATCCGTAGATGTACGTGTCGTTCTGCGGGCGCCAGCGGTTGAAATAATGCTCATTCTTGGCGTTGATGGCCTTGCGCAGGGCTTCAGCTTTTTCGACGACCGGCGTTTTCGGCAGCGCCAGGGGATTGAGGTCCACCGAGCTGATCGGCGCGAAACCCAATCCTTTCTCCAGCGCCAGCGCCGCGCGCCAGTAACCGAAGGGCGTGAGATGGATGCCGTTATCCGTGAAGCGCGCCTTCGCGTCGCCTTCACCCAGCAGTTCGTAAAGGTCAATGAAGAGATAGCCGCGCGTGGCCGCGACTTTTTTCATGGCGTCGATATACAGACGCAGATTTTTGTTGTGCTCGCTCGGGTCCGGCAGCGGCGGTCCATGGTTCTCATGCTTGATAGGCGAAATCATCACAATGCGTCCGCCCGGTTTGGCCAGGATATCGAGCATCTTTTCGAGCTGCTGAAGATAGGTGCTCAGGCCGCTCTCGCCTTCGAACGATTCGCTCATGCCGTAGCACACGAACACCGTTGTCGGCTTCAGGTCCTGAATGTGTTTGTTCAGATTCTCGAAGCCGTCTTTAGGCTGGCCGAATCCGGCGCGGGCGTGGCCCCACACCGTGTCGCCGCTCCAGCCCAGGTTTCGGAAAATTACGTTTTTGTTGTGAAAGCGGATCGAGAGCAGCGTTTCGAAATAGCCGCTGTATTGATCGCGCTCGGTAAACGTGTTTCCGACAAACGCGACGCGTTCGCCATCATTCAGCTCAAACGGTTTGTTCGAATCACCGGCGCGAAGGCCGAGGCTGACAAGCAGACACAGCGCAGCAAGCGTGCGGATCACGGAGGCTCCCCCTATTGAACTTCAGAACTTCAGCGTCTCACCTTCTATTTAACCCATTCTCGTGGAATTGTTGAGCCCGATATCACAAAATGTATCAAAACATATCAAAAAAGATATCAGGCCCTCTCTGTAATGGTCCGGTTTATTCAGTTTGTGACGGGCTCTTTTAACCACGAAGCTCACGAAGGGCACGAAGAGGAAAATCTATCTAAGCCCTTGGCTTTGCAGCGTGTGCGAGGTGTAGGTCTGCTGGAGAGAATAAGCTGATGAGAAACAAATTCCGGGCGGCCCGGACGAAGTCCGGGTGCCGCAGGCACACCCAACCCTACTTGCACGTTGCACAGAAGAATGACATGGCCCAACCTAAAGACTACAGCATCCAAGGAGGGTTGGATGTCGCAAGGCGACCCGGACTTCGTCCGGGCCACCCAGTCGCGTTTATCACTAAGCTCGCGCTCGCCGTGTTTCTGTTGTCATTTAGTGCTGCCGCGGCGGAAACGAGCTGGTCCAGTGATCTGACGGCGACGCTTAAAACCGCTTCAGCGGAAAGCCGCCCTATTCTGGTGCTGATCCGCAACACGCTCGATGCTGGCACGATCGACGCGCGAACGTGGCTTCAGGAAGATCAGAAGCCTCTCGAAGCTGTCCTCGCAAAGTTTCACACCGTCATGCTCTGGTCGGGCGATAAGGCGCTCAAAGAGCTACCGTACGTTCCGCAGGCGGGGCTGATTGTGCTCTCGCCGAAAAGCGAGCTGCTGGCTATCGAAGAGATTCCATTTGTGCGCTCTGAATTGAAGCCCCTTCTGGAGCGCCTCGCGGCAGTGACGCAGCCCATTCCCGAGGCAGAAATTGAAGGCTTGAAAAAGAAAGACGACACCGCCCGCTTCGAAAAGCAGCTCAAAGGCCTGCCGGACGATCTCAAAACACAGATCAAAGAATTGATCCGCAGCATCAAGCCAGCGGCGTCCGACAGGAAAGCCCTCGCCCGCGCAAAGGAACTCTGCAACACCATTCTCGCCCGCGAGATGTCGCGGGACGAATGCCTGCGCGCGGCGGGACACCTGGGCCGCGTGATCTTTGAACTCGATCTGGCCGAAGAGCGCGTGAAGCTCGCGGAGAAAATCAAAAAGGAAGCGCCGATCGGCCGCATTGCCGCCGATGCCTTCCTCGATCTTGCCGAAGATTCGTTCGTGCGGGGCAACAAAGATTCAGCCGATCGCTACCTCAAGCAGGCTGAGAAAGCCTCCGAGCGCGGCGAGAGCCCCACCTTCTACAAAACCGCAATGGCCATGCGGGCGCTGATCGACGGGAAAACCGGCCCGCGACACTCGCGCTGGGCCAAGCGCGAGGTCCTCGACGTTGTGGTACTCGTGCCGGATATGCCCAGCTACCTTCAGGCCATCGCGCGCTGGGACGAGGAGACGTTTTTTCCCGTGCTCTTCGAAGACGATCTGTACGCGCCGAAGTTCATCGCCGCGTTCAAGCCCGCACAGGTGGTCCGTCATAAAGCATCGGTGAATGGCGCCGTCGAGAAGGACCATATCCTCGGAGCAATCTCGGCAAGCTGGCAGAACCGCGACGATGAAAAGCACGGCGATCCGGCGTGGCTTCCGCGCGGGACGCTGATGCCGCCCATCCATGGCAGCTACGACCCGCACGCGCGCGGCATTGTTGTCGCCGACGCCAACTCGGGCGAACTTCCGGGCGGTATCGCGCTAGCGGCCGGACGCTTCCAGCCCCTGGTCCTGATGGCGCCGCCAAAGAACGGCGAGAATGTTCAGAAAACGAACGCGCAGCTTTCGAAAAATCTCGCCTGGGACTTTACCAAGAGCATCACCGCGGCCCTCAAAGAATGGGGCGCGCTCGACGAGAACGCCGGCTGGTCATTCGTGACGCTCGCGGGAGAATACCCATTCCGATACAGCGGCGACCCGGACGGGTATGGCTACGGAACAACCTACGCGCTGGATGATTTGATCGGCCGCGACGAAGATGGCATCCGCCATTCGGTCGTCGGCCGTTTGATCGGCGACAACGCGCGCAGCACCTATCAGGCGATGTGCTCGCTGTTTCTGCAGCCTGAGTCCGCCTTTCTTTTCAACACGTACGGCCTCGATCCGAAAACGATCTGGGGCGTGTACCGCATGGACTTTTCCGAAAGTGCCTGGAAAGAGAAGCTGGCGATCACGCATTACAAAGGCGACGGCGCGAAGATCGAGACATTCCGCGAAAAAGTCTTTCCCTGGAACCGCGACGGATTGATTACGATCAATTCCTCAGGCGGTGCGCACGATTGGTCGGTCAGCGGCGGCGGCGGAACCGGCGACGACTTTCCCGTCGGCGTTCCGTGCGCGATTCACGTGACGCATTCGGGCTCGGCTGGGAATCCCTACGATAATGACACACTCGCCGGCCGGGCGCTCTGGGGCGGCGCGTTCTTTTATTTCGGCTCGGCCGCAGAACCTTTCCTTAGCGCTTTCCAGGCGCCGAGCTATTACGCGCCGTTCATCGCGCAGGGCGCGCCCTTCGCGGCCGCGTTCCGCAAGCGCACGGGACAGTGGTTCAGCCAGCCCTGGCGCCTGATGATCGCTGGCGATCCGCAGTTCTGCCTGCGCGAAAAGCCGGCGACGCGCAAAGAGTTCATCGCCGGTCCCAATCATGAAATTGTTCTGCAGAAAGGCGCGACCCATGCAGCGGAAACGCCGCAGAAGACAGCGGAGTGGGTCGCAAAACTCCGCCGCGCGCGGCTGCGCAACGATGTTCACGGCGCGCTAGATGCCGCGATGAAGCTGGCCAACGATGCCACGCTGCACGCCGAGCTCGATGGTCCAGGCCTCGCAGTGGCCCTCGAGGAGCTCGACAAAGCCGTGGCGCTCGATGTTGCTCTGCAGCTCTGGGAGAAAGCGCCCGCCGATGCGCGCAAGCACTACGCCGCGCGCATCTACGCCCGCCAGGCCGCCGGCGCATTGCTGGATAAGGCATTGGCGAGCGAAGATTTGAAGGCGATCTGCTCGCATTTCGAAAGACTGCTCGCCACCGGCCCAGCCGGAAATTACACCGAGCGCTGGCTGACGAAGCTTGGCGGCGTGGCTGAAAAGAAAAAAGAAGAAGAGGCGTTCAGCACGTGGCTCACTGCCCGCACCACTGATGAGAAAGCTGCTCCTTTCCGCAGCTCATTCGTCAAGCGCCTGTGCGCGCTGCGCCTGAAGACGCTCGGCGCTAAAGAAAAATGGAATGCCGAGGATAAAGCCGAAGCACTGAAGACGCTCACCGACGCCATCGCCGCAAAACTCGGCCGCGATGATCTGATCAAGCAGTTCGAAGAGTACAGCAAGTGCTGCACGAAGAAGTTCCCCGGCGCTACGGAGGAGCTGGTCGTCACCGAAGTCCGCGCCTTCGCCCCGCCCGACAGCGACAACGGCAAGCGCATCGCGGAGATGTTCAAGGAGATCGAGAAGCGCAAAGCGCCGAAGAAATGACTCCGAGTGGAATTTAGAATTTATATGGTTGCGGATTGGGGATTGGGGATTGGGGATTTGGAAATTCGTGCGACGCGGACGAAGTTGCCGTGGTATTCCCCTCCCCTTGCGGGAGGGGGTAGGGGGAGGGGTTAGCCGCTGACTTTTTTGCAGCGCGCCCACTTGATTGAGAGGCTAACCCCTGATCTAACCCTCTCCCGCAAGGAGAGAGGGGACCGCGCGTCCGGCTCGCGAGTGCACACTGGAGTTGAAGCTCCCTTCCTGCCGTTCCATGTCCTCCGTGTTCTCCGTGTCTCCGTGTTGAAGTCGTGTTGAGGCCGTTGGGAACAGCGTCACGAATTCCCGATGCCCTTGGCTTTTTGCCCTCTGGCGTTGAACTTGAACTCGGACGGCACGAGCACTTCAAAGCTGCGCGTGCCGATCTCAAGGCGCACCGGAATATCCTTCTCGATGACGTCAGACGGATCGTTGTTGCCGAGCACGCCCATCTGGTTGAAGCCGGCCCCCAGGCTGGCGTTTTTTACTTTCAGCGAAACGATAACGGTTCCCGCCGGCTGTTTGCGAACGCTCGCCTTCACCGTCCACTTCGCATCAGCATTAACCGAATCCTTCAGTTTCGAATCCAGCTTGCCCGTGAAGCGGCGGCCGGCGATCTCTACTGCAAGCGTGGTGTCCTTGCCGACCACATCGTCACCGACGTTGACGCTGGCGTTGAGCGTCAGAGTGTCCTTGTTCTCAAGCAGCCGGTTCCAGCCGACCTTGTAATCGACATAGCCGTTGAACAGGCCGGCCTGGTCGCCCGGCAGCACTTCGATGACGCACGAAACGGTGGTGCTCACGCCGGCCGCGTCGGTAATCGTGAGCGTCACCGTGTACGTGCCGGGCTGCTCGTAAATCTTGGAGATAACCTGCCCGCTGCCGTTGGGCGTGCCGTCGCCGAAGTTCCACACGTATGAAACAATCGCATTCTCCGGATCGGTGCTGCTGCTCGCGTCAAACGTGAACGGCAGCCCGCCGAAGGCGACGACGTCCCCGGTGGTCACGCGCCCCGTCGGCGCCTTGCTGACCTGGATCGTTACAGAAGCCGAAGCCGTCCCGCCCGCCGCGTCGGATACAGTGACCGTCGCCGTGTAACTGCCCACCTCCGCGTACGCATGCGTGGCGTTCTGATCGGTGGAGGTCGCGCCGTCACCGAAATCCCAGAGGTACGTCAGTGCGTCTCCGTCGGGGTCGGTGCCGGTGGAGGTGAAGGTAATGAACTGACTTGGAGTTGCGCTCGTCGGAGCAGCGCCTGAGGTTGCGCTCGGGGCCGTGTTGGTGAGAGTGATGGAGACCTTCACAGGCCCGCTCTCGGCCGCCCCATCGTTGACGTTAAACGTGAAGCTATCACTACCGGTGAAAGTACCGGTAGGCGTGAACGTGAAAAAGGGTGCGGTACCGCTCAATGTCCCACTCACCGGCTGCTGCACGATATTGAAGGTGAGTGCATTATTGTCGGCGTCGCTGCCCGCGAGCGTAATGTTGGTCGGTGTACCCCAATGTGTCGAAACAGATTGGGCAACTGCGACCGGTATCGTGTTCGTGATGTCTATAGTTACAGTGGAAACATTGCTATCAAGTGTTCCATCGTTAACCTTGAAGGTGAAAGAATCCTGGCTGACGAAGTTCGCCGCAGGCGTATAGGTCAGTTGCGGTGGAGTGCCGGTAAGAATTCCATGCTGTGGTTGTGATACAACGAAGGTTAGTGGATCTGATTCCAAATCCGAACCTGTAAGAGTCAGCAGCTTCGAATTGAGATGCGATGTAGTAATCGTTTGTGAATCGGAGACAGGAGAATCGTTGATTGGGTTGATTTCTACGCTGACGGTTCCAAGTGCTTCAGAGATTTCATCATTCAACCTAAAGATAAATGTATCAGAGCCGGTCTGATTCTGATTTGGCGTGTATGTAAATTCTCCCGTCGCGGAGTTTGTGATAGCTACTGTACCCTTCAAGGGTGGTTCTGAAATAGTATATTGAAGCTGGGTGCCCTCTGTGGTGGAGCCGGATAACGTGCCTGAAGTCGGTTGATCTTCCTGAACGATTATCGAAAGCGAGTTCGCCGTCGGAGCACTCGCCGTATGCCAAAGCTCCGTCGCGGGATCGTAAACCTCCCGCAAGGTAGCTGATATGACTCCACCCCCGCCGTCGTCAGTAAAGCCTCCGAAAACAACGACACTGCCATTAGACAATAACTTAGCTTGGTGCTGCTTTCTTCCTTGCACTAAGCTTCCGGTGTATTGCCATTGCCCAGAATTCGGATCCAAAAGCTCACATTTTTTGGCGGGATAAATCCCTGTCGGACCTTCTCCCCCGCCACCTGTAAGAAGTACCTTGCCGCTATTGAGTAGCGTAATCTGCATCCAACTTCCGGGCCTATACTGATTAATAGATCCCACGGTCGTCCAAGAATCTAAACCGCGATCGTATACTTCACTCTCGCCTATCGCCCCTTCAGTGATAGAGCGCCCGCTAACAACTAGAACCTTTCCATTTTGCAATAGTACGCCCTTGTGTTCCCATCTGGCTTTGTTCAACGAAGCCGCCGTTGTATACAATCCCGTTCCAGGATTGAATATTGCACAGGCGCTCGAAGCTCCTCCTCCACCGAGCTGTCCTCCTGCGTAGAGGATCATCCCGTCTGAAAAGGGTATCGTTGTTGCATTGTTTGCGGGCGGACTACTAAATGTCGGATCAATCACCACCGGAAACTTCGCGCGGCTCAGGTCGCACGCGAGCGTCAGGCGTTCGCCGTCGAGCGAGAGCTTGAGCTGCTCGCCGGCTCTCAAGAATTTTCCGGCGGCGTCTTTGCCTTCGGGCGCGTTGATGCGCAGGCGCGGGACGCCGTGTTCGTCGCAGAATTCGATGGTGTGGCCGGGGGTGAGGCGGGGCTTGAGACCATTTGTGTGGAGATCCCAGGTGAAACGGACCTCTCCCCCCGGCCCCCTCTCCTCAGAAGAGAGG
>DASPJR010000002.1:0-12301 GCA_035628505.1 Planctomycetota bacterium | reverse complement strand
CACTACTACCGTGATGCGGCCTGACAGTTTCAGTCGCCGCTGCGCCACGCGCGCTCGTCGCTATTCACTTTTCAAAGACCCGAACAACGTCCAGCAATTGCATTCCAAACGGTGCCTATGAGCTCATAGGCGGCGATCCGGCACCTCTCTAATCGTGTAATTCCGGTTCGCCCCGATGTTTCCGACACGAAATCATATTTAACACGAACGAGTGAAACTACTTCCTTGTGATTGTAATCTTATCGCAGATGACGTTGTCGCTAAGGGCGTTGGCATCTCGCCCGTCCTCAAGCCTAAGCGCCTGCAGAGAGACATTTACGCACGAGCACTCTTGGCCCGTTGTTTCTTCCACCCTAAAGGTCGTTGTTCCGCTGGCGCCCGCTGCAATGGTGCTGGAGGTCATCTGCTTCCACCTCCGTCGCGGTACATGCCAATGTTCCGGAGAGTTGTCGTCTACGCACCTTCCTGCTTTTTCAAAAGTAATCAACGGCGAGAGCGTTATGGCCGAACCAGACGAGTTAAACCAAGTGACCGTAATAACGTCCCCCTTAGAAACTCTCATCGTTTCCCCGCCGACTCCTTGGTAATTATAAAGTGGGTTGAGACGGGCAGACGTTCCTTGGGGTCCGACTTTAGAGTATTCCGTGCGAGAGTCGGCGAAGGAGCGCTTCCACTCTGTCCCATAGCGGTTCTCGTCTGGACTTCCGCCGAAATCTACCAGCAGTGTTTCACCGGAAGGGTTTAGCCTCTTGGTTGTCTCTGTAGCCGGCGTCCGACTTAGTTGAGACGAACCTGATGTCTCCTTTATGACGTTTCCGGATGGTGTCTGAGAATTATCGGTTCGAGCAGCTAGCGCTGAACCCTCTGGCGCTTTGACTGGATCTTCGCCTGAGCCGGGCGAGCGCCCAGAACGCAAGTACAGGGTGAGGATAGCAACGAAGCCAATACACCCAACACTGATAAGGATGAAGGACCGAGGCACCGCGCGACCCGCCGGATCGGCAGCTTTCTTCTGAAAGGGAGCAGGAGCCGAGGGTTTCTTGTGTGTGGAAGCTGGTGAGGTCCTCTTTTCCCGCGCAACTGGCTGAGTGAACTCCCGCTTATTGTTTGTCGGCACTATGGCGGTAAATTCTGTCGTGGTCACGCCAACAGCGCAGTCAGCGCAAAAGACACCGCGCAGCTTCTTGTCACGTGCATCCCCGGAAGCGACATCAAAATTCGTCAACCGTTTGCCGCAGGTCTCACAGAACCAGAACCTGCTTCCGATTCCATCATCCACGTCTGCTTTTCTATTGGCGACGGCATCCAGTACCTCCGCCACATTCGTCAACGTCGTTGTGGTGAACTCAAAGAGAGGCTTGCATTTCTTACAATAGACCTGTTCACCCTTTCTCGTACCGTCCCCATCCTCCAGGTCGATATCGGAGACTTTAGCACTGCAGTTGTCGCAGTAGAAGACATTCACGTGTGCAATGGACTCCGTACCGTTGAGAACACGGAAGAATGCAATCGCTGGGCCGGTACTTTCTTGCGTTCCGCTGTCATAGGTCGTCCGCGAGCTGAGTCGAAGTTTTCACCAGAAGACGATAAAGCTGTGACGCACGCGCTGCACTCAGTTCGTCAGCGGTGCTCACGAGGTTCAGCGTGGACCGCACTCGGCGGTTGTTCGCGTCATGGCGATTGAAGACCGGCACGGACAGCCGCGCGACGCCGTCGGTACCTGTGTGCCACACGTAGCCCTTTTGCCGGACGCGTTGACACGTCGTCTGCAGCACCTCGACCGAGCTTTGAGGCATCCCCGTCGTCTTTCGCAGATAACGCGGCAGGCCGAATGCAACATCGAAAGCCAGGTAGCATAGGCCTGGTGCGGAAAGATGATCCAATTCGATGACGTAGCCTGGCCGCGAAGCGACTTCCAGTGGAGTGCTTTCGCATACCCAACTCTCAATCGTCACGAGCTTCCACCGGGAGGCGGAGATGAATTCCGCCATTAAATGGGTGCGCATGGCGAGCTCGCGGAGGAGCGGCTTTACTGCTCGCACGCTCGCGGCGTTCTCGCGCGCATGAAAGCCCAGCATCATGGTGCGCGTGCCTAACGCATACTTCCCATCCGGATAACGCGACACCAGCCCGTACTCCACCAGTACCTTCAGGATTCTAAAGAACGACGCGGGGGGAATGTCGGAGCGTTTCAGGATGTCAGCGGCCCTGACCTTGCCCATCCCCGTCATAATGTTGAGGACGTGAATGCCTCGTTCAAGCGACCGCGCGGATGACGTTGCTATCATATTTGATAGTACTAGCACAAAGATGCCCCCCTTTCAAGCGGGCGCGGCTACTCAATAACGCACGTTGGAAAAACCCAATCAGGAGAGCACAATGGATGCTTCATGCCGCGTACCGATGTACGCACAGTTCTTGATCGCCGCAGGAATCGCCGTGTTCATGAGCCTGCACGCGCGCGCCGCCACCGGCAGCCCCAACTCTGTAATCGACGCCCGTTGGGCCGCGATGCAACCCCAGCTCACCGCGGCTCAACAGAGCTTTTTGTCCAAAACCTATGTAGATCCGTGGGACGGCCGGACAATGAAGTACCGGCTGTTTGTGCCGCCATCTTATGTGAAGGGCACGCGTGCTCCGCTGGTGATGTACCTTCATGGCAATCCCGGCGGCAGTCTGACGCCGTACTGGACCGAAGCAGGGTTATTCGCGCTGGCGGAAAGTCAGGCGAAACTACCCTGCTTCGTTGTGGTTCCGGAAATTAATGTCCAGACCCGGCTGACGAACTCCATGATGACGTGGGATAGCCACGCATACATTCTAATGCAGTTGCTGGACGAACTTTCAAGTACATACGATATCGATGCCCAGCGCCTGTACTTGAGCGGGTTCTCAATGGGCGGAGGAGGGACATTCGGCATCGGCACCGCGTATCCTTACCGGTGGGCCGCGATTGTTCCCGTGGCCGGTTACGGGAACACGGCTCTCGCCAGTCGGCTCGTGGAACAAAAAGTCGGTGTATTTGCAACCTGGGGAGCCCAGGATGCAATGGTTCCGTTTAGCTCCCTCGGGCAGCCCTGGATCGATAAACTCACACAGTTGAAAGCGGACTTCGATTACATCGTTTATCCAGAGGCAAATCATCCGCAGACGGATCAAGCGACGTATACAGAACCCGGGCTGGTCGGGTGGATGGCCGCGCGCCGCCGCAGCGCTGTAACGGGTGTGCCGCAGTATCCGCCGCTGGCTCGCTCTGATTTTTCTTACAAGACCAACAGCGGCGTCGCGCGAAAAATCAGGCTCGTCGCATCTGATCCGAACGGCGACAATCTGACGTATAGCTTAGTATCGAACCCCGCGCACGGAACGCTTTCAGGCACGGCGCCGCTGCTCACCTATACCCCCAAGCCGGGGTTTGCCGGCGTTGATTTTATCAAGTTCAAAGCCAGTGACGGGGTGAACGATTCGAACGAAGCGACCATCTCCATTTGTGTTGGCGTTGACTACCCTGTGCTGAACGCCGCGCCCGGAGCGAATGGTGCTGAGCCCTCAACGAAGGGAAGTTTTGTGATCAGTGTGTCCGCTGCCTATGCAAGTGATCTAGAGGTGAATTATATTGTGAGTCCCGGTAATCCAGGGGCAACGCCAGCGGCTGACTACGTGCCGCTTCGCGGCGTTGCGGTAATACCCGCCGGTAGCAAGTCTACGACCGTAGACGTCGTGCCGCTCGGCGACAGCCTCGCCGAGACGACGGAGTATGTCCGGCTGTCCATCAGCACGGACTGGATCATCCAGACGCGTATGGCGGAAATCGCGATCTTAGATGGACCGATCGTGGTTCCACCAGCTTTTACAGTGCAACCCCAGAACAAAACCGTAACGGTGGGACAGACGGCATCTTTCTCTGCCACAATCAGCGGCGCACCGCCACCAACGCTACAATGGCAGAAGAGTACCGATAATGGAGTGACGTGGACCAGCATCGCTGGCGCAACGGGTGCCACGTATATGACGCCTGCGGCTGTGCTGGCTGATAATGGCACCAAATTCCGTTGCACCGCCACGAACGCGGGGGGAAATGCAACCAGCACTTCGGCGACGCTGACGGTGCTGGCTGCGAACAATCCTCCGACGATCCAATCCGGCGCGTTCGCCAGTCCCAATCCAGTCAGCGCAGGCCAGAGCACGAGTTTAACCGTGACCGCGACCGACGCTGACGGCGACCCGCTTTCGTTCTCATGGAGCTTCGGTGATGGCTCCAGTGGCGCCGGCGCCAGTGTTTCACACACATACCCGGCAAGCGGAACGTACCTCGCATTGGTGACTGTTAGCGACGGCAAGAGCAGCGTCCAGAGCTCGGTGTCAGTGACTGTCAGCGCTGCTGGCAATCCACGGCTTGCGGCGCATTGGACGTTCGACGAGACCGCAGGCTTGAACGCTGCCGACCGTAGCGGTAATGGCAACACTGGGACACTCGTCAATGGCTCTTCATGGTCCGCAGGAAAGATTGCAGGCGGACTACGTTTCGACGGTGTGGACGACTACGTTGAATGCGCAAACAACCCATCATTGAACCCCGTTGGGCAACTGTCCCTCAGCGCCTGGGTTAACGCAGACACCGCAACTTCGTCAAAGGTAATCGTGTCTAAGGCGAACGGTTCCGTCCTTCAATATACGCTCGTTCGTTTCGGCAACGGGTCATTGAGATTCAACATCGGAACTACCAGCGGAATCGCAGGCTTAAGCAGTGTCACGGCCCTGGCCGCGAATCGATGGTACCACGTCGCAGCGACATACGACGGCTCGACGATCCGGCTGTTTATCGACGGAGTTCTAAATGCCAGTGTTGCGAAGAGCGGCGCCATGTCGGACTGCGGCAGAGGCGTGCGTATTGGAGCGGGGACCGGGACCGAGTCGATGTTCTTCAAAGGGAGCCTGGATGACCTCCGCATTTACAACCAGGCGCTCTCGGCCGCTGAAATCAGCGCTCTCGCGAATGCAGGCGCCGCGCCCGCTGCTGCATCAGTTCCGACAGAACGCGTCATCGACCTCGGCGTGCTCACCTTGAACAAGAGAACAAGGCTCAAGCTTCCGCTGCCGGATGCAATGAACGTGAGCGGCAGAAAACGGTTTGCGATTGTCGCGGGTGACTTGCCATCGGGACTTCGCCTCACGTCTGACAAACTGACCGGCATTCCGACAGAAAGCGGAACCTTCATCTTCTCGATGAACATTTCGAACAAACGCGCCGCTGCGCAGGCAACCTACTTCCTTACCGTCCAAGCGCTAAAGTAAACGCAGCGTCAAATGAATACCGTTAAGAGGGAGCCGGCAGTTCCGGCACACCCACAGCAGACGAGAACGGTTCTCAATAGACGACGAAGCCGTAGCTTCGTCGTCGTTTGTATTTAATAGCAGGCTGTTTACGTCGGCGTGCTGTGCGAGTGATAGCTCCCGCCTTTCGCATAAACGCGCGCGGGGCGCAAACGTTGGCGCTGTGGGCCTGTGACTTCCTTTCCAAGAATATCTAGACGCGCTCTAGTTTGGTCGAATGCTTTGTCCTGTTTTCATCCACACTCGGCGTGCATATCGCCGGAGCCACCGTGAATCCAGACGCGGCATGGATGGCCCAGCAGGCACGCAACCTCTGCATGCACTTCCAGGATCAGAGGGAAAAGCCCGCTATACTCTTTCGCGACGGCGACACCAAATTCACTCAAGAGTTCACCCGCATTGTTGAGACGGAATGCGAACGCGTTCAACAGCTCCCGCCGTGGTCACCTGATCTCAATGCTCACGCGGAACGATGGGTCAAGTCTGCCAAGGAAGAATGCCTCAATTACTTCATCGTCTTCGGCGTCGAGCACATGCGCCATCTGGTTCAAGGCTACGCTGACTTCTACAATACGTACCGGCCTCACCAAGGCCTCGGGAATGTGCCTCTCACGGAAATCGCCAATTCCCCGCCCGGTGATCCGCCCAAGGCTCGCGATGTCAAGTGTCGCGAGTTCCTCGGCGGTTGGCTCAAGCATTACTATCTCGACGCAGCTTGAACGATCTGCTTTGCTCCGCCTGCACCATTGGAGCGCTCGGACCCTCGTTACTATTCAATTTTCAAAGACCCAAACAACAGCCAGCCATTGCGCTCTGTACACTTCCTATGAGATCAGAGTCGGCGATCCAAACTCGCGTGAATTCGCTGTAACTCTCTTTCTCGTTCCTCTTTCCACCGGGGAATCAATTTTGACACGAATGGGCACCAACCAACCTTGTCAGCGTCACGGCTTTTTTGTCCAACTTTTTAACTTTTCGTTCGCCTCTGTTTTATATTTCTGATTGCAGGTCTTGAACCTCTCGGTGATTCGCCGCAGATATATCATCGCCTTAAGATCATCTTGCTTTGCGTGGTAGTAATCGGCGAGCCAAAGACAAGACTCAGCCGCGCGGTCATTGTTCACTCCGCCTAGGTCTATAACGATCTCGCGGAACGAAATCGCTTTTTCTAAATCGCCCGTATCTTCATAGTGCTTCACGACCTTAAGAGCCGCATCGCACCCTGGTGTGCTCCACGATCCTTTGTATTTAGTCCAGGCAATTTCGTACGCCTTTTCCGCCTCCTGCCACTTCCCAAGACTCGCCAGATAATCACCTTTTTCGACGCAGGCTCGGACGCCTATGTTGCCCCATTCAAGGGTGCCATACTCCGCGGCAATTTCATCGAGTTCCTTTACGCCGTTTGTCGCGTCATTGAGTTTCAGGGCGATTACCGCAGCGTCAAGCAACAGTTTTGCTTGTTGTGTTCGGTCAGCCATTGTTCCAGCTCGCTTCTTAAGATCCGCACGTTCTATAAGACGAGACTCGTTTTCGAATTCGGCCCTACGCTGCTCGTCAACCTTCTTTCCTAGCTTCTTAAGCGCCTCCTGCTGGCGTGCCACTATGATGGTGTCTTGAAATTTTTCATTCAACATCTTGATCAGGCGTTTCGACTCTTCCCACTTGTTATCTCCAATGGCCGCGAGCAGATCCTTCATTCCGTTCGTCGCGCCCATTTCCGATTCGTAGAAACGAAGCCGCCGCTCGACACGTGCAACGGGATCATTGAGTGTCGCGTCTTGCCTCGCGAGCTCAAGACCATCAGCGACTTCTTTAATAGGCACGTCTAATTCCCCCGTGCGCAATAGCTGGAGCGTTGCACCCGAAAACTGCAGATGCGCATTGCTTCCGGTGCCGAGCTTGATTCGTGCCAGCGCGAAAAGGCATGCAGGTGACAGTTCTGACAACTTCCATTTTATCGTGGCACTGGCCCCAGAACCTAAATCCTGGCTAATGTTGATAAGGCCGTCCTTGATGCCTACAACGATGTTCTTTGTACCAACCCCGGTCTGCAGTTCCTTTCCGTCCGTTTTTTTAAACGTGAACGCTCGCTTGTCAGCGAGCAGCGTCACAGCGTCTCCTGCGGCCAAAAGGACAACTTCCATGTACTTTGCGATTGCAATCTCGTCTTCAATTGCGGCCTTGTATGACAGTAGCTTGTGATCTTTACTGGCATTCATCAGTATCTCATGAAACTTCTGCGCGTCACGCCGTTTCAATGCTGCGAAAGCTTCATCTAAGGTGTTGCCAAAGGCAATCGCGGCATCATACTTGTGGTTAACAATAGACGACGGTGTAAGTGCCTGGACGTCTGAGAGCTTTCCAAAATGGTCAAACCACACCCTACCGTCGACTACGGCAAAACAGACCCCTGTCAGCCTACGGCCTTCAAAGCCGACGCTACTCGCAGGCACTTCTAACAGTACCCACTCGCCCACCTTTGGTAGCAAACCAAGACATCTTCGTTCTGATGTGTTTGCTGTCCCGATGTTTAATTTGTCCTCGCCCCAATATGCTCGATGACGCCAAGCCTCAGCATGTGCGGCTGCATCATCGCGAAACTTCAACATGATTTCAGTTGGGGGTGCTTTAGGATCAAGGTAGGCATATACGAAGAACCTGTCGCCCACCTCTACATTGAGCGGGTTGCTGGCTTTTTCAAAGATACTTTGACTTTCCCCTGTCGTGTCTCGGCATTCCCACGCGCGTTCACCTGAAAACGGCTTAGGATTATTATTTGTCCAGTTAAACGGCACGTTTGGCTTGCCTTGTAGCTCAATAGCGCCCGCAGGAAGAGCGTCCTCTATCCATACCACTGGCTTTCCCGGAGACAAATGGGTGCTACGCGGACCTTTCTTCAAATATGGATCTACCCACACTGTATGGGCCTTTCCTATGTCACTGGTCCCAATGACAAGCGTCAGTATCGATACCCCGGAAACATCCAGGTCCACTTCCTGGGAATCTCCGGATTTTTGCAGAGGTTTAGATTCCCACAACATTTTTTCGTCGCCTAGAACTTTGAAGAGCGCCGGTGCATGCGCCGTTCCGGCGGTGTCATTCATCGCGACAGCGGTCTTGAATGACGTAAATGCTTTGTTCAGGTTGTAGTGAATGGCAGACGGAGCGTGCGCGGACAGGGCATGTAGCACCTCCTTGCCCTTCACCCTTACTCGTCCGTTTTCGTACCCCAAGTCGCCTTCTTTTCCAAACTTCCCAAATCCCACAGAAGCTTGCATCTCCTGCATATTACTAAGGTAGTGGGTGTCATGGTCTTCGGAGATGTAAGGCTTGATATCTGGCGGGTTGGCCGGATCTAGCTCTCGAAATTCAACACTGTGGATTTTGAGGCTTTGCCGACAGAAGAACCGCGCCGGTCCATATAGCCCCTTTCCAGAAAAGTCTATCGGTACGGGCTTTCCATTTAAAGTCGCAGCAGATCTGTCGTCCACACACGTAAATATCAGCTCGTTAATTTCGTTAATCTTTGCGTTTGAGCGCTGGAAATGCTCCTGCGTAAACGCAACACCCTCAGGGCTCCTTCGGACTCTAATGTCAAACGAATCGCGTGATGAAACCTGAAACCGGATCCGAAGTTGTCCGTTATGAAACTGCAGCTTTGTGGTGCCTCTACTGAACTCTCCAGGCACTGGCACCATGACACCATTCTCAATTTTCCAATATTTTCTATCGTCTTCGTGCAAAAACTTTAGCGTTGTGCCGTCAAAGAGCGGCCGCCATTGGCCCGGCGGATTCTTGGAAACCTCAGTTGTAGGAACCGAACGATAGTCGATCCACAAAATCTTCAGCACTCCATCATAATGAGACATTGTGCAGACTTTAAAGCGTCCCTGGACCGAAGGCCTTTGAGACCACTGCTTCTTGACCTCCACAGATTTCCCATCCAAGCAGGCGGTCACAGTGTCGCCCACGCAAGTGAATGTGAGGTCATGAGCCTTCCCCGCTAGAGCGTATGCATCCTTTCGATTCAACTCTAAGGCAAATTGTTGGTCAGTGTTAGCTCGTACACAAAATACGAAATAAGCAAGGGTATTTGGCACCTCAAAGCGAAACCGGATTTCTCCATCTGCAAGGTCATATTTCGATTTGATTTGGAGGAGTTTTCCGGGACTGGCAACTCCCTGCAGTATCCCATCCTTAATCTTCCATGCTCCCATGCCTTCAGGATCCATGAAGTCGAGTGATGTGCCATCGAAGATGGGTGTCCAATCCTGTCTTAACTCATATTTTGGCCCGCTAGGTTCTTGTTTCTGCTCATAAGGCTTCTGCACGGCAACTTGCGGCGTAACTTGAGGTTTCTTGACATCCAAATCCGGCAGTTTGTCTGGGCTTTTAATGATCGGTGCCAGCGGCGGATTCGGCGAAGCGGGGAGTTCCGCATCAGCTTTAAGAACGGTGTTTTTACCAGGGCCCCAGAAATACAAAACGGCACCGAGCACCAAAATTGCCGAACCCCCGACGACGACAGAAAATGTCAACAGTGACTTTTTCGGCTCGCGCTGCCTTGCACCAGGGATGAGCGGTCTTTGAGCTGACTGATGCTTCAAAGGCGCTGCAAACGTCCGGACGTGTGTCATAAATGCGACGTGTTTCGGAAGCTCCCCACGTCTGACAAGTTCCAGGTCGTACGCAAGTTCGTCACAGCTCGCATATCGCTCATCCGGCTCCTTGGCCAACATCTTTTGGATGACCTGAGCCACTCCGGCAGGAATCTCAGGTCGCAACAGCCTTGCATCCGGCGCAGGCTGCGTTGCATGTGCGTTAAGGATGCTCATGACGTTCGTGCCGTGGAATGGCGGTTCGCCGGTGACGAGATGGTAAAGCGTGGCTCCGAGCGAATAGATGTCGGCGCGGTTATCAACAGACCGTTCGCCTTTCGCCTGCTCAGGTGAGATGTAGTGTGGAGTGCCTAATATGGCACCCGTCTGGGTGTTGAACGATTGTTCAACGTCGGACGTATCCTTTGATAGACCGAGGTCCAATATCTTTGCGGTTCCATCTTTCGTAAGAATAATGTTTCCGGGTTTAATGTCCCGATGTACGAATCCATGTTCATGCGCGTGTTGTAGTCCTCTCGCAACCTGAAGAACGATTCTCGTAGCCTCCAGAGGCTCCAACAGCCTTTCTTTTTTCAATATGCTGTCGAGCGGTTTACCTTCACAATATTCCATCGCAAAGAAATGCTGTCCGTCCTGTTCGCCTACACTGTAAGCCATTACGATGTTGGGATGATTGAGTTTCCCAGTAGCTTGAGCCTCCCGTTTAAACCGTTGCAGGAACTCGGGGTTTTCCGCGTGCTTCTTCGGCAGCACTTTTACCGCCACCTTGCGTTGAACAGCCAGGTCCTCCGCGAGGTAAACCGCGCCCATTCCTCCTTCCCCCAGCTTTTTTAACAGCTTGTAGTTACCCAGTTGGTTGACCGCACGACGACCGCTTAGAGACAACTGCTCTAGTGCAGATTGCTCCAGTGCAGCACTCTGTTCAAGTGAGATGAAGCCTTCTTGCAAAAGAGCTTCGGCCAATGATAGCTTTTCATTCAGATCAAGCGCAATTGCTTGAGCGTGGCGCGCTTGTTTGATTTGCTCTGCAGTAACTACTCCCGTTTGTACCAGGTGTCGCGCAAGCATTTCCTCTGATACGCTGTTCATGTGGCCCCCTGTTGCGCAGTACGCCTCTCCTGCTAACTCACGGAAATCGTAAGTGGAATGTTACCCGTAAATTGGCGCTATCTGCGACGGATAATAACACGTTTCTAGGTGTAACATTTGCATATCAATTCCTATACCCTTAATCAAGGCTTCATTGTTGCCTTAGGAGGTACACATGTGCAATTTGCGAGCAGGGCTCTTTGTTCTGTTGGTTGTGGCATCATCAGCAATTGCGGAGGACGCACTTGAGAAGGCGGAACAGGAGTATAACACCACGATTGAAGCCGCAAAAATCGAGTTTGACTCGAAATGCAGAGTTGCGAAAGAGAAGCTTGTTCCGCTACTGAAGGCAGAGCTGTCGGAGGCGACGAAGAGGGGGGACCTCGACCGCGCGCTTAAGTTAAGAGATCGGGTTCGTGCCCTCGAAGGCCACACCGCTGCATCCGAGCCAGCAGCAGCAAAGATTGCTGAAACGCCGAGAAAGTCTACTGCGGCTGCTCCGAAAGGCGAGCCATTCAAGCCGATCGCCCAGGGCGAAAAAACACCCGCCACGCTCTACTTAATTGGTGACGACAACTACCAAGTTTATGTGAACGGCCGCCGCGCATGCTCCGGCAGCGGTTGGGAAGCCCAGAAATATGCGACGCCGTTGGGAATTGGGGATGTAGTCACGGTTCGTGCTAATAACACGGGAGGCGGATATGGCTTTGCCATGGTTATAAAATTCAAGAGTGGAAACATCATCACGAGCACGTCTTCTTGGAAATCTTACACGCCCAAATCTGAGACTGACTGGTTCAAGTTAGAAGGCATCACCGAGATGAAACCGGTAGTACTCGGCACAAATCAAGATTGGAAGAAAAAGGTGAAAGCTCTCTCGGAGGTCGACTGCGACGCCATTTGGAATGCGGGCGGGTCGGAAACCGTGTACCTGGTGCTGCAGATCACGGGGGATTCAGTGTCGAAGTAAGTTTCAGAGGTGTCTGCGCAAAGCATGGTCGGACGTTGAGCGCTTCAACGGAGATTTGCAACGTGTAGCAAGGAAATCATTCAATCCATGCCGTGACTTCAGGGCCTGTATCTGGCAGCGACTCTCCTTCCGTGCTCAGTGCAATACAGGTGCAGTCTTTAGGAAAAAGCCGCTAGTCTCCTGAGTCGGAAATGCGTTGACAAAGGCGATTGATTTTTTCGAAGATTTGATCGGCAGTAGCGGTCCAGACGAAGGGCTTGGAGTTGGCGTTATGCTGTCGCAGATATTC
>DASPJR010000001.1:0-18670 GCA_035628505.1 Planctomycetota bacterium | reverse complement strand
TCGGGCAACGGAATTCCGGGCGGAGACTTTGTGGCGGAATTCACTCTGAACGTACAGGCACCTGTTGCCGCCAATCTCAGCCTATCCACAAACGAAGATGTGCCCGTTGATGGATCGCTCAGCGCCAGCGATGCCAATGGCGATACGCTGACCTACGCGCTGGCGAGTCTGCCGGCAAAGGGTACGGTTCAACTGAATTCGGCCACGGGAGCGATCCGCTACACGCCCAGCACCAACGTCAACGGCACGGACAGCTTCACGTTCACCGCCAGCGATGGAACAAACACCTCCAACACTGCGACGGTGACGATTTCGATCGCTCCCGTGAACGACGCGCCTTCCGCGAGCGCCCTTGCGTTTACGCTGCAGGAAGATCAAACGTTAATCACAACGCTCTCTGGCAGCGACCCCGAAGGCGGTACTCTCGTGTACCTGCTCGCGACCACGCCTGCGAAGGGAACGCTGACTCTGTCGCAGACTCCGCAGGGACAATTCCTCTATGTGCCCCAGCCCAATGTCTCCGGCACCGACCAGTTCACCTACCGCGTTTTTGATGGCACCACATTCTCGAACACGGCGACCGTTACGCTTGATATTCAGCCGGTAAATGACGGGCCTGTCGTAGCCAACCAGACCCTCGCCACACGTGAAGATGAAGCGCTCTCCGGCACACTCACCGCGACCGATGTGGAAGGACAACCTCTGCGCTTCGTTCTGTTGAGCAATGGTGCGCTGGGCAGGGCGGTAATCACAAATGCCACGACGGGCGCGTTCACGTACACGCCAGATCCAAATGCCTTCGGAACGGATTCGTTCACCGTAATTGCTTCGGATGGAACCGACGATTCGCAGGTCGCCACGATCACCGTTCAGATCGCGCCGACGAACGATGCGCCGCGCGCTGTCGTGTCGAGTACCAGTGGGACGCAGGTGGGCGTCAACGCGTCACTGGAACTTTCGGGCGCCGCTTCGAGCGACATCGAAGGAACTCTCGCATACCGCTGGGACTTCGGCGATGGAACCGTACTCTCCGTCGGCCCCGCCGTGGTCACGCACGCCTGGACGAGCGCCGGCGTGTACACGGTCAGGCTGACAGTCACTGACGAAGGCGGACTCTCGGACTGGACTTCATTGACTGTCGTCGTAGCGGCTGCAAGCGGCGGTGGCGGCGCCAGCCCGCCGGACAGCGACGGCGATGGCTTCAGCGACGAATTGGAAACGGCGCTCAAGACCGATCCGCACAGCGCGCTATCGACACCTTTAGAGAACAAGCCCTTGGAGGAGGTCGAGCCGCTGACGATAACGAAAGCCAGCATCTCTCTGAATTTCATTAAGGCGGGATCGGATACGCTGTCGTTCTCCGGCACCCTGCCAGTGCCAAAAGATTTTAACCCAGCCGACGAGACCGTGATTATCGACGTCGAAGGCGTAATAGAATCCTTCACGCTCGACAAACGCGGAAACTCGACCTCCGCGACTCTTCCGCACCAGTTCAAACTCGCAGTAAAAGCGCGCAAAGGCGTTGTGGAAGCCCAGGCCGCCAGGTACTCAATTCGCCTCAAGCGTGGCGAATTCGCAGACAACTTCAACGCTGAGTTCGCCAATGGAAAGCTCGAAGATCCCGTGACCCGTAATCTGCTCTTCACGGTGCTGTTTAACGGGAACTACTATGAAGTGCTGCTGCCCATGGAAATTCAAGGCAGCCGGGCCTCGTACAAGGAGCCAGGCAAGTTGCGTCAGCCAAATTAAACCAACCCAGCGTCCATACGGTAATGGATGCTCATACCCCCGGTGCAGTTCGGGGTTTCACGGCTGCGTCCTTTGGAAGTTTTATCCCGCACCGCCTTTGACGTTTCGGCGTTCGGCATCGAATGGCCGGCGAACATAAATCCATCGCGCCGTCATGTAAGCGGCAACATCAAAAATCAGAATCATGTTCAGCGCGCCCAGCCATGCAACCCATGGACGTTCTCGAGCGAGCAAATCTTTTGTAAGCAGCGTGATCAGTACGAACATGCCGCCGAGCAGCAGTGCGACGACAAGACCGCTGGCGACGTTTTTTACGAAGGATACCAGCCGCGAGCGCCGGTAGTCCATCCAGTTTGAGATCAGTGTGCCGATCGCCGCGAGAAAGGACAATTCAACCATCGCCGGAATGCCAATGGCCACGCACCAGATGCTTACGTTCATGTCGAGACCCAGCAGGAACGCTTCTGCTAGAGCAAGAATACCCACGAACGAGACCCACAGCAGCGCGTATAAGGTTGGCAGCAGCACTGCATCTGAATAACCGACGGGGTAAATCTCAGTGAGCGGATAGCGGTTGTCGCCTCGCGTCGACGGCATGGAAGAATCGCCAACCATTAGAAGACTCATGTTCAGGTTCACTGAGTTTGCCATATTGCCGGCCCAATCGGCGGGAACCGGCGTCTTCGCGTTCTGCTGCGCTTGAAAGCGCATACCGCCCCAGATCGTCATGCGATAGAGCAGCAACCCGGCAATCCAAACCGTGGCAGCGATTACGCGCACGTAGTTGCGAGCATCTGGATTGAGTGGAGCCTGCACCAGCGACATTCCAGCATTAACTAAATCGGGCAGAAGCATCATTGAAAGATAGCCGCCAGCGATGCACAGCGGCAGCAGCAGCAACGAGGAGCGAATGTGGCAGTCTATTGCCCCAACATCGTAGACTGCTGAGATCAGTCGCAGCACGGCGCGGCCCATTCGTCCGATTCGCGCCACGAGCCAGCCTTCCAACGGACCGTTTATCTGATCGGGGTCATGCCGTCGCTTTCTTCGGGGAAGCGCGTCGGCGGGCTTAGCCGCTTCTGAATCAAGATGCCACGTGGCGCGTACAGACATGCTCAAGCCAGCGCGGCACGCCAGCGCAATCGTCGCCATGCCTGCGATAATCCACATCACGCAGGTAAGCAGCGGCGCCAGGAACGCGTCCGCTGGACCGGGCACGGCAAAGCGCATGGCGTCGAACCAGCATACCGATGGGAAATTTAAGAATAGTGTTCGCGCGATGCTGTCCGGCGCTTCAAGTGCCCCCACGATGGCTTCCCCGATGCGCCACCAACTGCTGGAGGCAAGTGCGACTCCGGGGTCTCTAATAATTAAAACAGTCAGTGCGGCGGCAAGCAGGAACAGCGGCGCGGTTCGAACCGCGGCAGCAAACGGCTTCAAAGATGCTGGAACAGAAAAACGCGGGGCGGCCCCGCCCACACCAATGGCGGCAGCAACGAGCGCAATTGCGATCGCGAGCACATGCAGAAGCACTAGCACCAGACAACTCCAACCGGCGGCCGACACAACGCTGAGAGGAATTCGCATTCCCCAGTAACTGACCGGCAGCGCCAGCAGCCAATCAGGACCAAAAAACGGATAGAGAAAAATTGCGGTATAAAGAACACCAATCCAATTCCAGCGCGCGCGCAGCCCAAGGAATAGAATTTTCCAGTGCGACCCGGGCGTCGTCACCAGATCGCGCATGGGCGGGTCCAGGTAGTACGCCATCCGCCAGGTTTGTACGAAGGTGCTTAGCGCAACAAGCCCGGCGGTAAGTGCTGCCAGCCGTCCCGTGAGAACCCGTCGCGCCGGCGGCAGATTGCGGTACGACGTCCAGACCCATTGAGCGGAGTAGTGAATCCACCATATTGCCCATGCGATAAATAGCAGCGCGACGCACCAGAGTACCACCTGAAGCCACAGCGGCCGCGGCTGGCTCTGCCTGCGAAACGTGCTGCCGAAGATGGGATCCATTGATCAGTCCAGAGGCTTGTCGCGGGAGTCCAGGATCTTCGGATTCTGAATGCGCTTGGGCGCTTCTTCCGCGTTGTGCGCCATACTTTCCAGAATTTCAGAAATCAGCAGGCTTTTATCCTGCCCGGTCAGCACCGAAAAAATACGGTCCAGACCGGCATCAGGTTCCCCGATGCGCGCCCGCAGTTCTTCGAGCGTACCGCAGGCCTGGATTGTGCTCCGGTCCACGATCGCGATCCGGTCGCACAGTTTCTCCGCCACCTGCACGATCTGAGTGGCCCAAACGATGGTGACCTCGTGGCGGTCACGGAGCGTACTCAGGATTTTGGTCAACGCGGCACTGGCCGGAGGATCGATGCCGCCGGTCTCCGGCTCATCGAGCAGATAAATGCGCGCATTGGTGAGAAACGTCGCGGCCAGCGCGAGCTTTTTGTACTGGCCGTTGGAATACGTTCCAATTGGTTTGTCCAGGATTTCCGTTAAATCAAACAGCCGGGCAAAACTTTCGATGCGGCGGTCGCGTTCTGTTTTTTCGACACCATAAAGATCGCCGATCAGCTGCAGATGCTCGATGCCTCGAAAGTGAAGGTATAGATTCGGCTGATCGGGCAGATACACGGTGAACGTGCGAATGGGAAGATGATCGCGATAGCGGTCGTAGCCTTCGACGATCACCGTTCCCGATTGCGGCCGCAGCAATCCGGCCATTATTTTCAAGACCGTCGATTTTCCGGCGCCGTTCGGTCCCACAAGAGCGAAGAGTTCGCCCCGATGGATGGTCAAGCTGGCATTGGCGAGCGCGACTTTGCCGCCCTCATAGCTCTTGTCGACCTCAAAGAGCTCGATTGCCTTGGCTCGTTCGGGCTGATCCTGCACGCGTCTGCTTCCCAGCTTGGGACGACTTGTCTGCTTCTAACCGCAATAGTGTAGCGTTCGTGATGGAATACCCAAGCCTTAATGTTCGCCAGCCACCAGTTAGTCGTGTTGAAATCAAAACACTCGATCAAAGAAAGAGTCACGTGCAAACTGTGATTCGCTCGCCCTTAACTAAGGCAGCACGGTCAACGTCGCTTCGCGGCTCGTGGCGCTGCCGGTTGCATTCTTTACGACGCAGAAAAACGTGCAACCGTTGTCCGTGCTCTGTGCGAACTTGCTGTAAATGCGTTTCGTGGCACCGGAGATCACAACGGGAGCGTTCTGACCGCTTCGCCTGAACCACTGGTACGACACCCAGGGGATACTGGTGCTGTCTGAATTGATTTCAAACGTAGCGATCTGTCCAAGCTGCACCGCCGTGTCGCGCGGCTGCAGAGTAATCACGGGAGGCTTCTGTATCGTGTACCACGCGGCAGTCTGCGCGCTTTTCACTCCGGAGAGCACCGCTATCGCCCGCACCGGCGTGCTGGCCGAGATTGTGAACGGGCCTGCGTACCGGAAGCAGGTGGTGCTCACGCCCGCAATTGGAGTGCTGTTGTTCAGGGTATAAAAAATGGCGTCGTGTGGACTGCTGCACTGAATCGTGATCTGCACGGGACCGGGATAGACTATCGCAGGACTCGGCCCGATTGTTGGCGCCGCGACCGTAATTTGCGTTGAGCCAAGCACGGCTATCGCAATGGTCGAGCTTGTGCTGCCGCCCTTACTGTCTGAAACCGTCACGTTGAGGTTGTAGTTTCCTTCGGCGCTGAAAGTCACGGCACTGTCAGCAGCGCCAGGCGTAGTGAACGTTGCCGTTCCCGTGCCGGACAGCTGGGACCACGCGTAAGTCAATGCATCGCCCTCCGGATCTGCTGCAATGACATGAACGGTTGTGCTTGCCGGATGTACCAGCAGCGCCGTGTCGACCCACGCTCCGGAAATGATTATTGGCGGATCATTCACTGCCGTCACACTGATGAACACGCTCGCCACGTTTGAATCGGACTTGCCATCGTTGATTTTGAACGTGAAGCCGTCCATGCCGAAGTAATTCTGTGCCGGAGTGTAAATGAGATTAGGGGCTGTACCCGATAGAGTGCCGCGTGAGGGCAACGTCACAAGGGAGTATTTCAAAGCATCACCGTCCGCGTCAGTGCCCGTCAGCGTAATCTTCGTCGGCGTATCCTCCGGCATCTTGACTGTCTGAGCATTCGCTACCGGAGGCCGGTTGGCGGGCTGAACGGACACTTGCAGAACCTTCGTATCTGTTCCCACCGGATTCGTTGCGCTGATCGTCACGGAGCTGCTTCCCGAAGCCGTGGGAATTCCTGAGATGAGCCCGGTTGACGTATTAATGGACAATCCCGACGGCAGACCAGTCGCGCTAAAGGACGTTGGACGATTTGATGCTGCAATCTGATATTGAAAGGACTGGCCGACTGTACCCGAGGCAAGCAGCGGGCTGGTGATGGACGGCGCAAGTGCTACATTCCCCCAAACGTCGAGTTCGGAAATCAGGAGCCGCTCTCCCGCGGCACGTTGGTCGAAACGGATTTTTACAAAGCGGGCGGTTGAAAGGCCGAGAGCGAAGCTGGTTTCATTGACGTCTTCTGGTTGAACGTTTGCCGGCTTCACGGCGCTGCCAACAGTCTTCCAAGCCTGCCCATCGACGCTTGAGAACAGCGTCATAGCGGGAGTTCCCTGCGAGAAAATGCGAACGGCCGTAAGATCGTAGGGCACTTTCAGATCAACGGTGATGTCCAGCGGTGCCGTTTGCGTCCAGTAAACAAGCCATTTCTTTGCGGCGTTCGACGTACCCGCGAGCATAATGGCATTTCGCTGTGCTGCCGTAAGACGCGGAACGGTCGTATCCAGTTCAGTCTTCAAGTCGATTCCATGGTCTATGACGGGCTTCGCCACGGCGTCGCAGCGATTGGTCAGCTTGCCTTGCGAAAAAAGAATCGGCGTATTCGCGGCAGCCTCGTTGGCACTGTCTGGCGCAATGCTGTAGGAATACGAGCCGCCGGTATCCCTATTGTAACGAAGGACCGCAGCATCGTTCTCGAACTCGAGATTGTTGTTGGTCAGGCACAAATCGGAGCGCGTAGGGGGTGTAATGAGCGGCGGCATCGGCATCTGAAAACGCCAGATGTCGCGATCGCCTTTAAGCGCAAGGTTGCGGCAAAGCACTTTGAACAGAGCGCGGTATGTCTGGCTGACGGATTCAACAGGATTGGCACAAGCGCCGCGACTGAACGGGCTGGCACCAAAGCCGAGCACTCGTCCAAGGCCGAGCTTATGCATAATGATCGCCGGTTTACCGTTGTGCGTGTACGTGCCGAGGACCTCGACCGTATCCTGCGGAACGAAGTAGTGACAGGTATTGGTCCCCACGCTTAAGTTCCGGCTCGTATCAACGCCGCTGAAAAGACCTGTACTCTTGAGGCTGATTGCCGTCTGCCCACGTGGTTCGTACACAAGCTGCGCGCCGAGCAGCGTCCACACGGCCGGCGAAATGTTGGTTCCATCCAGATCGAAGGTAAATGCGCGCGGATCGCCGATGACCAGCGTACCGCCGTTCTGCACGTAAGCGGTGAGCAACTCGACGACTTTCTTGCGCTGAAATTCTGCCCAGGGCACAAAAACCGCACGGTAATCGGACAGGCGAACCTGCCCTTTCTCAATCATATTGTCCGAAGCGATCTTGAACCATGTGCGGCAGACCGGACCGAGATACGTGAATGCCATCTCAACAGGCGAGTACGAAAGCGGATTCAGGTGGCTTTTTAACGTATCGGTCGAACACAGGATCAGGCTGTCGGGATCCTGTGGCATTTTCAACGCGCTGATGCTCTGGATATCCGCTTCAACTTTACGCAGGGCGTCGAACTTGATCGGGTCGCCATAATAGGACGAACGATGCCAGCCGCCGAGGCCGACGTAATTTCCGTTATCGTCTTTGGCTGGAAAGCCCTTGCGCGCCTGGCCGTCCCAGTCCTGGAGAATTTTGGTAAATCCCGAGCCGCCGCCGCGCAGGATTTCTCCTGCCAGCAGCGCGGCTTCCTGCGCCGTGGGCGGCCCGTAGTACCGACCGAGATGCGGCCAGGGCATGACGCTCTTGCCGCTGAGGTCCGCCATGCGTTTTGTGTAGTAAGTGAAGTGCTGCAGCTTCGCGTCGAGCTGATCGCCGGCAAAGAGCTGGCCGATCATGATGTCGAAACTGGGCGCCGAAAGGCTCGGATCATCCTTCGTTTCACCGGCCATATAGTCCCAGGACATCAGAGGCTTCCCGGGAGCTTTCTGATTCATTATTGTTCTTACATCCGCGGCAAGCCCCGCGAATTCGAATTCAAGCCAGCGGTAAAAGGCGATTCGCCGGAAGGCATCGTCCGGCGGATAGACGTATCTCGGGTCCTGGCTGTAGTCAGGCAGGCCGTATTTTCCAAAGCCAAATCTGGTTTTGATTTCATCATCGAGAGACGCCATCCACGGATATGCATGGCCGAGCGTGCCGCTGCGCATCGCGTTGCGCGTAAGCAGGATGTTGTAGACCGTCTGTTCAATCGTTTCGTCCCCAAGGTAAAACGCTTCGTGCGTCGCAGCCTTTTGCTCGAGTTCGATACGGATCTTATCCAGGAATGCCTGCCGGTTTTGCGGGTCGAGTATGATGTCGCGGCCGTTTACTCCCAGGTAGTTGCCACCTACTTCACTGGGCTGAAGTTCAAAGATCAGCCGCGGCTGAATACCCAGAGCCTGAGCGCGCCGCAGAAAGAAATCGGGGAGCTGATTCTCCCGTGAATAGGTCAGCGTGTTCCCGTTCTGCGCATAAAATTTAACAAGCTCATCGCAGGAGAACTTGCGGCCAAATTGATGCGCGAAATCCGTCTGAGTCCAGAAACCGCGATAGAAAAGCTCTCCAGGCGCGTAGTACGTGTTTCCCAGCTTCTGCCATGGATTCGTCCCGCGAATAATCAATTCGTCGTACAGCGGATTGGGCTCGACCCAAACCCTGGGGGGCGTTGCGGCACCCGATGCGCTGATACTAACCAGAAGGCAGACCCCCATAGCCTTGATGATTGCGTCCCAATACCTCATATAACATCCTTTCGCCCGTAGATGTGCGGATCTCAAATCGATCCGCTGGTGGATGGAACCTGCATTCGTTACGCATTGGCACTCTCGCGTTCGTTTGGGACAAAAAAAAGAATCGAGACGGATTATTGAACGGCCGCAACATGGTGCAGAGGTTGTCTTTTTTGGTGCCAGGCTGTACGGTTGGCTGCTGTCACCTGGCTTTCAGAAGCTCTCTGCTGCTCGTACCCCTACTTCAGGAGGCACCATGAACGTTCGCCGCATGTCGCTGCTGCTTTTCGTGCTCCTCACGTTTGTGTCCGTGCGGGCCGAAGAGACATCCGGAAGCATTTCCGCCGTTCTGCAGCCCTATGTAGATAGTGGGGCGCTCGCTGGAGCAGTCACGGCAGTTGTGACCAGGGACAAAGTCCATCCGATTGAACGGGTTGGGTACGCCGACATCACGTCAAAGACGCCGATGAAAGCGGATACTCTTTTCTGGATCGCGTCGATGTCAAAGCCGCTTACGGGCGCGGCGCTGATGATGCTCGTCGATGAAGGCAAAATCAGTCTCGATGATCCCCTGGAAAAATATCTGCCCGAGTTCAAGAACGTGAGTTACATCGCTGAGAGCAACAAAGAACAGTCGATTCTCAAGAAGAACACGAAGACGATCACGATTCGCGACTGCATGGCCCACATCAGCGGCCTGCCATTTCTTGCCCGGATCGAGCAGAAGATCGACACCTACACATTACGCGAATCAGTAATCGCCTACGCCATGGCGCCGCTGATCGCCGAACCCCATACGAAGTACCTCTACAGCAACTGCGGCATTAAAACCGGCGGTCGCATTATTGAAGTGGTCAGCGGCATGCCCTACGAAGAGTTCATGGAGACGCGTTTGTTCAAGCCGCTTGGCATGAAGGACACGACCCTGTGGCCAAGCGAAGAACAGGAATCGCGGCTGGCCAAGTCCTACAAGCCCAGCGCGGACAAAACGAAGCTCGAAGAAATTCAGATCCAGTATCTCACCTACCCTCTTACGAATCGCAAGCGCGGCGCCTGCCCTGGCGGCGGCTATTTCTCAACGGCTGGAGACCTGGCCCTCTTCGCGCAGATGATTCTCAATGGCGGCACCTTGAATGGGAAAAAGTACCTGTCGGAAGCGGCGATAAAACAGATGACGAGCAATCAGACGGGTGCGCTGGACGCGGGGCCAACAGCGACCAACGCCGTGCCCAAGGGCAGCTACGGCATCGGCTGGTCCGTCGGCGGCAACGGTTACGGACACGGCGGCGCTTACTCGACTGATCTGTGGATACATGCAGACAAGGGCGTAGCGACGATCTGGATGGTTCAGCACGCCGGCTATGGCGGCAAAGACGGCGGGAAAATTCTTCCGGCATTCAAGAAAGCCGCGCTGGAACTCGTGGCGAAGGAAAAGAAGCAGTAATCGCCACTTGAGGCCATCATGCCCTTCCGCGCGTTCTTGCGTTCTATTCCCAAGCAGGTGCTGCTGCTCGCGCTGGGGGGCGCGCTGGTGACGGCCGGATGTATTCACGCGCCGTTCTTGACGTATGACGATCCAGCGCATGTCGGCGAAGCGCTGAAGCCGGACACGCGAATTGGCGATCTAATCAGACCTGTTGCCGACCTCTCGTACATTCCCGTCACATTACTCAGTTACCGGCTCGACTACATTCTGTTCAACTCGTGGCTGACGCCGCTGATGGGTTCGCTGGCCCCCGGCTGCCGCTTCATGACTTATCTGTATCATCTCGGCGCTGCGATCGTTCTCTGGCGCGTGATGCTCGGCTTGCGTTTCTCGCGCCTGCAGTCGTTGTTCATCGCGCTTTTTTTTGTAGCGCATCCTCTCGCCTGTGAAACCGTGTGCTGGGTTTCCGAACGCAAAAACGCACTCGCGGCGTTGTTTTCCTTCCTAGCACTCTGGGCGCAGCTTCGTCTGAGTGGGCAATTTGTAAAGCGGATGCTGGCCGTCAGCGTGCTATATTCTCTTGCGTTGATCAGCAAGCCATCCGCTCTCGGCATTCTGCCAGTTTTACTGCTTCTAGAGGTTTTCCCGAGCGTGTTAAGACGGGTGCCGCTTGCGTCTGAGCCATGGCCGCGCCGTGCACTGCCAGTACTTGTATTCGGCCTGGTTTCCTGGGGCGTCATCGTGCTCAACGTCAGTCTGGTCAAGCACATGATTATCCCACCTCCCGGAGGATCGCTGTTCACGGCGATTCTCACGGACCTGGAGATTCTCAGCCGCTACCTGCTGAATCTTGCCCTTCCGTTGTGGCTCAGTGCGGTTTACCTGGTGAATGATGTGAAAAGCGTGGCAGATCCGCGCGTTGTTTATTATGGAGCGCTGCTGCTCGCCCTTTTCGGCGGATCGCTCATGCTCGCTCGCCGGCCGCGTCGCGTACTCTTTGGCTGGTTCTGGCTTGTCGCGGCGCTGGGACCAAACCTGAATCTCGTCGGCATCTCGCACGTGATGCAGGACCGCTACATCTATCTCAGCACGCCGGGGTTCGCAATTATACTCAGCGAGCTTCTTTTTTCTGCAGGCCCCCGGATGGAGAATTCCGGGAGATTGCGCGTGGCAGTCGCGTCCATCTTGCTTTTATTCAACGCGGCACTCGCTGGAGTTCGCAGTCAAACGTGGGAGTCCACGCGTACTGTTTTCGCGGACGCGGTCGCCAAACAGCCGCGTGCCGCTTTGGCGCGCTTCGGATTGGGATCTGCTTACGGCGAGATGATGCAGAAAGCGCAAGCGGCGGGTGATACGAAGAACGCGGTCCTTTTTCAGCGCGCATGGATCGAGCAGTGGCAGAAGGGCGTTGATGAGTGCCCTGATCGCTTCCGCTATTCAGCGTACATCGAAATGGCGCTGAACGTGGCTGGCGACCGCCTCCGGAACAAAAAACTGGACTACGCGAAAAGGTATTTCGAGCTCGCTGCCCATCCCCCAGCTTCCGTTCCCGACATTGGTGATGCGCGGGCGGAAGCCCTGAGCTGGCTCGCCTGGATCGCTTTCGAACGCGGAAACACAGTGGAAGCCTATGAGAAAGCGCAGCAGGCTGTGCGCGTTTCAGGCGGCGTCGCAGGGGGACGGCTGATGCGCGCACGAGCGGCAATGAAACTCGCCGAAGAGAAAAGGGAAAATAGAAAGGAATTGCTGCGTGAAGCAGCGGACGATCTGCGCTCAATCAAGCCGGAATCGGAGCTATACAACGATGCTCAGGCGCTGTTGAAGTTGTTGAGCGAAAAATAGAGCTTTCCCGAAAGCTTCAGCGGCGTGCCTGATTTGCCCCCGCCCCGCAGTGGGGGTTACTCTTTAGCTGCGCTCACATCCATGCAATGGACATCGCCGCGCGAGGTCCGCACGTATAACTTTCCGTCGCTGAGTGTCGGCTCGTTACGGCAGAGGCTGCCGGTAATTTGAACACGCGCGAGTTCCTTATAATCCTCCGGCGACGCTTCTGCCGTGATAAGTTCGCCGCCGCGCGTCAGGATGATCAGCTTTCCGCCGCAGCAGATCAGCGACCCGAGTCCCGGATTCTTGCGCGACCAGAGAACTTTTCCGTCGGCCACATTCACACAGCGCAGTTCGCCGCTGCCATCGTTCTGGCCGTGCGAGTGAAATCCATAGAGATGCTTGTTGTAATACAGTGCGCTGTTGTACTGTGTCGTAAGCTCGTCGTTCTGCCAGACGGCCTTTGCTTTTCCCGCCGCCAGATCGAACTCGACGAGCGCACAGCCCATTCCATAAGACGAGCCGATAAATGCGCGCGTGCCGGTTACAACGGGCGACGCCGCGTTGACACGGCTGTTCATCGGCGAGGGCGTATCCCATGGATGCCGCGCGACTTCAGCTCCGGTCTCGACATTCAAAATCAGGAGGCCTGCGCCGTTGAATATCGCCACATGGGTCTGCTTGCCTTCAGGAAACGGCACGGGCGACGCGTATGCCGCCGGGTCGTCACCCGACTTCCAGAGCACTTTTCCGTTTTCCTTGTCGAGCGCGACCGTCGATGCGCCCTTTGCGCCGGTGATCACAATTAACTTACTACCGAGCACCAGCGGGGAAATTGTGTAAGCGAAAAACGGCAGCTCGGCTTTGAATTCCTTTACCACATTCAGCGACCATTTGACTTGGCCAGTCGCGGCGTCAAGACACAGCACCTCACCGGAACGACCCATGGTGTAGACCAGATTGCCGTCTACGCTGGGTGCAGAAGCAGGTCCGCCCTCATGCATCTGATCAAAGCGCTCGCTGGCATAACTGTGCTTCCAGAGTATTTTGCCGTTGGCAGAGTCGAGGCAGAAGACGTGGTCCTGGCCGTCGCTATTGCCCATCGTAAAAACTTTACCGGCTGAAACTGTTACCGGCGAACTGCCGGTTCCCACATTGGCTTTCCAGAGCTGCCTGGGGCCTTCCTTCGGCCAGACCGCCGACCAGCCGCTTTCAGACGAGGTCCCGTCGCGGTTGGGCCCGCGGTATTGCGGCCAGTCGGCTCCATGGATCAGGCTGCTGGCAGCAACGCAGAATGGCAGGACGAGTCGGAGGTGTCGCATGAGCCCGCATGGTAACTATTGGCAGAGCGCGCCGCAACAGTTTTAGCTTCGCACATGTGGCATAACACGTGCAATTGTTCAGTCCGTCGGGTTCAACTGAACGAGCCCGGGACAGACCATATATATGGAGGGAGTACCATGAAGGTTATCGCAACACTGCTTCTTTCTTTCTCGCTGACGGCTTCTATTTTCGCAGCTCCTGTGAGCAATGATTCGGTTGAGACGAACGTCGCTGTGGCGCAGGACGTTCTGGTTGACCGCGAAGTCTCCGGCGCGACCCATGGCACCGGCGCGATCGACGATCCTTGCGCTCCGCCGATCGAAGTGATTCCTGAACCGGCGAGCATGGCTCTGCTGGGCATCGGCCTCGGCCTGGCTGCCCTGCGCCGCCGCAAAAGCTAAGCAAAAACAATGAAATCACGCACACGCAGCGCGGCATGTCTTACAACATGCCGCGTTTATTTTTGCGATGTCGCTTCGGTGTCGACCACCGGCAGGCCGACCGCGCGCATCAGCTCCAGCGCATTACTCTTCTTCACGACGCCGGGCCGCATCGTGTAATCGAAAATGAGCTGCCCGTCCTTCATCTCATCAGCGAAGTGAACGTTTGCAGCGCGTCGCCCGAGCGCTCCGGCTGCCTCGGCCAATGCCAAATCGTGAGTCGTCACCAGGCCGAACGCACCTTTGCTCACCAGGCCGTTTAAAATCTGTTCAGCCCCGATGCGGCGATCGTGCGAATTGGTGCCATGCAGTATCTCGTCAAGCAGAAACAGCAGTGGCCGCTTGCCGCCAGTAAGATCCACCAGTTGCCGAAGCCGCGCGATTTCCGCATAAAAGCGCGAGCGCCCCGCCTGCAGCGAATCTTGAATTCGCAGCGTCGCGCCGAGCGTCACCGGGCAGAGCCTTAGCTTTTCTGCGCGCACGGGAGCTCCCGCCAGGGCGAGCACCGCGTTTGTGCCGACCGTGCGCAGCAGGGTGCTTTTTCCCGACATATTCGAACCACTCACGATGAGGATGCGCAGGTTCTCATCCAGCCGCACATCGTTTCTCACACACTGCTTCTCATTCAGCAGCGGATGGCCCAGCTGCGAGCCGTCATAGATGAGTTCCCCGGTGATCTCCGGAAAGGGATCGGCCGGATGTTCGTAGGCGTACGCGGCAAGGGCGCAGAGCGCCTCCATTTCGCCGACCGCTGCCAGCCACTTTCCGATCGCCGCACCGGATCGCTCACGCCAGGTTTCGAAGAGAAAAGCAAAATGCGTCGACCAGAGAAGAAAAAATGCCGGAATCGCGAAGAACTGATTGTTCTCGGCATCCAGCAGACGCACGCGTTTGAGCAGTTCGTGAATCTGCGCCGAAGCTGGACGCGTGTCCTGAACCAGCGCGGCTTTCAAGGAGCTGAGCTTCGCACTGCTGCAGGGCTCGCGTTCGAGGCGTTCGAGTACGCGCGCGAGAATTTCGAGCTCCTTGTAATGTTTTGAAACGCCCTGGTTGACCTGCCGCACGGGGTCGCGCAGCACCCGCCAGACGATCAGCACGAAAAATGTTCCAATCAGAAAAGGCGCGCGGCCGACGTCGGTGAACCACCACAGGAACGTTGCCACGAGCATGAAGACTGTCAGCAGCGCGGCGATAATCTGCCACTGCCGGCCCGGCATCGCGCGCTCTGCTGCGCCCCAGGCCGCCAACTTCTGCGCCGGAACATTTTCGCGCACATCGCCACCCAGCAGCATGAGCTCTTCGCGCAGGTCGAGCCGCCCGCGCAATTCCTCAATAGCCGCCTGCCGCGCTGCAATCTCTTCCGGAGAAGCCGGATTGAGCAGCCAGGACGCGAGTGTCTGCTCGCCAACCTGTGTCTGTGCCGTGCAGAGCAGTTCAAAAAGCGAGCCCTTTCCGAACAGATCTAAATCCGCAGCGTAGGGGTGTTCTGAATCGACGAACGCAGCACCCTGGTTTCCCGTCCCCGCCCAGCGCCCATCCAGCCGCTCCAGGCAGCGTTCGTAATAGCGTACGCTGGTTTTCTGCCGGCAGAGAAGCTTACGGACACGGCCATGCAGTGCGACGAGAACGAAGAAGACGAGCACCGGCACCGCCAGCCAGACGAGGCTCAGTTCAGCGTTCGTTAGAAGGAAATAGCCGCCAATTGCTGCGACGGCGGTCAGCAGGCGCGCCGTGCCGATGCTGGCGTCTTTGGCCTGCAACTCCGCGACTGAAGCCTTGCGGGCATCCAGGCGCGTCTGATATTCGTTCCGAGGGTCAGTCGATTGGGACATGCAACGTATGGTAAGCGCATTGGTGAAAACGTAAGAGAAGATTTGGGTATGTGGTGTGAACTTTAGTGCGCACCTTTGCCGACGCACGTTTCGCGAACTAAAGTTCGCGCCACAAGGCAGCGCTTTGATCAGCCGATGAATTTCAGTAAACTACCTGCATGCGCATTCTGCTCACCAACGATGATGGTTTCGGAGCACCGGGGCTTGAAGCCCTTTACAGTGCCGCCGAAGGACTCGGCGAACGCGTTATCGTCGCGCCGGACTCGGCTCTTTCTGGCTGCAGCCACCAGGTCACCACCGAGCGGCCCTTGCGGCTGACGCAGCGTGCCGAAAGCAAGTTCAGCATCGACGGCACGCCGGCAGATTGCGTACGCGTTGCCCTCCACCGCGTCGATCCGGACGTCGCCTGGGTGCTTTCGGGAATCAATGCCGGCGGGAATCTCGGTGCCGATGTTTACCACTCGGGAACGGTCGCCGCCGCGCGCGAAGCTGTTCTGCACGGAAAGCCCGCTATCGCCGTCTCGCATTACAAAAAACGCGGGCTGGAATTTGATTGGGTGCGCTCGGCCGCATGGGTGCGCCCGCTGCTGCTTGAAATCCTTCTTAAACCTTGGACCGAAGGCACCCTCTGGAATATCAATCTGCCGCACCTTGAAGCGCAAGCCGAGCGGCCGGAAGTAATATGGTGTCCGCTGGATCCCTCCCCCCTCCCGCTCAGTTTCCGCGGCGAGTCGGAGACCTTCCATTACAATGGCAACTACCACGAGCGCCAGCGCCGGCCCGGAACAGATGTGGATGTGTGCATGGCCGGGCGCATCAGCGTCACCGAAATGAAGCTGTTCTGAAAATTAGTCAAACTCATTCTTCGTGCCTTTGAGTCTTTGAGCCTTTGTGTTAAGAAGAGCGCTGGTTTCAAGAGGATTCCGCTTGGCAGTGGCTGGCGAGACGAGTACTTCCACAAATATGCTGCGCTCCGATACCGAGCTCATCGAGGCGGTGCTGAGCGGCAAACACGAGCGCTATGGCGAGCTCGTGCGGCGCTACAAGAGTCTCGTTACGACGTATTGCTACAGCCGCGTCTCGCAGCGTGAAACAGCAGAAGACCTCGCACAGGAAACGTTCGTGCGCGGCTTTCAGTCGCTCAATCACCTGAAAAAGCCATCTGCATTCTCCGGCTGGCTGCTTTCCATTGCCCACAACGTCTGCATCGATCACCTGCGAAACAAGTCGCGCACGGTGCCGCTTGAGGTTCACGGCGTCAAAGACAGCCAGGGCGAAATCATTCTTGAAAACACAAAAGACCGCGGCGTGATGGACAAGATGGCGCATGAGGAAATGCGCGACCGCATCCTCTCAGCAATCAATTCACTGGGCGAAGAGTACCGTGTCACTCTCGTGCTGCGTCACGTCAACGGGCAGAGCTGTGAAGAGATCGCGGAGACGCTGAACGTTTCGCTGGGCACGGTCACCAGCCGCCTGAGCCGCGCGCACCGGTTGCTGCGTGACAAGCTGCAGAAATTTGTCGAGCCGGATAAATAGGCGCTAACGTACCGGGAGAGCCAGAGGCTTATGTCAGAGCCTGTTGAAGACATTGATATGCTGATCGACGACTACCTGGACGGCCGCATGCCGCCGGATCAGCGTGCGCGATTCGAAGAACGCATCAGCCGCGATCCAAATCTGCGGAGCAAAATCAATTCAGCGACCCGCTCAGTCGACCTGGTACAGCAGGCTCTCGGCTGGGTAACGCCCGGTGAAGATTTCGACGAGAAGGTAAATTCGAAGATCGTGAGCATCACTCAGAGCGGCCAGAATCTTCGGCCCTTCGTGCCCTTAAGCGACCGCAGCCTCACCAGTGAAGATCCAGACGCCAGTCTGCTTGGCGATCCGGAAGCAGCACGAGAGCGGCAGCGTCTGACGATCATCGGGATCATTGCCGCCATTCTCTTCCTCATCGCCGCTGTGACGATTACAGTTTCAATTGCACGAGGTGTTCAAAAGCCCGCGCCAGGCTCTCGTCCTAAGTAAGCGATCTTGTCAGATTGACATGGGCAGTCTTTATCGTGCGTCGATCTGATAGGTGGATCCCGCCCCGGAATCTGCTCCACACGTCGTAAATCCTTTACTCTCCAGCTGATAATCTCATATCGCACCGCCCTAAGGGGTGGCTTAATGTTTGCTTCCCTGCCATTCGTTTTTAGGGTCGCGTCTGCGATACATCAGTTTTACGAGGAGAGTGAACGTGGGAAAGATCATTGGAATTGACTTGGGCACGACCAACAGCGTAGTCGCGATCCATGAAGGCAAAGAGACCAAAGTCATCGTCAATGCTGAAGGTTCGCGCCTGACACCCTCCGTCGTTGCTTTCACAGATGATGGCCGACTGGTCGGCCGCGCTGCAAAGAGCCAAGCTGTCACCAATCCGGCGCGCACCATCTACAGCATCAAGCGTTTCATGGGCCGGCGGCACAAGGAAGTTGGCAGCGAAGAGAAGCTCGTTCCGTACAAAGTTGTCGGCGGCGCTGAAGAGCTTGTTCAAGTCGACGTCGATGGCAAGCGCTACTACCCGCCCGAAATCTCGGCGATGGTCCTGCAGGATCTGAAAAAGAGCGCCGAAGCTTATCTGGGCGAGCCGGTCACTGAAGCGGTCATTACCGTTCCTGCTTACTTCAATGATTCACAGCGCCAGGCGACCAAGGAAGCAGGCAAGATTGCCGGCCTCGACGTAAAGCGCATTCTCAACGAGCCGACCGCGGCCGCGCTCGCGTACGGCCTCGACAAGAAAAAGAACGAGAAGATCGCCATCTTCGACCTCGGCGGCGGTACGTTCGACATTTCCATCCTCGATGTCGGCGACGGCGTCTTCGAAGTGCTCGCGACAAACGGCGACACACACCTGGGCGGCGACGACTGGGACCGCGTGATTGTCGACTACGTCGCGGACGAGTTCCGCAAGACGGCCGGCGTCGACCTGCGGAAAGATCCAATGGCTCTGTAGCGCCTGACCGAGGCCTGCGAAAAGGCCAAGTGCGACCTGTCGACGATGCCGCAGACAACGA